>NZ_JAICBZ010000051.1 GCF_020179405.1 Xinfangfangia pollutisoli | reverse complement strand
GGCGCGGGCGAGGTGGTGGCTTTGGGCCGGATGTCGGCGGCAAAGGCGGGCGAGGTGCTGACCGAGACCGCCGCCGTGCCGATGCCCGACTGGCCCGCCCCGCCCGCACCGCTGCATGCCGTGGCGATCCGCGCCGCGCATCCGGCCGACGAAGCACGGCTTTCCACCGCGCTGGCGCGGCTGACCGACGAAGACCCCGGCCTGTCCACCGCCGCGGTCGCAGAAACCGGCGAGACGCTGCTGCAGGGCCAGGGCGAGATCCATCTGCAGATCGCCCTGTCGCGGCTGAAAACCGATTTCGGCCTGACCCTGCGCAGCGCCCGCCCGGCCATCGCCTATCGCGAAACCATCAGCCGGCCGGCCAGCTGCCATTCCCGGCACAAGAAGCAGTCGGGCGGCCATGGCGAATTCGCCGACATCCATCTTGAAATCGCCCCCCTGGCCCGCGGCCTGGGCTTTCAATTCTCGGACCGGGTCACCGGCGGGGCGGTGCCCAAGGCCTATATTCCCGCCGTGCAGAAGGGCGTGGAACAGGCGCTGCGGCGCGGGCCCAAGGGCTTTGCGGTGGTCGATCTGTCGGTGGTCCTGACCGATGGCAGCGCGCATGCCGTCGACAGTTCCGACTTCGCCTTCCAGAAGGCCGGCGCCAAGGCGATGCAGGACAGCCTGCCCGATTGCGGCCCGGTTCTGCTGGAACCGGTGCTGCAGGTGGTGATCTCGGTCCCCTCCGACTTTACCCCGCGCGCCCAGCGCATCGCCACCGCCCGGCGCGGCCAGTTGCTGGGCTTTGACGCCAAGCCCGGCTGGAAAGGCTGGGACGAGGTGACGGCGCTGATCCCCGAAGCCGACTGCCAGGGGATGATCACCGAATTGCGCTCGCAGACGCTGGCGGTCGGCTTCTTCAGCGCGGGTTTCGACCATCTGCAAGAGGTGACGGGGCGCGAGGCCGATCAGGCGGTGGCGGCCCGGGCCGAGGCGCTGAAGGCCTGAACCGGCGGGCTTCGCCCCCGCATCGGTAGAGACGCAAGGAAGACGCAAGGAAGACGCAAGGAAGACGCAAGATACCCCGCCGGAAGGCGACATGATCTGTCGCCTTCCGGCATGACGCGGCCCGGATCTGCGCCCAGCCTTGGCCGCGGACCCGGAGGCCGCCATGACCGACAGCTACGCCCGCACCCGCCGCAAGATCGACCCGACCCGCCCCGACCGCCTGGCCGATGGCACGCCGAATGACAATGACCGGGTGGAAATCGGCCCGACCCAGCTGGCCTTCGCCGAATGGCAGGCGGCGGGTCTGGTCGCACCCGATCTGCAGGCGATGCGCGCATTCCGCTGGAAGCGGCTGACCCAGGCGCTGGTCGACCGCGATTATGGCGGCTTGCTGATGTTCGATCCCTTGAACATCCGCTACGCGACCGACACCACCAACATGCAATTGTGGAACAGTCACAATCCCTTCCGGGCCGTTCTTCTTTGCGCCGACGGCCATATGGTGATCTGGGAATACAAGAACGCGCCCTTCCTGGTGGGCTTCAATCCGCTGGTCAAGGAACTGCGCTCGGGCGCGTCCTTCTTCTATGCCGTCTCGGGCGACAAGGGCGGCGACGATGCGGCCGCCTTCGCCAATCAGGTGGATGAGGTGATGCGGACCCATGCCGGCCGCAATCGCCGTCTTGCCGTTGACAAGATCATGGTCGCCGGGCTCAAGGCGCTGGAACGCAAGGGATTTGAGGTGATGGAGGGCGAAGAGGTCACCGAACGGACCCGCGCCATCAAGGGGCCGGACGAGATCCTGGCCATGCGCTGCGCCCATCACGCCTGCGAGGCCGCGATCGCCGAGATGGAGGCTTTCGCCCGCAGCGAAGTGCCGAAGGGCGGCATATCCGAGGACGAGATCTGGGCCGAGTTGCACCGCGGCAATATCCGCCGCGGCGGCGAATGGATCGAGACCCGGCTGCTGGCCTCGGGTCCGCGCACCAATCCGTGGTTCCAGGAATGCGGGCCGCGCATCGTGCAAGCCGATGAAATCGTTGCCTTCGATACCGACCTGATCGGCTGCTATGGCATCTGCATCGACATCTCGCGCAGTTGGTGGATCGGCGACAGCCGGCCCTCGAATGCGATGATCTCGGCCATGCAGCACGCGCTGGACCATATCAACGACCATCAGGCGCGGCTGAAACCGGGCGCGACGATCCGTGACTTGTGCTTCGGCGGCCACCGGCTGGAAGACCAGTATTGGAAGCAGAAATACTCCTGCAAGATGCATGGCGTGGGCCTGTGCGACGAATGGCCATTCGTGCCCTATCCCGATGCCTGGGTGGACGGCGCCTTCGAGGCCGAATTGCAGCCCGGCATGGTGCTGTGCGTCGAGGCGCTGGTCAGCCCCGAGGGCGGGGATTTCTCGATCAAGCTGGAAGATCAGGTGCTTATCACCGAAACCGGATGCGAGAACCTGACGCGCTATCCTTTCGATCCGCGGCTTCTGGCCTAAGGCGCCCCGCCTAGCCCCGCATGCCCAGAATCCCTTCCGCCACCGCCTGCAGGGCCGGCCGCATCGGCGTGCCGGCGGTGTCGCGCAGCGCCGCAAGCCCGATCATCGCGCCATAGAACAGCGCCGCGCCCTCTTCGGCCTTGTCGGGCATCAGCCCGGCGCAGGCCAGGAAATCGGCCAGATCCGCCAGCCGCTTGCGATCCACCCGGCACAGAACCGCGCGCGCCAGCGGATCGACCCGCCCCCAGTCGCGCAGCGCCGGTTCCAGCGCGCGCCCCTGCGCCTCGGCCTCGGGAATGCGCGAGACGCGGTCGACCAACAGGAACAGCTGCTCGCGCGCAGGCAGGTCCGATGCGCGGACGGCCGCGGTGATCTCGGTCGCGGCCAGGCCTTCCCAGGCTTCAAGCATCGCCTGATGAAGCGCCCGCAGATCCTTGAAATGCCAGTAGAAAGAACCCTTCGTCGCCCCCAGCGCCCTTGCCACAGGTTCCACCCTGACCGCCTCGGCCCCGCCCTGGGTCAGCGCCTCGAACCCGGCCAGGACCCAGTCCAGCCGCTGCAAGGCCGGCTTCGCCTCGCCCCGATCCCGCGCCTTTGCCTGTGCCACCATCGCCCGATCCGCCCTGACCTTTGCCCCAGCATCGCCGCACCGGGTTAAGCAATCCCTCACGCGCGCCCGCTTGCGCGGCCGGCCCCAAGGGCCTAAGGGGGCCGCAGATCCGAAAATCCTGCCCGACATTTCCCGGAGGCCCCGATGATCCCGCGTTATTCCCGCCCCGACATGGTCGCCATCTGGTCGCCCGAGACCCGCTTCCGCATCTGGTTCGAGATCGAGGCCCATGCCTGCGACGCGCAAGCCGCGCTGGGGGTGATCCCGAAGGAAAACGCCGAGGCGGTGTGGAAGGCCAAGGATGCCACTTTCGACGTGGCCCGGATCGACGAGATCGAGGCGGTCACCAAGCATGATGTCATCGCCTTCCTGACCCATCTGGCCGAAATCGTCGGCGCCGACGAGGCGCGCTTCGTCCATCAGGGCATGACCAGCAGCGACGTCCTGGACACCACGCTGAACATCCAGCTGACCCGCGCGGCCGATCTGCTGCTGGCCGGCATCGACCGGGTTCTGGCGGCGCTGAAGGCGCGGGCTTACGAACACAAGGACACGGTCCGCATCGGCCGCAGCCATGGCATCCATGCCGAGCCCACCACGATGGGCCTGACCTTCGCCCGCTTCTATGCCGAGATGAAGCGCGGCCGCGAACGGCTTGAAAACGCCCGCAAAGAGATCGCCACCGGGGCGATTTCCGGGGCGGTCGGCACGTTTGCCAATATCGACCCGCGCGTCGAAGAGCATGTCTGCAAGATGCTGGGCCTGACGCCCGAGCCGATCTCGACCCAGGTCATCCCGCGCGACCGGCATGCGATGTTCTTTGCCACCCTGGGCGTCATCGCCAGTTCGATGGAAAACATCGCCATCGAAATCCGCCACATGCAGCGCACCGAAGTGCTTGAGGCGGAAGAATATTTCTCGCCCGGGCAGAAGGGCAGCAGTGCGATGCCGCACAAGCGCAACCCGGTGCTGACCGAGAACCTGACCGGCCTTGCCCGGCTGGTACGCATGGCGGTGGTGCCCGCGATGGAGAATGTGGCGCTGTGGCATGAGCGCGACATCAGCCATTCCAGCGTAGAACGCGCGATCGGCCCCGATGCGACCGTGACGCTGGATTTCGCCCTGCACCGGCTGGCCGGCGTGGTGGAAAAGCTGGTGGTCTATCCCGAGACCATGCTGAAGAACATGAACAAGTTCAAAGGCCTGGTGATGAGCCAGCGCGTGCTTCTGGCGCTGACCCAGGCCGGCGTCTCGCGCGAGGATGCCTATCGGCTGGTGCAGCGGAACGCGATGAAGGTCTGGGAGAAGGGCGCCGATTTCAAGACCGAGCTGCTGGCCGATCCCGATGTGACCGCGGCGCTGTCGCCGGCCGAGATCGAGGAAAAGTTCGACCTTGGCTATCACACCAAGCATGTCGACACGATCTTCGCCCGCGTCTTTGGCTGATCCGGCGGCAACGCCCTGTTAATGCCGCTTTGGCAGTCTAGACCCTGACCCGAAGGAGTCTGGACCATGGCCGCAGAAGGGCTTCCGCTTGCCCGCCTTTCGCCCGCGCATCGGATGATGGCGCTGCAGGGCGACCCGCCTGCCCGCCGCGTGCTGAGCGCGCGGGAAAAGGCGGCGGTGATCGTGCGTTATCTGCTGGCAGAGGGCACGCCCCTGCCGCTGAACCAGCTGCCCGACCATATGCAATCGGCCCTGGCCGAGCAGATGGGGGCGATGCGGCTGATCGACCGGGCCACGCTGGATGCGGTGGTGGCCGAATTCATGGCCGAGCTGGAAGCGGTGGGCATGGCCTTTCCGGGCGGGCTGGAAGGTGCCTTGTCGGTGATGGACGGCCATATCTCGCAGACCGCGGCCAGCCGGCTGCGCCGCAAGGCCGGGGTCAGCACCAAGGGCGATCCTTGGGAAAGGCTGATCACCCTGCCCGCCGACAAGCTGATTCCGGTGATTCTGGACGAGGCGGTCGAGGTGGCGGCGGTGATCCTGTCGAAACTGCCGGTGCAGCGCGCGGCCGAGATTCTGGGGAAACTGCCGGGCGACAAGGCGCGGCGCATCGCCTTTGCCGTGTCGCTGACCGGCAATGTCGACCCCGAAACCGTGCATCGGATCGGGCTTGCGATCCTGGCGCAACTGGACAGCCAGCCGCCCAAGGCCTTTGACAAGGGTCCGGTCGAACGGGTGGGGGCGATCCTGAACATCTCGCCCCAGGTCACGCGCGACGATGTTCTGGCCGGGCTTGAGGCCGAGGATGCCGGTTTCGCCGAACAGGTGCGCAAGGCGATCTTCACCTATCTGCACATCCCCGCCCGCATTCCGCCGCGCGATGTGCCGAAGATCATCCGCATCGTCGACCAGACCGCCTTGGTTGCCGCCATGGCCTTTTCGCAAGGCAAGGAAGAGTTCGAGGCCGCGACCGAATTCATCCTGGCCAATATCTCGCAGCGCATGGCGCAGGGCATCCGCGAAGAAGTGGCGGCGCGCGGCAAGGTGAAGGAAAAGGATGCGGAAGAGGCGATGAACCTGATCGTCAGCGCGGTGCGCACGCTTGAGGCCTCGGGCGAATTGGTCATGATCCAGCCCGAGGACGACGACTAGGCCCGCCCGGGCGGGCCGGCCGATCGCCCCTTGCTGCCGCTCGGGCCCCGGCCTAGGGTCGCCGGCATGTCCAGCCTGCCGCTTTCTTCGCCTGTCCAGAATCCCGCGCTTGGGATCGGGCTGATGCTGTTTTCCATCCTGCTGTTTACCGGGATGGATGCGACGGCGAAATCGCTTCTGGCGCATTACCCGGCACCGCAGGTGGTCTGGGTGCGGTTTCTGGGCCAGTTCCTGGTGATGCTGGTGATCCTGAACCGCCGGGTGCCCTTCTATCTGCGCACCGCCCATCCGGGCCTGCATGTGCTGCGCGGCGCCTTCCAGCTGGGCGCGATCGGCTTTTTCTTCCTGTCGCTTCTGCATATCGGTCTGGCCGAGGCGACGGCGATCTCGGATGTCTCGCCGGTGCTGATCAGCCTTGGGGCCGCGGTGTTTCTGGGCGAGAAGCTGGGGCCGCGGCGGATTGCTGGCATCCTGGTCGCGCTGGTCGGGGCGATGATCGTGATCCGGCCCGGCGCCGGCACGCTGTCGGCCTGGGCGACGCTGCCGCTGCTGGGGGCGATCTGCTACACTGGCTCGGCGCTGCTGACGCGCGCGCTTGGCCTGCGCGAGTCGGTCTGGACGGCGCTGATCTGGGGCGGGGCTGCGGGCACGGCCCTGTCCAGCCTGGCGCTGCCCTGGTTCTGGACCCCGATCGCGGCCGAGCATCTGTGGCAATTCCTGCTGATCGGCGCCTTGGGCACGCTGGCGCAGCTGTGCCTGATCCGCGCCTTCACCCTGGCCGAGGCTTCGCTGGTGGCGCCCTTCTCTTATGCCGGGATCGTGCTGGCCTCGGGCTGGGGGATTGTGCTTTACGACGAATGGCCCGACCGCTGGACGGTTGTGGGCGCGCTTGTGATCGTGGGGGCGGGTCTTTATGTCTGGCATCGCGAAACCAGGGCTGCCAGACGCTGACATGACCGAAACCCCGCCGTTCAAACTGCGCCACTGGCTGCAGGATCGCGCCATTCGGGCGCTGATCGGCGGGCTTTTGCTGCTGCCCTATCGCTGGCGCGTGCCGCTGTGCGGCTGGGCGGTCAGCCGGATCGTGGCGCCGCTGGCCGGCTATCGCCGCCGCATTCGCGACAATCTGGCGATGATCCTGCCCGATCTGCCCCCCGATCAGGTCGCGCGGCTGGTGCGGCAGGTGCCCGACAATGTCGGCCGCACCGTGATCGAGATCTATTCGGGGGCCGAGTTCATCGAACGCGCCGCCAGTCTGCCGCTGACCGGCGACGGGGTCGAGGCGCTGGCCGCGGCCCATGCCGCGGGGCGGCCGGTCATTCTGGTCACCGCGCATTTCGGCAATTACGACGCCTCGCGTGCGGCGCTGATCGCGCGGGGCTACCGGGTCGGCGCCTTGTACATGCCGATGACCAACCGCTATTTCAACGCCCATTACGAAAGGGCGATCGCGCGGATCGGCCGGCCGCTGTTCCCGCGCGGCCGCGCCGGACTGGCCGATATGGTGCGCCACCTGCGCGGCGGCGGCATGCTGGGGCTGCTGGTTGATCAGCGCATGCGGCACGGGGCCGAGCTGACCTTCTTC
This sequence comes from Xinfangfangia pollutisoli, assembly GCF_020179405.1. Lineage (GTDB taxonomy): Bacteria > Pseudomonadota > Alphaproteobacteria > Rhodobacterales > Rhodobacteraceae > Pseudogemmobacter > Pseudogemmobacter pollutisoli. The sequence goes on along the minus strand of NZ_JAICBZ010000051.1, from coordinate 23,205 downwards.
GGCCAGACCGCGCTGACCGCGCTTTCGGCGGCCGAGCTGGCGTTGAAATACGACGCGCTTCTGGTGCCGACCTATGGCATCCGCCAGCCGGACGGGCTGAGCTTTCAGGTCGTGGTCGAGGCGCCGATCCAGGCCGGCACACCGGAAGCGATGACCCAGGCGCTGAATGACAGTCTTGAGGCGCTGGTGCGCCGCCATCCCGAACAATGGTTCTGGATTCACCGGCGCTGGAAGGGCCGCGGCGCGCCGCGCAACGCGGGATAAAGGGCCGGATCGGCCAGGCAGGCCCCGGTCACGGGCCCAGATTCAGGCCCAGCTTCGGGCGCCTAATCGGCCCGCGCGGCGGCCAGAATCGTGGAAGGGCCTTCGTTCTGCAGGATCACCACCGCCGGCTCCTGCCCCGGGGCGGGGGCGGTGATCTCGTAGGGCTCGTGCCCCGACCAATCGCCCACATGCTCCCAGCTGGTCACCACATTGCGATAGGTGATGGTCTTTCCGGCATTCTCGCCCCGCTCGATCGTCACCGTCTCGGCCGGCAGATAGCGCACCAGCTGCACCCGCACCGCCTGATCCAAGGGCGGATCGGCATCGGCATGGATCACCAGCTGGTCGCCCTTGCGCGTCACCGTCAGCGTCACATCCGAGCGCCGCGCCAGATGCTCGGCCAGCCGCATCGCGGTTTCCTCGGGGGAATAGCCCTCGACCCGATCCTGCCCGCCGATGATGAATTGCGGCGTGTAGATCGTGCGCGACCCGACCGCGCGGGCATAGTTCTTCTGCCGTTCGGTAAAACGCGGATCGGCGAAACTGTCGGCCCAGCCGATGTAATCCCAGTAATCGACATGCAGCGACAGCGGCAGAACCTGCGGATAGGCGGCCAGCGTCTCGACGAAATCGTCGGCCGGCGGACAGGCCGAACAGCCCTGCGAGGTAAAAAGCTCTACCACGACCAGGCTTTCGGCCGCGGCCATTCCCGGCGCGCAAGCCATCAGCAGGCCGCAGGCGGCACTGACCATTTGTCGCATCTTTGCTTTCCCGGTCCCCTGATCCCGTCCTAGGGTTATAGAAAGGCCGGGCCCCCTCTGCCAATCAAGGTTTTGCGAGTGTTCCGACACATACACTCCGCTGTTGCGTGAGCGGCGCGAAAGACCGAAAAGCGGCACGCAAACGGGGGCTGGATTTTTGGCATACAATTGCATACAAACACCGCGACTCGTCCCCTGCCGGCCTTTCGGCTACAGATTTGCAGCCATCGCCTTAGGGGCAGCCGCCTGAACCGCCACCTCACCTTCCAGGGAGCATCGAGATGACCGTCACCGTCGGACACGACAGCCAGAAAACCCGCAAAACGCTGACCGCGGGCGGACAGAGCGTTTCCTTCTACTCGATCCCGGCGGCCGAGGCTGCGGGCCTGGGCGAATTCGCCAAGCTGCCCGCCGCGCTGAAGGTGGTGCTGGAGAACATGCTGCGCTTCGAGGATGGCAAGACCGTCACCGTCGAAGACATCAAGGCCTTCTCGGATTGGGGCAAGCTGGGCGGCAAGAACCCGATCGAGATCGCCTATCGCCCGGCGCGCGTGCTGATGCAGGATTTCACCGGCGTTCCGGCCGTGGTCGACCTGGCCGCGATGCGTGACGGGATCAAGGGCCTGGGCGGCAATGCCCAGAAGATCAACCCGCTGTCGCCGGTGGATCTGGTCATCGACCACTCGGTGATGATCGACGAATTCGGCACGCCGCGCGCCTTCCAGGCCAATGTGGACCGCGAATACGAGCGCAACATGGAGCGCTATGTCTTCCTGAAATGGGGGCAGAACGCGTTCGACAATTTCCGCGTCGTGCCGCCCGGAACCGGCATCTGCCACCAGGTGAACCTGGAATACCTGTCGCAGACGATCTGGACCGACACCGACCAGAACGGCGAAATGGTGGCCTACCCCGATACGCTGGTCGGCACCGACAGCCACACGACCATGGTCAACGGTCTGGCCGTTCTGGGCTGGGGCGTGGGCGGGATCGAGGCCGAGGCCGCGATGCTGGGCCAGCCGGTCTCGATGCTGATCCCCGAAGTCATTGGCTTCAAGCTGACCGGCCGGATGATGGAAGGCACCACCGCCACCGATCTGGTGCTGAAGGTCGTGCAGATGCTGCGCAAGAAGGGCGTGGTCAACAAATTCGTCGAATTCTACGGCGAGGGCCTGGACCATCTGCCGCTGGCCGACCGTGCGACGATCGCCAACATGGCGCCGGAATATGGCGCGACCTGCGGCTTCTTCCCGATCGACAATGAAACCCTGCGCTACCTGCGCAACACCGGCCGCGAGGAAAGCCGCATCGCGCTGGTCGAAGCCTATGCCAAGGAAAACGGCATGTGGCGCGGTGCGGATTACGCGCCGATCTACACCGACACGCTGGAACTGGACATGGGCGACATCGTGCCCGCGATCTCGGGTCCGAAGCGTCCGCAGGACTATACGCCGCTGAACCTGGCCGCGCGGTCCTTCTACAAGACCGTGGCCGATTACCGCGGCATGGATGCCTCGATCGCGGCCGAGGAAATGGTGGATGAGGGCGGCGGCGTGCTGGCGCCGGCGGCCGATGCGCGCAAGACCGCGGCCGTCGAGGGCAAGGATTACACGATCCGCGACGGTTCGGTCGTGATCGCGGCCATCACCTCCTGCACCAATACCTCGAACCCCTATGTCATGATCGGCGCCGGTCTGGTGGCGCGCAAGGCGCGTGCCCTTGGCCTGACCCGCAAGCCCTGGGTGAAGACCTCGCTCGCGCCCGGGTCTCAGGTCGTGGCGGAATATCTGAACGCCGCCGGCCTGCAGGAAGATCTGGACGCCGTGGGCTTCAACCTGGCGGGCTTCGGCTGCACCACCTGCATCGGCAATTCGGGCCCGCTGGGCGATCCGGCGATCTCGAAGGCGATTAACGAGAATGACCTTGTCGCCACCGCCGTTCTGTCGGGCAACCGCAACTTCGAAGGCCGGATCAGCCCCGATGTGCGCGCCAACTACCTGGCCTCGCCGCCCCTGGTCGTGGCCTATGCCATCGCGGGCGACGTGAACATCAACCTGACCAAGGATCCGATCGGCATCTCGAAGGACGGCAAGGAAGTGTTCCTGAAGGACATCTGGCCGACCAATCAGGAAGTGGCCGAACTGGTCGAGCAGACCGTGACCCGCAAGGCCTTCCAGTCGAAATATGCCGATGTGTTCAAGGGCGACGAGAAGTGGCAGGCGGTCGAGGTCACCGACAGCGAGACCTATGACTGGCCCGCCAGCTCGACCTATATCCAGAACCCGCCCTATTTCCGCGGCATGTCCAAGACGCCGGGCGTGATCTCGGACATTTCGGGCGCGCGGATCCTGGCGATCCTGGGCGACATGATCACCACCGACCACATCTCGCCGGCCGGCTCGTTCAAGCAGACCACGCCTGCGGGCAAGTACCTGACCGAACGTCAGGTCGCGGTGAAGGACTTCAACTCGTACGGCGCCCGGCGCGGCAACCACGAGGTGATGATGCGCGGCACCTTCGCCAATATCCGCATCAAGAACGAGATGCTGGATGGCGTGGAAGGCGGCTATACCAAGGGGCCGGACGGGGTGCAGACCTCGATCTTCGACGCCTCGATGGCCTATCAGGAGGCCGGCACGCCGCTGGTGATCTTCGGCGGCGTCGAATATGGCGCGGGCTCGTCGCGCGACTGGGCGGCCAAGGGCACGGCGCTTCTGGGCGTCAAGGCGGTGATCGCCGAGTCGTTTGAGCGGATCCACCGCTCGAACCTGGTTGGCATGGGCGTCATTCCCTTCGAATTCACCGAAGGCATGACCCGCAAGTCGCTGAACCTGACCGGCGATGAAGTGGTGTCGATCGCGGGCCTTGCGGGCGATCTGAAGCCGCTGAGCCTGGTGCCCTGCACCATCACCTATCCCGACGGGTCGGTGAAGGTCATCCAGATCAAGTGCCGGATCGATACGGCGATCGAGATCGAATATGTCGAGAATGGCGGCGTGCTGCATTACGTGCTGCGCAACCTCGCCGCCTCGTGATCGACGCCTCGTGATCGACGCGACAGTGTAAGCCAAAGGCCGGGGAAACCCGGCCTTTGTGCGTTTTAAGCAGGTCTTCATCCTTTGGCCCCAGGATGGCAGGCAGCATCGTATAGGGGCTGTCACATGGATCATCGCCGAACCCCGCCGCCCGAGCCGGACAGGCCGCCGCGCATGCAGGCCCGCAGCCGCAGCGCGCCGCTGCCGGTGCTGCCCTTTGAGGAATGGCTGGTCTTCGGTCTGTTCCTGGCGCTTCTGGCGCTGGGCTGACCGGCGGCGCGCGGGCCTGCGATCCTTCGTCGAAGGATCGCGCCCGGCCTAGCCGCAGGCGCCCGGACCGGCCTCTGCCGCGCGCGCGGGATCCGCCGTCAGGGTAAAGCGCGCGCCGGCGCTGCTGCAGACCAGGATCGGATCGTTGTTCAGATCGGTGAAAAACTGGCAGAACAGCTGCTCCGCCCCGCTTCCGCCCTGCAGCAGGTTCGTCACATCGCCAAAGCGGGTGAAGTGCAGCACCAGCGGCGCGGCCCCCGGCGCCCCTTCGGGCTGGCAGACCCGCAACTCCAGCCCGCCGCCCGGCCCGGGCGCGATCCGCACCAGATCGTCCAGCAGCGCGGGCTCGGCCCCGGCCGCCCGGCCGATCCGCGCGTAGAGTCCGGCGAAGAACTCGGGCGGGGGCGTCTGGGCTGCGGCCGGTCCCGCCAGCGCAGCCAGGAAAGCGGCGGCGACCAGGCCCGGGGCCCCGGCCGCCCGGCCGGTCATTTCAGCGCCTCGGCCAGTGCCGGGACGAAGCGGTTCTCGTAATCCGTGCCCACCAGGGGGCCGATGAACTTGAACAGCACCGTGCCATCGCCGCCGATGATGAAGGTCTCGGGCGGGTTCGTGACGCCCCAGTCCACCCGGTTGCGGCCCTTGGGATCGGTCGCCAGCGCGAAGAACGGATTGCCGCCCTCGGCCAGATAGGCGCTGGCGTCGCCTTCCTTGTCCATCATGTTGATGCCGGCCACGCGGATGCCCTTGGCCTGCATCTCTTTCAGCACCGGATGCTCGGCCCGGCAGGGCGGGCACCACGAGGCCCAGAAATTGACCACCGTCACCTCGCCCTTGCGCAGATCGGCATCGGTCAATTGCGCGATGCCCGGCAGGCCGGTCGCCGGCACGGCAGGCGCGCTGCGGCCGATGAAGGTCGAGGGCAGGTCCTGCGGATTGCGGCCATCCTCCATCTTCACCAGAAACATCGCCGCCAGGCCCGCAAAGACCAGGGGCGGCACCGCCAGCAACCATTTAGCCATCGTTCTTCCCCGTCTGCGCCGCGGCCCGCGCCTCGACCTCGTCCAGCGTTTTCTTCACCCGTGCCCGCTGCCGGAAGGACAGCGCCACCAGCGCCCCGATCAGCACGATCGTCGCCCCGTAAGAGGCCAGCACCGCGAAGGCGTATTTCCCCAGATCGGGCATCATGCCAGCCGCTCCCGCGCCAGAAGGGCGGCGACGCGGCGGGCGCGAATCTCGGTCCGCGTCCGCATCAGCACCAGGGTCACGAACAAAAGGATGAAGCCCGCGATGCAGATCACCAGCGGAATCCAGAACACGTCCGAGACATTCTCTTTCGCATCCATCGACAGCGAGGCGCCCTGATGCAGGCCCTGATTCCAGAAATTCACCGCATAGCGCGACAGGACCGCGAAGACCGAGCCGACGATGCACAGAACCCCGGTCAGATCGGCCGCGGTATCGGGATCCTCGACCGCCGACCACAGCGCAATATAGCCCATATAGAACAGGCACAGGATCAGGAACGAGGTCAGCCGCGGGTCCCAGGCCCACCAGGTGCCCCACATCGGCTGGCCCCAAAGCGCGCCGGTGACCAGCGCGATCAGGGTGAAGGTCAGCCCGACCGGCGCCGCGGCCTTGGCGGCCAGCGCGCTGACATGGTGGCGCCGGACGATCCAGATCAGGCTGGCGACCAGCATCATCACCCAGGCGTTGATCGCCATCATCGCGGCGGGCACGTGCAGGTAGATGATCTTGACCGTCGCTCCCTGCTTGTAATCGTCAGGCGTGAAGAAAAATCCCCAGATCAGCCCAACGCTCAGGCACAGAACCGTGGCGGCCAGGGCCCAGGGCAAGGCCCAGGCCGAGGTCTGCATGAACTTCTTCGGATTGGCATATTCCCAGATCGACATGGCTCTTGGCTTACATGTGGGAAGGTTCGGAGCAAACCCCTATCATGTCATCCGCTAACGCAGATTGACGCGGATTGCCGCAGCGGCGGCAAAAGGCAGCAGCGCCAGGGCGCCGGCGGTGATCCCGGCCAGAAGCGCCAGGGGGGTGGCAACCTCCATCCCCGCCGCGCCGCGCTTGACCACTTCGGCGCCGAAGATCAGCGTCGGCACGTAAAGCGGCAGAACCAGCAGCGACATCAGCAGCCCGCCGCGCTTCAGCCCCACCACCAGCGCCGCACCGAAAGCGCCGATCACCGACAAAGCGGGCGTGCCCAGCGCCAGCGAGACGACGAGCCACAGGTAGCCCGGGCCCGGCAGGTACAGAAGCACCCCCAGAACGGGTGCGGCCAGGGTCAGCGGAAGGCCCGTCACCAGCCAATGCGCCAGCGCCTTGACCGCCACCGCCCCCTCCATCGGCACGGGAGAGGTCGCCAGCAGGTCCAGCGATCCATCCTCGAAATCCAGCGCGAAGATCCGGTCCAGCGACAGAAGGCAGGCCAGAAGCGCACCGACCCACAGGATGCCCGGCGCGATCCTGGCCAGCGTGTCGCCCTGGGGGCCGACGCCCAGCGGCACCAGAACCGCGACCAGCAGGAAGAAGGCCAGGCCCAGGCCAAAGCCGCCCCCGGCGCGCACCGCCAGCCGCAGGTCGCGGGCAAGAAGGGCGATCATGCGAAATCCCCCAGGAACGGATCGTCGCCCCAGGCTTGGGCCAGCGCGCCGGTCGCCGCGCGGAAGGGGGTCAGGTCCAGGATCTCGGCCTCGTCCAGGCCCAGGTCGATATGGGTGGCGATCAGCGCCGACCCGCCCTGCCCCAGATGGTCGCGGATCACCCCGGCAAACAGCGCCACCGAGGCCGTATCCAGCGAAACCGTCGGCTCGTCCAGCACCCAGACCGGCCGGCCCGAGACCAGAAGCCGCGCCAGGCCCAGCCGCCGCTTCTGCCCGGCCGACAGGTTCGCGGCCCGCCGCGCGGCCAGGGTGGACAGGTTCATCCGTTCGAGCGCGCGGGCGACAGCGGCGGGGCCGGTGCCGAAGACGGCAGCCCAGAAGGCCAGATTCTCGCGCACATCCAGCATGGATTTCAGCCCATCGGCATGGCTGGCATAGGCCAGCCCCTCGGGCGGCGCGGCGATTTCGCCCCGCACCGCGGGTTGCAGGCCGCAAAGCGTGCGCAAAAGCGTGGTCTTGCCCACGCCATTCGGCCCGCGCAGCACCAGCGCCCGGCCGGGGGCCAGGGTGAAGCCCAGGCCTTCCAGCACGGTGATCCCGCCGCGCGCGACCGAAAGATTGCGGACCGTCAGCTCCATGCCGGCAGGCCTAGCCGAAAGCGCCGCGGCGCAAAAGCGGCAAAGCGCCTCAGCCGGGGCCTTGGGTCACATCGGCGGCATAGATCCAGTCGAAGCGCGACAGCGCCGCGCCCGGCGCCACCGCGCCCCCCAGCTTCAGCCCCAGATGGGCAAGCGACCGCAACGGGCCGCGCAGATGATAGGCGCGGGCATTGCGATTGGCGGCCTCGACGATCTTCGCACAGCGCGGGGCGCGCGCGGCCTGCCAGGCGGCCAGCGCCGCGGCGTCGCCGCCGCTGCCGTCCAGCGCGGCGGCCAGCGCCGCGGCCAGGGTCCAGGCATCTTCCAGCGCCATATTGGCGCCCTGGGCCAGGAAAGGCAGGGTCGGATGCGCCGCATCGCCCAGAATCGCCACCGCGCCCTCGGGCAGGATGCGCTGCCACTGCCGGGCCACCGGATGGCGGAACAGCCCCCAGAGCCAGACATCCTGAACCTGATCCAGCCAGCCCCGCACCCGCGGCGAGAAGCTTTCAAAGGCCAGCTTCAGCTCCATCGGATCGTCGCGCAGCGACCAGCCCTCTTCCACCCAGCGCCGGCGTTCTTCAACCGCCACGATGTTGCGCAGAGTGCCGCCGCGCAGCGGATAGCTGACCAGATGCTTGCCCGGCCCCATATGCACTTCGGCCACCGGCCGGGCGCCCGGCTCGGCCGGGATCACGGCGCGCCAGGCGACCTGATGGGTGAAGAAGGGCGCGACCGTGCCATTCAGCGCCGCGCGACAGGGCGAATGCAGCCCATCGGCCCCGATCAGCAGGCCCGCTTCCTCTTCCGCGCCGGTCGCCATGACGATCTTCGGCCGCGGCCCCGACAGATCGACGCTGGCGGCCTTCTGCAGCAGCCGCAATTCCACCCCCGCCGCGCGGGCGCCGTCCAGCAGCAGGCCGATCAGATCGGCGCGATGCAGGAAATGATAGCCCTGCCCCGGCCGAAGCCGCGCCAGGTCCAGCCGCGTGACCAGGCCGCCGTCCAGCCCATCGCGCAATTCCACCGCCTCGGCCCGGACCGAGGCGGCCTCAAGCGCGGGGCCGAGGCCCAGGGCCCGCAGCACCGCGGCGCCGTTCGGCGAGATCTGCAAGCCCGCGCCGACTTCGCGGATCGCGTCGGTCTGGTCGAGCAGCGTGACCTTCGCCCCGCGCAGGGCCAGGGCCCGCGCCGCCGCCAGCCCCGCCACACCCGCACCCAAGACCGTGACCGGCCGGTCCGTCAGGCTCATCCCATCCTCGCTTTCTGCAACGAAAACGCCGGGCCCTTGCAAGCCCGGCGCCACTTTCCATCTGCCCGAACCGAGGCGCAAGCCCCCGGAGCCGGGAATAAAATCAGTCGTCGCGATGCACCTTTTCGCGCCGCTCGTGGCGTTCCTGCGCCTCAAGCGTCATGGTGGCGATCGGGCGGGCATCCAGCCGCTTCAGGCTGATCGGCTCGCCGGTCATTTCGCAATAGCCGTATTCGCCGCTTTCAATCCGCCGCAGCGCAGCGTCGATCTTGGCGATCAGCTTGCGCTGGCGATCCCGGGTCCGCAGCTCCAGCGCGCGGTCGGTTTCTTCCGAAGCGCGGTCGGCCAGGTCGGGCACGTTGCGCGCGCTTTCGGTCAGGTTGTCCAGCGTCTCGGCGCTTTGGCCGATCAGTTCCTGCTTCCAGATGATCAGCTTGCGACGGAAATATTCAAGCTGCCGGTCGTTCATGAAGGGCTCGTCCTCGGCGGGACGATAGTCATCGGGCAGGAATACTTCGGCCTTCATCGCAGCATTCTCCATGTTGCCGGCACGGACCGACAGGTGGGCTTCTGTCATGCGCGCGCTCCTGTTGGCGGCGCGTATAGACCTTGTTCCCGGGAATGTCACTAGCGGTTGCGACAAATTGTTCAGGCGGCTAGGGTTAACCGGCCCCAGGAAACACTGTGTTGATGACGCTATGAAATTTACCTCGACCGCCGGCTATGTCGCCCCTCCGGACCTGACGCTTGCGGTCAATGCGGCGGTCACGTTGCAGCGCCCGCTCTTGGTGAAGGGAGAGCCCGGAACCGGCAAGACCGAGCTGGCGCGCCAGGTGGCGGCGGGGCTTAATCTGCCTCTGATTGAGTGGCATGTGAAATCAACCACCAAGGCCCAACAGGGGCTTTACGAATACGATGCGGTCAGCCGGCTGCGCGACAGTCAGCTGGGCGATGCGCGGGTGCATGATGTCGCAAATTACATTCGCCGCGGCAAGCTGTGGCAGGCCTTTGCCGCGCCCGAGCGGGTGGTTCTTCTGATCGACGAGATCGACAAGGCGGATATCGAGTTCCCGAACGATCTGTTGCAGGAACTCGACCGGATGGAATTCCACGTCTATGAAACCGGCGAGACTGTGCGCGCGCAGCATCGGCCGGTGGTGATCATCACCTCGAACAACGAGAAGGATCTGCCCGACGCCTTCCTGCGCCGCTGCTTCTTCCATTACATCCGCTTCCCCGATGCCGAAACCCTGGCCGCCATCGTGCGGGTGCATTTCCCGGGGCTGAAGGAACAGCTTCTGGCGGCCGCGCTGGCCGAATTCTTCGCGGTGCGCGAGACGCCGGGGCTGAAGAAGAAGCCCTCGACCTCGGAAATGCTGGACTGGCTGAAGCTGATCCTGGCCGAGGATCTGGCGCCCGAGGATCTGAAGCGCGATCCCCGGCAGATCCTGCCGAAGCTGCACGGGGCGCTGCTGAAGAATGAGCAGGACGTGCAGCTGTTCGAGCGCCTGGCCTTCCTGTCGCGCAAATAGGGCGCGGCTCGCCCCGGCAGAGGCGCCGCGAAACCGGGGCCGCCCCGGGGCTTTTGGCGCCGCTTCGGCGCTTGGCGGGCTTTTCCGCATCGGGACGAATCGCCTGCGCTACGGCAGGTTCGACCGCATTCTTGATATAGTTTAATCACGTAAGACCAATTTTTGAAATGTTCAGAAATATTGCGTGATATCGCGCTCGAAAATCTGGTCCCCCGTCAGGCGTCAACCGCGAGGGGTAGACTCCAGCCCACTGTCAAGATTCCTTACAATTGACATGGTCCGGCCCCGATCACGACACTTGTGATCTGTTCACTGATCGCAAGATCTTCTGTCCGGGACCCATGGTCTGATGCCGCTTCGCCCTGCCCCTGTCCGCCTGCCCGCACCGGCCCGCCCGGTGGCCGCGCCGTGCGGCCTGGCGCAGACCGCGATGCAGGCGGCGCTGCAGACCGCGTGTCCCTTCGGCTTTGCTTCCCCCCTTGCCCCCCGCCTCTCTGCCGGGTCGGTGGCGCAAGGGGGTTTCCGCGCCTCTGCCCGGCAGGTCCCCGGTGCAGATCACGGCTTCGTCCGTCTGGGGGGCACCACGTCTGCTCGCCCCCCCAGACGGACGCGGCCGGGCGCCCCTGTGCCGGACCACGGCAAGGCCCGGACGGTGCTGTGCGATGCGGGGGCATCGTGCGCCGTTCGGGCCGCCGGCCCCAGTAACCGCATGAAAGAAGCTGCCTCGACATGCGCAAAGATCCGTTTCTTGCGGCCGTTTTGGCCGCCGCGACCCTGGCCCTCTCCGCCTGCGTTCCCGTCTCTGACGCCCAGGTGACCAAGGCCCCGCCGGCCGCCGCGATGCGCGCGGAAGCGCCGCTTCCGGCGCCGGCCTTCCTTGCCGCGCCCGTCGCGGCCAGGGTGCCGATGGCCGGCCAGCATGGCGATGCCGAAATGGCCGCCACCTTCATGGAATTGACCTTCGCCCTGGAATCCGGGCGCCGGCTTGACACGTTCTCGCGCTTTGAAGGCCCGGTAACCGTGGCGCTCAGCGGCCAGGTGCCGCCCGGGGCCGCAGCCGAGCTGACCCGCGTCATCGCCCGCTTCCGCTCGGAAGCCGGGATCGACATCCGCCCCGCGCAGCCGGGCGAACGCGCCTCGATCACCATCGACTTCAACCCCAAGGCCGCCCTTCGCCGCGCCGCGCCCACCGCCGCCTGTTTCGTGGTGCCGAATGTCAGCTCGCTGGCCGAATACAAGGCCAAGCGCGGCAGTGCCGCGGTGGATTGGGCCAATGTCGCCCAGCGCCAGCATGTCGCGATCTTCGCCCCCTCGGATGCCAGCCCGCAAGAGGTGCGCGACTGTCTGCATGAGGAAACCGCCCAGGCGCTTGGCCCGCTGAACGATCTGTACCGCCTGTCGGACAGCGTCTTCAACGATGACAATTTCAACTCGGTGCTGACCCCCTTCGACATGACGATCCTGCGCGCCTATTACGCGCCGGACCTGTCCTCGGGCATGTCGCGCGCCGAGGTTCAGGCCCGGATCGGGGCGGTGATGGCGCGCGAGAACCCGGGCGGTCCGGGCCAGGGCGGCGCCGATCTGTCGCCGACGCCGCGGGCCTGGATCACCGCGGTCGAGACCGCACTGATGGGCGGCCAGTCGCAGGCCACGCGCCGCGCCGCCGCCGAACGCGCACTGTCGATCGCGCGCGCCCAGGGCTGGCGCGACGGCCGGCTGGCCTTTTCGCATTTCGCCGCCGGGCGGCTTTACGTGGGCACCGACCGCGCCCGCGCCCTTGCCGAATTCTCGGCCGCCGCGACCCTCTATCGCGGCCTGCCGGGCGGTGCGATCCATGTCGCCCATATCGACATGCAGCTTGCCGCGCTGGCCCTGGCCGCCGGTCAGGCCGATCAGGCATCGCAGCTGGCCGACCGCGCCCTGCCCGCGATCCGCGCCGCACAGAACCACGCGCTTCTGGCCACGGTGCAGCTGATCAAGGCCCAGGCGCTTGAGGCGCTGGGGCGGCCCGACGCGGCCGAGGCCCTGCGGGTGGACAGCCGGGCGGCCGCGCGCTATGGCTTCGGCACCGAGGCCCAGATCCGCGCCCGCCAGCGCGAGATTGCGGCACTTGGCGGCCAATGGGGCTTCGGGGGCTGATCCGGCCGCCGGCCCCGGGCGGAAGACCGGGGGCTTGAACCATGATCGTGATCGGCGGCTTCATTCTGGGGGCCATTCTTGGCGCGGCAACCGCAAAGCGGCGTGGCGGCAAGCCGGCCGACCTGGCGCAATATGGCGCCACCTATGGCATTGCCTTCGCGATCCTGGGCCTGATCCTGACCATCGTCATCGCGCGCAGCGCCGCCCCATGAGCGCGCGCCGCCCGATGCGCTAGGCCGGAGGGGCCGATGTTCCTGCCCTTCTTCGACGCCCTGCGCCGCGAAGGCGTGCCGGTCTCGCCGCGCGAGCATCTGGCCTTTCTGGAAGGGCTGGCGGCGGGGCTGACAGGCCCCGATGTCGAGGCTTTCTACCATTTCGCCCGCATCGCGCTGGTCAAGGACGAGCGCCATCTCGACCGTTTCGACCGCGCCTTCGCCGCCGCCTTTTCCGGGCTGGAAAGCCTCAGCGATGCGCAGCTGCTTGATGCGCTGGATCTGCCCGAAGACTGGCTGCGCAAACTGGCCGAAAAGCATCTGACGCCCGAGGAAATGGCCGAAATTCAGGCGCTTGGCGGGTTCGACAAGCTGATGGAGACGCTGCGTCAGCGCCTGGCCGAGCAGAAGGGCCGCCATCAGGGCGGCTCGAAATGGGTGGGCACCGCAGGCACCTCGCCCTTCGGCGCCTATGGCTACAATCCCGAAGGGGTGCGGATCGGGCAGGACGAAAGCCGCCACAAGCGGGCCGTCAAGGTCTGGGACCGGCGCGAATTCCGCGATCTGGACGACCGGGTCGAGATCGGCACGCGCAACATCAAGGTGGCGCTGCGGGCGCTGCGCCGCTGGGCCCGCGATGGCGCGGCGGAAGAGCTGGATCTGGACGAGACCATCCGCTCGACCGCGCGGCAGGGCTGGCTTGAGGTGGAAACAAGGCCCGAGCGGCGCAATGCGGTGAAGGTGCTGCTGTTTCTGGACGTGGGCGGCAGCATGGACGCGCATGTGAAGGTGATGGAAGACCTGTTCTCGGCCGCGCGGTCCGAGTTTCGCCATCTGGAATGCTGGTATTTCCACAATTGCCTTTATGAAGGCGTCTGGCGCGAGAATGCCCGGCGCTGGCAGGCGCAGACCCCGACCTGGGATCTGTTGCGCAGCCATGGCGCCGATTGGCGGGCGATCTTCGTCGGCGACGCGGCGATGTCGCCCTATGAGATCAGCCATCCCGGCGGCGCGGTGGAACATTGGAACCGCGAATCCGGCGAGACCTGGCTGACCCGCGCCACCCAGGCCTGGCCGCATCACCTGTGGATCAATCCCGAACCCGAACAATGGTGGGAGCAGACCCAATCCACCCGGATGATCCGCAGCCTGTTCTCGGGCCGGATGGTGCCGATGACGACCGAAGGCATCTCGCGCGGCATCAAGGCGCTGCGCTAGGCCTTCGGCAGCGGCCCGGCGCAATCTTTCCGCTATAAAGATTTGCGCAACCCAATATTTCCATTGAAAAGATATAGTCGCTCGGCCGCCTGCGCCTTGGGGCCCGCTGAGGCACAGAAAAGACCGCCTGCCCCCTTGGCCTTCCCGTCGCCCTGCCCCCATATTGGGCGCATGCTGATCCGCCTGCTGCCCTTCCTTGCCCTGATCCTTTACGCGCTGCTGGCGATGCAATTCTCGGCCTGGCGCACCAAGCGCATGCTGGCCGAAAAATCGGTGCCGCTGACCGATCCCGCGATCACCCGGCTTGCCGACCGCATGGCCCGCGCGCTGGAGATCCCCGAGATCCGCGTCCATGTGCTGGATGTCGAGCCGGTGAACGGGCTGGCGGGGCCTGATGGCCGCATTTACCTGACCCGCGGTTTCGTGGCGAAGAAGATGCAGGGCGAGGTGTCGCCCGAGGAACTGGCCTCGGTCATCGCGCATGAGATGGGCCATGTCGCGCTGGGTCATCTGCGGCGGCGGATGATCGACTTCACCGGGCAGAACGCGGTCTTCCTGCTGCTGGCGGCCTTCATGGGGCGGATCCTGCCCTTTGTCGGGCCCTGGCTGGCGAATGCCCTGTCCTCGGCGCTGATGGCAAAGCTGTCGCGGCGTGACGAGTTCGAGGCCGACGCCTATGCCACCGCCCTGCTGATCAAATCCGGCATCGGCACCGGCCCGCAGAAAAGCCTGTTCCAGAAGCTGGACGCGCTGACGAAATCCCGCAAGGGCGCGCCGGCCTGGCTGCTCAGCCATCCCGGCACCGCCGACCGCATCGCCGCGATCGAGGCGAACGAGGCGCGCTGGACCGCCGCCCCGGTTCAGCCGTCCTGACCGCGGCCTTCCTCTCTGCAAAAATATCCCCGCCGGAGGCCCCGGCCCGCCCCGGGCGCAAGGCTCAGGCCTGCAGCGCCTTGGCCAGACGGAACAGCCGCACCCGCTTCAGCAGCGGCTTCAGCGCGACGGCCTGGCCCGAGATCGCCTCGGCCCGGGCCCGCACCGCCTCGACCACCGCGGCCATTACAGCCGGATGACGCGACTGCAATTCCCATAGAAACCCGTCCGGGTCGCGCCGGGCAAGGCCCTCGGCCGCCAGGACATGGCCGGGGAAATCCTGAGCGTTGAAGGTGACGATCGCATCGGCATGGCCGGCAATCGCCGTGGCCAGCACATGCACATCGGCCGGATCGGGCAGCAGAAGCCGCGCCTCGATGCCCGGCGACACCGCCACCCTGCCGCGCGGAAAGGCGGCGCGGAACAGCGCCGCCTCGCCCTCGGCCACCACCTGCGCGCCGGGGCCCAGCTTGGCGGCCGAATGGGTCCATTCGCCCAGGATCCGATCCGACCAGATCGGTTCATACAGCCCCGCCGCGCCGGCGCCCTGAAGGATTTCCCGCAACACGGTCGGGAACAGCACGCAGGCGTCGAGGACGACCTTCATCCGTCCAGCCGGAAGGCCAGGGCTTTCAGATAGCTCGATTCGGCCAGCTGCGGCAGGACCGGATGGTCGGGCCCGGCAAAGCCGGTATGGATCACCTGCCCGCGCCGCCCGCCGCGACCGATGCCGCGGGCCGAGGCATTGCGGAAGGCCGACAGATCGGCGGCATGCGAGCAGGAACACAGAACCAGATAGCCGCCGGGCGCCACCAAAGGCGCCGCCAGCCGCGCCACGCGTTCATAGGCGCGCAGGCCCGCTTCCAGCGCGGGCTTGGCGGGCGCGAAGGCCGGCGGGTCGCAGATCACCAGATCGAACTGCGCGGCTTCGGCGCCCAGCGCCTCCAGCACCGCGAAAGCATCGCCCTGCCGGGTGGAAAACCGCGCGCCAAAGCCCGAGGCCGCAGCCCCCGCCGCCGCAAGCTCCAAGGCCGCGGCCGAGCCATCGACGGCCAGCGCCGTCTCGGCGCCCCCCGCCAGCGCGGCCAGACCGAAGCCGCCGACATGCGAAAACACGTCCAGCACCCGCGCGCCGCGCGCCAGACGGGCGGCGAAGGCGTGGTTTTCGCGCTGGTCGTAGAACAGCCCGGTCTTCTGCCCGCCCATCAGATCGGCCATATAGGTGGCGCCGTTCATCGGCACCGGCACCGGCCCCGCGGGCGCCTTGCCCTGCACCACCGCCATCTCTTCGGCCAGGCCTTCCAGACCCCGCGCCCGGCCCGAGCCGTTCTTGATCACCGTGGCAACGCCCGTGACCGAGACCAGGGCCGCGACCAGCGCCGGCAGATGGACCTCGGACCAGGCGGCATTGGGCTGCACCACGGCCAGATCGCCGAACCGGTCGATCACCACGCCGGGCAGACCGTCGGCCTCGGCATGGACCAGCCGGTAGAAGGGTGCGGGATACAGCCGGTCGCGCAGGGCCAGCGCCCGCGCCAGCCGCACCTCGAACCACGCCTGGTCCAGCTGCGCCTCGGGATCGCGGTCCAGCATCCGGCAGGTGATCTTCGAGGCGGGATTGACCGTCACCAGCCCCAGCGCCCGCCGCTCGGCATCTTCCAGCACCGCCAGCGTGCCGGGCGCCAGGCCCTGCGTGCGCCGGTCCAGCACCAGTTCGTCGGCATAGACCCAGGGGAAACCATGGCGGATCGCCCGCGCCTCGGCCTTGGGGCGAAGGCGAACGATCGGACGGCGGGCGGGTTCGGATTGCGAAAGGGAGGGCTCCATGCCCTCCCCCATATCCTGTTCGCCCGATCTGCGGAAGACTGCGCTGTGGCCTAGTTCAGCACCGGGATCGCCGGATTCATCAGACCCTGCGCCGGCAGGCCCAGAAGCCCCGGATCGACATTCAGCTGCTTCAGCTCGCCCCGGATCACCGAGGCCAGCCGCTCGGTCACGATCTGCTTCTGGGTGAGGCCGGCCATGTCATCGGCGATCGCCTTCTGCCCGCCATGCGCCGCCACATCGGCCTTCACCTTGCGCGGCCCCGACAGCACCGCACCGCTTGCGGCATCGCGGATCGTCAGGGTGAAGGTCAGCGAATGGACGCCGCCAAAGGTGTAGCGGGTCTTGTCGGTCACGCAGTGAAAGCGCGTCACCACGATTTCCGCCACCACCGGCAGGCCGTGGTTCAAGGGCGGAATCGCCGCCGCGACGGCGCGGTCATAGATCGCCTGCACCTGGGCGTAGCGGTCGCCGCGCGGATCGCCGCGCCAGACGATATCGGCGATCGGATAGAAGACCTCGGCCTCGCTGACGCGCAGATCGCGCGGCACCGTCACCTCGACCCCGACCACATTCAGCGGCACCGTCACCTTCTGCACGCCCCGGGCCGGACCCGAGCCGCCCGCCGTCGCCAGCGTCACCCCATGCGGCGGCTCGGCCGATGGCGCCCGATCGGGCGTGACACAGGCGGTCAGCGCCGCCAGACTTCCCAAAGCCAGAACCAGTCGCAAAGCGCGCATCCTGTCACCCCTGATGTCTGCCCTGTCCGCACAGGGCCCCGGATCATTCAAATGCATGTCGATTGCGGCGAATTTGGGCTGGGAATCGGTCGCAGACGGGGTATCTTTGCGCAGGGCACCCGGCGTCCGTCCCGGCTTGCGGCCGGTCCGGCCTGCGCGACGGGCGCCCCCTTCCAACCGTCCCGCGCCGCGGCCCGATCCGGGCCATTCGCGGCTCAGGGCGGTTGTTAGCGCTAACAGTGTGTGCTATACTCTGCCGCGCCCGGTTGTGCCGGCTTTGCCGAGCCGCCCATGGCCGCCGCGCGCCCCGTGCTACAGGAAGAGGACCATGACCCTCCACCCGACCCTTGCCCGCGTCACCGACCGGATCCGCGCCCGGTCCGAAACCACCCGCGCCGCCTATCTGGCCCGGATGCGGCAGGCGGCGGCGGCGGGGCCGGTGCGGGCGCATCTGTCCTGCGGCAACCAGGCCCATGCCTATGCGGCGATGGAGGCCGACAAGCCGGCGTTGGCCGAGGGCCGCGCGCCGAACATCGGCATCGTCACCGCCTATAATGACATGCTGTCCGCCCATCGCCCTTATGAGACCTATCCGGCGCTGATCCGCGAGGCTGCGCGCCGTGCAGGCGCCACGGCGCAGGTGGCGGGCGGGGTGCCGGCGATGTGCGACGGGGTGACCCAGGGCCAGCCGGGGATGGAACTGTCGCTGTTTTCCCGCGATGTGATCGCGCTGGCGGCGGGCGTGGCGCTGTCGCACAATTGCTTTGACGCGGCATTGTATCTGGGCGTCTGCGACAAGATCGTGCCGGGGCTGATCATCGCCGCCGCCACCTTCGGCCATATCCCGGCGGTCTTCGTGCCGGCGGGCCCGATGACCTCGGGCATCCCGAACGACCAGAAGGCCAAGGTGCGCAATGCCTATGCCGAGGGCAAGGCCAGCCGGGCCGAGTTGATGGCCGCGGAAATGGCCAGCTATCACGGCCCCGGCACCTGCACCTTCTACGGCACGGCGAACACCAACCAGATGCTGATGGAGGTCATGGGCCTGCATCTGCCGGGCGCCAGTTTCGTGAACCCCGGCACGCCTTTGCGCGACGCGCTGACCGAAGCGGCCGCGACCCGCGCCGCCCAGATCACCGCTTTGGGCAATGATTACCGCCCTGCGGGCGAGATCCTGGACGAGCGCGCCTATGTGAATGGCATCGTCGGGCTGATGGCGACCGGCGGCTCGACCAATCTTGTGCTGCATATGCCGGCCATGGCGCGGGCCTCGGGCGTGCTGCTGGACCTGGCCGATTTCGACGAGCTGAGCCAGATTGTGCCGCTGCTGGCCAAGGTCTATCCGAACGGTCTGGCCGATGTGAACCATTTCCACGCCGCGGGCGGGCTGCAATTCCTGATCGGGCAATTGCTGGATGCGGGGCTTCTGCATGAAGACGCCAAGACCGTGGCCGGCGACGGTCTGGCGCCCTATCGGCAAGAGCCGTCGCTGAAAGACGGCGTCCTCAGCTGGCAGCCGGGCGCCACGGAAAGCCTGAACGACAAGATCCTGCGCCCCGCCGCCACGCCCTTTGCCACAACCGGCGGGCTGCGGCATCTGTCGGGCAATCTGGGCCGCGGGGTGATCAAGGTCTCGGCCGTGGCGCCGGAACGCCATGTGATCGAGGCGCCAGCGCGGATCTTCCACAGCCAGGAGGCGGTGAAAGCCGCCTTCCGGGCCGGCGAATTCACCTCGGACACGATCGTCGTCGTGCGCTTTCAGGGGCCGCAGGCCAATGGCATGCCGGAACTGCATTCGCTGACGCCGATCCTGTCGGTGCTGCAGGACCGCGGGCTGCGGGTCGCGCTGGTCACCGACGGGCGGATGTCGGGTGCCAGCGGCAAGGTTCCGGCGGCGATCCATGTCAGCCCCGAAGCCGCCACCGGCGGGCCGCTGGCGCAGTTGCAGGACGGTGACCTGATCCGGCTGGACGCGACGCAGGGCACGCTTGACTGCCTGACCGAGGGCCTGGCCCAGCGCCCCGCGGTGCAGCCCGACCTGTCCGCCAATGCCCATGGCATCGGCCGCGAATTGTTCGACGCCTTCCGCCGCACGGTGGGCGCCGCCGATACCGGCGCGGCCGTGGTCGTCTGACCCGGCCCCGCCCCGCCCGGCCCTTCGCCTTTGGCCTGGGGCCTGCAGCCAATCGGGGACTGTCGTCTTCCCCGGCTGGCCCTTATGACACCGGCCGGAGGCCCCGTTCTCCGCCCCCATGCTTCGCCTGAAGGACAGAGCCATGACCCCCGCCGAACAATCCCTGAAAGCCGCCGAGATCTGCCGCCTTGCCCCGGTCGTGCCGGTGCTGATCGTCGAGGATCTGGCCCAGGCCCGGCCCCTGGCCGAAGCGCTGGTGGCGGGTGGCCTGCCGGCGCTGGAAGTCACCCTGCGCACGCCCTGCGCGCTGGATGCGATCCGCGCCATGGCCGAGGTGCCGGGCGGTGTGGTGGGCGCGGGCACGCTGCTGACCCCCGCCGATGTGAAGGCCGCCAAGAAGGCCGGCGCCAAGTTCGGCGTCTCGCCCGGGTCGTCGCCGGCGCTGATCGCCGCCTGTGAAGACGAAGGCCTGCCGCTGCTGCCCGGCGCCGTCACCGCGACCGAGATCATGGCGCTCTTGGAGCGCGGCTATACGGTGCAGAAATTCTTCCCGGCCGAGCAATCGGGCGGCGCGGCCTTCCTGAAGTCGATCGGCTCGCCCATCCCGCAGGTCAGGTTCTGCCCGACCGGCGGGGTCAGCCTGAAGAATGCCCCCGACTATCTGCGGATGCAGAACATCCTTTGCGTGGGCGGCAGCTGGGTCGCCCCGAAAGAGGCGATGGCGCGCGGCGACTGGGCCGAGATCACACGGCTTGCCGCCGAGGCCGCCGCCCTGCCCCGCGGCTAAGCCGCCCCTGCCCCGCGGCAAGGCCGCCCTGCCCCCCTCGCGGCGAAGCCGCCCTGCCCCGCGGCCGGTTCGGCCGCGTCAGGCCTGGCCGTCCAGTCCGCGCATCCGCGCCATCCGGCCGCCACGGCGGCCGGTTTCGGCCGGCGCCACCAGCCCGGCTTCCAGCACATCGGTCATCGGATGCCCGGCGACGCCCGCGCCGTAATGCGCGATCAGCGCCCGCAGCGCCTCGGGCACATCCGTGCCGGGCTTCAGGCTGAGCGCCCAGTCGATGAAGATCGACCGGCATTCGCCCAGCGTGATCCCCTCGATCCGGTAGCTTTCGCGCACCAGGCCCTTCGGGTCGGCCACTGCCAGATCCATCACCCGTCTCCCCATGATCACCCGCCATTCGCCGTGTCGGGGCCAAGCTGGCGCAGGATCGCCGCTTCGGCAAGGCCCACCGCCGACGCGATGGCCTCTGCCAGCGACGCGGTCGAGGCAAAACCCGTCTCGCGCAGCACGAAGGCACGGCCGCCCTCGCCCAGCGCCTGCGGATCCAGCCGCTTGGCAGTCAATAGCCGCCCCGCGCCATAGACCCGCCACAACAGCCGGTAGGCCTGCAGCAAAGCCTCGCGGTCGGGGT
Source organism: Xinfangfangia pollutisoli (assembly GCF_020179405.1). Lineage (GTDB taxonomy): Bacteria > Pseudomonadota > Alphaproteobacteria > Rhodobacterales > Rhodobacteraceae > Pseudogemmobacter > Pseudogemmobacter pollutisoli. The sequence continues at coordinate 2,280 of NZ_JAICBZ010000051.1, read as the reverse complement.
CGGGCATCAGCGCCTTTCCGGCGGCGATCTGCTGTTCCACCCGCCGCACCGGACTGCCCGAGATCAGCGCCAGCATCTCGGCGCAAAGCTCGATATCCATGATCCGGCCGGGGCCGTTCTTCGCCTCCCAGGGCCCCTCGGCGGGCTTGGCAGCGGCCAGCCGCGCGCGCATCTCGGCCAGATCGCTGCGCACCTTCGGCCCCTGCCCCTTCGCCGCCACGATGGCGCGGCGCAGCGCCTCGACCTCGTCGCCCAGATCCGGCGTGCCGGTCACCACGCGGGCGCGGGTCAGCGCCAGATGTTCCCAGGTCCAGGCCTCGGTCTGCTGATAGTCGCGCCAGCCGGTCAGCGCGGTCGCCACCGCCCCGGCCCGGCCCGAGGGGCGCAGCCGCACATCGACCTCATAGAGCCGCCCCTCGGCGGTCTGGGCCGACAAAGCGGTGACCATGGCCTGCATCAGCCGCGCGTAATAGGCCCGTGTCGCCAAGGGTTTGGCGCCCTCGGACGCCTCGATCCCATCGGCATCGTAGATCAGGATCAGGTCTAGATCGGATTCGGCATTCAGCCGCCCCGCCCCCAGGCTGCCCATGCCCAACAGAACCGCGCCGCGCCCCGGCAGCGCGCCATGGCGGCTGGCGAATTCGCCCGTCACCACCGGCCACAGCCCCTGGATCACCGCCTCGGCCAGATCGGCATAAAGCTTGCCCGCCTCGAACGCGTCGATCAGCCCGCGCAGGTGATGCACGCCGATGCGGAAATGCCAGTCCTTCTGCCAGCGCCGCGCCGTGTCGAGCCGCGCCTCGTAGTCGCGCGCCGCGGCCAGTTGCGGCGCCAGATCGGCCAGCAGCCCCGCCCGGCCCGGCCAGGGTTCCCAGAACCGCCCGCCGATCACCGCATCCAGCACCCCCGCATGCCGCGACAGATAGCGCGCCAGTGCCGGCGCCGTGCCGGCAATGTCGATGATCAGGTCGATCAGCGCCGGATTCGCCTCGAACAGCGAAAAGATCTGCACCCCCGCCGGCAGCCCGGCCAGAAAGCCGTCCAGCGCCACCAGCGCCTCTTCCTCATGCGCGGCGCGTTCCAGCCGGCGCAGCAGTTGCGGCCGAAGCCGGCGGAAGATCGCCTGGGCGCGGTCCGAACGCAGGCAGGGATAAGACCGCCAGCCCGCAACGATCGCGCGCGCCCGGTCCGACAATTCCGGCTCGGGCTCGGCATCGCCGGGCGCAAAGAACCCCTCGGCCAGGCTGCGGGTCCGGTCGAGCCGCGCAAGCAGCCCGTCGCGGAACGCGCCCTCGTCTTCGCCGCAGAAGGCCGCGATCCGGGCCACGCCTTCTTGGGTTGCGGGCATTTCCTGGGTCTGGGCGTCGTTCACCATCTGCAGCCGGTGTTCCAACTCGCGATGGGCGCGGTAGAGCGCGGTCATCTCATCGGCCACATCCTGCGGCACCCAGCCCTTCTCGGCCAGCGCCGCCAGACCGCCCACCGTGGTGCGGTCGCGCAAGGCGGCATCGCGGCCGCCCGCGATCAGCTGGCGGGTCTGGGTGAAGAATTCGATCTCGCGGATGCCGCCGGGGCCCAGCTTGACATTCTGCCCCTCGACCACCGGCGGGCCGTGCAGCCCGCGATGGTCGCGGATGCGCAGGCGCATGTCATGCGCATCCTGGATCGCCGCGAAATCCAGATGCCGGCGCCAGACGAAGGGGGTCAGCGCGCGCAGGAAGCGTTCGCCCGCCGCGATGTCGCCCGCGCAGGCGCGCGCCTTGATATAGGCCGCGCGTTCCCAGGTGCGGCCCTCGGCCTCGTAATAGGCTTCGGCGGCCGAGATCGACAGGCAGACCGGCGTCACCGCCGCATCGGGGCGCAGGCGCAGATCGGTGCGGAAGACATAGCCCTCGGCGGTCACATCCGACAGAAGGGCTGCCAGCTTGCGGGTGACGCGGATGAAGCCCGCCCGCGCCTCGGCCGCGTCTTCGCCATAGCGCGCATCGTCGAAGAGGCAGATCAGGTCGATATCCGAGGAATAGTTCAACTCGCCCGCGCCCATCTTGCCCATGGCGATGGCCACCATGCCGGCGGCGGTGGCGGCATCGTCGGCACTGGCGCCGGGCAGCTTGCCGCGGCGGATCTCGTCGGCGACCAGCGATTGCAGGCCCAGATCCACCGCCCGGTCGGCCAGCGCGGTCAGGGCGCCGGTGACCTGTTCCAGCGACCAGACCCCGCCCAGATCGGCCAGCGCCACCAGAAGCGCGGCCCGCCGCTTGGCCTGGCGCAGCGCCGAGG
>NZ_JAICBZ010000050.1 GCF_020179405.1 Xinfangfangia pollutisoli | reverse complement strand
CTGCACCCCGCCGCCCGAGGTGCCACCCACCGCTTCGGCGGAAGGCTCGGCCACGACCGGCGCAGCTTCCGCCGCCTTCTCGGCCGCCTTATCCGAAGCCTTGGCACGCGGCTTGCGGGTCCGCTTGGGCTTGGCCGGGGCCTCTTCGGCCGCAAGCTCGGCCGCAGTGGCCTCGACCGTCTCGCCCTCGGCCACCGCTTCGGCGACAGGCACGGCGACGGCGATCTCGATCACCTCGACCACGGCCGCCGGCGCGTCCGTGCCTTCGTCCTCGTCCGCGCCGGCATCGTCCTCCGAGCCGTCTTCGCCATTGGCACCATCGGCCTCGGCACCCTGGCCATCGCGGCCGCCGCGCCGACGACGCCGACGGCGACGCTTCTTCTTGCCGCCCCCGTCACCCGGAGCCTCGGCCTTGGCGGGCTTCGCCTCGACGGTCTCTTCGACCTCTTCCTCTTCGTCCAGGATCTCGTCGACGATGTCCTCGTCTTCCTCTTCCTCCTCGACCGGCGCGCCCATCAGACCCGCATGGCCCGAAATCACCGGCGAAGGTTCCGGAACGACCCGGGTCGCGGTCTTGAACTTTTCAATGGAATAATCGGGCGAAACCAGCGTCGGATCGCTTTCGATCCGCACCGCCATGCCATAGCGCGCCTCGATCAGCGCGATATGTTCGCGCTTGTGGTTGAACAGGAAGTTCACGATCCCGACCGGCGCCTTCAGCAGCACCTCTTTCGACCGCTTGCGCGTGCCTTCCTCTTCCAGCGCGCGCAGGATCGTCAGCGCCATGCTGTCATCCGAGCGGATCAGCCCGGTGCCATGGCAATGCGGGCAGGGCTGTGTGGTGGATTCCAGCATGCCGGGCCGCAGCCGCTGGCGCGACATCTCCATCAGGCCAAAGCCCGAGATCCGGCCGACCTGAATCCGCGCCCGGTCGGTTTTCAGCTTTTCTTTCAGACGCTTCTCGACCGCGGCATTGTTCTTCCGCTCTTCCATGTCGATGAAGTCGATGACGATCAGCCCGGCCAGGTCGCGCAGGCGCAGCTGGCGGCTGATCTCTTCGGCGGCTTCCAGGTTGGTCTTCAGCGCCGTGTCTTCGATCGAGCCTTCCTTGGTCGCCCGACCCGAGTTCACGTCGATCGCGACCAGCGCCTCGGTCACGCCGATGACGATATAACCGCCCGATTTCAGCTGCACGACCGGGTTGAACATGCCGCCCAGATAGCTTTCCACCTGGTAGCGGGCGAAGAGCGGCATCGCCTCGTCATAGCGGCGCACCAGCTTGGCATGGCTGGGCATGATCATCTTCATGAAGTCCTTGGCGGTGCGGTAGCCCGCCTCGCCCTCGACCAGGACCTCGTCGATCTCTCTGCTGTAAAGATCGCGGATCGAGCGCTTGATGAGGTTGCCTTCCTCATAGATCGCCGCGGGCGCGATACTTTTCAGTGTCAAGTCGCGGATCTGTTCCCAGAGCCGCATCAGATATTCATAGTCGCGCTTGATTTCCGCCTTGGTGCGCTTGGCGCCGGCGGTGCGGATGATCAGGCCGGCCCCTTCCGGCACCTCCATCTCGCCCGCGATTTCCTTCAGCTTCTTGCGGTCCACCGCATTGGTGATCTTGCGGGAAATCCCGCCGCCGCGCGCGGTGTTCGGCATCAAGACGCAATAGCGGCCCGCCAGCGACAGATAGGTCGTCAGTGCCGCGCCCTTGTTGCCGCGTTCTTCCTTGACCACCTGCACCAGCATGATCTGGCGCACGCGGACCACTTCCTGGATCTTGTAGCGCCGGGCCTTGGGGCGGCGCGGCTGGCTGATTTCCTCGGCCACATCCTCTTCGGCGACCGATTCGATTTCGTCATCGGTGTCGCTGGCATGGTCCATGGCGCGGTAAGGCGCATCGCCATTGCCATTCTCGCCGGCATGATCGTGATCGTGGTCGTGACCATGATCATGGTCGTGATCCGCCGCAGCCTCGGGCGTCGAGGGGGCTTCGGCTGAAACCGGCGCCTCGGCCGCGTCATCCTCAAGATCGACCACGTCCATTTCCGACGGGCCCTGCGCCACGACGGCATCGGCCTCGACCGCGGCGGGCTTGGGCCGCGCGGGGCGGCGGCGGCGGCTGCGGTTTTCCTCTTCCTCTTCGGCCCGCGCCATGGCGCGTTCCTCGGCGATCAGCGCTTCGCGATCGGCCTTGGGGATCTGGTAATAATCCGGGTGGATTTCCGCAAAGGCCAGGAACCCGTGCCGGTTCCCGCCGTAATCCACGAAGGCCGCCTGCAGCGAGGGTTCGACCCGCGTGACCTTGGCCAGGTAGATATTCCCGGCCAGCTGGCGCTTGTTTACCGTTTCAAAGTCGAATTCCTCGACCTTGTTGCCGTCCACCACGACAACGCGGGTCTCTTCCGCGTGGGTGGCGTCGATGAGCATTTTCTTGGGCATGTTCTTCCATCGCGCCCCAGGCGCAAGGATGCCCCTGGCGGAGCCAGGTGCGGATCACGGGTCATGGGGCGGCTTGTCAGGGCGCGGGCGCCGAGCGCAGGCGGGCGGGCCCTGCCGGAAGGGCAGACCTCACCTGTCACTGCAATGCTCGCGCGCCTCATCGCGGTTCACGTCAAGAGGGCCTTGCGGACCCCCCGCCTTTGGTGGCCTACGGGCCCCCGACCCTTCGGTCGCCGGTCCTTCGGCAATTTGCACGGCCTTGCGGCCGATCCGGCTCCGGTGCGCGGTCCGGGCGCGGGCCATGGCGCCACAGGTCAAGACACTGGAGAGAATATCGACGACTGGCCCAAAAGCCGGTCTCAGCCGCAACCTATCGGGAAACCGGCTTCCAACACAATGCCGAATTTCCGCGCCTACGGGGCTGGGGCGCATTTTCGGGCCCGGATCGCGCCGAAAGTGGCAGGCGCAAGCGGGCCGAACCGGCGGCGAATGGGGTGGAAAACCTGGACCGGGCAAAGGCCCTGCGTTAGGGCTTTGTTAACACACCCCGGCTATGGCGCGGTATGGTAAACAAAGTTGATGCGTTTCTGGCTGGGATGCAGAAGGCCGGCACCACGGCCCTGCACCGGCTTTTGTCCGAACATCCCGATATCGCGGCCAGCCAGCCGAAAGAGCCGCATGTCTTCGACGATGAGGCGCAGGATTGGGACAGCCCCTCTGCGGAGGCGCCGCCCGCGCAGGCCGCTTTCAGCGCCTATTTCCAGCCCCAGGCCTGGGCCCAGGCCGCCTGCCGGATCGAGGCGACGCCGATCTACAGTTTCTGGCCCCCGGCCATGGCGCGGATCCGCGCCTATAATCCGGCGGCAAAGATCGTTCTGCTGCTGCGCCACCCGGCCTATCGCGCCCATTCGCAGTGGCGGATGGAACTTGCGCGCGAGACCGAGACGCTGGATTTCAGCGCGGCCATTTCCGACCAGGGCCGCGGCCGGGCCGAACCCGGGCCGCTGCCGCATCGGATCTTTTCCTATGTTGAGCGGGGGCTTTACGCGCCGCAGATCCTGCGGGTGCTGGCGCATTTCCCGCCCGCGCAGCTTCTGGTGCTGCGCACCGATGCCCTGTGGCGCGATCCGCAATCCTGCCTGGACCGGCTGACCCGGTTTCTGGATCTGCCCCCGCTGCCTTGCGTGCAGGCCGGCCGCTACCTGCCGCCGATCGACACCCGGCATCTGCCCGGCCTAGCCCCCGAGGATCGCCGCCGGCTGGACGATCTGTTTGCCGAGGATATCCGACAGACCGCGGCCCTTGTCGGGCTTGATCTGTCGGACTGGCTGGACCCGGCCTATGCCGAGCCCATGCCCACGGCGCGGGGTCAGACGTAATCCGACCGCTGCAGGCTGTATTTCGCCATCTTCTCGTTCAGGGTCCGGCGCGGCAGGCACAGTTCCTCCATCACCGCGACGATGCTGCCCTTGTGACGCCGCATCGTATTGTCGATCAGCATCCGCTCGAACGCCTCGACATATTCCTTCAGCGGCTTGCCTTCGGTCGTCATCGCCGAGGGGCCCGAGCTTTCATTGTCGGCCATCAGCAGCGACGCGATCGAGCCCGATCCGCGGCGGTTCTGCAAGACCGCGCGTTCGGCGATATTGACCAGCTGGCGCACATTGCCCGGCCAGGGCGCCTGCAGAAGCTGGGCGGCTTCCTGTGCGGTCACCTGCGGCGCCTCGCAGCCGTATTCCTCGGCGAATTGCTCGGACAGGCGGGTGAACAGCTGCAAGATATCCTCGCCGCGCGACCGCAGGGGCGGCAGCATGATCGTCATCGCGCCCAGCCGGTAGAACAGATCCTGCCGCAGCGTCTGTTCCAGCGTCATGTCCTGGGCATGCTGGTTGCAGATCGCGATGATCCGGGTTTCCGGCGGGGTGCCCTGTTCGTTGATGAAGGTCAGCAGCCGCGCCTGCAACGCATTGGGCAGCGCCTCGATATCCTCAAGGCACAGCGTGCCGCCGCGCGCCTCTTCGATCAGCGGGATGGTGCCATCCTCACCGGGGCCGAACAGTTTCGAGGCCAGCTGGTCTTCGGACCAGGCGGCGCAGGAAATCGTGACGAATTTCTTCGAGGCCCGCGGCCCGACCGCGTGCAGCGCATGCGCGACCAGCGTCTTGCCGGTGCCGGTTTCGCCGTCGATCAGAACGTGGCTGTCAGCCTGGCCCAGATCGAGAATATCCTCGCGCAGCCGCTCCATCGCCGGGGAAGAGCCCACCAGCTTCTTCATGATGGTCGAGCCGTCGGACAGTTCCTTGCGCAAGGCGCGGTTGTCCAGGGTCATCCGCCGCGCCTGGGTGGCCTTCTTGGCCAATTCGGTCATCCGGTCGGGGTTGAACGGCTTTTCCAGGAAATCGAAAGCGCCCACGCGCATCGCTTCCACCGCCATCGGCACGTCGCCGTGGCCGGTGATCATGATCACCGGCAGGCCGGAATCCTGGCTCATCAACCGCTTGAGGAAGGCCATGCCGTCCATTCCGGGCATCTTGATGTCACTGACGACCACGCCCTGGAACTCGGGCCCGATCGCCTTCAGCGCATCCTCGGCGCTGCCATAGGTTTCCGTATCGAAACCCGACAGGGCCAGCCACTGGCTGATCGAGGCGCGCATATCCGCCTCGTCGTCGACGATCGCAACCTTCATCGTTCTTGCCATGGGCTCCTCATTCTGCTGCTTCTTGCTCTTTTCCAAGGATCGGCAGCTGCATCTCGAAGACCGCGCCGCCTCCTTCCGCGTTGCGTGCCGTCAGCCGCCCGCCGAGGTCGGTGACAATGCCCGAGGAAATCGCAAGGCCAAGCCCGACGCCCTCGCCAGGCTTCTTGGTGGTGTAAAACGGCTCAAACAGATTGTCCAAATCGGCAATCCCATGCCCATTGTCGCGGACGGTCAGCGTCGCCGTCTCGCCCGCGGCCAGAAGCAGTTCGATCTGCGGCGCGGGCACGTCCTTGGTCGCGTCCAGCGCGTTGCGCAACAGGTTGATGATCACCTGCTCCAGCCGGATCCGGTCGGCCATGACCATGACCGGCTGGCGCGGCAGGGCGCGGGTGATCTTGACCACGCGCGCCTTCAGCTGCGGCTCCATCATCGACAGGGCCGACGAGATGCCGGCGCGCAGATCGACCGGCTCGAACGCCTCGCCGCCCTTGCGCGCATAGCTTTTCAGCTGGCGGGTGATCGCCCCCATCCGCTCGATCAGATCGTCGATGCGCTGGAACGAGGACAGCGCCTCTTCCGGCCGCTTGCGCTGCAACAGCAGCCGGGCGCCGGCGAGATAGGTCTTCATCGCGGCAAGCGGCTGGTTCAGCTCGTGGCTGACCGCGGCCGACATCTCGCCCAAGGCCGCCAGTTTCGACGATTGCGCCAGGGTCTGCTCGGCCACTTCCAGATTCTTCTGCACCCGTTCGCGTTCCGCGATCTCGCGTTGCAGCCTTGCGTTCAGAAGCCGCAATTCCGCGGATTCGCGCTGCAGCGACAGGCTGCGCGACCAGGCGCGGCGCGACAGCATGTAGAAGGACAGCGCCATGACAATGGCAAAGCCCATGATTTCAAGCGCCAGAATGCCGTTCACCTTCTCGCGCACCGAATCATAGGCGGTGAAGGTCACGATCTTCCAGCCGCGGAACGGCACCCGCGCCTCGGTGCGCATCACCGCCTCGCCCTTCAGATAGGCGTCGGGCGGCGCCCAGGCCCAATCGGTCGTGGCCTGAAAGGCCCGCGCGATCGCCGAGGGCGCATCCTTGGCCGCCAGCGCGTCGGCCACGGTCAGCCCGCGCCAGACCGGCTCGGTCGCCAGGATCACCGTGCCTTCGCTGTCGGTGACCAGAACCGCATCCTGCAGCCCAGACCAGGCGCGTTCGTATTTCATCAGGTCGACCGAGACGATGATGACGCCCAGCACCTTGCCTTCGGACCGCAGGGCCCGCGAATAGGTGAAGTCATAGCCGCCGGCCTCGCGCTTGACCGAGGTGAAGACGGTTTCCTTCGCCCGCTGCGCATCGACGAAGTAGCGGTCCTGCCGGTGGCTGACGCCCAGAAGATTGCGGTTGGTCGCCCCCACCACCCTTCCATCGCCATCGACAAGCCGGATCGAGGCCACGCCGATTTCGGATTGCAGCTGGATCAGCTTGGCCGAGGTGGCCGAGAAATTGCCTTCCTTCAGCGCGGTGATCAGATCGGGATCGCGCGCCAGAATCAGCGGCACGACCGAGGTGCGCTGCAGTTCCGACACCAGATTGCCGGTATACAGCGCCAGCCGCACCTCTGACCGGTTGCGCGTCGTCTCGACGAAACGCTCGGTCAGCCAGCGATTCGACACCATGACCACGCCAATCGCCAGCACGATCAACAGCCCGACGACAAGCTTCACCCGCAGGGGCAACCCGCGCGGCGTCTCGGCATTGTCTTGATGGGCTTCGGCGAACATGGCGTGACTGTAGGTCTCTGGCCGGGCCCTCTCAAGCTTGCGGGCTCAGGCCAGCGCCATCCCGCGCATCAGCGAGGCGAAGATCCCCTGCCCGTCGGCCGAGCCGTGCAGCGTTTCGGCCGCGCGTTCGGGATGCGGCATCATGCCCAGCACGCGGCGGTTTTCCGACAAGACGCCCGCAATGTCGCCCATCGAGCCATTGGGGTTCTGCACATAGGTGAAGGCGACGCGATCCTCGCCCTGCAGCCGGGCCAGTTCCTCGGCCTCCAGCGTGTAATTGCCGTCGTGATGCGCGATCGGAATCACGATCTCCTGCCCCGGCGCATAGGCTTCGGTAAAGGCCGAGGCGGTGGTGGCCACCTTCATCCGCACCGGCTTGCACAGGAATTTCAGCCCGGCATTGCGCATCAGCACGCCCGGCAGCAGCCGCATCTCGGTCAGGACCTGAAAGCCGTTGCAGATGCCCAGCACATAGCCGCCGCGGGTGGCATGGGCATGGACCGCAGCCGAGATCGGCGATTGCGCGGCAATGGCGCCGCAGCGCAGGTAATCGCCATAGGAAAACCCGCCCGGCACGCCCACGACATCCACGCCGTCCGGCAGGGCCGTATCCTTGTGCCAGACCCGCGCGACCTGAAAGCCCGCGCCTTCGAAGGCGACGGCAAGATCGCGGTCGCAATTCGACCCGGGAAAGGTGATGACGGCGGCTTTCATCGGCAGCGCTCCTGATCTGCGGGCCTGATCTGCGGGGATGGCGGTGGCTTAGCGCAAAGCCCGGGGGCTTTCCAGCCAATCCGCCTTGCGCGGCAGGTTTTTCCGCGCCATCCCTGGGCCATGCTGACCGAAACCGCCCTTGCCGATCTTGCCGCCCTGTTCGGCACCCGCCTGTCCACCGCGCAGGCGGTGCTGGACCATCACGGCCAAAGCGAAAGCCTGATCTCGGCCCCGCCGCCCTGGGCCGTGGTCTTTCCCGAAACCACGGCCGAAGTCTCGGCCCTGGCCGCGCTGGCCGACCGGCACGGATTTCCGCTGATCGGCTGGGGCGCCGGCACCTCGCTGGAAGGCCATGCGCTGGCGCTGCAGGGTGGGGTGACGGTGGATTTCGCCCGGATGAACCGGGTGCTGCGCGTAGATCCCGAAGACATGATCGCCGTGGTGCAGCCCGGCCTGACCCGCATCGCTTTGAACGAGGATTTGCGCGCCACCGGCCTGTTCTTCCCGGTCGATCCCGGGGCGGATGCGTCTTTGGGCGGCATGGCCTCGACCCGGGCCTCGGGCACGGCGACGGTGCGCTACGGCACGATGCGCGACAATGTTCTGGGGCTTGAGGTGGTGCTGGCCGGGGGCGAGGTGATCCGCACCGGATCGGCCGCGCCGAAATCGGCGGCGGGCTATGACCTGACCGGGCTGATGGTCGGCGCCGAGGGCACGCTGGGGCTGATCACCGAGTTGACGCTGCGTCTGCATGGCCAGCCCGAGGCGGTCTCGGCCGCGTCCTGCGCCTTTCCTTCGGTCGGCGCGGCGGTCGATTGCGTCATCGCCACGATCCAGACCGGCCTGCCGGTGGCGCGGATCGAGTTTCTGGATGCGGCGACCGTGGCGGCGGTGAACGCCTATTCGCGGCTGGCCCTGCCCCCTGCCCCGCAATTGCTGCTGGAATTCCACGGCTCGCCCGCGGGCGTGGCCGAACAGGCCGAACGCTTCGGCGAGATCGCGGCGGGGTTCGGGGCCGAGGGTTTTCAATGGGCCGACCGGCCGGAAGACCGCAACCGGCTTTGGGCGGCGCGGCATCAGGCCTATCGGGCGATCCTGGCCACCCGCCCCGGCGCGACGGCGGTGGTGACCGATGTCTGCGTGCCAATCTCGGCCCTGGCGCAGGCGGTGGCGGAAACGACCGAGGATATCGCCGCCTCAGGCCTGACCGGCCCGATCCTGGGCCATGTCGGCGACGGCAATTTCCATGCGATCCTGATGGTCGAGCCCGGAAATGGCGCCGAGGCGGCCACGGCCAAGGCGCTGGCCGGGCGGATGGCCGAACGCGCGCTGCGGCTGGGCGGCACGATCACCGGCGAACATGGGGTGGGGTTCGGCAAGCTGCCCCATATGGCCGCCGAACATGGCGCGGCCTGGGCGGCGATGGGGCGGATCAAGCGGGCGCTTGATCCGAAGGGGCTGATGAACCCCGGCAAGCTGGTGCCCTGAGACCTGAGGCCCGAGACCCGGTGTCCTGAGACAGGACGGGGCCCGCGGCCCACCCGGCGCATCTGCGCCGGGATCAGCGGTCCGCGGGCTTATTCCCAGCGGCGGAAGCGGCCATTGGCCACATCGCGACGGCGCGCGGCGCGCTCGGTCTCGGTTTCGGCGGCGTTCACATAGGTCTGCTCGACCTCGGCCACCAGGGCGGAAATCGAGGGAAGGCGGAAGCCGCGGATCAGATTGGTCAGGGCGAGGGTCATGATCTTCTTCTTTTTCTTTGCATTGGGATGGGCCTAGGGCCCGGCAGGCGTGGCGCCGCGGGACGGCGCCCGGACAGTTCGGAACCGGACAGTTCGGAACCGGACAGATCAGAATTCGAAGGGCGCGCGGCGGAACAGGCCGCGGTCGATTTCGCGTTCGCGCCGTTCCAGATCGACAAGCGAAACCGAAGCTTCCAGATAGGCGCGTTCGCGCGCTTCGATCGACGGCGGCAGAAGCCGGGTCAGGGCGGATTGCAGACGGGTGAACATGGAGAAAAATCCTATCGTTTCACCCCGTCGATATAGAATGCCGCAGCGCAGAAAACAGCCGGAGAGGGAAAAACCCCGCCATGCGCCCAGAGCATGGCTTGCGCAGCCAGCAAGACCCGCCGCAAGGCGGGGACGCGCAGATCAGGCTTGGGTCAGGCTTCGATCAGGGCGCGGGCGGCCGCGCGGGCGGCATCGGTGACCGTGTCGCCGGCCAGCATGCGCGCCAGTTCCTCGACCCGCTCGTCGGGGTTCAGTGCGGTGACGGTGGACAGGGTCATGCCCCCCTTCACCCGCTTTTCCACCCGCCAGTGCCGGGCACCGAAAGCGGCGACCTGCGGCGAATGGGTGACGACCAGAACCTGCGCCTCGGCGGCCAAGGCCTTGAGTCTGCGACCGACCGCATCGGCCGTGGCGCCACCGACCCCACGGTCGATTTCGTCGAAGATCATCGTCAGCCCGGGTTGGCGGCCGGTCAGGCAGACTTTCAGCGCCAGCAGAAAGCGGCTCAACTCGCCGCCCGAGGCGATGCGGTTTAGCGCGCCCGGCGGCGCGCCCGGATTGGTCGCCACGGTGAAGGTCACCTGATCCTGCCCGTCCGGGCCCGGCTCGGCTTCGGAGATCACGGTGCGGAACACCGCGCGCTCCATCTTCAGCGGCGCCAGTTCCGCGGCCATCGCCTTGTCCAGCCTTGCAGCCGCTGCAAGCCGCGCCTTGGTCAGAACCTTCGCAGCCGCGGCATATTCCGCTTCGGCCGCCGTCACGGCGCGCGCCAGTTTGCCAAGCCCCGCCTCGCCCGCATCCAGCGCCTCAAGCCGGGCTGCCAGCGCCGCCGCATGCGCGGCCAGATCGTCGGGCGCCACCCCGTACTTGCGCGCCAGCGCCCGGATCGCGAACAGCCGTTCCTCGGACCGCTCCAGCTCGGACGGGTCGAAATCCAGCGCCTCGATACAGGCCTCGACCCCGGCCTGCGCCTGGGACAGTTCCTCAAGCGCCCGGTCCAGCGCCGCAAGCGCCGGGTCGAGCCGCCCTTCGGCCTTGTCGGCGGCCTGGGTCAGCCAGCGATAGGCGTCGCGCATCCGCCCCTCGGCGCCGTCATCCGACAGAGCGCCCTGCGCGCGGCCGATATCCTCACGGATCCGCGCCCCCGCCTGCATGGCGCGACGCCGCGCATCCAGCGCCGCCTCTTCGCCCGGCTGAGGCGCCAGCTTTTCCAGCTCGGCCACCGCATGGCGCAGGAAATCCTCTTCGGTCTTCGCCCGCGCGATCTGCGCCTCGGCCTCGAACAACGCATCCCGCGCCTGGCGCTGCGCCGCCCAAAGCCCGCGCAGGGGCGCCAGATCGACCGCCGCGAAGGAATCCAGCAGCGCGCGATGCCCGCGCGGATTCAGAAGGCCGCGATCGTCCTGCTGGCCGTGCAGTTCCACCAGCGTCTCGGACAGGCCGCGCAGCACTTCGGCCGAGACGCGGCGATCATTGGCAAAGGCCTGGCGGCGACCATCGGCATGGGCGATGCGGCGCAGGATCAGCTCATCTTCGGCCTCGATCCCGGCCTCGTCCAGCACGGCGCGGGCGGCATGGCCCGGCGACAGATCGAAGACCGCCGTCACCTCGCCCTTCTCGGCCCCGGCGCGCACCAGATCGGCCCGGCCCTTCCAGCCCAGCACCATGCCCAGCGCATCCAGCAGAATCGACTTGCCCGCCCCGGTCTCGCCGGTCAGCACATTCAGGCCCGGCGCCATATCCAGCGCCAGGCGGTCAATGATCAGGATGTCGCGAATCTCTAGATTGCGCAGCATGGCCCCGCCGTCGGATGCGTGCAGGCACGCCCCCCTTCTACAACCATTCGCCGCGGATCATCTGCCGATAGACCTTGGCCAGCCAGTTGTCGCCCTTGGCCTCGGGCTGCAGGCCCTTGGATTTCAGCAGCTTGTAGCTGTCCTGATAGAAGGGCGAGGACTGGTAATTGTAGCCCAGGATCGCGCCCGCGGTCTGCGCCTCATCGGTCAGGCCCAGCGCCAGATAGCATTCGACCAGCCGGTGCAGCGCCTCGGCCGTGTGCGAGGTGGTCTGGTAATCCTGCACGACCGAGCGGAACCGGTTCAGCGCCGCGGCATAGTTCTTGCGCTTCAGATAATAGCGCCCGATTTCCATTTCCTTCCCGGCCAGGTGATCGAAGGCCAGGTCGAATTTCAGGATCGCGGAATTGGCATATTCGCTGTCGGGATATTTCTCGATCACATCGCGCATGCCCTGCAGGGCCAGGAAGGTCAGGCCCTGGTCGCGGCCGACATCGTCGATCTGGTCGTAATAGGACAGCGCCATCAGATACTGCGCATAGGCGGCATCTTCGTCATCGGGATAGAAATCAAGGAAGCGCTGCGCGGCGGCCCGGGCTTCTTCGTATTTCTTGGTCTTGTGCAGCACGAAGGCCTGCATGATCAGCGCGCGGCGCGCGTAATCGGTATAGGGATAGATCCGCTCGATTTCCTGGAAATAGATCAGCGCATCGGCCGGCCGCTTGCCGGTTTCCAGCGCAACCTCGCCCTGGCGATAGATTTCCTCGGCGGTGTAATTCTCAAGCGGGATATCCTTTTGATTCCCGCCGCCCGCGCAGGCCGCAAGCAGCAACGCCATCACAAGCGCCGCTTTGGGCGCCGCTGCGCCTTGCCTCGCCCCTGCCCTGCCCGCCATGCCTTGCCTATCCAAACCTGTCTTCCTGTCCGGCGCCCCGGGGGCGCGCCGCCCGGGCGATTTGCACCCGGCTTTTGGCTGTCCTAGCATAGAAAAATCCGGGGCGCAAAACGCCTTTCGCCCAGATCACACTGCAGTCAGAGAAGAAGGCGCCGAAGCCATAAGCGGCCCGGCGCCCGATTTTGGGCCTGATCTCAGGCCGCCTGGCGGCGCAGCGAGGGCAGGTCTTCGCGATGCACGCCCACACCCGGCAATTTTTCGCCGACGCGGCTGCCGCAGCCCTCGATCCGGAAGGCCGAAGGGTCCGAGAACAGCGCGCGCAGCAGCTTGTTGGTCAGCGCATGGCCGGCGCGGATGCCGGTATAGCGGCCCAGCAGCGGCCCGCCGGCCAGCGCCAGGTCGCCCAGCGCGTCCAGCATCTTGTGGCGCACGGGTTCGTCGGCGCGGCGCAAGCCGCCCGGGCTGACCACCCGGTCGCCATCGAAGACCACCGCATTTTCCAGCGTGCCGCCCAGGGCCAGGCCCTTTTCGCGCATCGCATCGACATCGGCCTGCCGGCAGAAGGTGCGGCAATCCGACAATTCGCGCACGAAGGCGCCGTTCGACATGTTCAGCCGGCGTTCCTGACGGCCGATCGCGGCTTCGGCAAAGTCGATGCGGAAGTCGATTTCCAGCATGTCCGACGGCTCCAGCCGCGCCACGGCCAGACCATCGCGCACCTCGACCGGCTTCAGCACCCGGATCGCCCGCACATCGGCCGCCTGCGCCTGCAGGCCGCGCGCCAGGAAGGCCGCGACGAAAGGTTCGGCCGAGCCGTCCAGAATCGGCACTTCCGGCCCGTCGATTTCGATCAGCGCATTGTGGATCGCGCTGCCCGCCAGGGCCGCCATCACATGTTCGATGGTCGAAACCGAAACGCCCGCGGCATTTTCCACCACGGTGCAAAGACGCGAGGGCGTGACGGCATGCCAGATCGCCGGGATCATCGGATCGCGGTCGGTCACATCGGTGCGGCGGAACCAGATCCCGTAATCGGCCGAGGCCGGGCGCAGGGTCATGCGCACGGGCTTGCCGGTGTGGAGGCCCACACCCGTAAACGTTACCGCCGATTTCAACGTGTTCTGCACGTTCGATCTACCTTTGCCTTCATCCCGATCGGGGCCTGTGCCCCCTGATGCGGGGGCGCCCTTTCGGTTGACTTGTAGATAGGGGCCTTGCGCAGGTGCAGCAATTCACCTTTTGCAACGGTTTGTGACACATGGCAAATCATTGATTTCAAAAGAAAAAGGCCCGGATTTCCCGGGCCCCTCGATAGGTTTTTTACCGCTGTTTTCAGTTGGCCTGGCGGCGCAGGAAGGCAGGAATCTCAATCCGTTCATGATCGCCGCCGGCCTCGGGCTCGTCATCGAAGGCGGTGACGGGGGGCTGCGCGCGGCCCTGTTGCGGCGCCGGGCGTTCGGCCGCTTCCATATGGCCGGCCATGCGGTTGATCAGCGAGCCGATGCCGAAACGCGGCTTGGCGCCGGCGCCTGCGGCCTGGCCTGCCGGGGCGGCCGGCTGCATCGGGGCCGGAGCGGCCCCGCGCTGCGGCGCGGCACCCGGGTTCTTCGAGACGGCGGCCTGCAGACGCGCCAGCGCCTCGGGCGAGGGCTGGCCGGCCGCGCGCGGACGCGGGGCGACGAAGACGCCGGGATCCTGGTTGATCGACGCGGGCGCGGGACGGGCGGCGGCCATCGGCTGCGGCGCGGGCTGCGGGCGGTAGACCGGCGGCGGCAGGTCGTTTTCCATCAGCTCTTCCGGCTCTTGCGCATAGGCCTGACCGCGGTCATCCAGCGCTTCGAACAGATCGGCATCGGCCGCGGCCATCGGCGGTTGCGGGGCCGGCGCGGGGGCCGGACGGGCGGCGGGGGCCGCGGCAACCGGGGCCGGGCGCGACACCGGCTCGCGCCGGGGTTCGGGCCGCGGCTCGGGCGCGGGATGCAGCGTCAGCGGCTGCGCCATCGAGCGGCGGGTCACCGGCACTTCGGGCTTCAGCTGGGCCGAGGCGTCGATGCCGGTTGCCACGACCGAAACGCGGATCCGGCCTTCCATCGACTCGTCCAGCGTCGAGCCGACGATGATATTCGCATCCGGATCGACCTTTTCGCGAATGATGTTCGCGGCCTCGTCCAGTTCGAACAGGGTCAGATCGGTGCCGCCGGTGATGTTGATCAGCACGCCCTTGGCGCCGTTCAGGCTGATTTCGTCCAGAAGCGGGTTGGCAATCGCCTTTTCGGCGGCCTGGACGGCGCGGCTGTCGCCCTCGCCCTCGCCCGTGCCCATCATCGCCTTGCCCATCTCGTCCATCACCGCGCGCACGTCGGCGAAGTCGAGGTTGATCAGGCCCGGACGCACCATCAGATCGGTCACGCCCTTGACGCCCTGATACAGCACGTCATCGGCCATGGCGAAGGCTTCGGTGAAGGTGGTGCGTTCATTCGCCAGACGGAACAGGTTCTGGTTCGGAATGATGATCAGCGTGTCGACGACCTTCTGAAGGGCTTCGATCCCCTCTTCGGCCTGGCGCATCCGCTTGTTGCCTTCGAACTGGAAGGGCTTGGTCACGACGCCCACGGTCAGGACGCCCAATTCGCGCGCGGCCTGGGCGATGATCGGGGCCGCACCCGTGCCGGTGCCGCCGCCCATGCCGGCGGTGATGAAGCACATATGCGCCCCGGCCAGGTGGTCGACGATTTCCTCGATGGTCTCTTCGGCGGCGGCGGCACCGACCGAGGGGCGGGCGCCTGCGCCCAGACCTTCGGTCGCCTTCACGCCCATCTGCACCCGGGCATTCGCCTTCGACTGCTGCAGCGCCTGCGCATCGGTGTTGGCGACGACGAATTCCACGCCCTCGAGCTGCTTCTCGATCATGTTGTTGACGGCATTGCCGCCCGCCCCACCCACACCGAAGACGGTGATGCGCGGCTTCAGCTCTTCGCGCTGGGAGGTCATCGTCAGATTGAGTGCCATGGTTACCGCCTGTCCCGTGTTTTTATGCCGCCGCATTCCGCTTGACCTTCGGCCAGACCTTTCCCCGGGTCCGACTCCGCCAGTTGGTGCTGATTCTACCGACATCGCCCCGCAAGGTCACCAGAAAAACGCACATTTGCCACAAAATATGGGCAAAAGCTGCCCGCTCTAAGCGGGATTTCGCACATGGCGCAGGATGTTGGGGTTACCAGTTGTCCTTGAACCATCTGAAGGCCCGTTTCAGCGACCGCGCCGGATAGCGCTCGGCGGGAATTTCGAAGTCCCACCATTCATCCTGCGGATGCGCCGCAAACAGGCACAGGCCCACGCCCGAGGCGAAGGCCGGCCCGGTCGCGGCCTGCGGCAGGCCCTGCACGCGCAGCGGCCGGCCCAGCCGTACCCGCTGGCCCAGGATCCGCGCCGCCAGCGCGTCCAGGCCCGGGATCTGGCTGCCGCCGCCGGTCAGCACGATCTGATGGCTGGGCAGATGGTCGAAGCCCGCCACATCCAGCCGGGCGCGGGTCTCTTCCAGGATCTCTTCCACGCGCGGGCGCATGATGCCGATCAGCTCGGTGCGGCTGACCTGGCGGCGGTCCTTGTCCCAGTCGCCGCTGTCGCCGCCGATCTCGATCATCTCGCGGTCATCCATGCCGGTGGCGACCAGCCCGCCATGGCGGGTCTTGATCCGCTCGGCGGTGGCCAGCGGGATCTGCAGCCCCTTGGCGATGTCCGACGTGACGTGATCGCCGCCCATCCGCACGGAATCGGCATAGATCATGTGCTTCTTCATGAAGATCGACAGGCCGGTCGTGCCGCCGCCCAGATCAATGCAGGCCGCGCCCAGTTCCTGCTCGTCCTCGACCAGCGAGGACACGCCCGAGACATAGGCCGACGAGGCCAGGCCCGCCAGTTCCAGATCGCAGCGGCGGATGCAGTACAGAAGGTTCTGGATCGCGTCGCCATCGACAGACAGAAGATGCATGTCGCAGGCCAGCCGGTTGCCGATCTGGCCGCGCGGATCGCCCAGGCCGGTGCGGTGGTCCAGCGCGAAATTGACTGGCTGGGCATGCAGCACCTCGCGGCCCTGCCCCAGATCGGGCGTGTCGCAGGCCGACAGAACCCGCGCCACGTCCTGCTCGGTCACCACCGAATCCTGCAATTCGATATCGCCGGCCAGCCCGTAGCTGCGCGGATCGGCGCCCGAGAAACAGGCGATCACATGGTCCACCCGCACATTCGCCATCTTCTGCGCCGCCTGAACGGCGGTGCGGACGGCGCGTTCGGTTTCCTGCATCGCGGTGATTTCGCCGAAGCGCACCCCGCGCGAGCGGGTGGTGGCCGCGCCGATGATGCGGAACTGGCTTTGCCCCGCCATCGGGCCCACGCCATCGACATCGCGCGGCCGGGCCTCGCCGTCGAAGCGCAGGATCAGGCAGGCGATCTTCGAGGTGCCGACGTCAAGAATGGCGATCACGCCCCGCTGCATCGCAGCCTGGCGCATGTTCCGCATCGCCCTTTGGGTCTGATAAAGATCGGTCACAGGTCGGACTCCACGGTTTCAATTCCCTGGGCGCGGCGCATCTGCGTCAGGGCATAGGGGGTCAGGCGAAGGGTCGGACGGCCGGCAAGCCGCAGATCGACGGTCAGCAGGTCGCGGTTCAGGATGTCCTGGGCATGGTCCAGCGCCAGCAGGCGCTCGACCGCGCGCACCGGGTTTTCGGTCGGCAGAAGGATGCGCTGATTGCGGTCCATCACGATGTCCCAGCGCCGCTCGCCCATCCGCACCAGGCCACGGATCCGGTAGCCCAAGGGGCCCGCGGCGGCCAGGATCTCGATCGCCTCGGGCATGGCGGCATCGGCGCCCGCCCCGGCGATCAGCGGCAGGTCCGGCCGGTCGCTGCGCGCCAGAAGGCTGGCCACCCGGTGGCCGGTCTCGTCCACCAGCGTCAGCCCGTCATCCAGCCGCCAGATCGCCACCGGCATGCGTTCGGTCACCAGAACCTGCAGCACCCCGCCCGAACGCACCCGCAATTCGGCCGATTTCACCGCATCCAGCGCCTCGATTCGCGCCCGTGCCGCATCCAGATCCAGATCGAACGAGCTTTGCGGCAGTTTCAGGTCCAGCCGCGCCCGCACCGCCTCGGCCAGTTCCTTGGAACAGCCCTCAACCGAGGCCAGCGTGACCATGAATTCGGGCCGATGCTCGAATTGCTCTTTCAGGTCGGTGAAGGTGTTGACCAGCGCCGCCCGGCGGGTTTCCGAGGCGAAATACAGCCCCACCATCGCGGCCAGCGCCAGCGTCGGCAGGCCGATGCGGATCAGCCGGCGCAGATGCGGCGTCAGCATGATGCGCTGCATCCGATAGGCCCAGCGCGAGGGCGCGGGGTCGCGCATCGGCACCGAGGCCACCTGCGGCACGGCCCGCGCGGCCGGATGTCCGTAGCGCGGCGGTGCGGTCAGCGGTTGCATGAGGCATCCCTCACGATCCAGTCGCACAGCTGCGGGAAAGAGATGCCACAGAAGGCCGCCTGTTCTGGCGCCAGCGACGTGGGCGTCATGCCGGGCTGGGTGTTGGTCTCCAAAAGCACCAGCCCGGCCAGGCCCTTGGTCTCATCCCAGCGGAAATCGGTGCGGCTCAGCCCGCGGCAGCCCAGCGCCTTATGGGCGCGCAGCGCATAATCCAGGCAGGCCGCCGTGATCTCGGCGGGCACATTCGCGGGCAGTTGATGCCGGCTGCCCCCCGGCTTGTATTTCGCGTCGTAATCATACCAGCCCTCGGTGATGATGTCGGTCAGGCACAGCGCCCGATCCCCCATCACCGTCACCGTCATCTCGCGGCCGGGCACATAGGTTTCCACCATCACCCGCGCCGGCATGGTTTCGGCCAGCCGCGGCGCGTTCGATCCGGGCTGCACGATATAGACGCCCACCGACGAGCCTTCGTTGAAGGGCTTCACCACATAGGGGGCGGGCAGGACATGGCCCGCCTCAACCTCTTCGCGGGTCGCGATCACGCTGTCGACGACCGGCAGGCCCTCGGCGCGGTAGACATCCTTGGTGCGTTCCTTGTCCATCGCCAGAGACGAGGCCAGGACGCCGGAATGGGTATAGGGCAGTTGCAGCCATTCCAGGATGCCCTGCACGCAGCCGTCTTCGCCCCAGCGGCCATGCAGCGCGTTGAACACCACATCGGGCTTGGCCGCGGCCAGCTGCGCCACCAGGTCGCGGCCGGCATCGACCTCGATCACCTCTGGATATCCTGCCTCGCGCAGCGCCTGGGCACATTCGCGCCCGGTGGCGAGAGAAACCTCTCGCTCGGCGGAGAATCCGCCGTTCAGAACCGCCACGCGGGGAAATCTGCCCGATTCCGCCGCCATTCCCGCCTCACGGGGGCTTTGCCGCCCCTCAATCGTTACGCACGTTCTCCGACGCGCATGATTTCCCACTCTAGCGTGATGCCGCTGTTTTGGAAAACCTTTTTTCGCACCTCCTCGCCCAGATCTTCCAGATCGGCTGCCGAGGCCCCGCCGGTGTTGATCAGGAAATTGGCATGCATGGGCGACATCTGCGCCCCGCCGCGGCGGGCGCCGCGCATTCCGGCCTCGTCGATCACCTTCCAGGCCTTCAGATCATGACGGTCATCGGCGCGGCCGGTGCTGGAAAACCCGGCCGGATTGCGGAAGGTGGACCCGGCGCTGCGGTCCTTGGTGGGCTGGCTGGCATCGCGCTTGGCCAGTTGATCCTCCATCCGCGCGGCCAGCGCCGCCGGATCGCCTTCGGGCGCGCGGAACGTGGCCTCGATCACCACCGCGCCTTCGGGCAGCTCCGACTGGCGATAGCGCAGGTTCAGCGCGGCGGCGGGCAGGGTTTCCACCAGGCCCTGACGGGTGACGATGCGGATTTCCTCAAGAAAATCGGCGGTATAATGGCCATAGCAGCCCGCATTCATCCGCACCGCCCCGCCGATCGAGCCGGGGATCGTGCGCAGGAAGGTCAGGTCGCGCCCGGCCTCGGCCGCTTTGCGCGCCACATGCGCATCCAGCGCCGCGGCGCCGGCGATGACGCGGTCTCCCTCGACGCGAATGCCGTTGAAGCCGCGGCCCAGCCGGATCACCACCGCCCGCAAGCCGCCATCGCGCACGATCAGGTTCGAGCCGACGCCCATCGGGAAGACGGCGATGTCGGGCGGCAGCGCGGCCAGGAAATCGGCCAGATCGGCCTCGTCGGCGGGCAGGAACAGGTAATCCGCCGGTCCGCCAACGCGAAGCCAGGTCAGATCGGCAAGCGGGCGGTCGGGCGTCAGCGAACCGCGGGGGGTGGGAAGCGGGGTCATGGCCCGGTGGTAGCGGGGAAGCGCCGCGCCCCGCAAGGGGGGAAGCGGGCGGGCCGGCGGCAGGCTGCCGGATCGCAGCGGTGCCGGCGCTAGGTCACGTCGATCTGGATGTCATAGTCCAGCCGCGTGGTGACCTGCGGGCCCCAGAACCCGCCTTCGACCGTCATCGTCCCGCCCTGCCCCGGCGCCACGGCCAGCGCAACATGGCCATCGGTGACCGGCAGACCATGGGTCGGGTCATAGCCGCGCCAGCCGATCCCGGTCAGGAAGACCTCGGGCCAGGCATGCAGATGCCGCCGGCCGTCGGGGCTTTCGGACTGCGCCTGATAGCCCGAGACGAAGCGCGCCGGCAGGCCCTGCACCCGCGCGCAGGCCAGAAACAATTCGGTCAGGTCGCGGCAGGCGCCCGAGCGCAGCGCCAAGGTCTCGGCCGGGCTGCGCGCCATGCCCTCGGCGCGGATCTGGCGGTCGGTGCGGGTGAAAAGCGCGGCATTCAGCCGGTCGAGAAACGCAAGCGGCCCGTCCGTGCCCTGGGCCAGCGCGGCGGCAAAGCCGCGCACCTCGGCGCCCGGATCGGGCCCGTCCAGATAGGCCGGATGCGGCAAGGGGGCGGGCGGGGCGGCGGGCGCGCCCGTTTGCAGGGTGAAGCGGCTTTCGATCTGGAAGACCTGGGTCTCATCCGCGAAATCCAGCGCGAAGACCCGGTTGCCCCAGGGGTCGGTCTGTTCCTGCAGCGCCACCGGCCGCGGTGTCACGTCCAGCGCAAAGCGGCAATCGCGCCCCGCCTCGGGCCGCGGCGCCAGAAGCAGCCGATGCGCGCCCAGCCGGACGGGCGCCGAATAGCGGTAAAGCGTCAGGTGGCGGACGGCGAAATGCATCGGGGCCCCGGGGCGGCGGCGCTGCGTCACGGCAGGCAGATGATGCTGGGACGGATCGCGGCGCGGGGCAAGGGGGATCGGTCCCCCCAAGCCCCCCGTCCGCCCCCCCGCTGGCGCCCGGGGCGAAAACACCATCCCCCCGCGGCGCCGATGCAGAGAAGGTTTCTGCCCCGAACCCGCCCGGCTTTGGAATGGCCGCGGCGGGAAAACCGGCGCATATTACACGACAAGATAGATCGTTATTTGGAGTTTCCGATGATCCTCCGCGTGCAAGGTTTCACCGGCAGTCTGAACCGCCAGTCCAGGGCCCGCGCCCTGGTCGATGTGGCGACCGCAATGACCGCGCAGCGGATGGGCGCCTATGCCGCCGGCTATGATCTGGCCGATCTGCAGCCCGCGCTGGGCCGCGCCGCCCGGATCGAGGATCTGGCGCCGCTGCCGCGCGCGCTGGTGGCGCAGCTGATCTCGGCCGATGTGCTGATCCTGGGCGCGCCGTTGCCGCAGGGCCGGCCGGCCGGGCTTCTGCGCCATCTTCTGGGGCTGCTGCCGGTCGCGGCGCTGGAGCGCAAGCCGGTGCTGCTGCTGGCGCTGGGCGCCGATGACGCCGCGGCCCGGCAGATCGCCGCGGCGCCCGAGCGGCTGCTGGGCCTTGCCCGGGCGCAGCTGACCGTGCGCGCGATGTCCGGCGCCTCCGCCGATTTCGCCGCCGATTTCCCCCTGACCGGCCAGCCGGGCGGACCCCGTGCGCCCGCAATGCTTGCCCGACTGGAGCGGATCGTCGCCCCCTTCGCCCGATGTCTGGCGCCGGCCCCGGCGATGCACGCCGCCTGAGACCTTCCCCCCTCTGACCGTCTGACCCCCTCGGCACCGCCCTGCCCCGCAGGACGGACCGGCCCCGCTTTGTCCTTTGGAAAGGAACACCCGATGACCCGCCACGAAACCTTCGCCGATGCGATCCCCGCCCAGACCGTCCTGCCGCTGACCCCGCGGATCGGGGCCGAGATCACCGGCCTTGCCCTGTCAGGCGATCTGCCGCCCGCCACGATCGCGGCGCTGAAGCAGCTGCTTGCGCGCCACAAGGCGCTGTTCTTCCGCGACCAGCACCAGCTGGACGATGCCGGCCAGGAAGCCTTCGCCCTGCGGCTGGGCGCGCTTGCGCCGCATCCGACCCAGGCCGTGGTCAAAGGCTCGGCCTCGATCCTGGAACTGGATGCCAGCCGCGGCGGCGGGCGCGCCGACCAATGGCACACCGACGTGACCTTCGTGCCCGACTATCCCAAGGCCTCGGTCCTGCGCGGCGTGGTGATCCCGCCGGTGGGCGGAGACACGATCTGGGCCAACACCGCCGCCGCCTATGACAGCCTGCCCGACCCGCTGAAACGCCTGGCCGAGGGGCTGCGGGCGCTGCATTCCAACGCCTACGACTATGCCGCGCTGCGGCCCCGCGCGCGCGAGGCCGACAAGCACCACCATGCCGAGGTCTTCGCCTCGACCGTGTTCGAGACCGAGCATCCGGTGGTGCGCGTCCATCCCGAAACCGGCGAGCGGCATCTGCTGCTGGGCAGTTTCGTGCAGCGGATCCTGGGCCTCGCCCGCGATGAATCGCAGAAGATCTTCGATCTGCTGCAGGCCTATGTCACCGCGCCGGAAAACACCGTGCGCTGGCGCTGGCGGGCGGGCGATATGGCGATCTGGGACAACCGCGCCACCCAGCATTACGCCGTCAACGATTACGGCGATGCCCCGCGCGTGGTGCGCCGGGTGACGATCGCGGGCGA
This sequence comes from Xinfangfangia pollutisoli, assembly GCF_020179405.1. GTDB lineage: Bacteria > Pseudomonadota > Alphaproteobacteria > Rhodobacterales > Rhodobacteraceae > Pseudogemmobacter > Pseudogemmobacter pollutisoli. Next base: position 8,795 of record NZ_JAICBZ010000050.1, on the reverse strand, counting down.
GGTGCCGCTGGGCGTCGATGGCCGCGCCAGCACCGCGATCCGCCCCCAGCCCGAAGCCCAAACCCAGACCCAGGCCCAGGCCCAGGCGAAAGTCTGACCTGCCCCGAACCCAGAAAGGACCCCTGCCATGACCCGCAAGATCAAACTTGGCGCCTTCCTTCCCGGCGGCGGCCAGCATATCGCCGCCTGGCGCCACCCCGACAGCCCGGCCGACGGCGCCACCAGCTTTGCCTTCCATCTGCACCTGGCACAGGAGGCCGAGCGCGGCCTGTTCGATGCCTATTTCCTGGCCGACGGGCTGGCGATCAGCTTCGGCGGCGGCACCGAGGGCGGCAATGCCAAGATCGCCGGGTTCGAGCCGGTGACGCTGTTCTCGGCGCTGGCGCCGCTGGTCAAGACCCTGGGCTTCATCGCCACCGCCTCGACCACCTATGAGGAACCCTACAACACCGCGCGCAAATTCGCCTCGCTTGACCTGATTTCGGACGGCCGCGCCGGCTGGAACGTGGTTACCACCGCAACCGAGGCGGCGGCGCGGAACTTCAACCTCGACCAGCAGCATTCCCATGCCTGGCGCTATCGCCGCGCCGCCGAACATGTCGAGGTGGTGAAGAAGCTGTGGGACAGTTTCGAGGATGACGCCTTCCTGCGCGACAAGGACAGCGGCCGGTTCTTCGACCCCGACAAGCTGCATGCCGCCGATCACCGCGGCGAGCATTTCAAGGTGAAGGGGCCGCTGAATGTCGGCCGCTCGCGCCAGGGCCATCCGGTGATCGTGCAGGCCGGCCAGTCGGAAGACGGGCGCGGGCTGGCGGCGGCGACCGCCGAGGTGATCTTCACCGCGCATCAGCGGCTGGACACGGCGCAGGACTTCTACCGCGACATCAAGGCGCGCGCCCGCGGTCTGGGCCGCGATCCGGCGCATGTGCTGATCATGCCCGGCGTCTCGCCCTTCATCGGCCGGACCGAGGCCGAGGCGCGCGAGAAATACGACCGCCTGACCAGCCTGATCCTGCCCGAAGACGGAATTGCACTTTTGACCGCGCTGACCGGCGGCACCCTGGATCTGACCGGCGCCGATCTGGACGGGCCGCTGCCCGCCGCCCCGCCGACCGAAGGAATGAAGTCGCGTCAGGCGCTGATCCGCCAGATCGCCGATGACAACCAGTTCACCATCCGCCAGCTGTACCAGCATGTCGCCAGCGCGCGCGGCCATTTCACCGTGATCGGCACGCCCGAAACCATCGTCGACACGCTGCAGGACTGGTTCGAGAACGAGGGCGCCGACGGGTTCAACATCCTGCCGCCCTGGCTGCCGACGGGGTTGAGCGATTTCGTCGATCTGGTCGTGCCCGAATTGCAGCGCCGCGGCCTCTATCGCACCGAATATGAGGGCCGGACCCTGCGGGAAAACCTGGGCCTGCCGGTGCCGGAAAACCGCTGGGCGCTGGCCCGCCGATCCTTCCACGCGGCGGAGTAAGACCATGGCCTATCCAAGTTTCGAAGACGGTTTCCTGTCGGGTTCGGATTTCTCGCCCCTGCAAGGCGCGCTGCGGCGCGCCGGCGCCGGGCTGCGGCGGCTGGCGCGGCGCTGGGGTCTGCTGGCGGGGTTCCTGGCCGCCTGGCAGATCGGCTCCAGCTTTGGCTGGCTAAACCCCTCGGTCTTCCCATCGCTGGACAGCATCGGGATCGCGCTGGTCAAGGGCATCGCCTCTGGCGCCTTGGTCGACGATATCGCGATCAGCCTGCAGCGCTCGGGCCTGGCCTTCGGGGCGGCACTGGCGCTGGGCATCCCGATGGGCCTCTTGATGGGCCAGATCCGCGCGGTGGAAGAAGCGCTGGATCCGATCCTGCAATTCTTCCGCCAGACCTCGGCGCTGGCCTTGTACCCGGTTTTCATCCTGCTTCTGGGCCTGGGCGAGGCTTCGAAGGTCTTCGTGATCTTCTGGGCCACGCTGTTTCCGATCCTTCTGGCCACGATCGGCGGGGTCAAGCAGGTGGACCGCAAGCTGATCGAGATGGCCCAGGCCTTCGGCGCGCGGCGGGTCACGATCTTCGCCCGGGTGATCCTGCCTGCCGCCGTGCCTTCGATCTTCGTGGGGCTGCGCCTGTCGGCCACCACCGCACTTCTGCTGCTGATCGCGGCCGAGATGATCGGCGCCAACAAGGGGCTGGGGTTCCAGGTGATGAACGCCCAGTACAATTTCCAGATCCCGCAGATGTTTGCCGCGATCCTGCTGCTGGCCCTGTTGGGTCTGGGCGCCAATGCCGTGCTGGTCGCGCTGCAGCGCCGGCTGTGCCGCTGGGCCGAGACCGCGCGCTGACCCTTCCCCCCTTCCCCCCCTCATATCCTTCAAAGGACCGAGACCATGACCTCTCCGTTCCGCAACCTGGCCTTTGCCACCGGGCTTGGCCTTCTGACCGCCCCCCTTCTGACCGCCCCGGCTGAGGCCGATGTGGCGATCCGCTACCTGGCCAGCCAGGGCGGGCTGAACGCCCATGAACTGGCCTGGGAGCTGGGCTATTTCGACGGCACCGGCATCACGCTGGAAAATGTGGGCTATACCACCGGCGGCCCGGCCTCGCTGGTGGCGCTGGCAGGCGGCAGCGTCGAGCTGGGCTCGGCCGCCACCTCGGCGGTGCTGAACTCGATCGCCGCCGGCAATGATTTCGTCGCCGCCTACCCGTCGAACGGGATCAACGATCAGGTGCAGTCGGTGTTCTATGTGCTGGAAGACAGCCCGATCAAAACCGTCGAGGATATTGTCGGCAAGACCGTGGCGGTCAACACGCTGGGCGCGCATCTGGATTACACCGTGCGCGAGGCGCTGCATCAGAAGGGCCTGGCGCAGGATGCCGCAAATCTGATCGTGGTGCCGGGGCCGCAGCTGGAACAGGTGCTGCGCTCGGGCCAGGTCGATGTCTCGGCCTTCGGCTACTGGCAGACCACCTTCACCGGCGCCGCGCTGAAGACCGGCGGGTTGCGCGCGGTCTTTGACGATACCGACGTGCTGGGCGAGATCGCCGGCGGCTTCATCGTTCTGCGCCGCGACTGGATCGCTGCTCATCCCGCCGAGGCGAAGGCCTTTGTCGAAGCCTCGGAAAAGGCGCTGGATTACGCCCGCGAACATCCCGAAGAGACCAAGGCCATCTTCGCCCGCGTCCTGGCCGAGCGCGGCGAAAACCCGGACGTGGCGCAATATTTCGCGGGCTATGGCGTGCGCGAAGGCGGCAAGGCGGTGACGCGCGACGTGCAGTTCTGGATCGACATTCTGGAACGCGAAGGCTCGGTCCCGGCGGGCAAGCTGAAGGTCGCCGATATCCTGTACAGCCCGGGCGATGCGCCCGCCACCAACTAAGCCGGAGGACCGCCGAATGACGCAAGTCACCACCCCCCGCGGCGAGGTTGCGGTGCGCAACCTGTCGAAAAGCTTTGCCCTGAACGGCCAGCAGCTGAATGTGCTGCGCGATCTGGACCTGGACATCCGCGGCGGCGAGTCGCTGGCGATCGTCGGCCCCTCGGGCTGCGGCAAGACCACGCTCTTGCGGGTGCTGGCCGGGCTTGAGGCGCCGGATGCGGGCGAAGTGCGGATCGACGGGCTGCCGGTGCAGGGGATCAGCGCCGAACGCGCGATCATCTTTCAAGAGCCGCGGCTGCTGCCCTGGCTGACCGTCTTGGGCAATGTGGCCTTCGGGCTGCAGGTGCGCGGCGTGGACACGGCCGAGGCCGAGGCGCGGGCGCGGCGCTACATCCGCCTGGTCGGCCTGTCCGAGTTTGAAGCCGCCTATCCGCGCCAGCTGTCAGGCGGCATGGCGCAGCGGGTGGGCATTGCCCGCGCGCTGACCGTGCAGCCGGAAATCCTGCTTCTGGACGAACCGCTGGGCGCGCTGGACGCGATGACCAAGCTGGTGATGCAGGAAGAATTGGTGCGGATCTGGCGCGACGAGGGCGTGACGCTGATCCTGGTCACCCATGATCTGGAAGAGGCGATCTTCCTGGCCGACCGGGTTCTGGTGCTGCCCAAGGAAAAGGGCGCCCGCCCGCGGCTGATCGACATCACCCTGCCCCGGCCCCGGGAAAGAAGCGAGCCGGCCTTCGTCGCGATGCGGCGCCGCCTGATGGCCGAATTCGGCCTGCACTGACGCGCGGCCCCCGCCCGCCCTCTCCGCCGGTTCCCCCGGCGGAGATCGGCCCCCCCGCGCTTAGCCTTGGGTAACCGGGCTGCCCCAAAGATCGTATTCCCCGGCCTCGTCGACCTCGACCGTCAGGATATCGCCCGGGGCAAGGCCTTCGAACCCTGCGTCGATGAACAGATTGCCGTCGATTTCCGGCGCATCGGCCTTGGTGCGGCAGGTGGCGCCGTCTTCGTCCACCTCATCCACGATCACCTCAAGCCGGCGACCGACCTTGGCGGCCAGCTTCGCCTCGGAAATGGCCTGGGCCTTTTCCATGAAACGGGCGAAGCGGTCTTCCTTCACCTCATCCGGCACATGATCGGGCAGCGCATTCGACCGCGCGCCCTTGACGTTTTCGTATTTGAAACAGCCCACCCGATCGAGCTGCGCCTCGTCCAGCCAGTCCAGCAGATGCTGGAATTCGGCCTCGGTCTCGCCCGGGTAACCCACGATGAAGGTGGACCGCAGGGTGATGTCGGGGCAGGCCGCGCGCCAGGCCGCGATCTCATCCAGCGTGCGGGCGGCCGCGGCGGGGCGCGCCATGCGGCGCAGCACATCGGGATGGGCATGCTGGAAGGGGATATCCAGATAGGGCAGCACCAGCCCCTCGGCCATCAGCGGGATCAGGTCGCGCACATGCGGATAGGGATAGACGTAATGCAGCCGCACCCAGGCGCCAAGCGCGCCCAGATCGCGTGCCAGCGCCGTGATCGGGAACTTGTCGTCGCGATCCTTCCAGTCGGTGCCGTAGGCGCTGGTATCCTGGCTGATCACCAAGAGTTCCTTCACCCCGGCTTCGACCAGCTTTTCCGCCTCGCGCAGGACGGCGCGGGCGGGGCGCGATTGCAGCCGGCCGCGCATGTCGGGGATGATGCAGAAGCGGCACTTGTGGTCGCAGCCTTCCGAGATCTTCAGATAGCTGTAATGCCGCGGCGTCAGCGAAACCCCGGTCGCCGGCAGAAGGTCGATGAACGGATCGGGCGCGGGCGGCACCGCGCCATGCACGGCATCCAGCACCGATTCATATTGATGCGGGCCGGTCACCGCCATCACCTTCGGATGCGCGCCGGTGATATAGTCCGGCTCGGCGCCCAGACAGCCGGTCACGATGACCTTGCCGTTTTCGCGCAAGGCCTCGCCGATCGCATCCAGGCTTTCGGCCTTGGCACTGTCCAGAAAGCCGCAGGTGTTCACGATCACCGCATCGGCGCCCTTGTAATCGGGGCTGATCGCATAGCCTTCCGCACGCAGCCGCGTCAGGATACGCTCGCTGTCGACCAGCGCCTTGGGGCAGCCCAGGGACACCATCCCGATGGTCGGCTGACCCTCGCGCCGCGAGGTGGCTTCGACCTGGGCACGCGCAAGGTCGGGGCGAAGAAGGGGCGGGTTCTGGCTCATGGCGCAGCGCTATAAAGCAAAGCCGGGGCGCCGCACAGGGGGCGCAGAACCCGCGCGGCCAACACGTTCTGTTTCAATCCCGGCGATTTGATGCCGCAGGGCTCGGCAAGTTCTTGCCGTTGCCGCCCGCCCTCGCCTAGGCTTTCGGAAAACCAGAAACGTGAGGCAACAGGCGATGCGCTGGCTTTTCCGGGCACTGGGGGCGCTTCTCGTTTTCGCGCTTCTGGGCCTTGGGCTTCTGGCCCTGATCCCTTCGGAACGGGTGGCCCAGGCCGCGGCAAGGGAATTCCAGCGCCTGACCGGGCGCGAGCTGGTGATCGAAGGCGATGTCTCGCCCCGGCTTTGGCCGGTTCTGGGCGTGACCACCGGCCCGGTGCGGATCGCCAATGCCGACTGGTCGACCGAAGAGGGGCCGATGTTCTCGGCCCAAAGCCTGGTGATCGAGGTCAATGCCGCAGCGCTTCTGGGCGGCGATGTGCAGATCCTGGGGCTCAGCGCCACGGCGCCGACGCTGCTTCTGGAACGCGGCAAGGACGGGCGCGAGAACTGGGTCTTCGGCGGCGGCGGCACGGGCGGCGAGATCGGCCCCGACACGCCCGGCGCCGGCCGGCCCTTCACCCTGAAGGAGGGCACGATCAGCGGCGGCACGATCCGCTTCGTCGACCGCAAGGCCGGGCAGGATCTGACGCTGGACGGGGTCGATCTGACCCTGCACATTCCCGATCATGCCGGGCCCTTCACGCTGGCCGCCAGCGCCGTTGCCCGCGGCCGCCCTGTGGGGCTGGATCTGAAAGCCGATGTCTTCTCGGGGTTTGCCGAAGGGCGGATCGTGCCGCTGACCGCCAATCTTTCCGTTGGCAAGTCGACCTTGTCCTTCCAGGGCCGGGGCGGCTGGTCGCCCATGGCGCTGGATGGCAGGCTTGAGGCCGATCTTGCCGATCTGCCGGCGCTGGGCGCGCTGGCGGGGGCGGATCTGTCGGTGCCACCGCGGGGCCTGGGCGCGCAGCAACTGGCTGTGACGGGGCAGCTGACAATGGATGGCAGCGGCGCGGCCTTCCTGCGCGGGGCGCAGATCCGCGCCGACGGCAATCTGATCGAGGGCGATCTGGATCTGGCACCGGGCAAGGACCGGCCGAAGATTTCCGGCAATCTGCGGGCCCAGACGCTTGATCTTTCAGGGCTTTCGGGCGGAGAAGGCGGGGGCGCCGGCGGCGGCATGAAGGCCGAGGGCTGGCCGGCCGACCCGATCGACGTCTCGGCCCTGAGCCTTGCAGATGCCGCGATCACCCTTGCGACCGGCGCGCTGGATCTGGGCGTCGCGCGCTTTGGCCCGGTGCGCAGCCTGGTGACAATCGACCGCGCCCGCGCCGTGTTCGACCTGCGCGAGGTGCAGGCCTATGGCGGCGCGATCACCGGCGAATTCGTCATCAACGGCCGGGGCGGGCTGTCGGTCGGGGGCAAGCTGTCGCTGGCCGGGCTGCAGACTGAACCGCTGCTGATGGATCTGGCCGGCTGGGACCGGCTGGTGGCGCAGGGCAACCTGACCCTGCGCTTCCTGGGCGTCGGCAACTCGATCGCCGCGATCATGCAAAGCCTTGAAGGCGAAGGCTCTTTCAGCCTGGGCCAGGGCGAGTTGAAGGGGCTGGACATCGCCGGCATGCTGCGCCGGCTGGACCTGTCCTATGTGGGCGAGGGCCAGAAGACGATCTTCGACGGGATCTCGGCCAGCTTCACCCTGAAATCGGGCGTGCTGTCGAACGCCGATCTGAAACTGCTGGCGCCCTATCTGACGGCGACCGGGGTCGGCGATCTTGACATCGGAAAGCGGCGGATCGCCTACCGGCTGCGCCCCACCGCCCTGCAGGGCGAGGATGGCAGCGGCGGGGTGATGGTGCCCTTGCTGATCAGCGGGCCCTGGGCCAAGCCGAATTTCGCGCTGGATCTGGAAACCATCGCCCGCGAGAAGATGGAGGCCGAGGCCCGCGCCGCCGAGGAACGGCTGCGGGCCGAAGCCGCGAAGGCCGAGGCCGAAGCCAAGGCGCGGCTGGAAGAAGAACTGGCGAAACAGGGCATCGTCGCGAAAGAGGGCGAAAGCCTGGAAGAGGCCGCCAAGCGCCGCGCCCAGGAGGTGCTGGACGAACAGGCGCTGAAGCTGCTGCAGGGGCTGATCAAGAACTGACCGTGCTACTGCCCGCGCGGCTTGGCACGCAGCGTCGGCTCGGCCTGGGTCGGGTCTTCGGGCCAGGGGTGGCGGGGATATTGCCCACGCATGTCCTTGCGCACATCGGCATAGCTTGTGGCCCAGAACCGCGGCAGATCCAGCGTCACCTGCACCGGGCGCTGGGCCGGCGACAACAGGGTGATGCGCAGGGGCAGATGATGCGCGCCCACCTGCGGATGGCGGGTCACGCCGAAAACTTCCTGCAATCGCAATGAGATCGAGGGATAGTCGCCGTCATAGTCGATCGGCACATGCCGGCCCAAAGGCGTGGTGAATTCGGCCGGGGCCAGCCGGTCCAGCGTGGCGCGCTGGCCCCAGTCGAGAAGGCCCAGCAAGGGCTGGGTCAGATCCAGCCCGCGCAGATCGCCCAGGCTGCGCACCCGTCCCAGCGCCGGCATCAGCCAGTCGGGCCCGCGCGCCAGCAGGGCCTCATCCTCGACTTCGGGCCAGTCCTCGCCCCGCGCCAGCCGGATCCGCGCCCGCAGCCGCAGCGCGGCCGGCGTCCAGGGCAGGCCGTTCAGCCGCAGCCCCTCCAGCGCCGCCTGGGCCAGGGCTTCGGGCGGCGCCTCGGTCCAGGGCCGGTCGGCCAGCACCAGCGCGCCAAAGCGTTCCTGCCGGCGCGCGGCGACGCGATTCTCGCGCCGGTCCCAGGTCACGCTGTCGGCGGTGCCGAGCCGGTCGGCATAAAGCGCCCGCAGCTCGGCCTCGTCCAGATGCGCGGCCTGGCGGATCAGCGCCTCGCGCGGATCGCCGTCAAGATCGGTGGCGACCAGCATCTGGGCACTGGCAAGATCCGAGCCCGGCGGCAGATGCGCGCCCTTTCCACCGGAAAGACGGAAGCGCGGCGCCTCGCCCTTGCGGCGCTGGCCGATCCGGTCGGGATAGGCCAGCGCGGCCATGGCGCCGGGCGACAGGCCCGGCTGGCCGGGCTTTGGCGCCGAGGCCGCCAGCCGCCGCGCCTCGGCCCGGCTTTCATTCATCAGAAGACCGCCCAGACCTT
>NZ_JAICBZ010000005.1 GCF_020179405.1 Xinfangfangia pollutisoli | reverse complement strand
ATGCTGGCCTGCGCGCGGCGATTGCGGCCGGGGGGGGGGCGGTGGTGATCACGCTGGGCGCGCAAGGCGCGCTGTACCGCGACCGCGCGCGCTGCCTGCATGTGCCGGCGCTAAAGGCCGGGCCGGTCACTGAGACCACCGGCGCGGGCGATGCCTTCAACGGCGGCCTGGCGGTGGCCCTGTCGGAAGGCCAGAAGATCGAGGCCGCCCTGCGCTTTGCCAGCGCCACGGCCGCGATCAGCGTGACCCGGCCCGGCACGGCGGGCGCCATGCCGTCGCGCGCCGAAATCGAGGCCTTGCTGGCCAAGGCCTGACGCTGCCCGCTTGCACCCGGCCGCTTGCACCCGGCCGCGACGCCGGGATTTCGCGAAACTGTCACACGCGGGTTACAAAACCGCAGCATCACCACCGCAGAACGGACGGGCCCGGGAATCGGGCCCGATCAACCCCAAGCGGACGGTGTCATGACGGTCCTTCTTCTTCTTCTGATCCTGGCCGCGATCGCGGCTGCCGGCTTCGTGCTGGGCCGGCGGCGCGCCTTGGCGCGGGCGGGCGGCAACCCGAAACTGCTGCATTCTCTGCCCGCCTATTACGGCTGGCATGCAGCGCTGATGTCGCTTCTGCCGGCGGTGCTGCTGATGATCCTCTGGGTGATCGCCCAGCCGATCATCGTCCAGCGCGCGGTGACCGACACGCTGCCCGCCGCGATGACCGCCGATCCCACGGCGCTGGAACTGACCATGGCCGATGTCCGCCGTCTGGCGGCGGGCCTTGATGCCGCGGTCGCGGGCGGGCAGATGACCGAAAACGAAGCGTCCATGCTGCGCACCGAATTCACCGATGTGCGCGACAAGCTGGCGCGGGTCGGCGTGGCGCTGGGCTCGGCCGTGACGCATGATGTGCTGTCGGCCGCCCAGGAATACCGCGAGATCACCGCGCAATTCGCGCTGTGGCGGATGATCGTCGTCATCGCCGTCGCGGTCCTGGGCCTGATCTACGCCCTGGCCGTGACCAAGCCCGACCTCTGGGCCCGCAACCGGGTGGAACGCGTGATGCTGGGCCTCTTGATGCTGGCCTCGACCATCGCGATCCTGACCACGGTGGGCATCATCTGGTCGCTGTTCAGCGAAAGCGTGAACTTCTTCCGCCAGTATCCCTTCACCGAATTCTTCTTCGGCCTGACCTGGAGCCCGAATTTCCGCGGCGGCTCGCAGCTGGGCTTCCTGCCGCTTCTGTGGGGCACGCTGTACATCACCCTGATCTCGATGGTGGTTGCGGTGCCTCTGGGCCTGTTCGCCGCGATCTACCTGGCGGAATATGCGTCAAAGCGGGTGCGCGCCTGGGTGAAGCCGCTGATCGAGGTGATCGCCGGCATCCCGACCGTGGTCTTCGGCCTGTTCGCGCTGATCACGGTGGGGCCCTTCCTGCGCGATTACTTTGCCCAGCCGCTGGGCCTGGGCAATTCGGGGTCTTCGGTGATGACGGCGGGGATCGTGATCGGGATCCTGAACATCCCCTTCATCTCGTCGCTTTCGGACGACATCATCAACTCGGTGCCGCAAAGCTTGCGCGATGGCAGCTTCGGCATCGGCGCCACCAAATCGGAAACCGTCAAGCAGGTGATCCTGCCCGCGGCCCTGCCGGGGATCATGGGGGCGGTGCTGATGGCCGCCAGCCGGGCCATCGGCGAGACGATGATCGTGACCATGGGCGCGGGGGCGGCGGCGAAGCTGAGCCTCAACCCCTTCGAAGCCATGACCACGATGACCGTCAAGATCGTGGGCCAGCTGACCGGCGACACCGATTTCGCGGCCCCCGAAACGCTGGTCGCCTTCGCGCTGGGGATTACGCTGTTCGTCATCACCCTGGGGCTGAACGTGTTTGCGCTCTGGATCGTGCGCACCTACCGGGAGCAATATGAATGACCGATCTTTCGGCAGCGGGCAGCAGCCCCCTGGGCAGGACGCGGCGGTCGATCCTGATCGCTTCGCCCGAGATGAAGCGCCGGAACCGGGTCGAGGCACGGTTCAAGTATTACGGCATCGCGGCGATCGCGGTCAGCCTGGCGATCCTGGCCCTGATGCTGTTCATCATCGTGCGCGACGGCACCTCGGCCTTCGTGCAGGCCAAGCTGACCTTCCCGGTCACGCTGGATGCCAGCGTCCTTGACCCCAAGGGCAATGGCAATCGCGACGAAATGGCCAAGGTGACCACCATCGGCTATGGCAAGGTGCTGACGGCCTCGTTCCTGGCCGCGCTGCAGGCCAAGGGGATCGACCTGGGCGAGGCGTCGGAAAAGGACGCGGCCGCGATGATCTCGAAGGATGCGCCGGGCCAGCTGCGGGCACAGGTTCTGGCCGACCCGTCGCTGCTGGGCAAGACGATCGAGGTCACGGTGCTGGCCGGCGGGCGGATCGACGGCTATCTGAAGGGCCGCGTCACCATGGACACGGCGCAGCGCGACGGCAATGTGACGCCCGAGCAGCTGGTCCTGGCCGACAAGCTGATCGCGGCGGGCATGCTGGCCAAGAAGCTGAACCTGCAATTCCTGACCCTTCCCGATGCCTCGGACCAGCGGCCCGAAGCCGCGGGTCTGGGCGTGGCGCTGGTGGGTTCCTTGTACATGATGCTGATGGTGGCGGTGATGTGCGTGCCCGTTGGCGTGGCCGCCAGCATCTATCTTGAGGAATTCGCCCCCAAGAACCGCTGGACCGACCTGATCGAGGTCAACATCGCCAATCTGGCGGCGGTGCCGTCGATCGTCTTCGGGATCCTGGGGCTTGCGGTCTTCATCAACTTCATGGAATTCCCGCAATCCTCGTCGCTGGTCGGCGCGCTGGTGATCAGCCTGATGACCATGCCCACGATCATCATTGCCACCCGCTCGGCGATCAAGGCGGTGCCGCCCTCGATCCGCGATGCCGCACTGGGCGTCGGCGCCTCGCGGATGCAGACGGTGTTCCACCATGTGCTGCCCTTGGCCATGCCCGGCATCCTGACCGGCGCGATCCTGGGCCTGGCCAGCGCCCTGGGCGAAACCGCGCCGCTTCTGCTGATCGGCATGGTCGCCTTCGTCGACAATTACCCCGGCGCGCCGCTGGACGGCTTCGGCGATCCGGCCACCGCCCTGCCGGTGCAGGTCTACAGCTGGGCCTCGCGCTCGGACCCGGCCTTCATCGAGCGGTCGAACGGGGCGATCATCGTGCTGCTGGTCTTCCTTCTGATCATGAATGTCTCTGCCATCCTGCTGCGCCGCAAGTTCGAGCGCCGCTGGTAGGGCCACACGGGAAAAGCGAGTATGAACATGAACGACATGCGGATCACGGAGCGGACCGTGCAGACCAATCAGGCCAAGATCACCGCGCGCGACGTGCAGGTCTATTACGGCGACACCCATGCCATCAAGGATGTCTCGGTCGACATTCTCGACAAGGCGGTGACGGCCTTCATCGGCCCCTCGGGCTGCGGGAAATCCACCTTCCTGCGCTGCCTCAACCGGATGAACGACACGATCCCGATCTGCCGGGTCGAGGGCAAGATCCTGCTTGATGGCGAAGACATCCGCGATGTGCGGGTGGACCCGGTGCAACTGCGCGCCAAGGTGGGGATGGTGTTCCAGAAGCCCAACCCCTTCCCGAAGTCGATCTACGACAATGTGGCTTACGGCCCGCGCATCCACGGGCTGGTGCGCAACAAGGCGGAACTGGATGAGGTGGTCGAATCCAGCCTGAAGAAGGCCGCGCTGTGGAACGAGGTGAAGGACCGGCTTGCAGCCCCCGGCACCGGCCTGTCGGGCGGCCAGCAGCAGCGGCTGTGCATCGCGCGGGCGGTGGCGACCTCGCCCGAAGTCTTGCTGATGGACGAACCCTGCTCGGCGCTGGACCCGATCGCCACGGCGCAGGTCGAAGAGCTGATCGACGAATTGCGCGCGAATTTCTCGGTGGTGATCGTGACCCATTCGATGCAGCAGGCCGCGCGGGTCAGCCAGAAGACCGCCTTCTTCCACCTGGGCAATCTGGTGGAATATGGCGACACGACCACGATCTTCACCAATCCGGTCGATCCCAGGACCGAATCCTACATTTCCGGCCGCATCGGCTGATCGCAGGGGACAGAAGAATGGAACAACATATCGTCTCTGCTTTCGACCGCGATCTGGAAGCGGTGCAGGCCCAGGTGATGAAGATGGGCGGTCTGGTCGAGAAGGCGCTTCTCGATGCGGCCGAAGCGCTGGAACGCCGCGATGAGGTGCTGGCCGAACAGGTCCGCGCGGGCGATGCGGCAATCGACGCGCTGGAAGAGCTGATCCAGACCGATTGCGCCCGCGTCATCGCGCTGCGCGCGCCCACGGCCACCGATCTGCGCACCGTGCTGACGGTGATGCGGATGGCGGCGGCGCTGGAACGGTCGGGCGATTACGCCAAGAACCTGGCCAAGCGCAGCCTGGTCCTGATGCAGATGTCGCCGGTGAATGGCGCGCCGGGCGCGGTGCGGCGGATGGCCAAGACCGTGGTCTCGCAGCTGTCGGATGCGCTGGACGCCTATATCGCCCGCGATGTCGAGAAGGCGAAAGAGGTGCGCCGTCGCGATCAGGAAGTGGACCAGATGTACAATGCGCTGTTCCGCCAGTTCCTGACCTATATGCTGGAAGACCCGCGCACGATCTCGGCCTGCATGCATCTGCATTTCATCGCCAAGAACATCGAGCGCGTGGGCGATCATGCCACCGGCATTGCCGAGCAGGTGATCTATCTGGTCGATGGCCAGCTGCCTGCCGACGATCGGCCGAAATTCGATTCGCTTGGCGAGTCGGTGGACTGACGGTCGGAAAGGGGAACGCGGCATGGCGCAAGACAGCAGGCCCACAGTGCTTCTGGTCGAGGACGAACCCGCGCAGCGCGAGGTCCTGTCCTACAATCTCGATGCCGAAGGCTTCCGGGTGGTTTCGGCCGACAATGGCGAGGATGCGCTGATCCTGGTCGAGGAAGAGGCGCCCGATATCATCATTCTTGACTGGATGATGCCGAAACTGTCGGGGATCGAGGTCTGCCGGCGGCTGAAGATGCGGCCCGAGACGCGGGGGATCCCGATCATCATGCTGTCGGCCCGCGCCGAAGAGGTCGACCGGATCCGCGGCCTGGAAACCGGCGCCGATGACTATGTGATCAAGCCCTATTCGGTTCTGGAACTGATGGCCCGCACCCGCGCGCAATTGCGCCGCGTGCGGCCCTCGACCGCGGGGGTGGTGCTGGAATTCGACGATATCCGGCTCGACCCCGAAACCCACCGGGTCTACCGCGCCGACAAGGTGCTGCGGCTTGGCCCGACCGAGTTTCGCCTGCTGACCACCTTGATGGAAAAGCCCGGCCGGGTCTGGAGCCGTGAACAGCTCTTGGACCGGGTCTGGGGCCGCGACATCTATGTCGATACCCGCACCGTTGATGTCCATGTCGGGCGCCTGCGCAAAAGCCTGATGCAATTCGGCGGCGAAGACCCGGTCCGCACTGTCCGCGGTGCCGGCTACGCGCTGGGCTGACCGCCGGGGGCTCTGCCCCCGGGCCCCCGGGATATTTGTACAGAGAGGAAGGGCATGCCGCTTTGCCTTCCTCTCTGCAAAAATATCCCGGGGGTGAGGCCGCAGGCCGAGGGGGCAGCGCCCCCTTACGCCGCCAGGGTCTCGCGCAGCGCCTGCAGGAAGATCGCCACATGGTCGGGGCCGAAGGGCAGAGGCGGGCGGATCTTCAGCACATGGCCCAGGGGTCCGGTGGCCGAGATCAGCACACCGCGATCGCGCAACCTGTTGACGATGCGGGCGGCTTCGCGCGGGGCGGGGGCGCCGTCCTGCAGCACGTCCAGGGCCAGGAACAGGCCGGCGGCGCGGATCTGGCCCAGGCGGTCGTCTTCGGCGGCAAGCGCGGCCAGCCCGTCGCGGAAGAGCGCGCCGGTGGCGGCGGCATTCTGCATCAGGCCTTCCTCCTCGATCACCGACAGCACGGCCAGCGCCGTGGCGGCCGCCACGGCATTGCCGCCGAAGGTGTTGAAATAGCGCGATTTCGCGCCGAATTCCGCCACGACCTGCGGCTGCAGGACCAGCCCCGCCACCGGATAGCCATTGCCCATGGGCTTGCCCAGCGACACCATGTCGGGCGTCACGCCGTGGCGCTGGAAGCCCCACATCTGCCCGCCGGTGCGGCCAAAGCCCGGCTGCACCTCATCGGCCAGAAACAGCCCGCCCTCGGCCCGGATCGCCGCCGCCGCCGCGGCCAGGAAGCCCGGCGGGTCCAGCCACAGCCCGTCCGAGGAAAACACCGTGTCGGCGATCAGCAGCGCCGGCCTGATCCCGGCGGCGCGCATCTTCCGGCAGGCCTCGGTCACCGCGGCGGCAAAACCCTGCGCGATGCCCTCCGGGTAATTGGCGGGCGAGGGCGCTGGGATGGCGAAGACCGCAGGGCCCGGCGCCACGGCGGGGCCGATCGACATCGACATCTCGGCCGTGGCCAGCGTCACCCCGTGATAGGCATTGTCGGTCACGATCACCCCGGTGCCGCCGGTCGCGGCGCGGGCGATGCGATAGGCCAGGTCATTCGCCTCGGAGCCGGTGCAGGTGAACATGACCTGCGACAGGGCGGGCGGGAAATGCGCCAGCAGGCGTTCTGCATAGTCGAGCACCGTCTCGTGCAGATAGCGGGTATGGGTGGCCAGCACCCCGGCCTGTGCCGCCATGGCCGCCACGACGCGAGGGTGACAATGGCCGACGGCGGCCACGTTGTTATAGGCGTCCAGATAACGCCGGCCTTCGGCGTCATACAGCCAGACGCCTTCGCCGCGCACCAGATACAGGGGTTTTTCGTAGAACAGCCGGTAGGCCGGGCCCAGAACCCGGGTGCGGCGGTCGATCAGCGCGGCGGTTTCCGCCGGCAGATCGGCGCCGGGCGCATAGGCATTCACCATGGTCGGGACGGGCGGGCGGGTCATTGCGGCACCTTGGGCTGGGCGGCCTTTTCCAGCGCTTCCACCATGGCGCCGGCCGGCAGCGCCTTCAGCGCGGCCAGCCCCGCCGTGGCATTGGGCGCATTGCGCAGGATATAGGCGGCGTTCTGCGGGTAGCGGGCGGCGCGCCAGGTCGAGATCACCAGGCTGGTCAGCATCCGCGCGGCGATCAGATCGGGCAGAAGCGCCAGTTCCTCGGGCAGAAGGGTCTGGGCGGTGGCATAGCCCGCGACCAGCGCCCGCGGCCCTGCCACAGGATCGGCCGGGTCGACCTGATAGGCGCAGGCCACCGCCAGATCGCAGATCCGCGGCGTCACCACCATGTCGCCGAAGTCGATCACCCCGGCGATCCTGCTCGGGTCTTCGGGATCGGTCAGCAGGTTGTGCGGGTTGAAATCATTGTGGCAGACCTGCCGCGGCAGGCGGGCCAGCCGCGGCGCCACGCGGGTTTCGAAATCGGCGATGAAGGCGCGGGCGGCGTCGCGCAGGCCGGCATCGCCCAGTTCGGGCAGAAGCGCGGCCAGCCGCGGCAGGCGCTGGATGTCCCACAGGATCACCGGATCGGCGCCGGCCGGATCATAGCCCGCCAGGGCCCGCGCAAGCCGCCCCGCCACCGCGCCGCTCGCCCGTGCCTGGGCCGGGCTGCGCGGCGCCAGCGCCGCCGGCTGCCCGTCCAGCCAGGTCAGCAGCCGCAGCCGCCCCTGAGGCAGCGTCAGCCAGGGCGCGCCGGCGCGCGTGGGCAGCAGATGCGGGATCGGCAGGCCGGGATCGACCGCGGCGGCATGCTGCAGCGCGCCGCTTTGAAAGGCGGTCATCGCCTCGGGCTCGGCCGCATTTGCCAGTTTCACCACATAGCGCCCGGCGCCGGTGTCAAGCCGGTGGTTCAGGTCGCGTTCCGCCGTCAGGGGCGTCAGCTGGCCGGTCAGGCCCCACTGCGCCTGGACCAGTGCCAGAAGCGCCGCAGGGGCAAGCTGCGGCGGCGGAAGCGAAAGAAGGTCGTCGGCAAGGGCTTGCGGCATGATCGGGGTTCCGCGCAGAGAGGAACACAGGCCGGCGCGAAGCGCCAGCCCCGACAGGAGGGACGGGAATGCAGGACTGGGCGGAATTCACGCTGGCGATGGGGTTGTTTCTGGGCGCGCATCTTGTGCCGGGGCGGCCGGCGCTGCGGGCGGCGCTGATCGCGCGGCTGGGGCGGCGGCCCTATCTTCTGGCCTATTCGGCGCTGTCGCTGCTGCTGTTTGCCTGGGCGATTGCGGCGGCCGGGCGCGCCCCCTTCGTGCCGGTCTGGGACCAGCAGATCTGGATGCGCTGGGCGGCGAATCTGGTCATGCCGGCGGTGCTGGCACTGGGCTGTTTCGGCATTGCCGCGCCCAACCCTTTCGCCTTCGAGGGCCAGGCCCGCGGCTTTGACCCCGCCCGGCCCGGCATTGCCGGGGTGACGCGGCAGCCCTTGCTTTGGGCGATGCTGCTTTGGGCGCTGGTGCATGGGTTGGTGAATGGCGATCTGGCGCATCTCTTGCTGTTCGGCCCGCTGCTGGCCTTTGCCGCGCTGGGCCTGGTCGTGGCCGAGGCCAAGGCGCGCCGCCGCCTGGGGGCCGACTGGCCCCGTCTTGCCGCCCATACCGCCGCGCTGCCGCTGGCGGCCTTGGTCCTGGGCCGCTGGCGCCCGCGCGGCGCGCCCTCGTGGCGGCGGCTTGTGCTGTGGCTGATCCTTTGGGGCGCGATCTGGCATCTGCATGCGCCGGTGATCGGGGTCTGGCCGGGCGTCTAGGCCGGGTCTCCGACGCCGGGGGAACCGATCAGCGGCCGCCCGCCCGTGCAAAATTTCAAAGTCTTTTAGTCGGGATTGACAATCAGGAGTGATTCAGTCAGGAATTACGCAAATGCCCAGCCATGCCCGTCTCGGGCGAGCCCGGCCCGAACTGTCCCGAGACGCAATGGAGCATAGTGATGACGCAGACCCAAAGGGCAGGGCGGAGCCATCCGCTGGCCGATCTTCTGTCGGACCTGACGCCTTCGGCGGGGGTTTTTCCTGTGGCGCTGATCGAGGCGCTGATCGACCGCAGCGTGGCGGCCTCGGCGCGGAGGGCGGATCAATGAACATGCGCCCCGAACCGATGCTGACCCCCTGGCTGACCGCGGATGCGACGCCGGTGCATGAGGCCCGCGTGCTGACCGAAGGCGGCAGCCTGGCGAAGATCCTGCTCGACGGGCAGATCTACACGCTGCGGATCACCCGCCAGGGCAAGCTGATCCTGACCAAATAGGGGCATCGGATGATCGTCTGTCACTGCATGGGCATTTCCGACCGCGACATTCTGGCGGCTGTCGACTGGATGCGCGCGGCGGATGCCAGGACGATCATCACCCCCGGCAAGGTCTATCGCGCCCTGGGCAAGCGCGCCGATTGCGGCGGCTGCCTGCCCCTTTTCCTTGACACCATGCGCGGCTGTGCGAGTTTCGCAGTAGCCACGGCCGAAGGGCCCAGCCGCATACCGGTGCTTCGCAGAGAAAAGGGGGAGAGCCATGAAGGGCGATCCGAAGGTCATCGACTATCTGAACGCGGCGCTGCGCTCTGAATTGACGGCGGTCAGCCAGTATTGGCTGCATTACCGTCTGCAGGAAGATTGGGGCTACGGCCGCATCGCCGAAAAGAGCCGCGCCGAATCGATCGAGGAAATGAATCACGCCGACAAGCTGATCGCGCGGATCATCTTCCTGGAAGGCCACCCGAATCTGCAAAAGCTGGATCCGCTGCGCATCGGCCAAAACCTGCGCGAGACGCTGGAAGCCGATCTCGCGGGCGAACATGACGCGCGCAAACTGTATATCGAGGCGCGGCGCCATTGCGACGAGGTGGGCGATTACGTCAGCCGCGCGCTGTTCGACGAATTGCTGGCCGATGAGGAAGGTCATATCGACTTCATCGAGACCCAGCTGGGCCTGATGGACGATATCGGGCCGCAGATGTACGGCCAATTGAACGCCAAGCCCGCGAACGAGGCGGAATAAGCGCCGGGTCGGGGCCGCCGCCTAACCGCGGATGGCGGCCTCGATCTTCGCGATGTCGATCTTCTGCATCTCCATCATCGCGGCAAAGGCACGCTGCGCCGCTGCTCCGCCCTGGGCCATGGCTTCGGTCAGGACGCGCGGCGTGATCTGCCAGTTCAGCCCCCAGCGATCCTTGCACCAGCCACAGGCGCTTTCCTGCCCGCCATTGCCGGTGATCGCCGTCCAGTAGTGGTCGGTTTCTTCCTGGGTGTCGGTGGCGATCTGGAAGGAAAAGGCCTCGCTCTGCGCAAAGACCGGGCCGCCGTTCAGGCCGATGCAGGGAATGCCGAGGACGGTGAAGGTCACTGTCAGCACATCGCCCGCCTTGCCGCCGGGAAAATCGCCCGGCGCGTGGAAGACCCCCGTTACCGCGCTGTCGGGAAAGGTCTGGGCATAGAAACGCGCGGCGTCTTCCGCGTCCTTGTCATACCACAGGCAGATCGTGTTGCGCGGAATGGTCATGGCCTGGTCCTTTCGCGGCTGCGGGAACGGTGAACGACCGCCGCAGCCCGCCGGTTCCCCGGCCCGGGCGTCAGCCGCCGGTATGGCTCATGTGGCGGGACATCTGGCCGCGGATCGCCTGGCGCGAATAGTCGAAATCATGACCCTTGGGTTTCCGCGCGATGGCGGCGCGGATCGCGGCCTCGACCGGGGCATCGCTGTCGGGGCTGGCGCGCAGCGGCGCGCGCAGATCGGCCATGTCTTCCTGGCCCAGACACATGTACAACTCGCCCGTGCAGGTCAGCCGCACCCGGTTGCAGCTTTCGCAGAAATTATGGGTCAAGGGCGTGATGAAGCCGACCTTCTGGCCGGTTTCCTCCAGCCGCACATAGCGGGCGGGCCCGCCCGTGCGCTCGGCCAGATCGGTCAGCGTGTAGCATTCGGCCAGCCGCGCGCGCAGATCCTTCAGCGACCAATACTGGTCCAGCCGCCCGGGTTCGATATCGCCCATCGGCATGACCTCGATCCAGGTCAGGTCATGGCCCTGGCGCGCGCACCATTCGGTCAGCGGGATCAACTCGTCCTCGTTGAAGCCCTGCAGCGCCACGGCGTTGATCTTGACCCGCAGCCCCGCCGCCTGCGCCGCGGCAATTCCGTCCAGCACCTGGTTCAGCCGGCCCCAGCGGGTGATCTTGGCGAATTTCGCCGCATCCAGCGTGTCCAGCGAGACATTGATCCGCCGCACCCCCAGATCGGCCAGCGGCTGGGCGAAGCGCGCCAGCTGGCTGCCATTGGTGGTCAGCGTCAGCTCTTTCAGCGCGCCCGATTGCAGATGCCGCGCCATCGCCTCGAAGAAGGTCAGAATGCCCTTGCGCACCAAGGGCTCGCCCCCGGTGATGCGCAGCTTCTCCACCCCCATCCGCACGAAGGCGGAACACAGCCGGTCCAGCTCCTCCAGCGACAGAAGATCGGCCTTCGGCAGGAAGGTCATATGTTCGGCCATGCAATAGGTGCAGCGGAAATCGCAGCGGTCGGTGACCGAGACCCGCAGATACGAGATGGCGCGGGCGAAGGGATCGATGAGCGGGGCCGGGTTCATCCCTGAAAGGTAGGCGCGGCGAGGCTTTGCCACAAGCGGCAATCCGGTGATGGACGGGCGCGGGCGATCCGACTAAGGTCGGGGGCATGAAAACCCCGCTTCTTCTTCTTGCCGCGCTGAGCCTGGCCGGCTGTTCCGCCCTTCAGGGGCTTGGCCGCAAGCCGGACGCTCCGGCCTCGGACCTGGCGACCGAAATCGCGCCGCCGGTGCGGACCACCGTGCTGGGCGGCGGACAGGCGCCGGCAGCGCTGGACCAGACCAGCGCCGCCGAAAAGGCCGCGGCGCTTGCCGCGCCCGCCAAGGGTGGCGAGAAGGCGCTGGGCAAGGCTGTGGTGGCGCTGGGCGCCCCGGCCGAGCCGGGGCTTTGGCTGCAGACGGCGCTGGTCTCGGCCCCGGTTCAGGGCCGTGTCGTGGCGCCGGGCGGCCAGTCGCTGGCGCTGGAACTGCGCCCGGGAACGGGCGGGGCGCTGATGTCCTTGTCGGCTTATCAGGCGCTGGGCATCGGGCTGACCGATCTGCCGGAAGTCACGATCTACGGGCCCTAGTGCCTTGCCGTAGCGCCTGACCTTGCGGTCGCAGGGGGCTCTGCCCCCTCGGGCTTCGCCCTCACCCCCGGGATATTTCTCCAGAGAGGAAGGCCGCAGGGGAAAGGGCTTTGTCGCCTTCCTCTCTGCAAAAATATCCCCGCCGGAGGCAGCCGACCGCAGGGCCGGGCGCGGCGGCGGGGGGGAGAAGCCGAGGGTTAGAACCCGACGTCCGGCCCGCCATCGCCCTGCCAGGGCCGCACCAGATTGCCGAAGCGGGTGAAGCGGCCTTCGAAGGACAGTTCCACCGTGCCGATCGGCCCGTGGCGCTGCTTGCCGATGATCACCTCGGCCTTGCCATGGCATTTCTCCATGACCTCCTGCCAGGCCGCCATCTTTTCCAGCTCGTGATCGGCCGGCTTCTCGCGTTCCTTGTAATATTCCTCGCGGAACACGAACATCACCACATCGGCGTCCTGCTCGATCGAGCCGGATTCGCGCAGGTCGCTGAGCTGCGGCCGCTTGTCCTCGCGGCTTTCGACCTGGCGCGACAGCTGCGACAGCGCGATGACGGGGATGTTCAGCTCTTTCGCGATCGCCTTCAAGCCTTGCGTGATTTCCGAGACTTCCTGCACCCGGTTCGCTTCCGAGGATTTCGACGAGCCCTTCAAGAGTTGCAGATAGTCGATCATCAGCACATCCAGCCCATGGGTGCGCTTCAGCCGCCGGGCGCGGGCGGCGACCTGGCTGATCGGCAGGGCCGGCGTGTCGTCGATGTAAAGCGGGCAGCTTTCCAGATCCTTGGCGGCATCGACGAATTTGCGGAACTCGGTCTCGGTCATGTCGCCGCGGCGGATCTGTTCCGAGGGCACTTCCGAGGCTTCCGACAGGATCCGCGCCGCCAGCTGCTCGGCGCTCATTTCCAGCGAGAAGAAGCCCACGACGCCGCCTTCCACCGCGCCCTCATGCCCATCGGGCTTGCGGCCGCGGCGATAGGCCTTGGCCACGTTGAAGGCGATGTTGGTGGCCAGCGAGGTCTTGCCCATCGAGGGGCGCCCGGCAAGGATCAGCAGGTCGCTTTCATGCAGGCCGCCCAGCTTCTTGTCGAGGTCGATCAGCCCGGTCGAGATCCCGGCCAGCCCGCCGCCGCGCTGATAGGCGGCATTGGCCACGTTGACCGCATCGGTCACCGCCTTGAGGAAGCTTTGGAAGCCGCGTTCGGCGACGCCCTGTTCGCCCAGCTTGTAAAGCCGCTGTTCGGCTTCGGTGATCTGCTCGCGCGGTTCGCTGTCGATGTCGACCTTGGCGGCCTTGTCGGAAATGTCGCGGCCCAGCTGGATCAGCTCACGCCGCACCGCCAGGTCGTAGATCATCTGCGCATAGTCGCGCGCGGCGAAGGCCGAGATCGCAGCACCCGCCAGCCGCGCCAGATAGGCGGGGCCCCCAAGTTCCTTCAGCCCCGCATCATCCTCCATGAAGGCCTTCAGCGTCACGGGCGAGGCGAGCGCGTTCTTCTGGATCCGCGCCGAGGCGATCTCGAAGATGCGCTGGTGGACGGGGTCGAAGAAATGCTCGGACCGGATCAGGCTGGCGATCCGGTCATAGATGTCATTGTTGACCAGAATCGCGCCCAGAAGCTGCTGTTCGGCTTCGGTGTTATGCGGCAGCGCCTCGGTGCCGGGTGCATCGGCAACGGCCGGAACACCCGGCCGCAGGGTTGCGACTTCGCTCATTCCCTGATCCTCAACTTCCCCCCGGCGCGTCTTCTGACGATGCGCGCCTCGGGTCCTGAATGCTCTGATCGGTCCCGCGCGGCAACCGCTGATAAGTCAGGGGATAAGCCGGGGGATAGCTGCAGTTTACCGGATTCGGCCCGAGTCTTCCACCAGGGATTGCGGTGGCCCCGTGTAAAGATCACAAGCCGCGCCGCAGCGAATCGCGACTTGCCCACAATCTTTCAACAGGGCCCGGCCGGACCCGGCGCCCGGCCTGACGCCAGGTCAGGCGGGTTTCCGCGCGTCCTGCCAGGCGCGCGGCGCCTTGAGGAAGGCTTCCACCCCGTCCAGCGTCTCGGCATCGAAGGTCCCTTGCGCGCGGGCCTCGGCCAGCATGTCCCACCAGGTGCAGAGATGGATCAGCTTGACGCCATGCTCGCCCAGCCGCGCCTCGACCCCGTCGAAAATGCCGTAATAGAAGATCACCGCGGTGTGGCCGCAGGTGGCACCGGTCTCGCGGATCGCATCGACGAACGAGAGTTTCGAGCCGCCATCGGTGGTCAGATCCTCGACCAGAAGCACCCGCTGGCCTTCGGTCATCGCGCCTTCGATGCGGGCATTGCGGCCATAGCCCTTGGGCTTCTTGCGTACATAGGTCATCGGCAGGGCCAGCCGTTCGGCGACCAGCGCGGCGAAGGGAATGCCCGCGGTCTCGCCGCCGGCGATATTGTCGAAAGCCTCGAACCCCGCCTCGCGCAGCACGGTGACGGCCAGGAAATCCATCAGCATGCTGCGGATGCGCGGGAAGCTGATCAGCTTGCGGCAGTCGATATAGGTGGGCGAGGGCAGGCCGGAGGCCAGGGTGAAGGGCTCGCGCGCGTTGAAATGCACGGCGCCGATTTCCAGGAAGGCGCGGGCGGTCAGGCGGGCGATTTCCTCTTTCGGCGGGAAGGTGGCTGGGATCATCAGGCGCTCCTTTCGGGTCGGGGCACGAGTT
Organism: Xinfangfangia pollutisoli; assembly: GCF_020179405.1. Taxonomy (GTDB): domain Bacteria; phylum Pseudomonadota; class Alphaproteobacteria; order Rhodobacterales; family Rhodobacteraceae; genus Pseudogemmobacter; species Pseudogemmobacter pollutisoli. The sequence continues at coordinate 79,797 of NZ_JAICBZ010000005.1, read as the reverse complement.
TTCGACGAAAACTCGAACCTTCTGATTTTCGACGAAAATCAGGGCTCAGCTGTCCACCTGCCACTGCACGGGGAAGCCGGGGTTGAAGACGGTGACGGGGCCGGCCTCGGTGATGATCTTGGCCGGGAATTCCTGGGGCTCGGGGCGTTTCACCAGCCGCAGCCGCGCCTCATTCGCGGGCAGGCGGTAGAAGGCCGGACCGTTCAGGCTGGCGAAGGCCTCCAGCCGGTCCAGCGCGGCCTCTTCCTCGAAGACATGCGCCAAGAGGGGCATCGTGTTGGTCGCGGTGAAGCATCCGGCGCAGCCGCAGGCATGTTCTTTCAGCGCATCGACATGCGGGGCGCTGTCGGTGCCCAGGAAAAAGCAGCCCCGGCCCGAGGTCGCGGCGGCGCGCAGCGCCAGGCGGTGCTTTTCGCGCTTGGCCACCGGCAGGCAGTAGTAATGCGGCTTGATCCCGCCCACCAGAATATGGTTGCGGTTGATGATCAGGTGATGCGTGGTGATCGTCGCGGCCAGGTTCGGCCCGCCCGCGGCGGCATAGGCCACGCCTTCCTCGGTGGTGATGTGTTCCATGACCAGGCGCAGCTCGGGCAGGCGGCGGCGCAGCGGATCGAGAACGGTGTCGATGAACACCGCCTCGCGGTCGAAAATGTCGACCTCGGGATCGACCACCTCGCCATGGGTGCAAAGGGGCAGGCCGATCTCGGCCATTTTCTCCAGGACGGCCATGACCTTGGTCAGATCCCGCACTCCGCCATGCGAATTGGTGGTGGCCCCGGCCGGATACAGCTTGACCGCCTTCACCAGGCCCGAGGCCGCCGCGGCGGCCACATCGGCCGGGTCGGTGCCCTCGGTCAGGTACAGCGTCATCAGGGGTTCAAAACGCATGCCCGGGGGCAGGGCGGCCAGGATCCGGTCGCGATAGGCGCTGGCATCGGCGGCGGTCACCACCGGCGGCACCAGGTTCGGCATGATGATCGCGCGGGCGAAATGCCGCGCGGTTTCGGGCAGAACGCCCTTCAGCATGGCGCCGTCGCGCAGGTGAAGATGCCAGTCGTCTGGCCGGCGGATCGTGATCTCTTGCATGCTGCCCGCCTAGCGCAAACGCCGCTTCTTGGCGAGAGGCAAAAGCCGCCGATCCGCCCCCGCAAGGTCAGGTCTGCCCGCCCCGATCGGCCCTTGGGTCCGGTGCCGATCCGGGGCAGACTGCGCGGCGGTCCCGTTGCGGCGCTGAAGGAGTTTCCATGCCCAGATCCCCGATCCTTTCCTGCCTTCTGGCGGCAGGCCTGTCCCTGGCCGCCCTGGCTCTGCCCGCGCAGGCGCAGGGCCTGGATTGCCGAAATCCGGTCACCCAGGCCGATATGAACGGCTGCGCCCATTCCGAGTGGCAGATGCAGGATGCCTGGCTGAACTCGGCCTATGGCGATGCGATGAAGCTGATGAAGGACTGGGATGCCGATCTGCCCGAGGGTGAGCAGGGGGCGGCCGACAAGCTGCGCGAGGCGCAGCGCGCCTGGATCACTTATCGCGATGCCGCCTGCGCGGCCGAGGGCTATGCGATGCGCGGCGGCTCGGCCGAGATGCTGCTGGTCTATGGCTGCATGACCCGGCTGACCGAGGCGCGCGCCGCCGATCTGCAGAATCTATACGATTCCTACAGCAATTAGCGGCTTAGACGGGCGGGGTTCCGGTCAGGTCGGCCAGCCGCTTGGCAAAGCGCGGCGCCTTCATCCGCTGGGTGACCGAGCGGCAGATCCCCGCCTCAAGCGCGGGGCGGCCGGCCTGGGCCGCCTCGGCCAGGATCTGCTTCAGATAGGCCGGATAGCTGCGCCGCGCCCGCCAGTGCCGGGCCCAGGACAGGGCCGACAGCGTGCCCGCCATCGCCTCGTCCAGCAGCGGATCCAGAAGCCCCGTCGCCTGCAGCGCACGTTCCGTGGTCTCGCCGGTGCGGCGGGCGTTCAGCCGGGTGATCCAGGGCCGGCGGAACAGGGCGGCATGGGCGGCATCGGCGGCGTTCAGCGGGTCATGCAGCAGCCAGACCTTCTCGGCGCCCTCGGTCATGTCGGGGGCAAAGCCGTAGCGGCTGGTGAAATCCAGCTTGCGCGCCTTGCGGTGGCGGCTGTCCCAGCGTGCCAGATCGGGGTCGAGCGTGGCGCGCGGCGCCACCAGCAGCGCCCGCGCGCCGGGGGCGGCCACCACATAGGCCGCGGCGGCATAGCCCGCGGGCCCGGCGCCGTAGAACAGCACCTGGTCGAAATCCTCGAAAAACGCGTCATCGACCAGCCGGTCCAGATAGCCCCAGACCGCACGGTCGCGCCAGAAGGTCTCGCCCTCGGCAATCAGGGTCAGAAGCGACCAGCCGCGCGCCTTGCACAGCGCCCAGGCCGCCGGCATCCGGTCGTCGCGGGCGCGCAGGTCTTCGGCGCGTTCGAAGGTGACCAGAAGGCGGGGGCCCGTTTCGGCGAAAAACGCCCAGTGCCGCGCGCCCAGCCGTTCCAGATAGCCGTCCTCATCGGCGACGGCGTCCATGGCGGCAAGCCAGTCCTCGGCAGCGCCGGCGGCAGGGGATCGAACGTCGGCCATGGGGGTTCCGGGGGGTAGAGAGGGGGGCAGGGAAGGGGGCGCGATGGGGGCGGGATCTGCCGGCCATTTTCGCCCCCAAGTCCCGGGCGGGCAAGCGGAATAGGCCCGAATCCCGGCGCCGTCCCGGGTACAATCAGCCGCGATTGTTTCGCGCCTGCGCCCCCCGCGCCGCCACCCCATGCGACCAGATCAGCCGCGCCGCCTCGGGCGTCAGCACCCGGCTGGGCGGCGCCAGCAGAAGCCGGCCGAACAGCGCGCGCCAGGGCTCTTCCGCCATCAGCGCGGCGAACCGCGCCTGCCGCCAGGCGAAGGCCGCGCGGTGCAGGGGCCCCAGAACCGGATCGGCCAGCAGATCCGCGCGCAAACCCGCGCTGTCCAGCGCCAGGATCGACCGATCCTCTTCGGCGGCGAAATTGCGTTCGATCCAATAGCCGGCATCGGCCGACGCCGCCTCGCGATTGGCGCGGCCGCGGTCGGATTTCACCAGGAACCCCTCGGCCGAGCCAAGCGCGTAATGGTTCAACTGTACCAGCCCGTAATGATCGGCGCCCAGATCGGAAAACAGCCGCCCCGTCGCATAGCTGTCGGGCAGGCGCGCGCCCGAGCCGTCGATCCAGACCTGCGCCGCCATCCGGTCCTTGACCGGCGCGCGGGGGCGGTGAACGCCCAGCTTGCGATAGCTGCCATCGTTGCGAAACAGCGTCTTGAACATCAGCGCCCGCCAGGGCCAGTGCAGCACGCGCGGGGCTGCGCGCAGGAAGATCTCGGTCACCGGCCGGTCTTCCTGCCGCACCACGCCACCATTGCCGAACAGCCGCCAGGTCAGCGGGAAGGCCGTGGCCTCGGGCCGGGCGGCGATCAGCGCCGACAGGCTGCGGTCGCCCGCATGGATATTGACGAATTCGTCGATATCCAGAACCAGGACCCAGTCGGCGGCGCGGGTCAGCGGATGGCGGTCGGCCGCCTTCAGCGCCGCCCATTGCGGGCCTTCCTCATGCGGGCCGGGATTGCGGATATGGGTCAGCCAACCCATCTCGGCCAGCCGGTCCAGCATAAGGTCGGTGCCATCGTCGCAATCGTTCGAGAAGATCAGGAAATCGGTAAAGCCGCAGGCGCGGTGATGGGCCAGCCATTCCAGCAGGAAGGCGCCCTCGTTGCGCAGGGTGGCGATGGCCAGCGCGCGCATCAGGCGGCCCCGGCGATCTGGGCGATCAGCGCGGCCGTGGCGGGATCTGCGCGCAGGGTGGCGATGCGGGCGCGGTGCCAGGCCACGGCGGCGCGGTGCAGGGCGGCCAGCGGCGCATCGGCCAGCAGCCGGGCGCGCCACTCGGCGCTGGCCTGGGCATAGCGCTGGATGGCGCGGTCCTCGACCTCGGCCCGGTCGAAGCGGCGCCAATAGGCCAGGTCCATCGCCTCGCCGACATGGTTCACCCGCCCGCGCGCGCGCTTGACCAGGAAACTGTCCAGGCTGCGCAGCGCGTAATGGTTGACCTGCGCCACCCGGTAATCGGCCCGCACCATCATCGGCTGCCCCGGCCGGGTCGGCCGCTGCCCCGGCGCCTCGCGCCGATAGGGGGGCGCGCCTTCGGGCGGCAAAGGCGCATGCACGCCGATGCGGCCGACCTGCGCGGGGGCGCGAAACAGCGATTTCGCGAAGACGGGCTTGGCCTTGCCACGCGGCGCCGGGGCCTCGGCCATCAGGAACTGTTCGCTCACCGGCGCCGCGTCATAGGCCACGCGTCCCGCCGGCCCGAAGACCCGCCAGGGGACCGAGATCACCTGCGCCCCGGCGCTGGCCGCGGCGATCAGCGCCCGGACCGAGCCGTCGCCGCAATGGACGCACAGATACTCATCGGCATCGCAGACCCACAGCCAATCGGCCCCGGCAATCTCGGGCAGCGCCCGCGCCTGGCGGAAGGCCGCGCGCTGGATCGAGCTGCCGGCCTTGACCGTGGCGTGATGGCGGGCCAGGCCCAGCTCTTGCAGGCGCAGGATCATTGCATCGGTGCCGTCGCTGCAATCATTGCTGCAGATCACCAGATCGTCGAAACCCAGGGCCTTGTGATGGGCAACCCAGTCCAGCAGAAAGGCGCCCTCGTCGTTCATCGTCGACAACAGGCTTACCCGCATCGCGCCGCCCCGAATTTTCGCAGAAAATTCGCCCCCCGCCTCAATGCTGCGCCTCGCCTTCATAGGCGACGGTAAAGAAGAAATCCGCCGGCAGATCGCGGTCATGCAGGTCTTCGGGAATGACCTGCGGCCCGGCATTGAACACGGCCGAGCCGAAATGCTGCTGCATCCGGCACAGTTTCTCCATCCGTGGCCCGGTCAATTCGCCATAGAAGGCCTCGTAATTCTCGGTCGCACGCAATTCGGCGATCTTGGCGCGGTGACAGGCGACCGAATGGGCATGGGCCGCGGCAATTTCGGGGTCGGCCATCAGCCGGTCCCATTCTGCCCGCAAAGCCGGAATCATCCGCTGGATCGAGCGGTCTTCCTGCGCGTTGTGGTTCATGCGGAACCAGTAATTCATCCCCTGGTCGCGATCGACATGGTTCACCCGGCCGCGGTCGCGCTTGACCAGAAAGCTTTCGGCGCTGCGCACGGCGTAATGGTTCAGCTGCACCCAGTCATAGCCATAGGTCTCCAGCGTCGAGCGCCAGCCATTGCGGAACATCTCTTTCGGCAGGGCCTGGCCTGAGCCGTTCAGCCAGCGCACCTGATCCCAGAGATCGGGCTTCAGCCCCTTGGGGCGGTGGACGCCCAGCTTCTTGTAGATCTCGATGTTGCGAAACAGCGTCTTGAAGCCCCAGGCCTGATGCGGCTTGCGCACCACTTCGGGCGCGCAGCGGGTGAACTGGTCCAGAAGGAAGCGGTCCTCATAGCCGCGGACCTCGGAATTGCCGAACAGACGCCAGGTCAGCGCGATCATGTTGGCGCCCGGCATCGCCGCCTCCATCGCGGTGAAAAGCGCTTTCAGTGTGCCGTCGCCGATCTTGATGTCGATGAATTCGTCGACATCCATGCAGATGCCCCAATCGGCCTCTTGCATCATCGGTTCGGCCTCGGCGGCCTGAAGGGCGGCATGCTGCGGCTTCAGGTCCATTTCGCGAAACGGGTTTTCACGCCACAGGCACAGGCCCTTGCGCTCCAGCATCTGCAGCATCGTGTCGGTGCCGTCGCTGCAATCATTGGTGTAGATCAGGAAATCCGTCACCCCGATCGCCCGGTGATAGGCCAGCCATTCCAGGATGAAGGGCCCCTCGTTCTTCATCGTGGTGACGATGGCAACCCGGTCGCCCGTTGTGGCCGCCGCGGGCTGCGCCTTCAGCCGCGAGGCGGGGGGGCGCACGGGCCGCGCGCCCAAAGCCTGGGCCAGGGACAGAAGGTCCGGCTCCTCGATCAGCGCGGTCTTGGGCGCCAGGGGCGCGCCTTCGGCTGCGTTGACGCGCAGCGCCATGCAGCGCCAGAAGGGCAGCACCTTGCCCGGCTGTACGAAGGCCACGCGGGTCTGCCGCCAGGTCTTGTCCAGCCCCAACACGCCTGGCGCCACGGCCCAGCGGGCCGCCCCGCGGGCGGAATCGAAGGGCCGGCAGATATGGTCGCCAAAGCCCGCCGCCCGGCCGGGGCGCAGCCGCCAGGGATAGGCCCGCCGCCCGGCCAGCAGCACGATGCCTTCGGCCGCCGCCAGATCAAAAATCCCTTCGCCTTCTGGCGCGGGCAGGATATCGCAGGCCTCAAGGCTGACGACGGCGCGCGCCTCGGCCAGATGGCGCCATTTCAGCCATTCATAGAGAATGCCCTCGTCCAGCGGCGCCAGCCAGGGATCGGGGGCGGGCGGTGTCATCCGGTCCTTGCCCGGCGCATCGGGCGCGAGGAAAGGATGGGTCTCGGGGCCTGTCTCTGCCTTGCCCGAGGGCTGCGCCAGCTGCATCACCCGCAGGACCATGCCCTTGGGCGCAAGCCGCGCCAGCGTCTCGGCAAAACCGCCTTCCGCCGCGGGCGCGGCCCGGTTCACCACCAGCGCCGCATCGGCGCCATGCCGGCCGGCATGCCAGGCCAGGCTTTCGGCCAGTTGCGCGGGCGTCTCGGACACCCGCATCAGCAGCAAGACGTTGCGGCCGCGGAACACCGCACTTGGCGCCTGCGCCACCGGCAGGGTCAGGCCCGACCCATCTGCCAGGCTGAGCCGAAAGTCGCCGGCGCGGCCCGTGCCCGTGACCATCAGCCCGCCCGAAATCTCGCGCAGACCCGCCAGCCCCGCGGGCTGCACCCCCGCCGCCTGCGCTCCGCCGCCAAAGAACAGCCGCAGCTGCCCGTCGCTGCACAGAAGCCCATCCAGAAACCGCGGCAGACCGGGCAGGTCCAGCGCGCGCGAGGGCGGAAGATCAAGGGTCTGGGTGCTGCTCATGGGCCTGGGATCTGCCGGCGGTCTTGGGCCGCCTCTGGCCCCTTCCTAGCATTTCCCGGGCCGCCGTCACAGGGGCTTGGCGCGCTGCAGCGCTGCAATCGGCCCGATTTTCCGGCATTTTCCGCTTTCGCGCCCGCATCTGCTGCGGCATTCTCCGGGCAACAGAAACAAGGCGGCCGCATCCTCATGACCCCCGAATACCAGATTGCCGCCTTGTGGATCGGCGGCCCGCTGAGCTTTCTGGAGCAGCTTTGCCTTGTCTCTTTCGTCCATGCCGGCCATCACACCAAGCTTTACACCTACGAGCCGGTGCAGAATGTGCCCTCGGGCGTCGAGATCGCTGATGCGAATGAGATCCTGCCCCAGCAGGGCTATCTGAAACATGCCAAGACCGGCTCGCCGGCGCTGCATTCCGATGTGTTCCGCTATCACCTTCTGGCGAAATGCGACCGCACGATCTGGGCCGATACCGATGCCTATTGCGTAAAGCCCTTCACCACGGCGAACGGGCATTTCTACGGCTGGGAATCGAAGAAACATGTCAATGGCGGGGTGCTGGGCCTGCCGAAAGACAGTGAAACCCTGCGTCTCCTGCTGGATCACACCGCCGATGCCTGGTCGATCCCCAGCTGGTACGGCCCGGACTATGAGGCCGAGCTGCGCCAGAAACTGGCCGAGGGCACGCCGGTTTCGGCCTCGGACCAGCCCTGGGGCGTCTGGGGGCCGCATGCGATCACGCATTTCCTGCAGGTCACCGGCGAGGTGAGGCATGCGCTGCCGCGGGTGGCGCTGTACCCGGTGGCGTTCAAGGACCGCCGGCTGTTGCTGCGTCCGGCCTGGGATTCGTCCGAGGTGATTACCGACGAGACTTTCTCGATCCATTTCTATGGCCGCCGGATGCGGCGGCGGATCGTCAGCCACGAGCCGGGCGCGATCCCGCGCCCGCGCAGCCTGTTCGGCCAGCTGTTGAAGAAACACGGCATCGACCCGCGGCTGGCGCCGATTCCGCTGAAGCCCGGCGATCCGGGCTATGGCGCGGATGATGACGAGGGCGACGACGCGGCCTGAGCGGCCGCGCCCGCCCGGGGCTTGGAAGCCCGGGCCTTAGAAGAACGCCTGCAGCCCGGTGATCGACCGGCCCAGGATCAGCGCATGCACGTCATGCGTGCCTTCATAGGTGTTCACCGTTTCCAGGTTCACCATATGGCGGATCACCTGGAAATCCTCGGAAATCCCGTTGCCGCCATGCATGTCGCGCGCCCAGCGGGCGATGTCCAAGGCCTTGCCGCAATTGTTGCGCTTGATGATCGACACCATTTCGGGCGCGGCATTGGCCTCGTCCATCAGCCGGCCCACGCGCAGCGACGCCTGCAGGCCCAGCGAAATCTCGGTCATCATATTCGCCAGCTTCAGCTGGAACAGCTGCGTGCCGGCAATCGGCTTGCCGAACTGCTTGCGGTCCAGCCCGTATTGCCGTGCGGCCTGCATGCAGAATTCGGCCGCCCCCATCACGCCCCAGGCAATGCCATACCGCGCCCGGTTCAGGCAGCCGAACGGGCCCTTCAGCCCCTCGACATGCGGCAGAAGCGCCTCTTCGCCCACTTCCACATTGTCGAGAACGATCTCGCCGGTCACCGAGGCGCGGAGAGAGAGCTTGCCCCCCACCTTCGGTGCCGTGAGACCTTTCGTGCCCTTATCAAGCACGAAACCGCGAATCTTGCCGCCATGCGCTTCGGACTTCGCCCAGACCACGAAGACATCGGCGATGGGCGCGTTGGAAATCCACATCTTCGATCCCGACAGCACATAGCCGCCCGCCGTCTTCTTCGCGACGGTCTTCATCCCGGCCGGGTCGCTGCCGGCATCGGGCTCGGTCAGGCCGAAACAGCCGATCCATTCGCCCGAGGCGAGTTTCGGCAGGTATTTCCTGCGCTGCTCTTCGCTGCCATAGGCATAGATCGGATACATGACCAGGCTGGACTGCACCGACATCATGCTGCGATAGCCGCTGTCGACGCGTTCCACTTCGCGCGCCACCAGCCCATAGGCCACATAGCTGGCACCCAGCCCGCCATATTCTTCCGGCACGGTCACGCCCAGAAGCCCCATCTCGCCCATTTCGCGGAAGATCGAGGGGTCGGTCTGTTCCTCGCGGAAGGCCGCAATCACCCGCGATTGCAGCTTTTCCTGCGCATAGGCGCGGGCGCCGTCGCGCAGCATGCGTTCCTCTTCGGTCAGCTGATCGTCCAGCCGGAACGGGTCTTCCCAATCGAACCGGCCCAGATCGGGCGCATCCTTGGGCTTCAGCTTCGGGCGATCGGTCATGGCATTCTCCTGCGCGGGCTTTCTTAAGACTTGCCCGAAGGCGGGCGAAAAAGCTATCGAAACTCTGTCACAGGTTCATGAGGAAACCTCATATGATCCCGCGCCGCTACCTGCCCACGCTGCCGTCCTTGCTGGCGCTGGAGGCGCTGGACCGTCTGGGCACCGCCTCGGCCGCGGCCGAGGAGCTGGCGCTGACCCAGGGCGCGGTGTCGCGCCAGCTGCAAGTGCTTGAGGCGCAGCTGGGCATCCCGCTTTTCACCCGCGACGCCCGGCGGCTGACCCTGACCCCGGCTGCACGGGATTTCGTGGCCGAGGCGCGCAAGGCGCTGAAAATGATCACGGATGCCTCGCTGACCCTGCGGGCGAACCCCCAGGGCGGGGCGCTGAACCTAGCGATCCTGCCCGCCTTTGGCATGCATTGGCTGGCCCCGCGGCTTGCGCGTTTTGCCCAGGCCCATCCGGAAGTCACGGTGAACCTGTCGACCCGCCTGCGCCCCTTCGACTTCGCCGAAACCCAATTCGACGCCGCCATTCATTACGGACGGCAGGATTGGCCCGGCGTATCATTCCTGAAACTCATGGACGAAGACATCATCGCTGTCGCCGCGCCGCGCTTTCTTGCCGCGCCCTTGCCGCGGGCCGAGGCGATCCTGGACCATCCGCTCTTGCAACTGGACAGCCGCACCGGCGATTGGGGCCGCTGGCTTGCCCATCACGGCCAGCCGGGCCTGCGCCCGCCCGCGATGCTGTTCGACCAATACGCCACCATGGCCCAGGCCGCGATCCATGGCCTGGGGCTGGCCCTGCTGCCGACCTTCCTGATCCAGGCCGATCTGGCCGCGGGCCGGCTGATCCCGGCCTATGGGCCCCCGGTCCGGGCGCTGGGCGCCTATTACCTGGTCTGGCCCGAGGCGCGGCCCGAACGCGCGCCCCTGGCCTCGTTCCGCCAATGGCTGGCCCAGACGCCCTGACGCCCCGACGCCCTGACGCCTTGCACCTTGGTCGCAAAGCCGCCTGTCCCGCCTTGACCCCGCCGCCCCGCCGCCCCAGCATCGCCGACGGAGGACCCAGCCATGACCGCCCAAGAATGACCGCCCTGCCTGACACGATCGACGCCACCGAAACGCTGCTGGCGGGGCAGGGCTATATCGCCGCGCGCGCGCTGGCGACGGTGGTCTTCCTGGCGCTGAAACTGGGCCGACCGCTGTTTCTGGAAGGCGAGGCCGGCACCGGCAAGACCGAAATCGCCAAGACGCTGGCCGCCGCTTTGGGCCGCCGCCTGATCCGCCTGCAATGCTACGAGGGGCTCGATGCCGCCTCGGCCGTGGCGGAATGGAACTTTGCCGCCCAGATGGTCGCCATCCGCGCCGCCGAAGCCGAAGGCGGCGCCGACCGCAATCTGCTGAAATCCGAACTCTTCTCGGAAGACTATCTGATCGCCCGCCCGCTTCTGGAAGCGATGCGCCCCCAGGTCGAAGGCCCGCCGGTCCTCTTGATCGACGAGGTCGACCGAACCGATGAGCCTTTCGAAGCCTTCCTTCTGGAAGCCCTGTCCGACTTCCAGGTCACCATCCCTGAACTGGGCACGATCCGCGCGCCCGAGCCGCCGATCGTGATCCTGACCTCGAACCGCACCCGCGAAGTGCATGACGCGCTGAAACGCCGCTGCCTCTACCACTGGGTCGATTACCCCGGCTTCGCGCGCGAGCTTGACATCCTGCGCGCCCGCGCCCCCGAGGCGCAAGAGGCGCTCAGCCGCGAAATTGTGGGCTTCGTGCAGAAGCTGCGCCAGGAGGACCTGTTCAAGAAGCCCGGCGTCGCCGAAACCATCGACTGGGCGAAATGCCTTCTGGCGCTGGACGTGATCAGCCTGTCGCCCGAAGTCATCGCCGATACGCTGGGCGCGATCTTGAAATATCAAGACGATATCCAGAAGATCCAGGGCTCGGAGGCCAAACGCCTGCTCGACGAGATGAAGAAGGATCTCACCCCGGCATGATGTCCGCCCCTCTCCCTGCTGCCTTCCTCTCTGCAGAAATATCCCACGGGGGTCCGGGGGTGTGAAACCCCCGGGATCCGCCGCAAGCGCCATGGCCGATCACCCAGACCTCCTCCTTCCCGAAGACGGCAAACTGGCCGAGAACATCGCCCATTTCGCCCGTGCCCTGCGCCGCGCCGGCCTGCCGGTCGGGCCCGGCCGGGTGCTGGACGGCGTGCGCGCGGTGGAAGCGGCAGGCTTCACCCGGCGCGACGATTTCTACCACACGCTGCAGGCGGTCTTCGTCTCGCGCCCCGAGGAACGCATGGTCTTTGCCCAGGTCTTCCGGCTGTTCTGGCGCGACCCGCGCTATCTGGAACATATGATGAGCCTGATGCTGCCGCAGATCCGCGGCGTGCAGGAGGACCGCGCCGCCGCAGCGGCCGAAAAGCGCGCGGCCGAGGCGCTGCTGGCCGATGCGCCGCGACCCGGGCCGAAGGCGCAGGATGAAGAAGACGACCCCGATGCCGAGATCGAGGTCGATGCCCGCTTCACCGCCTCGGCCGAGGAACGGCTGAAGACCCTGGATTTCGAACAGATGTCGGGGGAGGAAATTGCCGCGGCCAAGCGCATGCTTGCCCGTCTGTCGCTGCCGGTCCAGCCGCTGCGCACAAGGCGCAGCAAGCCCGCCCTCCACGGCGCGCAGCCCGATCTGCGCCGCACCCTGCGCGACAGCCTGCGTCGCGGCGGCGAAATCGCCGCCATTGCCCGCAAGGCGCCGCGCGCGCGCTGGCCCAATCTGGTCGTCCTGTGCGACATTTCCGGCTCGATGGCCGATTACAGCCGGATGGTGCTGCATTTCGTCCACGCCGTGGCGAACCGCAAAGGCCAGGGCTGGGCGCGCGTCCATGCCTTCACTTTCGGCACCCGCCTGACCAACATCACTCGCCACCTGCGCGCCCGCGATGTCGATCAGGCGCTGAAAGCCGCCGGGGCCGAGGCGCAGGACTGGTCGGGCGGCACCAGGATCGGGGCGGCGCTGCATGCGTTCAACCGCGACTGGTCGCGGCGTGTGCTGGGGCAGGGGGCGGTGGTTCTTCTGATCACCGACGGGCTTGACCGCGACGATGCCGGGCTTCTGGCGCATGAGGCGCAAAGGCTGCAGCTCTCGTGCCGGCGGCTGATCTGGGTGAACCCGCTTCTGCGCTGGACCGGATTCGCGCCCAAGGCCGCCGGGATCCGGGCGCTGCTGCCGCATGTCGACTGTTTCCGCGCCGGCCATTCCATCGCCTCGCTTGAGGCGCTGGGCCAGGCGATCAGTGATGCCGGCGACGCGGGCGAGAAGGCGCGGCTGCTGGCGGCGCTGTCCCGCTAAAATGGCGCCTCGCGCGGGCCGCATCGGCCGGAACCCGCCGGAAGTTTAGGCGTTGATATCGCATAGCGGCGCCTTCCGGGCCTATCTCGGACGGGCTGATGACGCAGATTCCGGGCGCCGCATCCAGGTCGGTTGCCCCCGAGACGAAGGATTAACGATGCGCAAGCTTCTGACCTGCACCACGGCCCTGTCGATGGCCCTGTCTTCCTTCTCGACCCTGCCCGCCAGGGCGCAGACGGTTGCCGAAGATGGCTCGATCCTGGCCGAGGATGGCACGATCCTGTGCAGCCCGACGGCTGAAAAGCCCTGCGATCCGGCCGAATTCGGCAAGGATCCGGGCAAGGAAGACCAGAAGAAGGCGGAAGACGCGGTGAAGGCGGCCGAAGAAGAGGCCGAGAAGACCGCGAAGGAAGCCGAGCAGCGCGCCGAAGAGGCGGTGAAGGCGGCCGAGAAACAGGCAGCCGAGGCCGAGAAGCAGGCGGCCGAGGCCGCGAAACAGGCCGATGAGGCCGCCCGCGCGGCCGAAGAGCAGGCCGAAGCCGAAGCCAAGGCCGCCGACGAAAAGGCCGCCGCCGCCGTGAAGGCCGCGGAAGAGGAAGCCGCCGCCCAGGCCGCGAAGGCCGCCGAAGAACAGGCCGCAGCCGAGGCCAAGGCGGCCGAGGCCGCGAAGGCCGCGGAAGATCAGGCTGCGGAAGCGGCGAAGGCGGCCGAAGAGCAGGCCGCGGCGGAGGCCAAGGCGGCGGAAGCGGCGAAGGCGGCTGAGGATCAGGCTGCGGCAGAGGCCAAGGCTGCAGAAGCCGCGAAGGCGGCCGAGGATCAGGCCGCGGCGGAGGCCAAGGCTGCGGAAGCGGCGAAGGCGGCTGAGGATCAGGCTGCGGCGGAGACCAAGGCTGCGGAAGCGGCGAAGGCGGCCGAGGATCAGGCCGCGGCGGAAGCCAAGGCTGCGGAAGCCGCGAAGGCGGCTGAAGAAGATGCCGCGAAGGCTGCGGAAGATCAGGCTGCGGCGGAAGCCGACGCCAAGGCCGCGGCCGAGGCCAAGGTGACCGAGCCGGTCGATGTGCCGGTCGTGCCGGAAACCGCGGCCGAGGGGCTGGCGGAAATCCTGGCGCTGCCCTCGTCGACCGACGGCGAATCCGGCGTCGCGCTGGAAGGCCTGGCTGCCGCCGCGGCGGCCGCGGCCGGCATCGCGCCTGTCGCCCCCGAAGGCGAAGCCGCCGCGACCGACCCTGCCGCCGACCCTGCCGCGCCGCCGGTGCGCAAGGCCGACGAGCCGGTCTCGGTGACCAGCGAAGTCGTGTCGGAAGACAATTCCCGCCGCTCGGACGAGGAATTCGCCGCCGCCCCGGTCAAGGCCGAGGATGGCAAGAAGAAGGACAAGCTGTCGGATCTGGAAAAGGTCGGTCTGCTGGCCCTGGGCGCGCTGGTCGTGGGCGCGGTGATCAACGAAGGCAAGAAGGACCAGAAGCAGGTCGTTGAAAACACCGGCGACCGGGTCATCGTGCAGAACCCCGATGGCAGCTATACCGTCTACAAGGACGATGATGCGATCCTGCGCCAGCCCGGCGTCTCGACCCGGACGGAAACCTATGGCGACGGCTCGACCCGCACCGTCGTGCAGCGCGAGGATGGCAGCCAGGTGGTGACGGTGCGCGATGCCTCGGGCCGGGTGCTGCGCCGGTCGGTCTTTGACCGCAGCGGCATCGAGACGGTTCTCATCAACGATCTGGCGCCCGAAGAGCCGATCATCATCAGCGAATTGCCGCGGCCGCGCGCGGATGCGGTGACGATCTCGACCTCGGACAATGATGCGGCGCTGAAGGCCGAGATGGCGGCACTTGAGGCCGAGAATCTGGGCCGCAAGTTCAGCCTGCGCCAGATCCGCGACATCCGCGAGGTGCGGGCGCTGGCCGCGACCGTCGAGGTGGATACGATCACCTTCGACACCGGCTCGGCGGTGATCCGGTCCAGCGAGGCGCGCAAGCTGGCCGATCTGGGCCGGCTGATGGGCCAGTTGCTGGCGCAGAACCCGAGCCATGTCTTCCTGATCGAAGGCCATACCGATGCCGTGGGCTCGGCCTCGTCGAACCTGCTTCTGTCCGATCGCCGGGCGGAGTCGCTGGCCAAGGCGCTGACCGAGTATTTCGACATTCCGCCGGAAAACCTGGTCGTGCAGGGCTATGGCGAATCGGAGCTGAAGATCGAGTCGCTGTCGGATGAACGCGCCAACCGGCGGGTGAATGTGCGGCTGATCACGCCCTTGATGCGCACCGCCGACCTGCGCTGACGGCCGGGGCTTCGGCCGGCAGAGACGCCCAAACACCCCGAAGGCCCCCGCGATCTGCGGGGGCCTTCGACCTTTGGCCACTGGCAAGTGGCGCCGCCGGGGGCCATATTCGCCGCGAAGGGGGCCACCGATGGACAAGCCGGATCACGACAGCATTCCCGAAATCGCGCTGGCCTGGCATCGGGCCGGCAAGGGCGCGGCCCTTGCCACCGTGGTCGAGACCTGGGGCTCGGCCCCGCGCCAGGCCGGATCGCAACTGGCGATCTCGGGCGCGGGCGAGATCATGGGCTCGGTCTCGGGCGGCTGTGTCGAGGGCGCGGTGGTGACCGAGGCGCTTGAGGCACTGGAAGACGGCCTGCCGCGGCTTTTGACCTTTGGCGTCAGCGACGAGACGGCCTTTGCCGTGGGTCTGGCCTGCGGCGGCACGATCCGGGTGCTGGTCGAGCCGGTGGGCAGCGGTGCCCAGGCGCTGCCCGAGGCGCTGCTGGCCGATCTGGTCGCGGCACGGGCGGCGCGGCAGGCGATGGCCTATGGCGTCACGCCCGGCAGCTGGCAGCGGCGGCTGCTGGCGCCCGGCCAGGATGCGGCCGCCGATGCGCGGTTTCGCACCGACCGCTCGGGGATGGAAGAAGACGGGCGGTTTACCGCGATCCACAATCCGCCCCTGCGGCTGATCGTGGTCGGGGCGGTGCATATCGCCCAGCCCTTGCTGGCGATGGCGCGGCTGGCGGGCTATGACCCGGTGCTGATCGACCCGCGCGCCGCTTTCGGCTCGGCCGCGCGGTTCCCGGGCGAAGAGATCGTCGAGGATTGGCCGGATGAGGCGCTGGCGCGGCTGGCGCCCGATGCCCGGACGGCGGTGGTCACTCTGACCCATGATGCCAAGCTGGACGATCCGGCGATCCGCATCGCGCTGCGGGCGCCGATCTTCTATCTGGGCTGCCTGGGGTCCACCCGGACCCATGCGAAACGGGTGGAGCGGCTGCGGCAAGACGGCTTCTCTGACGCCGAGATCGCCCGCATCCATGCGCCGGTCGGTATGGACATCGGCGCCAGGACCCCGGCCGAGATCGCGGTGTCGATCCTGGCGCAGATCACCCAAAGACTGAGGCAGGGCTGATGCGCTTTGGTCCCGTGCCGCTGGACCAGGCGCTGGGCGCGATCCTGGCCCATTCCGAAGCGCTGGCCGAGGGGCGGCTGCGCAAGGGTCAGGTGCTGGGCCGGGCCGAGCTGGCGGCGCTGGCGGCGGCGGGGCTGGCCGAGGTGACGGTGGCGCGGCTGGAGCCGGGCGATCTGGGCGAGGATCTTGCCGCGGCACAGCTGGCCGCGGCGCTGGTGACCGATCCCGCGGCGCAGGGCCTGGCCCTGACCGAGGCCTTCACCGGCCGGGTCAACCTGAAGGCCACAAGGCCCGGCCTGGTTCAGATGGACACAGCCGCGGTCCATGCGCTGAACCTGGTCGATCCCGCGATCACCCTGGCGACGCTGCCGCCCCTGCAGCGCGTGACGCCGGGCATGCTGGTCGGCACGGTCAAGATCATCACCTATGCGGTGCCCGAAGCAGCCCTGCAGCGCGCCGCCACCGCGGCGCGGGCGGCGCTGCGGATCCGCCCGGTCAGCCGCGGCTCGGCCGGGCTGTTGCTGACCGAAGTGCCCGAAATGGACGAAAAGCTGATCCGCAAGGGCCGGAGGGCGATCGAGGCGCGGCTGAAGGCGCTGGGCATCGGGCTGGAGGATTGCCGCAGCGTGCCCCATGACGCGGCGGCGATCGCGGCGGCGCTGGGGGACATGGCGGGCGAGATGCTGCTGATCCTGACCGGTTCGGCCACATCCGACGCGCAGGACACCGCACCCGAGGGGCTGCGGCGCGCCGGCGGGGTGGTGGACCGCTTCGGCATGCCGGTCGATCCGGGCAATCTGCTGTTCCTGGGCCGGCTGGGCGCGCGTCCGGTGATCGGCCTGCCCGGCTGCGCGCGCAGCCCGGCGCTGAACGGCGCCGACTGGGTGCTGGAACGGGTGGCCTGCGGGCTGGATCCGACCAGTGCCGAGATCGCGGCGATGGGGGTGGGGGGGCTTCTGAAGGAAAGCCCGGTGCGCCCGCAACCGCGCGAGCCCTGAGCCTTTGGCAGAAATGCGAAGGGGCCCCGCAGGGCCCCGAATTTTCTGCGAAAATTCGCTTCGCTTACTTCGGTCCGATCATCATCACCATCTGGCGGCCTTCAAGCCGGGGCATGGATTCGACCTTGCCCTTTTCCGAGACATCGCCGGCGACGCGGTTCAGAAGTTCAAGCCCCAGCTCCTGGTGGGCCATTTCGCGGCCGCGGAAGCGGAGCGTGACCTTCACCTTGTCGCCTTCCTCCAGGAATTTGATCACCGAGCGCATCTTGACGTCATAGTCATGCGTATCGGTGCCCGGACGGAACTTGATTTCCTTGATCTCGATGATCTTCTGCTTCTTGCGGGCTTCGGCCTCGCGCTTCTGCGTCTCGTATTTGAACTTGCCGAAGTCCATGATCTTGCAGACGGGCGGCACGGCATTGGGGCTGATCTCGACCAGATCAAGCCCTGCCTCTTCGGCCAGTGCCATCGCCCGTGCAGGCGTGACCACCCCGACATTCTCGCCATCCGCCCCGATCAGGCGGACTTCCGGTGCGCGGATACGGTCATTGATGCGCGGTCCGGTTTCGCGTTGCGGCGGGGCGTTGTGGGGTCTGCGTCCTATGGCAGTGGTCCTTCGATCGTTGAAAAATTCCGCCGCAATCTATCCCCGGGGGCGCCGGCTTTCAACCCGTGATCGGTGCCGGAATGCAGTCCGAATGCAGCCCTGTGGCAGGGCCGCGGCGGTCGGGTCGGGCCTTCCGGTCTTTTCAACCCGGTTCCCGGATGGCATATGCCAGCTATCCGGCCGTCCTGCCGGGAAAGGGAGCGTGAAAGATGAACAAGTCAGTGATCATCGGAGCCATCGTCGTCGTTCTGGCGGCCGGGGGCTACTACCAGTTCAGCTACAAGCCGGCGCAGGAAGCAGCCGCGGCCGAAGCCGCGGCGAAGAAGGCCGCGGATGAGGCTGCCGCCAAGGCGGCCGAGGAAAAGGCCGCTGCCGAAGCCAAGGCTGCGGAAGAGGCCAAGGCCGCCGAAGAGGCTGCCGCCGCCGCCGCCAAGGCCGCCGAGGAAGAGGCCGCCAAGGCCGCTGAAGCCGCCGCCGCTGCCGCGGCTGCGGGCGCCGAAGCCGTGACCGAAGGCACCGCCGCCGCGATCGAAGGCGCGGGCGAAGCCGCCCAGGCCGCGACCGAAGCTGCCGGCGAAGCCGCCGCTGCCGCGACCGAAGCCGCGGGCGAGGCTGCTGCCGCCGCGACCGAGGCCGCCGGCAATGCGACCGCCGCGGCCGAAGGCGCCGTGACGGATGCCGCTGCCGCGCTGGATCCGGCCAACTTCAATGCCGATGCGGTTGTGGCGGTGATCGAGGGATCGACGCTGGATGCCGCGACCAAGGCCACGCTGAAGACCGCGGTCGAAGCGGCCAAGGCCAATCCGGCGCTGGTGGCCGACACCGTGGCCCAGGTCAAGACCGCGCTGGGCATGTAAGCTTCGCGCGATAGATAAGGAAAAGGCCGCAAGAGTTTGCTCTTGCGGCCTTTTTCTTTGGTTGCCGTCGCGGTGTTTCAGATGCCGTCGCCGACGAATGCCTTCTCGACCACGAATTCCTTCGGATCGGAATTCGCGCCTTCGCGCAGCCCGAACCCTTCAAGGATCGCCTTCACATCGACGTTGAAGGCCAGGCTGCCGCAGACCATCGCCCGGTCGGTTGCGGGGTCCATCGGCGGGATGCCCAGATCGGCGAACACCTTTCCAGTGGAAAGATTATCGGTGACCCGGCCCATATGGTGGAAGGCTTCCCGGGTGCAGGTGGGGTAATAGACCAGCTTGTCGGCCACGATCTCGCCGATCAGCGGATCGTCCTTCAGGCCTTCCACCAATTCGCGGCCATAATTCAGCTCGGCCGCCTCGCGGCAGGTATGCATCATGATGACCTGGTCGAACTTCTCGTAGACTTCAGGGTCGCGCATCAGGCTGGCAAAGGGGGCAAGGCCGGTGCCGGTGGCCAGGAACCACAGCCGCTTGCCGGGCAGCAGCGCATCGACGACCAGCGTGCCCACGGGTTTGGGCCGCAGGATGATTTCGTCGCCGGGCTGGATATGCTGCAGCTTCGAGGTCAGCGGCCCGTCCGGCACCTTGATCGAATAGAATTCCAGCTCTTCATCCCAGGAGGGCGAGGCGATGGAATAGGCGCGCAGCAAGGGTTTGCCATTCTCGCCCATCAGCCCGATCATCACGAATTCCCCCGAACGGAAGCGCAGGGACGCAGGGCGCGAGACGCGGAAGGAAAACAGCCGGTCGGTCCAGTGCTTCACCGAGGTGACGGTCTGGGCGTCGGGCAGGTGCGGTTTCGCGGGTCGGGCGGCGGCGGCGGTCGGAAGGTCTGTCATGAGGCTCACGTCGGGCATGAAAGATTTCGCTTTCGGAATATATGGAATGGCGCGCCGAGGGAACCCGGGAATCAGGCGCGCAGCCGCGACTGATAGTCATGCGCCTTCCAGTCGGCCCGGAAGCGCCACTGGTCTTCGGGCTGGCGGGCGGCCAGATCCTCGGGGATCTCGGCCCCGTCAAAGCCCACGCGACGCAGCATCGCATATTGATCGGCGATCACCGGCCCAAGCGCCAGAAGCTGGCCCCGGTAGCCCATGGCGCGCAGCCGGCGCGCGATGGTGAAGGCGCGGCCGTCCGAAAAGGCCGGGAAAGCCACGCGGATCAGCGCCAGCCGATCCAGATGCGCCTGCACCTGGCCGGGATCGTCGGTTTCGGCCAGGTCGACGGCGGTTGCCGCATCGGTCAGATCGGCAAGGGCGACGATCTGACGGGCGGGGGCGGGCGCAAAGCCCGCATCGGTGACGATCACGCTCATCTGCACAGGTCCTTTCCCAGGCAAATTCGTTCGAACGAATTTGCAAATTTCTTCGAAGAAATTTGCCCGCGGCTCATGCCGCATTCTCTTTCGGGGTCCGCACGGCCTTGCCGTCGATGAAATGGATGCCGCATTCCGTCTTGGCGCTGCCGCGCCAGCGGCCGGCGCGCGGGTCTTCGCCCGGCTTCACCGCCGAGGTGCAGGGCGCGCAGCCGATCGAGGGGTAGCCCTTGGCCACCAGCGGATGCCGGGGCAGGCGGTTCTCCACGATGTATTCTTCCAGATCCTCGCGGCCCCAATGGGCCAAGGGGTTCACCTTGATGCGGAAATCGCCTTCGTTTTCAAAGAAGTCGATCGTGCCGCGGTCAGCGTTCTGATAGCGCTTGCGCCCGGTGATCCAGCCGTCGAAGCCGCGCAGCGCGCGTTCCAGCGGCTCGACCTTGCGGATGTTGCAGCAGGCATCGGTGTTGAACTGATGCAGCGTGCCGTCCGGGTCTTCGAAATTCAGCCGGTTCGGATTGGCGCGGATGGTGCGCACGTCGCACAGGGGCAGACGGTCGGCCAGCTGGCGCTGATAGGTCAGCGTTTCCTCGAACAGCATGCGCGTGTCGATGAAGATCACCGGCGTTTCCGGCGCGATGACGGATACCAGATGCAGCAGCACCACCGATTCCGCCCCGAAGGACGACACCAGCGCCACCCGGCCCAGATCGGCATCCTTCAGCGCATGTTCCAGCACCGCCGTCGCCGAATGGTGGCGATAGCGCGCATTCAGCACCGCGACGCGGCCCGCGACCGGGCCGAGGCCTGTGTCACGCGGCATCGCGGGCGCCTTCCCCGTAAAGCGCGGTCTTGAACGGGCCCAGGCCCAGCCGGCGGGTCGCAGCCAGGAAGGTCTCGCCCGCGTCGGTCCGCAGGTCCAGATAGGTGCGCAGCAGCCGTTCCACCGCGGGGACGACCTGGTCATAGGCGAAGCCGGGGCCCATCTTCTCTCCGATCGCGGCGGTTTCGGTGCCATCGCCGCCGAGCGTGATCTGGTAATTCTCCACCCCCGCCCGGTCGAGGCCGAGGATGCCGATATGGCCGACATGGTGGTGGCCGCAGGCGTTGATGCAGCCGGAAATCTTGATCTTCAAGGGCCCGATCTCATGTTCGAGATCAAGTTCCTGAAACCGCGTGGCGATTTCCTGGGCAACCGGGATTGAGCGGGCGGTGGCCAGCGCGCAGTAATCCATGCCGGGGCAGGCGATGATATCCGAGACAAGGCCGATATTGGCCGTGGCAAGACCGGCTTGCGACAGCGCCGCATGCAGCGCCGGCAGGTCCGACTTGTGGACATGCGGCAGGATGACATTCTGTTCGTGGCTGATGCGGATTTCCGAATGGCCGTAACGCTCGGCCAGATCGGCGATCAGGCGCATCTGCTCGGCCGTGGCATCGCCCGGGGTCTGGCCATGCGCCTTGAGGCTGATCGTGACGATGGCATAGCCCGGCGCGCGATGGGCGGCGAGGTTGGTATCGGCCCAGGCGCGGAAGACCGGATCGGCCTTGTAGAAATCGTCAAAGGCGCCGTCGGGCGCGTTGCGGAAGGCGGGCGGCGCGAAGGCGGCGCGGATGTCTTCCAGAAGGCGCTGATCGGCACCGCCGAACAGCGGGCGCATTTCGGCGAAGCGGGCTTCGATCATCCGGGAAAGTTCTTCTTTCCCAGTCTCTTGCAGGGTGATCTTGATGCGCGCCTTGTATTTGTTGTCGCGCCGGCCCAGCGTGTTGTAGACGCTGAGGACCGCCTCGACGTAAGGAAGCAGGTCGGCCACGGGCAGGAAATCGCGCACCACGGCGCCGATGATGGGCGTGCGGCCCAGACCGCCGCCGACCAGAACCTCGAAGCCCGGCTCGCCCGCGGCATTGCGCACCATCCGCAGCCCGATGTCATGGGCGCGGGTCACCGCGCGGTCATGCGGGCTGCCGGTGATGGCGATCTTGAACTTGCGCGGCAGGAACTGGAATTCCGGGTGGTCGGTGGACCATTGCCGCAAGAGTTCGGCATAGGGGCGCGGGTCTTCGATCTCATCCGCGGCGGCGCCGGCGAAATGGTCGGCGGTCACGTTGCGGACGGTATTGCCCGAGGTCTGGATCGCATGCATGCCCACATCGGCCAGCGCCGACAGAATCGCCGGCACGTCGGGCAGTTTCGGCCAGTTGAACTGGATGTTCTGCCGCGTGGTGAAATGGCCATAGCCCTTGTCATAGGTCTGGGCGATCATCGCCAGCTGGCGCATCTGGCGCGGGTTGATCGTGCCATAGGGAATGGCCACCCGCAGCATATAGGCATGCAGCTGCAGATAGAGCCCGTTCATCAGCCGCAGCGGACGGAATTCCTCTTCGGTCAGCGAGCCGTCCAGCCGGCGTTCGACCTGCTGGGTGAACTGGGCCACCCGGGCGCGCACGAAGGATTCGTCGAAATCGGTATAGTCATACATTGGGAAGCTCCGCCTGCTTGCCGTCGGCTTGTTTGCCATGGGCATAGTTCGAGGGACCGCGGCTGCGGAATTCCTCGCGGAAATGGGTGGGCTCGGGGCCGTTCGGGCCGGGGCGGGCATCGGCCAGATAGGCGCCGACGACCTGCAGCTTCTGCGCGGCGGCATGCAGCAGGCGCAGCTGGGCATGCGCCTCGTCCTCGATCAGCTCGGCCTCGGTATGCAGGGGCGACCAGCGGTCATCGGCGGTCAGATAGACGACATCGCCTTCGCGCAGCCGGTTGGCGGTGACGACCTTGGGAGAGAAACGGCGGCTCATGCTTGCGCCTCGTGCAACTGGGACAGGGACAGGGCGGCCGCGCGCGGGGCGAGGCCGAGAAGCAGAAGGGCGGGGCCCTGGGTTTCGGCGACAGTGGCGGGCAGGGTGGCCAGCGTGGCCGCCAGAATGCGCTGATCGGCGCGCGAGACATTCTCGACCACGGTGACGGGCGTGTCGGGCGCGGCGCCATGCATCATCAGCCGGCCCTGCAGGAAGCGGGACGAGCGTTTGCCCATGTAGATCGCCGCGACCTCGCCCTTGCGGGCCAAGCCCTTCCAGTCCTGCTCGGCAAAGCCTTCCATCGCCTGGCCGGTGACGATGCGCAGCCCGGTGTTGCGGCCGCGGCAGGTCAGGCCCTGGCCGATCTCGGCGGCGGCGACGGCGGCAGTGGTCAGGCCCGGCAGGATGCGGAAGGGGATGGCATGGGCGGCAAGCGCCTCGATTTCCTCGTCGAGCCGGCCGAAGATGCCGGGATCGCCGCCCTTCAGCCGCACCACGCGGGCGCCGGTCAGCGCCTGGGCCACCAGCGCGGCATTGATCGCGGATTGCGGGGTCGAGGGGCCGAAGCCTTCCTTGCCCACGTCGATCCGCCGCGCGCTGGCGGGGATCAGCGCCAGAACTTCCGGCCCGACCAGCCGGTCATGGATCACCACCTCGGCGGTCTGAAGCGCGCGCAGGGCGCCCAGCGTCAGATGATCGGCCGCGCCCGGGCCGGCGCCGACGAAAAGGACAGGTGCGATCTGGGTCATGGCGGCCTCGTGTTTTCCCGCCTCTATATAGAATGTTTTCCTTGATTTCCGCCATGTCCCCTTGCGGAAAAGGAAAACTGTTCCGATACTTTGCCGGAAGGGAACTGTGGTTCCGGGAACAGAAGGAATTCGGGAATGGCGGCCGCGCTGGACGAGTTGGACCGGAAAATCCTGTCGGAACTGCAGAAGGATGCCGAGCAATCGCTGGACGAGATCGCCCGCAAGGTGGGCTCGTCGAAGACGCCGGTCTGGAATCGGATCCGCCGGATGAAAGAGCAAGGCGTGATCCAGCGCACCACGGCGATTCTGGATGCCGAGGCGCTGGGGCTGGAGGCCTGTTTCTTCGTGCTGATCCGCACCTCGGAACATGAGGCCGACTGGCAGCGCCGGTTTCTCAAGGCCTTGAAAGAGCGGCCCGAAGTGCTTGAGGCGCATCGTCTGGCGGGCGATATCGACTATATCCTGAAGGTGCGGGTCCGCAATGCGCGGGCCTATGACACCTTCTATCAGGCGCTGATCTCGGAAGTGCGGATCTACAACGTCACCGCGCTGCTGAGCATGGAAGAGATCAAGTCGACCACCACGCTGCCGCTGTAGCGCGGGGCTGCGGGGGATGGGTTGGACGGGGCGGCTTGGAATTTGCCGGCCGAGGCCCTAGATTGGGCGCATAAAGGAGACTCTCATGTTCGGCATTCCCGGCAAGGCCGCCGTCACCTTGACCCCGCAAGCGGCAAAGCAGATCGCCCGGCTGATGGCGCGCGATGGCAGCCAGGGGCTGCGCATCGGCGTGAAGAAGGGCGGCTGCGCGGGGATGGAATACACGATGGACTATGTGTCCGAAGTGAACCCGCTGGACGAGGTGGTGGAACAGGACGGCGCGCGGGTGCTGATCGCGCCCATGGCGCAGATGTTCCTGATCGGCACCGAGATCGACTATGAAAGCGCGCTGCTGGAATCGAAATTCACCTTCCGCAATCCGAATGTCGCCGAGGCCTGCGGCTGCGGCGAGTCGATCAAGTTCAAGGACGCGCCCGCGGCCTGAATGCCGCCGGATCGGGCGCTGACCGCGGATCCTGCGGTTTTGCCTGCGGCCTTCTGTCCCGCCCGCGCGCGCCCGTTGCCTCGCCCCCGCCGATTTGCGACAACCGCAGGGCAAGGCAGAGGGAGACCGGGAATGCGCAGGCTGGCCGCAGGAAATTGGAAGATGAACGGCACTTCGGCGGCGCTGGCCGAGTTGAAGGCGCTGCTCGACGCGCATCCCGATCCGGGCTGCGAGATGCTGATCTGCCCGCCCGCCACGCTGGTGGCACAGGCCGCTTGGGCCGTGCGCGACACGGTGCTGAAGATCGGCGGGCAGGATTGCCACCCCAAGGCCTCGGGCGCGCATACCGGCGACATCTCGGCCGCGATGCTGGCGGATGCCGGGGCTGCCTATGTGATCCTTGGCCATTCCGAGCGCCGCGCCGATCATGGCGAAAGCGATGCGCTGATCCGTGCCAAGGCGGAAGCCGCCTGGGCGGCGGGGCTGGTGGCGGTGATCTGTGTCGGCGAGACCGAGGCGCAGCGCGATTCCGGCGCGACGCTGGAGGTGGTCGGGGGGCAGCTTGACGGGTCGATCCCCGAGGGCGCGACCGCGGCGAATACCGTTGTCGCCTATGAGCCGGTCTGGGCGATCGGCACCGGCCGCACTCCGACGCTTCAGGAAATCGGCGAGGTGCATGGCTTCCTGCGCAACCGGCTGGGCGCGCGTTTCCATGCCGAGGCGACGGGCATCCGGCTTTTGTATGGCGGCTCGGTCAAGCCCTCGAACGCGGCCGAGATCTTCGCGGTCGAGGATGTGGATGGCGCGCTGGTGGGCGGGGCCAGCCTGAAGGCCGCGGATTTCGGCGCCATCGTCGCGGCGCTGGCCGCGGCCTGAGCGGCGGTCCGGGCGATGGGCCGCGCCCGACACGCGCTGTCGCAATAGGGCCAGACCGGGGCGTCGCCCCATGCGACAGGGCGATATGTCCGCAGATATCCTTTCCGCACCGCTGGCGGTGCCCGCACCGCCGCGGCTGGGCCCGGTGGGCGCCAATCTGATCTGCCTTCTGTCGATGCTGGTCTGGGCCGCCGGCCTGCCCGCGGCCGATCTGGTGATCGGGCTTGTGCCGCCGCTGCAGCTGACGGCGCTGCGCTGTCTTTTGGCCGGCAGCGTGCTGGTGGCGCTGTGGGCGCTGGTCGAGGGGCCGCGGGCGGTCTTGGACGCGCCCTGGCTGCGCGGGCTGTGCGTGGGGGGGGTGGCGATCGGCCTGGCCTCGGTCTTCCTGATCATCGCCCAGGCGGCGACCGATGCGGTCACGGTTGCGGTGATCAGCGCCACGATGCCGGTGATCGGCATCGCGCTGGAATGCCTGCTGGACGGCCGCCGCTTCTCGGCCCGGCTGGGGATCGGGTTGGCGCTGTCGCTGGCGGGGGGCGTGCTGGCCTATGCGGCCAGCCTGGGCGCCTTGACCTTCGGCATCGGCGCGCTGGCGGCGCTGATCTCGATCCTGGCCTATACCTGGGGGTCGCGCGCGACGGTCACGATGCTGCCGGGGCTGACGCCCTTGGGCCGCTCGGCCATCACGGTGGCGGGGGCGGCGGTCTGCGCGCTGGTGCTGGCGGGCGGGCAGATCGCGCTGGGCACGCCCTGGCCCGACCTGGGCGCCTTCGGCTGGCGCGAGATCGGCGGGCTGTTTGCCTTCTCGGTGGGCTCGCTGGCGATCAGCCAGCTGTTGTGGATCGTTTCGGTCGGCAGTCTTGGCATCGGCGCCGCAAGCCTGCATATGAACGCCGTGCCCTTCTATGTGATGCTGATCGTCTTTCTGCTGGGCGGCGCCTGGAACTGGCCGCAGGCCGGCGGGGCGGCCGTGGTGGTGCTGGGCGTGATCATCGCGCAAAGCCGACCCCGCAGAGAGAGCTGATGCTGCCGCGACTGTCCCAGAATCCGAAGGCGCCGGCCTTCGTGCAGAACCCCTATCCCTTTTATGAACGCGCCCGAAAGCTGGGACCGTTCTTCCATTGGGAAGACTACGACCTGACCTGCACCGGCAATTGGGCGGCGGTGAATGCGATCCTGCGTGACCGCCGCTTTGGCCGCGAGGCGCCGCCCGAGCTTGCGCCGCAGATCCCGCCGCATCTGGCGCCCTTCTACGCCGTCGAAGCGCATTCGATGCTGGAATTGGAGCCGCCGCGCCATACCAGGCTGCGCAGTCTGGTTCTGCGCGCCTTCACCTCGCGCCGGATCGCGGCGCTGGCGCCCGAGATCGCCGCCCTGTCGGAAGACCTGGTCGCGGCTTTCCCCTCGGGCGATTTCGATCTGCTGACCGCCTTCGCCCAGCCCTTGCCGGTGCGGATCATCGCCCGGCTCTTGGGCGTGCCGGAAGAGCGCGCGCCGGATCTGCTGGCCTGGTCGAATGCGATGGTGGGCATGTATCAGGCCGGGCGGACGCCGGCGATGGAGCAGGCGGCGGTGGCCGCGACCGAGGCTTTCGTGGCCTTTCTGCGCGGCTATGTCGAAAGCCGGCGGGCGCAGCCGGCGGACGATCTGATCACCCATCTGATCGCGGCCGAGGCCGAGGGCGAGCGGCTGTCGACGGATGAGCTGATCACCACCTGCATCCTGTTGCTGAATGCCGGGCATGAGGCGACGGTGCATACCATCGGCAATGGGGTGAAGGCGCTGCTGACGCTGGGCGATGCGCCGGCGCTGGTCGCGCCGGACCGGGTCGAGGCGACGGTGGAAGAGATCCTGCGCCATGATCCGGCGCTGCATCTGTTCACCCGCTGGGCCTATGAGGATGTCGAGGCGATGGGCCACCGCTTCCGCCGTGGCGACCGGGTGGGGCTGTTGCTGGCGGCGGCCAACCGCGACCCGGCGCAATGGGACAGCCCGGCCGCCTTCCGCCCCTCGCGGCCGGCGAAACCTTCGGCGAGTTTCGGGGCGGGGCTGCATTTCTGCGTCGGTGCGCCCTTGGCGCGGCTGGAGCTGCAGGTAGCGCTGCCGATCCTGTTTGCCCGCCATCCGGGGCTGCGCCTGGCAGAAAAGCCGGTCTATGCCGATGTCTACCATTTCCACGGGCTGCAGCGGCTGATGCTGCGCGCGGAATAAACCAAGGGCCCGGGTGCGTCTGGCGCGCCCAGGCCCGCAGGCAGGCTGACATCGGAAAGCCGACCTGGCGCGGCTTACATGAAGCCCAGTTCCAGCCGCGCCTCGTCGGACATCATGTCCATGCCCCAGGGCGGATCGAAGCTCATCTCGACATCGGCGGATTTCACCCCGGGAATGGCGCCGACCGCATCGGTGACCCAGCCCGGCATCTCGCCCGCGACGGGGCAGCCGGGGGCGGTCAGGGTCATCACCACCATCACGTCGTTTTCGGGGCTGATCTCGATCGTGTAGACCAGACCGAGATCGTAGATGTTCACCGGGATTTCCGGATCGAAGACGGTGCGGCAGGCCTCGACCACCTGTTCGTAAAGCGGATGGTCGGTCGTGGAAGGCCGGATCAAGGGCGCGCCTTCGACTTTGCTGTCCATGGGTGTGATCCTGGAAGGGTTGTTGAGTGATTATATAGGAAATCGTGCGGCCAAGGTCCAGTGCGGGCGGGAGGGATCCGGCGGCAGGGCCGCTGGAACACTGGGAGGCCAGAATACTGGGCAGCTAGAACAGATGCCGGGCCAGGCCGGTGCGGCGCAGGATCAGCGTCAGCGCGACCGAGCCTGCGACTGCCAGCGCCCAGACCAGGGCATGGTGCAGGTCGGTATGGCGGATCAGCAGCGCGACGAAGCCCACATGCAGGAAATACAGCCCATTGGCCAGATCGCCGGTCAGCCGCCCCTGTGTCCGGCCGGGCAGGGCCAGCGCCCAAAGCGCCAGCGCCGGGGCGGCCAGGCCCAGGCTTGCCAGCGCGTCATGGCTGGTGGGCACGCCCATGCGCGAGATCGCGAAGGATTCGCCGATCACCGCCAGAACGCCCAGCAGGGCCGCGGCACTGGCCAGGCGGGCGGGCACGCGCGACACCAGGCCGCGGCGGGCGATCAGCAGGCCGAAGGTCACATAGGGCAGGCACAGGAACAGCGGATTGCGCGCCGGCAGCAGTGGGTCGCGGAAGGGCTGGCCCGGATGCAGCAGGTCGGCCGCCATGCCCCAGGTCACCGCGACGCCGCCCGCCCAGGTCAGCAGCGCCAGCGCCAGAAGCGCGCGGTCCGAGGCCTGCCGCAGCGCCAGCAGCACCGCCACCGCAAAGGTCAGTCCGGCCAGATACCACAGATGCCAATAGCCAAACAGCGCGAAGCGCAGCAGCTCGGGCCAGGACAGATGCATCGCAAGCCGCCAGTAGATCGGCAGGTAAAGCAGCATCCAGATCAGATACAGCCGCGCCACCCGCGCCAGCAGCGCCCGGCCGCGGCCCGAGGCCAGCGCGCCCTGCAGGTAATAGCCGTTGAAGACCAAAAACACCGGCACGCCCAGCCGGTAGATCCCTTCGCCGGTCAGAAGATTGACGCTGCGGCCCAGATCGGCAAAGGGATTGGCGTGGATCCCCACCACCATCAGGGCGAGGACCAGTTTCAGCAGATCAACCGCGCGGCTGCGCTCTGCGGCCATGGCGGCCTCTCTCGGTCAGGACCGGGGCGGGATCAGAACGGGATCTCGTCATCCATGTCCGAGGCGCGGCCGCTGCCGCCGCCCGAGGACGCGCCGCCGCCATAGCCGCCGCTTCTGCCGCCGCCGGCCGAAGCCCCGCCCGCGCCGCCGCTGCCGTAATCGTCATAGCCGCCGCGGTCGTCATAGCCCGCGCCGCCACCGCCGCCCGAAGCGCCACCGCCGCCGCCATCACCGCGGCCGCCCAGCAGCGTCAATTCCCCGCGATAGGGGCGCAGCACGATTTCGGTCGTGTAGCGGTCCTGGCCGGACTGGTCCTGCCATTTGCGGGTTTCCAGCGCGCCCTCGATATAGACGGTCGAGCCCTTGCGCAGATATTGCTCGGCGATCTTGGCCAGCGGCTCCGAGAAGATCGCGACCGAATGCCATTCGGTGCGTTCCTTGCGCTCGCCCGAGTTGCGGTCGCGCCAGGTTTCCGACGTGGCGATGCGCAGGTTCACCACCTTGCCGCCATTCTGGAAACTGCGCACCTCGGGGTCGCGACCCAGATTGCCGACGATGATCACTTTGTTGACCGAACCGGCCATGCCTTTCCCCCTGTGACTGACGGATTGCCGCCGGCAGCATCGCGCGGCGTGGTTGAGGAAAGCTGTACACGGGCCGGCGCGGCCCTGCAACCAAGCGGGCGGGCGAGGCGCGACATGCGGGCTTTGCGGCGGGATCGGCAGAGAGCCGCCGATCGGGGCCGGGTAAGGGGAAGCTGACTGGGCCATTCCACGCTGGCACAGGCGGCGATTTTCCGTATAGTGCCGCGGGGGCGGGGCCTTGCGGCCCGGCGCCCTTTGTTGACCACGGCCACGAGGACAGTCGTTTCCGCATGTCGCGCCCCAAGCTTTTCCGGCCCCTTGCTTTGGTTCTTGCCACAGCGGTTGCGCCCCCCGTCATGGCCGAAGAGGCGCTGCTGTTCGGCGGCACCAAATCGCGCAACACGATCTTCAAGTCGCAGACCGCGCTTTTGGATGGCAAGCTGGCCAAGCAATATTCCGGCGCGTCCAAGCTGACCCCGGATTACAAGGCCGGCAAGGATGCGGGCGAAACCGCCGAGGCGGTGCCGAAGTACCGGGGCAATTACAAGGGCAAGTATCTTGAGGTGGCCAAGGCCGTGGCGGCCAAGCATGGCGTGCCCGAGGATCTGTTCCTGCGTCTGGTGCAGCGCGAAAGCGGCTGGAATCCGGGGGCGGTCAGCCACAAGGGCGCCTCGGGCCTGGCGCAGCTGATGCCGGGCACGGCGGTGAAGCTGGGCGTCGATATCGACAGCCCGGAAGAGAATCTGGAAGGCGGCGCGCGTTATCTGCGGATGATGTACGACAAATTCGGCAGCTGGAAACTGGCGCTGGCGGCCTATAATGCCGGACCGGGCGCGGTGGAAAAGCATGGCGGCGTGCCGCCTTATGACGAAACCCAGCAATATGTGAAGGCGATCCTCGGCTAGGGCCGGGGCGCGTGCTGCGAAAGCCTGCCGGGCGGCCCTGCCGCAGCGGGGGCCCGAGTTGCGCGGGGCGCCGGGCGCGTGTATCACCGCCGCAACGCAAGACAGGCCAGAACGGGGGGCAGGATGCGCAGAGTTGTCGTTACAGGTCTGGGGATGGTCACGCCGCTTGCCTGCGGAGTGGAAGAGACCTGGGCGCGGCTGCTGGCCGGCCAGTCGGGCGCCGGGCCGATCACCCGCTTTGACACGTCGAATGTGGTCACCACCTATGCCTGCGAGATCCCCTTCGGCGACGGAACCGAGGGCACGTTCAATCCCGATGACTGGATGGAGCCGAAGGATCGCCGCAAGGTGGATGACTTCATCCTGTACGGAATGGCGGCGGCGACTCAGGCGGTGAAGGATTCGGGCTGGGCGCCCGAGACCGAGGAAGACCGCTGCCGCACCGGGGTGATGATCGGTTCCGGGATCGGCGGGCTGACGACGATCGCCGAGACGGCGGTGATGATCAAGGAGAAGGGGCCGAAGCGCGTTTCGCCCTTCTTCATCCCCGGCTCGCTGATCAATCTGATTTCCGGCCAGGTCTCGATCCGGTTCGGCTTCAAGGGGCCGAACCATGCGGTGGTCACGGCCTGCTCGACCGGGGCGCATGCGATTGGCGATGCGGCGCGGCTGATCATGCTGGGCGATGCCGATGTGATGGTGGCCGGCGGGGCCGAGGCGCCGATCTCGGAAATCGGCATCGCCGGGTTCAACGCCTGCAAGGCGCTGTCGACCAAGCGCGCCGACGATCCGACCAAAGCGAGCCGCCCCTATGATGCCGATCGCGACGGGTTCGTGATGGGCGAGGGTGCGGGCGTCGTGGTGCTGGAGGAATACGAACACGCCCGCGCGCGCGGTGCCAAGATCTATGCCGAAGTGCTGGGCTATGGCCTGTCGGGCGATGCCTATCACATCACCGCGCCCTCGGAAGATGGCGATGGCGGGTTCCGCAGCATGCAGGCGGCGCTGAAGCGGGCGGGGCTGCAGCCCACCGATATCGACTATATCAACGCGCATGGCACCTCGACCATGGCCGACACGATCGAGCTGGGCGCGGTCGAGCGGCTGATGGGCGATGCGGCGGCCGGGGCGACGATGTCGTCGACCAAGTCGTCGATCGGGCATCTTTTGGGCGCGGCCGGCGCGGTCGAGGCGATCTTCTGCGTGCTGGCGCTGCGCGACCAGGTGGCGCCGCCGACGATCAACCTCGACAATCCCGCGGTGGCGCCGAAGCTGGATCTGGCGCCGAACAAGGCGGTGAAGCGCAAGATCGACGTGGCGCTGTCGAACAGCTTCGGCTTCGGCGGCACCAATGCCAGCCTGATTCTGGGCCGGGTCGACTGATCCATGTGGAAATCGATCGCCTCGAACGCGCTGACGCTGTTCATCGTTCTTCTGATGGCGGCGGCGGCGCTGGTGGCCTGGGGACGCAACGAGTTCACCAAGCCGGGGCCGCTGGCGCAGGCGATCTGCCTGAAGGTCGAGCGCGGCGCCTCGATGTCGGCGGTCAGCCGGCAGCTGGCCGAGCAGGGGGCGATCAGCGATCCGCGGATCTTCCGCATCGGCGCGTCTTATTCGGGCCGGGCCGATGACCTGAAGTTCGGCTCGTATCTGATCGAGTCCGGCGCCTCGATGGAGCAGGTTCTGGGCGTGGTCACCACCGGCGGGCAATCGACCTGCGGGCAGGAGGTGAATTTCCGCATCGGCGTGGCCAGCGCGGATGTGGTGCTGCGCGAGCTGGACCCCGCGACCAATCGTTTCGTCGATGTGGTGAAGTTCGATCCCGCGGCCGAGGCGCTGCCGGCCGAATATCTGGCGGCGGCCGAGAAGCCGGATCTGCGCTATCGGGTGACCCTGGCCGAGGGCGTGACCAGCTGGCAGGTGGTCGAGGCGCTGAAACGCGCCGATTTCCTGGACGGCAAGCTGGCTTCGGTTCCGGCCGAGGGTTCGCTTGCGCCGCAAAGCTACGATGTCGAGAAGGGCTCGGCCCGGGGCGATCTGATCGCGCGGATGGCGGCGCAGCAGGCGGCGGTGATCGCCGAACTGTGGCCGCTGCGCGCCAGCGATCTGCCCTATGACACGCCGGAACAGGCGATGATCATGGCCTCGATCGTCGAGAAGGAAACCGGCATGCCGCAGGAGCGGCCGCATGTGGCCAGCGTCTTCGTCAACCGGCTGGAGCGCGGGATGCGGCTGCAGACCGACCCGACGGTGATCTATGGCATCACCAAGGGCGAGGGCGTGCTGGGCCGCGGCTTGCGGCAAAGCGAATTGCGCCGCGAGACGCCCTATAACACCTATGTCATCGACGGGCTGCCGCCGACGCCGATTGCCAATCCGGGCCGGCTGTCGATCGAGGCGGCGCTGAACCCGCTGAAGACCGAGGATCTGTTCTTCGTGGCCGACGGCACGGGCGGGCATGTCTTTGCGGCGACGCTGGAAGAGCATAACCGCAATGTCGCGGCCTGGCGCAAGATCGAGGCGGCACGCGCGGCACAGGGCCAGGAAGAGGGCGTCAGCGGCGTGCAGGGCGAATAGGCCTTTGCCGCCAGACCCTTGGCGGCAGCGCGAGTAGGATCCTAACGAATCCTTAACGCAGCGTTCGCATAACACATTGGTATCATTGCGTTTTTGGCTTGACTTGGCGCCCGGTCCAATGTAGACCTTGGGGCATGATGGATGACGTGTCGAAAGCGGCCGGGGGCAACTCCGGGCCGCTTTTTTGTTGCGCGCCGGTCGCGGCGATCCCAGCCGCGATCCCTGCGGCGGGGGCCTGCGGGACGGCCTGGGAGACCGAGGAAAGATGAGCATCTGGTTCTCGGAAGGGGGAGAGGAGGCCGGGGGCGACCCGGACCGGCCGGTTCCTCTTCCCGACGATGTCCTTGGCTTTACGGAAGATCTGTTCCGTCTGGCCGTAAGCGATCTGAATGCCGCGCTGGCCGCGATCCGGCAGGGGCGGTTCGAGGCGGGCAAGGCGGGCCGGGTCGCGGTGCGCGATCTGGCCGAGATGGGCCGGCAGGTTCTGGAGGAACGCAAGAATGTCGACAAACTCCGCAAACAGATTGCCGGGGCTGTCGGAGCCCGGGGCGAGCTGGACCTCGACCAGGCGCGCGATGAAATCGGGCGCCGCCTGGCTTGCCTCCGCGACGCAAGAGGAGATTGACGGGTTTCTGGGGGGCTTGAGCGAGAATGCGCTGCTGGCACTGCCCTGGATATTCGATTTCTGGGCGCTTCCGCATCAGATGCCGCCCGAGGGGGCCTGGAAGACCTGGGTGATCCTGGGCGGGCGCGGGGCGGGCAAGACCCGGGCCGGGGCGGAATGGGTGCGCGCGCAGGTGGAAGGGGCGACGCCCGAGGCGCCGGGCCGCGCGCGGCGGGTGGCGCTGGTGGGCGAGACCTTCGATCAGGTGCGCGAGGTGATGATCCTGGGCGACAGCGGCATCCTGGCCTGCTCGCCCCCCGACCGGCGGCCGAAATGGCATGCGACGCGGCGGGTGCTGGAATGGGAAAACGGCGCGGTGGCGCAGGCGATCTCGGCGCATGATCCCGAAAGCCTGCGGGGTCCGCAATTCGATGCGGCCTGGGCGGATGAACTGGCGAAATGGCCGAAGGCGCAGGCCAGCTGGGACCAGCTGCAATTCGCGCTGCGGCTGGGGGCGCATCCCCAGCAGGTGGTGACGACGACGCCACGCAATATCGAATTGCTGAAGGCGATCCTGCAGAACCCCTCGACCGTGATCAGCCGGGCGCCGACCGAGGCGAACCGGGCCTATCTGGCGAAAAGCTTTCTGGCCGAGGTGGAGGCGCGCTATGGCGGGTCTTCGCTGGGCCGGCAAGAGCTGGAGGGCGAGCTGGTCGAGGAGATCGACGGTGCGCTGTGGACGCGGGGCATGATCGCTGCGGCGCAGGGCAAGCCGGTGCCGGGGCAGATGCGGATCGTCGTGGCGGTGGATCCGCCGGTGACGGCCACCAAGCGCTCGGACGAATGCGGGATCGTGGTGGCGGGGGCCGATACGCGGGGCGAGCGGAAGGACTGGCGGGCGGCGGTGCTGGCCGACCGTTCGGTCCGGGGCGCCTCGCCCGATGGCTGGGCGCGGGCGGCGCTGGCGGCGATGGAGGAATTCGGCGCCGAGCGGCTGGTCGTCGAGGTGAACCAGGGCGGCGATCTGGTTGCGGATGTGATCCGCCAGGTCGATCCGCTGGCACCGCTACGCGAAGTGCGGGCGATGAAGGGCAAGATGCTGCGGGCCGAGCCGGTGGCGGCGCTGTACGAGCAAGGCCGCGTGGCGCATGGCCGGGGCCTGGGCGCGCTGGAGGCACAGATGATGCAGATGGCGCGGGTGGGCTGGCAGGGGCAGGGCAGTCCCGACCGGCTGGATGCGCTGGTCTGGGCGCTGACCGATCTGATGATCGCGCCCTCGGGGCGGATCGGGGATCCTTCGGTGCGGACGCTCGGGGCCTGAGCCGCGGGGCGGCGGACGCCGGGGGCGCTGCCCCCGGACCCCCGGGATATTTTTCGACAGATGAAAGCTGGCGGCTGTTTTCGGAACGGCCCGGCGGCGGCTTGCCGGATGAAAGGGGCGGAATGTGTTCGATTTCCTGAGGAAGAGCGGGCCGGCGGCGCCGGGGGCGGTGGAGAAGAAGGACAGTGCGACCGGGCGGGTGATCGCCTGGGGCAATGCGGGCCGGGTGGCCTGGAGCCCGCGCGATGCGGTGTCTTTGGCGAAGGCCGGGTTCCAGGGCAACCCAATCGGCTTCCGGGCGGTGCGGCTGATCGCCGAGGCGGCGGCGGCCTTGCCGGTGATCTGCCAGGACGCGGATCGGCGCTATGAGACGCATCCGGTTCTGGCCCTGCTGGCGCGGCCGAATGGCGGGCAGGGGCGGGCGGAATTGCTGGAGGCGGCCTATGGGCATCTCTTGCTGAGCGGCAATGCCTATGTCGAGGCGGTGCCGGGGGCCGGGAAACTGCCGGGCGAACTGCACGTCTTGCGCAGCGACCGGATGGCTTTGGTGCCCGGCGCCGATGGCTGGCCCGTCGCCTATGACTATTCGGTGGGGGGGCGGGTGCATCGCTTTGCCGTGTCGGACGGGCTGAGCCCTGTCTGCCATATCAAGAGCTTCCATCCGCAGGATGACCATTACGGCCTGTCGCCGATGCAGGCGGCGGCGGTGGCGGTGGATGTCCACAACGCGGCCTCGGCCTGGTCGAAGGCGCTTCTGGACAATGCCGCGCGGCCCTCGGGCGCGATTGTGTACAAGGGCGCGGACGGGCAGGCGGTGATGACGCCCGAGCAATATGACCGGCTGGTGGGCGAGATGGAGGCCCATCACCAGGGCGCGCGCAATGCCGGGCGGCCGATGCTGCTGGAGGGCGGGCTTGACTGGAAGCCGATGGGGTTCTCGCCCTCGGACATGGAGTTTCACGAGACGAAGCTGGCCGCGGCGCGCGAGATTGCGGTGGCTTTCGGGGTGCCGCCGATGCTGCTGGGGATTCCGGGCGACGCGACCTATGCGAATTATCAGGAGGCCAACCGGGCGTTCTACCGGCTGACGGTGCTGCCCTTGGCGCAGCGGGTTCTGGCGACGCTGGCGCATTGGCTGGCGGCCCTGTCGGGTGAGATGGTCGAGCTGCGGCCCGATCTGGACCAGATCCCGGCTTTGGCGATCGAGCGCGACCAGCAATGGGCGCGGGTGGGCGCGGCCGAGTTCCTGACCCTGGCCGAGAAGCGGGCGCTGCTGGGCCTGCCGCGGCTGGCGGAGGAGGAATGACGCTGCACAAGGAGGGGGCGGGGTCGCGCTTCGTCCTGGAAGGCTTCGATTCCGCCCATGCGCGGATCGAGGCGAATGAGCGCGTGCTGGAAGAACGCTGGGCCGGGCTGGAATACCGGCTGGTGCAGATCGAGGCGGCGCTGGACCGGCTGGAAAAGCGGATCTGGCTGGGGGTTTACGGGGTCGCGGCCTTTCTGCTGGCGCAGGGGGCCGAGGCCTTGATCCGGGCGGCGACACAATAGGCGAGGTGAGGCGATGGAAGGAATGTCGGGCGCGCCCGAGCGGAAATTCCACCGGCCCGAGGCGGGGCTGGAACTGACCGAGGGGCGGGTGGTGGCGGGTTATGCCTCGCTGTTCGGGGTGAAGGACCAGGGCGGCGACGTGGTGGCGCGGGGGGCCTATGCGGCCTCGCTGACGCGGCTGTCGGCGCGGGGCGGGCGGGTCAAGATGCTGTGGCAGCACGATCCGGGCCAGCCGATCGGGGTTTGGGACGAGGTGCGGGAAGATGCCCAGGGTCTTTGGGTGAAGGGCCGGATCCTGACCGAGGTGGAGAAGGGCCGCGAGGCGGCGGCCCTGCTGACGGCGGGGGCGATCGACGGGCTGTCGATCGGCTATCGCACCGTCAAGGCGGAACGCGACGGCAAGGGGCGGCGTCTCTTGCAGGAGCTGGAACTGTGGGAAGTGTCGCTGGTGACCTTTCCCATGCTTCCCGAAGCGCGGGTGGCGGCGAAGTCTGACGACGTCGCGGCGCTGATGCGTGAACTGGCCGGCGTCTTCGACGAGGCGCGCCGGAGCCTGGCCGAGCGCGGCTAGCGCCCGGGAATTCTTCTTCAACCGAAAGGGGTCGACGATGACCGAGAGAAAGGCTCGGGCCGGGGAAGATCTGTCCCAGGCCCAGATGACTGCCCTTGCGCCGGCCGCGGAAGTGAAAGCCGCGATGTCCGGTTTCCTGCAGGAATTCAAGGGGCTGCAGGCCGAAGTGAAACAAGCGCTGCAACATCAGGAAGAGCGACTGACCATGCTGGATCGGAAAACCATGAGCTACGGCCGCCCGGCCCTTTCGGCTGCGGTGGAAGGCGATGCGCCGCACAAGAAGGCCTTTGATGCCTATCTGCGCAGCGGCGATGATGACGGTCTGCGCGGGCTGGTCTTGGAGGGCAAGGCCTTGTCCACCACGGTGGCGGCCGATGGCGGCTATCTGGTGGACCCGCAGACCGCCGACACAATCCGCTCGATGCTGGTGTCGACCTCGTCCCTGCGGGCGATTGCCAATGTGGTGCAGGTCGAGGCCACCTCGTTCGACGTGCTGATCGACCGCAGCGACGTGGGCTCGGGCTGGGCCACGGAAAGCACCGCGACCACCGAGACGGCGACGCCCGCGCTGGAGCGGATCTCGATCCGGCTGCATGAATTGTCGGCCATGCCGAAGGCGAGCCAGCGGCTGCTGGATGACAGCGCCTTCGATGTGGAAGGTTGGCTGGCCAGCAAGATCGCGACGCGCTTCATCCGGGCCGAGGCGTCGGCTTTCGTGAATGGCGACGGGGTGGACAAGCCCAAGGGCATTCTGCTGCCGTCGAAGGTTGCCAATGCGTCCTGGGCCTGGGGCAGCCTTGGCTATATCGCCACCGGGGCGGCATCGGATTTCGCGCCGACCAATCCGGCCGACTGCATCATCAACCTGGTCTATGCGCTGGGCGCCGATTACCGCGCGAATGGCACCTTCGTGATGAACTCGAAAACCGCGGGCGCGGTGCGGAAGATGAAGGATGCCGATGGGCGCTTCCTGTGGTCGGACGGGCTGGCGGCCGGGGAACCGGCGCGGCTGATGGGTTATGCGGTGCTGATCTGCGAGGACATGCCCGATGTGGGCGCCAATACCTATCCGATCGCCTTCGGCGATTTCGCAGCCGGCTATACCGTGGCCGAACGCCCGGATCTGCGCATCCTGCGCGATCCCTTCTCGGCCAAGCCGCATGTGCTGTTCTACGCCACCAAGCGTGTGGGCGGCGACATCACCGATTTCGCGGCGATCAAGCTGCTGAAAGTCGCGGTGTCGTAACGCGGCGGGCGGGCCGGTCCGGGGCAGGCACGCGCCCCGGGCCGGCAGATCGGGCGGGCCGGCAGCGAGGGGATGAGATGATGTTGACCGAGGAAACGGCGGTGCCTTTGGCGGCGCTGCCGATGGACGAGCTGAAGGCGCATCTGCGGCTGGGGGCGGGCTTTGCCCTGGCGCCGGACCAGGATGGGCTGCTGGAAAGCCATCTTCGCGCCGCCATGGCCGCGATCGAGGGGCGGACGGCCAAGGTGCTGATCGAGCGGCGCTTTCGCTGGGAGCTGGACGACTGGCGCGATGCGGGCGAGCAGGCGCTGCCGGTGGCGCCGGTGGGGGCGCTGATCTCGGTCACGCTGCGCGATGCGGCGGGGGACGAGGTGACGGTCGCGCCCGAGGCCTATCGGCTGATCGCCGATCTGCACCGGCCGCGGATTGCCGGGCGCGGCGTGGCCTTGCCCTCGGTGCCGGTGGAGGGCGCGGTGGCGCTGGTCTTCGATGCGGGGTTCGGGCCCGGCTGGGCCGATGTTCCGGCCGATCTGCGCCAGGCGGTGCTGCTGCTGGCGGCCGAATTCTACGAGCATCGCCATGACGATGGTGCGGCAGCGCCGGGTCTGCCCTTCGGGGTGGTGGCGCTGATCGAGCGCTGGCGCCAGGTGCGGATCCTGGGCGGCGGGGGGCGGCGATGACGGTGCCGCATCTGAACCGCGCGCTGGTTCTGGAACAGGCCGAGCGCGTACCCGATGGCGCGGGCGGGTTTTCGACCAGCTGGGCCGCGCTGGGCACGCTTTGGGCCGAAGTGCTGCCCGGCACGGGGCGCGATCCGGCGGGGGAAGAGGTGGTTCTGACCTCGGTCTCCTATCGGATCACCGTGCGGGCGGCGCCGCCGGGTGCGGACAGCCGGCCGAAGCCCGGGCAGCGCCTGCGCGAAGGGGCGCGGGTCTTTGCCATTCTGGCCGTGACCGAGCGCGACCCGGGCGGGCGCTGGCTGGTCTGTTTCTGCCGCGAGGAGGCACCGCAATGAGCTATGCCGCATCGGCCGCCCTGCAGGCGGCGATCTATCAGGCGCTGACCACGGCACCGGCTCTGGCGGGGGTGGCGGTCTATGACGCGGTGCCGCCTTCGCCCGCCGGCACCTTCGTGCTGGTCGGGCCTGAAGAGGTGCGCGACGCCTCGGACAAGACGGGCGCCGGGGCCGAGCATCAGATCGCGGTCAGCGTGATCAGCGACGGCACCGGGTTTCTGGCGGCAAAGACCATTGCCGCGGCGATTTCCGATCTGCTGGTGGGCGCAAGCCTGGCGCTGAGCCGGGGCAGCCTGGTGTCGCTTCTGTTCCTGCGCGCCTCGGCCCGGCGGATCGACGAGGGCGAGGTGCGGCGGATCGACCAGGTTTTTCGCGCCCGGATCGAGCTTTAAGCGGCCGTTTCGGCCGGAATTCCACCCCTGTTCAGGAGAGATGCCATGGCAGTTCAGGCCGGCAAGGACCTTCTCATCAAGATCGACCAGACCGGCGACGGGATGTTCGAGACCATCGCGGGGCTGCGCGCCACGCGGGCGGCGTTCAATGCCGAGACGGTGGATGTCACCTCGCTGGAATCGGCGGGGGGCTGGCGGGAATTGCTGGCCGGCGCCGGGGTGAAATCGGCGGCGATTTCCGGCTCGGGCGTGTTTCGCGACGCGAATACCGACGAGCGCGCCCGGCAGATCTTCTTCGATGGCGAGATCCCGGATTTCCAGGTGGTGATCCCGGATTTCGGCGTGATCGAGGGCCCGTTCCAGATCACCGCGCTGGAATATGCGGGCAGCCACAATGGCGAGGCGACCTATGAGGTCACGCTGGCCTCGGCCGGGGTGCTGACCTTTACGGCGCTGTGATGGCGAACCCTTTCGCGGGCGAGGTGGCGATCACGCTGGATGGCGTGCCGCATGTGGCGAAGCTGACGCTGGGGGCGCTGGCCGAGCTGGAAGGCGCGCTGGAGGCGGGATCGCTGTTCGATCTGGTGGAGCGGTTCGAGACCGGGCGGTTTTCCACCCGCGACGTGCTGGCGCTGCTGGTGGCCGGCTTGCGGGGCGGCGGCTGGCAGGGGCAGGCGCGCGATCTGCTGGCGGTCGAGATCGGCGGCGGGCCGGTTGGCGCGGCGCGGGCGGCGGCGGAATTGCTGGCCCGGGCCTTTGCCTTGCCGGGCGCCCAAGCGCAGGCCGGGGGATGAGCGGGCGGATCGACTGGCCGGGGCTGATGCGGGCGGGGCTGCATGGGCTGGGGCTGGAGCCGGCGGCGTTCTGGCGGCTTACGCCGGTGGAATTGCGGATCATGCTGGGGGCAGAGCAGGCGGCGCTGCCCCTGACCCGGGCGCGGCTGGCGGAATTGGCCGCAGCCTTTCCGGACAGGACAAGGGGAGACAGGGATGGCCGAGATCTCGGATCTGACGGACCAGTTGGCGGCGCTGGAGGAAAGGCTTGGCAGCTCGACCGCGATGGTGGCGGCCTTTGAGGGCGAATTGGCGCGCCTGAGCAACTCCGCGACCTTCACCACGCGCGAGGTCAGCACGCTGTCGAGCGGCATGTCGGGCGGGCTGCGGCGATCGTTCGACGGGTTGATCTTCGACGGGATGAAGCTGTCCGAGGCGCTGAAGGGCGTGGCGCAGTCGATTGTCGACACGGTCTATAGTGTGGCGATGCGGCCGGTGACCAACGCCTTTGGCGGCATGCTGGCGCAGGGGATCAACGCGCTGGCCTCGGGCATTCTGCCCTTTGCCAAGGGCGGCGGCTTTGCGCAGGGGCGGGTGATGCCCTTTGCTGAAGGCGGGATCGTCTCGCAGCCGACCATGTTCCCGATGCGCGGCGGGCGCGGACTGATGGGCGAGGCGGGGCCGGAGGCGATCATGCCCCTGACCCGTGGCGCCGATGGGCGGCTGGGGGTGCAGGCCCAGGGCGGGGGGCGGGCGGTGAATGTGGTGATGAACATCGCCACCCCCGATGTGCAGGGATTTCAGCGCAGCCAGAGCCAGCTGGCCGCCCAGGTCAGCCGGGCGCTGGCTCGCGGGCAGCGCAACAGATGAGGGCGGGTGATGGCATTTCATGAGATACGGTTTCCGGCCAATCTGAGCTTCGGCTCGGTCGGCGGGCCCGAGCGGCGGACCGAGATCGTGACGCTGCAGAACGGGCATGAGGAACGCAACACGCCCTGGGCGCATTCGCGCCGGCGCTATGATGCGGGGGTCGGCCTGCGGTCGCTGGACGATCTGGAGGCGCTGATCGCGTTTTTCGAGGCGCGGCGCGGGCAGCTGCACGGGTTTCGCTGGAAGGACTGGTCGGATTTCCGGTCGTGCCCGCCGTCGCGCAGCACGGGGCCGCTGGATCAGGTGATCGGGTTGGGAGATGGGGTCACGGCGGTCTGGCCGCTGGTGAAGACCTACAGTTCGGGCGGGGAAAGCTATCTGCGGCCGATCGCCAAGCCGGTTCTGGGCACGGTCAGCATTGCAATTGCCGAAGATCCGAAGGTCGAGGGGCTGGAATTCACCGTCGATCCGGCGACGGGGCTGGTCACCTTCGACGTGCCGCCGCCTATGGGCGCGCAGATCAGCGCGGGCTTCGAATTCGACGTGCCGGTGCGCTTCGATACGGATGCGATCCATGTCTCGGTCGCGTCCTTCCAGGCGGGCGACGTGCCGGCGGTGCCGGTGCTGGAGATCCGGCTGTGAGTGCCGCGGATCTGGATGCGCATCTGGCGACGGGCTTCACCACGGTCTGCCGGGCCTGGGTGGTGACGCGGCGCGACGGGCAGGTGCTGGGCTTCACCGATCACGACCGCGATCTGGTGGTCGAGGGGGTGCCCTGCAAGGCGGGGGCGGGGCTGACGGCGCGGGCGCTGCAGCAGGTGACGGGGCTGGCCGTCGACAATTCCGAGGCGATGGGGGCGCTGTCGGATGCGGCGATCACCGAGGCGGATCTGGCGGCGGGGCGCTATGATGCGGCCGAATTGCGGGTCTGGCTGGTGAACTGGGCCGATCCGGTGGCGCGGGCCGAGATCTTTCGCGGCACGCTGGGCGAGGTGACGCGCAAGGGGCTGGGCTTTCGGGCCGAGCTGCGCGGGCTGACCGAGCCTTTGAACCAGCCGATCGGATTCGCCTATACCCGCGGCTGCTCGGCCGTGCTGGGCGACGGGCGCTGCCGGTTCGACCTGACGCAGCCCGGCTATTTCGCCGAGCGCGCGGTGGAGGCGGTGGAAGAGCGCGGGCTGGTGCTGCGCTTTGCCGATTTCACCGGCTATGACGACCGCTGGTTCGAGGGCGGGCGGCTTGAGGTGCTGAGCGGGGCGGCGGCGGGCCTGTCGGTGATGGTCAAATCGGACCGGCTGGCGGGCGTGGCGCGGCGGGTGGAACTGTGGCAAAGCCTGCGGGCGCCTTTGGCGGCGGGCGATTTGCTGCGGATCGAGGCGGGCTGTGACAAGCGGGCCGAGACTTGCCGGGTCAAGTTTGGCAACTTCCTGAATTTCCGCGGCTTTCCGCATATTCCGGGCGAAGACTGGCTGGCCGCCTATCCGCGGCCCGGGCAGCCTGCCTCGGGCGGAAGCCGCATCCCGGGGATCTTGCCATGAGCATGGCCGAGCGGGCAGTGGCCGAGGCGCGGCTGTGGAT
The DNA here is from genome assembly GCF_020179405.1 of Xinfangfangia pollutisoli. Taxonomy (GTDB): domain Bacteria; phylum Pseudomonadota; class Alphaproteobacteria; order Rhodobacterales; family Rhodobacteraceae; genus Pseudogemmobacter; species Pseudogemmobacter pollutisoli. Next base: position 36,726 of record NZ_JAICBZ010000005.1, on the reverse strand, counting down.
CGGCACGCCCTATGTGCATCAGGCCAGTTGCCGGGGCGGCGGGGCGGATTGCCTGGGGCTGATCCGCGGGCTGTGGCGGGCACTGTATGGCGGCGAGCCCTGTCTGGTGCCGGCCTATACCGCCGACTGGGCCGAGGCGGCGCGCGACGAGCGGCTTCTGGGCGCGGCCGATCTGTATCTGCAGCCGCGCCCGCTTTGGCCGGCGGCGCCGGGTGATGTGCTGCTGTTTCGCATGCGGACGGGCGGGATGGCCAAGCATCTGGGCCTGCAAAGCGCGGTCGGCGCGGTGCCGCGCTTCATCCATGCCTATTCGGGCCATGCGGTCACTGAAAGCCCGCTGAGCGCCCCCTGGGCCCGCCGGATCGCGGCGCGCTATGCCTTTCCCGAGGGAGCCAACTGACCATGGCAACGCTTGTCTTCTCGGCCGTCGGAGCGGCGATCGGATCGGGTTTTGGCGGCACCGTGCTGGGCCTGTCGGGGCTGGTCATCGGCCGGGCCGTCGGCGCGACGCTGGGGCGGGTCATCGACCAGCGTCTGCTGGGCGGCGGCTCGGACCCGGTCGAGGTGGGGCGGCTGGACCGGCTGCGGCTGACCGGCGCCAGCGATGGGGCGGCGATCGCGCAGGTCTGGGGCCGGATGCGGCTGGCGGGCCAGGTGATCTGGGCCTCGCAATTCCAGGAAAACAGCCGGCGGCGCGGCGGCGGCAAGGGCGGGCAGCCGAAGGTGACCGAATACAGCTATTCGGTCAGCCTGGCGATCGGGCTTTGCGCGGGCGAGATCCTGAAAGTCGGCCGGATCTGGGCTGATGGTGCCGAGATCGCGCCGGGCAGCATCATGCTGCGGGTCTATCGCGGGGCCGAGGATCAGCTGCCGGATCCGAAGATCGAAGCGGTCGAGGGGGCGGGACTTGCGCCGGCCTATCGGGGGCTTGCCTATGTGGTGATCGAGGATCTGGACCTGTCGCCCTATGGCAGCCGGGTGCCGCAGTTCAGCTTTGAGGTGGTGCGCGCGGCGCAGGGGCCGGGCCTTGGCGGCGAGCTGACGCTGGACGATGCGGTGCCGGCGGTGGCGATGATCCCCGGCACGGGCGAGTATTCTCTGGCAACCACGCCGGTGCATTTCAGGCATGGGCCGGGCGAAAATGTCTCGGCCAATATGAACACGCCTTCGGGAATGACGGATTTCGCCACGTCGCTGGACCATTTGAGCGAAGAATTGCCGAACTGTCGTTCGGTATCTTTGGTGGTGTCGTGGTTCGGCGACGATCTGCGCTGCGGGTCGTGTACGATCCGACCGAAGGTCGAACAGGCGGAATTCGACGGGCAGGGCATGGCCTGGCGGGCGGGCGGGGTGACGCGGGCCGAGGCGGCTTTGGTGCCGCAGATCGAGGGCAGCCCGGTCTATGGAGGGACACCGGCGGATGCGGCGGTGATCGAGGCGATCCGGGCGCTGCGCGACGCGGGGCAGGAGGTGATGTTCTACCCGTTCATCCTGATGGATCAGCTGGAGGGCAACGCGCTGCCGAACCCCTGGACCGGCACGCCCGGCCAGCCGGTGCTGCCCTGGCGCGGGCGGATCACCACCGCGCTGGCGCCGGGGCTGCCGGGATCGACCGACCGGACGGCTGGGGCCGAGGCTGAGGTGGCGGCGTTTTTCGGTACGGCGCAGGCGTCGGATTTCAGCGTGGCGGATGAGGTGATCAGCTATGCCGGCCCGGCGGAGTGGGGCCTGCGGCGCTTCATCCTGCATTATGCGCATCTGTGCCAGGTCGCGGGCGGGGTGGATGCGTTCTGCATCGGCTCGGAACTGGTGGGGGTGACCCGCATCCGCGGCGCATCCGACAGTTTCCCGGCGGTCGCGGCGCTGCGCGATCTGCTGGCCGAGGTGCGGGCGATCCTGGGCGAGGAGTGCAAGCTGAGCTATGCCGCCGACTGGACGGAATATGGCAGCTATTCCGCCGATGGGAACCTGTACTTCCCGCTGGACCCGCTTTGGGCGGACCCGGACACCGATTTCATCGGCATCGACAATTACATGCCGCTGGCCGATTGGCGCGAGGGCGAGACGCATGTGGATGCGGACTGGGGCGCGATCTACAATCTGGATTATCTGAAGGCGAATATTGCCGGGGGCGAGGGCTTCGACTGGTATTACGACAGCCCTGAGGGCGCGGCGGCCCAGGTTCGGCTGCCGATCGAGGACGGCGCCTTCGACGAGCCTTGGGTGTTTCGGGTCAAGGATTTGCGGGGTTGGTGGGGCCATCAGCATCACCCCCGCACCGGAGGCACGCGCGACGTCTTGCCGACGGGGTGGGACCCGCAGTCGAAACCCATCCGCTTTACCGAATATGGCTGCGCGGCCTTGGACAAGGGGGCGAACCAGCCCAACAAGTTCCTGGATCTGCGGTCGTCCGAATCCATGCTGCCGCGGGCGTCGAACGGGCGGCGGGACGATCTGATGCAGATGCAATATCTGCGCGCCATGGCGCAATATTGGCGGGACGGGGCGAACAATCCCGTCTCGCTGGTCTATGACGCGCCGATGGTGGATTTCGCCCGTGCCCATGTCTGGGCCTGGGACGCGCGGCCCTTCCCGGCCTTTCCGGGCCGCAGCGATCTGTGGAGCGATGGTGCGGCCTATGCGCGGGGCCATTGGCTGAACGGGCGGGCGACGAACCAGCCGCTGGCGGCGGTGGTGCGCGAGATCGGGGCGGCGGCGGGGCTGGTCTCGGTCGAGACCTCGGGGCTTTACGGGCTGGTGCGGGGCTATGCGCAGGACCAGACCCAAAGCGCGCGGGCCGGTCTGCAGCCCCTGATGCTGGTCTATGGCTTCGACGCGGTCGAGCGGGACGGGCGGATCGCCTATGTCTCGCGCCGCAACGGGGTGGATCATGTGCTGGAGGCCGCGCGGTTTGTCGAGATCGACGAGACCGAGGGGTTTGCCGAACTGACCCGCGCGGCCGAGCCCGAGATCAGCGGGATGATCCGGCTGGGTCATGTCGATGCCGAGGGCGATTACGAGATCCGCACCGCCGAGGCACGGCATCCGGACGCGGAATTGCGTTCTGTTGCCGCCAGCGAATATCCATTGGCGCTGACCGCGGCCGAGGGGCGGATCGTGGCGCATCGCTGGCTGGCGGAAAGCCGGATCGCCCGTGACAGCCTGCGGCTGGCGCTGCCGATGTCGCAGCGTGGGGTTGCGGCGGGGGCGCGGGTGCAGCTGGAGGATGGCAGCACCTATCGGGTCGACCGGATCGAACAGGCCGAAGCGCGGCTGATCGAGGCGGTGCGGATCGAGGGCGGGGTCTATGACAGTGCCGATCTGCTGGAAGAGCCGGGGATCATGCGGCCCTTCGTGTCTCCGGTTCCGACCCATCCGGTGTTTCTGGATCTGCCGCTGCTGACCGGAACCGAGGTGCCGCATGCGCCGCATGTCGCGGTGACGGCACAGCCCTGGCCGGGGACGGTGGCGGTCTGGTCGGCCTCGGAAGGGGCCGAGTTCCAGCTGAACCGGCTGGTGGCAGCGCCGGCGGTGATCGGGGTGACCGAGACCGATCTGGCCGCGGCGCCGCCGGCGCTGTGGGACAGGGGGCCGGCGCTGCGGGTCAGGGTGACCGGGGGAAGTCTGGCTTCGGCCAGCACGCTTGCGGTGCTGAACGGCGCGAATGCCATGGCGATTGGCGATGGCAGTCCCGCGAATTGGGAAGTGTTCCAGTTCGCCCAGGCCGAGCTGGTGGCACCAAAGACCTATGAGCTGTCGCTGCGGCTGCGCGGGCAGCTGGGAACCGACGGGATCATGCCGCCGCTTTGGCCCGCGGGCAGCACTGTTGTGTTGCTGGACAGGGCTTTGGCGCAGATCGACCTGGCGGCCAGCGCGCGGGGACTGGCACGCGACTACCGGATCGGCGTTACCGCGCGGGGCTATGACGATCCGAATGTGGTTGCGATCTCGGCTGCGTTCGACGGGATCGGGCTGCGGCCCTATCCGGTGGCGCATCTGACCGCCGCGGGCACGGCGGGGACAGAGGTGCAGGCCCGCTGGGTGCGGCGGACACGGATCGAGGGCGACAGCTGGCAGCAGGCCGAAGTGCCCTTGGGCGAGGAGGCCGAAGCCTATCTGGTGCGGGTGATGGCGGGCGCGACGATCCTGGCCGAATACAGCACCGATGCGCCGGATTTCACCTATCCCGCCGCGGCGCAGGCGGCCGACGGGGTGGCCGGCGCCTTCAGCCTTGCAGTGGCGCAGGTCTCGATGCGCTTCGGAGCCGGGCCGTTCCGGCGGATCGACATTGCGGCATGACCGGCGGCGATGCGCATTCACCCGCTGCCACATGAGCTGACGGCGCTGGCGCGGCGGCTGACCGCCGTGCCGCCGCCCGCGCGGCGGTTCGCGGCCCTGCGCCTGATCCTTGAAGCCGAGGCCGCCGGCCGCCGGTTCGCCCGGACCGGCCGGCCGCATCCGCGCCATGGCGATGGCAGCCTGATCGCGCGGCTTTGCGTCGATCCGCTGCCGCCCGAGCGCTTTGCCGATTGTCCGGACTTCCTGACCGCTTTGCACATTGCCGCCGAAGCGCTCTTGAAACATACTGCGCGCAGTCAGATTTCCATGGAACGGGGCGGGCGCGACGGGCGCCTTCTTCCCGACCGGACTGCGGGAGAAGATCATGGCCGAGACAGTACAGCGGGTGACAACGGTTGATCCGGTCTGGACGCGCATCTGTGACGAAGCGCGCGAGGCCGTTCGATCCGAACCGCTGCTGGGGGCGCTGATCCATTCGGGCCTGCTGCACCACGCCAGTTTCGAACGCGCGCTGGCCTATCGCTTTTCGATGAAGCTGGCCTCGGGCGAGATGAGCGAGCAGATCCTGCGCGAGATCGCCGACGAGGCCTATGGCAGCGATCCCTCGATCGGGACTGCGGCGCGCGCCGATCTGATGGCGGTCTATGAGCGCGATCCGGCCTGCCACCGCTTCATCCAGCCGGTGCTGTTCTTCAAGGGCTATCAGGCGGTGCAGGCCTATCGGGTTGGCCATTGGCTGTGGCAGCGCGGACGGATCGACATGGCCTATTTCGTGCAGATGCGCGTGTCCGAGGCTTTCGGCGTCGACATCCATCCCAATGCGAAGATCGGCATGGGGCTGATGATCGACCATGCCCATTCGATCGTGATCGGCGAGACCGCTGTCGTGGGCGACAATGTCTCAATGCTGCATTCGGTGACGCTGGGCGGCACCGGCAAGGAGGATGGCGACCGCCATCCGAAGATCGAGGACGGGGTGCTGATCGGCGCCGGGGCCAAGGTTCTGGGCAACATCCGCGTCGGCCATTGCTCGCGCATTGCGGCGGGGTCGGTGGTGCTGGAAGAGGTGCCGCCCAATACCACGGTGGCCGGCGTTCCGGCGCGGGTCGTCGGCCGGGCCGGCTGCGCCCAGCCGGCGCTTTCGATGGACCAGCTGCTGCAGCTGAAGTGATCGGCCGCCGATGTCGGGCCGCCTGATGGCTTCGCTTTCTCCGGCGCTGCGGGCCGCCGCAGCTGCGCTGACCGGCCGGGCGATCTCGGTCTTTGCCCGGATCGTCACGGCGCCGCGCGCGATCTGGGCCGGGATCGAGCCGGTGCCGCGTCAGCGCGTCTATTTTGCCAATCACACCTCGAATGGCGATTTCGTCCTGCTTTGGACGGTGCTGCCGCGCGCCTTGCGGGTGCGCACCCGCCCGGTGGCCGCGCTGGATTACTGGCTGACCTCGCCGCTGAGGGCCTTTATCGGGCGCGATGTCTTTAACGCCGTGCTGATCGACCGCCGGCCCGAGTCGCGCACCGACGATCCTGTCGCGCAGATGGCCCGGGCGCTGGACGAGGGCGCCTCGCTGATCCTGTTTCCCGAAGGCCAGCGCAACGCCACGGACGCGGTGCTTCTGCCGTTCAAATCCGGCCTTTACCATCTGGCGCGGCAACGCCCCGGGGTCGATCTGGTGCCGGTCTGGATCAGCAATCTCAACAGCGTGATGCCGAAGGGCGAGATCATTCCGGTGCCGCTGATCTGCACGCTGACCTTCGGCGCGCCGCTGCATCTGGCGCCGGACGAGGCGAAAGAGGCGTTCCTTGCCCGCGCCGAGGCCGCCCTTCTGGCGCTGCGACAGGACCCCACGACATGACCCAGCCCCCCGGCCTGATCTGGTTGCTGACCGCAGTCGCCACGATCCTGGTGATCGCAACGCTGGTTGGCGCGGCGCTGCGGGCGCGGCTGTCGCCCGAGGGCGACAATCCGGTGATCGAGAACCTGAACGCCCGGATCGCCGCCTGGTGGACCATGGTGATCCTGCTGTCGCTGGCCTTCCTGGCCGGGCGGCCGGGCGTGGTGATCCTGTTCGCCATCCTGTCCTTCGCTGGCCTGCGCGAGTTTCTGACGCTGACCGACAAGGCACCCTCCGACCATTGGGCGCTGGCCGCCAGCTTCTTCCTGATCCTGCCGCTGCAATATTGGCTGGTCGGCACCGACTGGTACGGGCTTTATGCGATCTTCATCCCGGTCTACGCCTTCCTTCTGATGCCCGTCGTCTCGGCCTTGCGGGGCGGCACGCAGGATTTCCTGTCCCGCGTGGCGGAAACCCAATGGGCGCTGATGATCTGCCTCTATTGCACCAGCCATGTGCCGGCGCTGCTGTATCTGCAGATCCCGGGCTATGAGGGCCGCTCGGTGATCCTGATCGCCTGGCTGATCTTCACCGTGCAATTCTCGGACGTGATGCAATATGTCTGGGGCAAGCTGATCGGCCGCCACAAGATCGCCCCGCAGGTTTCGCCCTCGAAAACCTGGGAGGGCTTCCTGGGCGGGACCGCCACGGCCATTGCCGCGGGCACGGCTCTGTATTGGATCACGCCCTTCACGCCCTGGCAGGCGGCCGGCATGGCGCTGGTCGTCACGATCATGGGCTTCTTCGGCGGGCTGGTCATGTCCGCGATCAAGCGCGACAAGGGCGTGAAGGACTGGGGCCATCTGATCGCCGGTCATGGCGGCTTCCTCGACCGGCTGGACAGCGTGATCTTCGCCGCGCCGATCTTCTTCCACCTGACCCGCTATTTCTGGTCCGCCACATGATCGAACCCGCCTCGCGCCGCCCGCTGTCTTCCCGCGACAGCCGCTGGGCCCGGGCGCTGGCCAGCCGGCTGGCCGCCAGCGATGTCACCCCGAACGAGATCTCCATCGCCTCGATGGCCTTCGCGGGCCTGGGCTTCCTGACCTTCTGGGCCGCCTCGGTCAGCGGGCCGCTGACGGGGGGCGTCTGCCTGATCCTTGCCGGGCTGATGGTGCAACTGCGGCTCTTGTGCAACCTCTTGGACGGGATGGTCGCGATCGAGGGCGGCAAGTCGTCGAAGACCGGTCCGTTCTGGAACGAGGCGCCCGACCGCGTCGCGGATCTGCTGTTCTTCTGGGGGGCGGGGCTGGCGGCGGGCCATCCGGCGCTGGGCCTGGGCTGTGGCGCGCTGGCGATCGGCACCGCCTATCTGCGCGAACTGGGCCGGGCGGAGGGCCTTGCCGCCGATTTCTCGGGCCCGATGGCGAAACAGCACCGCATGGCCGCGCTGACCCTGGCCAGCCTTCTGGCAGCACTTCTGTCCTTTGCACTGCAAAGCGCCGCGGTGGTGCTGACCGCGGCGCTTTGGATCACTCTTGCCGGCACGGCCGCGACGATCGCCCGCCGCGCAGGACGCCTGCTTGGCCAGCTGGCGAGCCGTCGCTAAGGGCCTTCCTCTCTGCGAAAATATCCTACGGGGGTCCGGGGGTGTAAAACCCCCGGCCGTTCCGCAAGAGATCAGGCCAGCATCGAGATCGGGTTTTCCAAAGCCTCGACGATGGCCTTCAGCAGCTGTGCCCCCAGGGCACCGTCGATCACCCGGTGATCGACCGACAGCGTCATCGACATCACCGTCGCCACGCCGACCGACCCATCGGCCTGCACGACCGGCTTTTTCAGCCCCGCGCCCACCGCCAGGATCCCGCCATGCGGCGGGTTGATCACCGCGTCGAAATTCTCGATCCCGAACATGCCGAGATTGGAAATCGCGAAACTGCCGCCCTGATATTCATGCGGGGCCAGCTTCTTGGTCTTCGCACGGTTGGCCAGGTCCTTCATCTCGGCCGACAGCGCCGAGAGCGACTTCCTATCGGCATCCTTCAGAACCGGGGTGAACAGCCCGCCCTCGACAGCCACGGCCACCGCCACATCCGAGGGCTTCAGCTTCAGGATCCGGTCGCCCGCCCAGACCGCATTGGCATCGGGCACCGCCTGCAGCGCCTGGGCACAGGCCTTGATGATGAAGTCATTGACCGAAAGCTTCACGCCGCGGCTTTCCAGCCCCTTGTTCAGCTCTTCGCGGAACTTCATCAGCGCATCCAGCCGCACCTCGCGGCGCAGGTAGAAATGCGGGATGGTCTGCTTGGCCTCCGTCAGCCGCGCGGCGATGGTGCGGCGCATGCCGTCCAGCGGCACTTCCACATAATCGCGCCCGGTATACATCTTCACCACCGTCTCGGCCGACATGCCCGAAGCGACAGCGGCTTTCGCCGGCGCCGAAGCCGCCGCAGCCGTGGCGGCCGGGGCAGGGGCCGCAGCCGCCGCCGGTTTGGCCGGCGCGGCGCCTTCCACATCGGCACGCACGATCCGGCCATGCGGGCCCGAGCCCTTCACCGCGCTCAGATCCAGGCCCTTTTCCTTGGCGATCCGCCGCGCCAGGGGCGAGGCAAAGACCCGCGCGCCGTCCGCAGCCGCAGCGGCCGGGGCAGGGGCCGCCGCGGGGGCCGCAGCAGCAGGGGCTTCCGCCTTCGCCGCTTCGGGCTTCGCGGCTTCGGCCTTGGGCGCTGCCGCCGGGGCCGCCGCCGCCGAGGCATCTTCGCCCTCTTCCAGCAGAACCGCGATGGGGGTGTTGACCTTTACCCCCGCCGTGCCCTCGGCGATCAGGATCTTGCCCATCACGCCTTCATCCACGGCCTCGAATTCCATCGTGGCCTTGTCGGTCTCGATCTCGGCAATCACCATGCCGGACTTCACCTCGTCGCCCTCTTTCACCAGCCATTTGGCCAGCGTGCCCTCCTCCATGGTCGGAGACAGGGCCGGCATCAGGATTTCCACCGCCATTTTCTCCCCCTCAGCGATAGGTGACGGATTTCACGGCGCCCACGATCTCGGGCACGGTGATCAGGGCGAGCTTTTCCAGATTCGCCGCATAGGGCATCGGCACGTCCTTGCCGGTGCAGGTGATGACGGGCGCATCCAGATCGTCGAAGGCGCGCTGCATGATCGTCGAGGCCAGATGGTCGCCGATCGAGCCGACCGGGAAGCCTTCCTCGACCGTCACGCAGCGATTGGTCTTCTGCACCGAGGCAATCACCGTGTCATAGTCGATCGGGCGCAGGGTCCGCAGGTTGATCACCTCGGCGTCGATCCCCTCTTTCGCCAGCTCTTCCGCCGCGGCCAGCGCATGGGCCACGCCGATCCCGAACGAGACCAGCGTCACATCCTTGCCCGCCCGCAGGATCGAGGCCTTGCCGAAGGGAATGGCGAAATCCTCGGCCGTGGGCACGTCGAAGCTGCGCCCATACAGGATTTCGTTTTCCAGGAAGACCACCGGATTCGGATCACGGATCGCGGTCTTCAGCAGGCCCTTCGCATCGGCTGCCGAATAGGGCATGCAGACCTTCAGCCCCGGGATCGCCGCATACCAGGCGGCATAATCCTGGCTGTGCTGTGCGCCCACCCGCGCCGCCGCCCCGTTCGGGCCGCGGAACACCATCGGGCTGCCCATCTGGCCGCCCGACATATAAAGCGTCTTCGCAGCCGAATTCAGGATATGGTCGATCGCCTGCATGGCGAAGTTGAAGGTCATGAATTCGACGATCGGCTTCAGCCCGCCCCAGGAGGCGCCGGTGGCGATCCCGGCAAAGCCCATCTCGGTGATCGGCGTATCCACCACCCGGCGGGGGCCGAATTCATCCAGCAGACCTTGCGAGATCTTGTAGGCGCCCTGATATTCGCCAACCTCTTCGCCCATCAGGAACACGCTGGGATCGGCGCGCATTTCCTCGGCCATGGCTTCGCGCAGGGCTTCGCGCACGGTCATGGTCTTGGTGGCCGCCCCTTCGGGCACATCGCTATGCGGCCAGCCCTGGGCCGCCTTGACCGGGGCCGGGGCAGGGGCTGCCGGGGCCGAAGGTGCCGCCTTGGCCTCGGCCGCCGGCGCGGCCGCTTCGGCCTTGGCCGCAGGCGCCTCGGCGGGGGCGGCGTCCGAGACGCTTTCACCCTCTTCCACCAGCACCGCAATCGGCGTGTTCACCTTCACGCCCGCCGTGCCTTCCGCGACCAGCAGCTTGCCGACCGTGCCTTCATCGACCGCCTCGAATTCCATCGTGGCCTTGTCGGTCTCGATCTCGGCGATGATCTGGCCGGATTTGACCGCATCGCCTTCCTTGACCAGCCATTTCGCCAGCGTGCCTTCCTCCATGGTCGGAGACAGCGCGGGCATCAATACTTGTACCGCCATGATTCCCCTCCCTCAGGCGTAGATATCGGTCCAGAGCTCGTCCACCGGCGGCTCGGGGCTTTCCTTCGAGAACTCGGCCGCCTCGTTCACCAGCGCCTTGATCTCTTTGTCGATGCCTTTCAGATCCTCTTCCGAGGCATGGCCGCCCTGCAGTAGCACGTCGCGGACCTGCTCGATGCAGTCCTTCTCGGATTTGATCTTCTCCACTTCCTCGCGGGTCCGGTATTTCGCCGGGTCCGACATGGAATGGCCGCGATAGCGGTAGGTCATCATTTCCAGGATATAGGGGCCCTTGCCGGCGCGGCAGTGCGCCACCGCCTTCTCGCCCGCGGCCTTCACCGCCAGCACATCCATGCCGTCGACCTGCTCGCCCGGGATGCCATAGGCCACGCCGCGTTCGAACAGCGTCTTCGACTTGGTCGAGCGCTTGACGCTGGTGCCCATCGCATACTGGTTGTTCTCGATCACGAAGATCGCCGGCAGTTCCCACAGTTCGGCCATGTTGTAGGTCTCGTAGACCTGGCCCTGATTGGCCGCGCCATCGCCGAAATAGATGAAGGTCACATTGTCATTGCCAAGGTATTTGTCGGCGAAGGCCAGGCCTGCGCCCAAGGGCACCTGCGCGCCGACGATGCCGTGACCGCCGTAGAAATGCTTCTCTTTCGAGAACATGTGCATCGAGCCGCCCTTGCCCTTGGAATAGCCGCCGATGCGTCCGGTCAGTTCCGCCATCACGCCCTTGGCATCCATGCCGCAGGCCAGCATATGGCCATGGTCGCGATACGAGGTGATCCGCTTGTCGCCGTCTTTCGAGGCCGCTTCCAGCCCGACCACGACCGCTTCCTGACCGATGTACAAGTGACAGAAGCCGCCGATCAGACCCATGCCGTACAACTGCCCCGCCTTCTCTTCGAAGCGGCGGATCAGCAGCATGTCACGGTAATATTTCAGCAACTCGTCCTTCGAGACATTCGGCCGCGCCTCGGGCTTTTTCGCCATCGGCTCCTCCCCCTTTGCCAAGAATGGTTCAACGTTAAACCATTCATACAGTAACGGAGAAATAAGGGCGAGCGCAAATTTGCCCATGCGTCATGCATGCGCGGAATGGGCCCGCGGCGTTTGCAGTGGCAGCAAAAATCGAAGCAAGGGCACCCGGGCCGGGCGCGGCGGCGCCTAGCGGATCGCGATCTCGTCGCCGCGCATATAGCCCAGAACGTCGCGCGCCTGCTGGTCCAGAAGGTCCAGGTCCAGATAGGCGTCGGACAGGCGCTTGGTCAGGTTCTGCATCCGGTCCAGATCGGCGGCCAGACGGTCGCGCTCGGCGGTCAGGGTCACCGCTTCGGCATTGATCTCGACCCGGCGGAACACGCCGTAATCGCCCTGCACCGCGGCAAAGGTGAAATAGGCGCCCAGGGTGAAGGCCAGGGCGAAATAGATCAGACTGCCGATATTGTTGCGTGCCGCCGCCTGCGCCATCTGCCGATACCCCTTGGCCCCTCTGACGGGGGCTTCCAGGCCGAATCATGCCACAGCTGATTCGGGAAGGGAATCGCCAAAATACGAGTGGCGGCGTTTTCCGCTCAGGATTCAACAGCTTGCGGTTCGGCGCTTTCCGACCTCAAGGGGTGATGGGCAAAGTGCTGCTGACCTGCAGATCCGTGTCGAAACGCAGCGCCAGATCGGCGCAATCGGGCAGGGCGGCGCCTGCGGCATAGCCCTGCGGGCACAGACGCGCGCGGATCCGCCCGGTGACCCGCCGCGAATAGCTGTCGGGCCGGGCCGGGCCGATCGTGTCGATCACCAGCTCGGCCGTCTGGCCCTGCGATGTCAGCCGCGGCCCGTCGCGATCCTTGCCCTGCACCAGCATGACCTCGGGCGCCTGTGCCGCGCCGCGCCGCAGGCTTTGCCCGAAGTCGCCGCTGACCCACAGCCGCCCCGCATCGGCCTGTGGCGCGCCCGGGGGATAGCCGATCAGCAAGACCGACACCTCGCCGCTTTGCCAATCGGCGCTGGCCTGGGCCGAGGCATCGAAGGCGCCGATCGAGAAATCATAGGTCTGCCACGCGGCCGGCGCGCCCGCCAACGTGCCGGTCAGGGCGCCCATCTTCGGCGGATAGCCCGGCGGCAGGTCTTCGGTGCCGCCGGTTTCGGGGCCGGGCGAGGCGACGCAACCGGCCAGGGCCAGCACCGCCGCCAGGGCTGCAGATGTCATGCGCATGCGGTTCTCCTGCAGCCCTGGGGAAGGGGTCTTAGCCCGCGATCGAGGCCTCGTAGATCGAGGTCACCGCACCCTGCAGCATCGTGTCGAATTCCGCATCCGACTGCTGGGCCGACAGGCCTTCGGACAGGGCCCGGCTGAACGAGGCGATGATGCCGCGGTTCTTCGCCAGGATCTTGTTGGCCTCGGCCCGGCTATGGCCGCCCGACAGCGCCACGACCTTCAGCACTTTCGGGTGATCGACCAGCGGCGCATAGAAATTGTCGACCGTCGGCAGCGACAGTTTCAGCATCACCTGCTGGCCCTCGGGCAGCGCGTCCAGCCCCTTGAGCAGCGCCTTTTGCAGCAGATCCTCGGCCTCGGCCTTGTCGGCGATGGAAATCGTCACTTCCGGCTCAAGGATCGGCATCAGCCCATGGGCGATGACCTGCGCGCCCACTTCGAATTGCTGGTCGACCACCGCCTGAATGCCCTTGGCATTGGCGGCCGAGACGACCGAGCGCTCCTTGGTGCCGAAGATTCCCGCCTTGGCGGCGCGGTCCAGAAGCGCGTCCAGCCCCGGCATCGGCTTCATCAGCTGGCAGCCGTCAACCTCGGCCTCAAGCCCCTTGTCGATCTTCAGGAACGGCACGACATGGCGCTTGTCCCACAGATAGGTGGCGGTCGGGATGCCGTCGATCTGGCGGTCCATCGTCTGTTCGAACAGGATCGCGCCCACCACCTTGTCGCCGGCGAAGGCGGGCGATTTGATGATCCGCGACCGCATGGCGTGGATCAGATCGAACATCTCGGTCTCGTTGGAATAGGCGCTTTCCGCGACGCCATATTGCTTCAGCGCCTTGGGGGTCGAGCCGCCCGATTGGTCCAGCGCGGCGATGAAGCCCTTCCCGCTGCGGATCTGTTCGGTCATTTCAGCCTTGGTCATGGTCTTCAATCCTTCGCTAGAGCCTCGCCCGGAATAGCGGCGAGACCGGCCCCATTCAATCAGGGTAACGCTAACGACAATACAGAAAAAGCAGCCTGCCTGTTTCGCAAGCGGCCCGCCGCGCCGCGCCGCGCCGCGCCGGGCTGGGCCGGGCTGGGGCAGGGGCGCGACAGGCGCGCGCCCCCCGCCGTCCTAGGCCATCAGCGCCGCGACGCCGGGCAGATCCTTGCCTTCCATCCATTCCAGGAAGGCGCCGCCCGCGGTCGAGATGAAGGTAAAGCTGTCCGCGGCACCCGCCTGGTTCAGCGCCGCGACCGTATCGCCCCCGCCCGCGACCGAGATCAGCTGCCCCGCCCGCGTCAGCCGCGCCGCCTCTTCCGCGGCAAGGTTCGTCGCCTGGTCGAAGGGCGGAATCTCGAAGGCGCCCAAGGGGCCGTTCCAGATCAGCGTCGCGCATTGGCCCATGACCGCACGGATCCGCGCCACCGTTTCGGGCCCGGCATCCAGGATCATCGCATCGGCCGGGCAGGCGCTGGCCACCACGATCTCGCTGGCAGCCCCCGCCTTGAATTCGCGCGCCACGACGACATCGACCGGCAGCAGGATGCGGCAGCCCACCGCCTTGGCCTTTTCCAGGATCTCGGCCGCCGTGCCGGCCATGTCGCGCTCGGCCAAGGACTTGCCGACCTCGATGCCCTGGGCCACCAGGAAGGTGTTGGCCATGCCGCCGCCGATCACCAGATTGTCGACCTTGGCCACCAGATTCGACAGCAGTTCCAGCTTGGTGGACACCTTGGCCCCGCCTACAACCGCCATGACCGGCCGCTTCGGGCTGCCCAAGGCGGCGTCCAGCGCGCGCAGTTCGGCCTCCATCAGCCGGCCCGCGGCCTTGGGCAGCAGCCGCGCCACGCCCTCGGTCGAGGCATGCGCGCGATGCGCCGCGGAAAAGGCGTCGTTCACATAGACATCGCCCAGCTTCGCTATCTCGGCCGCAAGCGCGGGGTCGTTCTTTTCCTCGCCCGGATGGAAGCGGGTGTTTTCCAGCAGCACCACCTCGCCCGGGCCCGCCGCCGCGATGGCCGCCGCCGCGGCTTCGCCCACGCAATCGGCCCCGAACACCACCTTGCGGCCCAGGGCCGCCTCAAGCGCGGGAAGGATGCGCTTCAGGCTCATCTCCGGCACGACCTTGCCCTTCGGCCGGTCGAAATGGGCCAGCAGAACCGGCTTGCCGCCCTTGGTCAGAATATCCGAAACGGTTGGCACGATCTTGTCGATCCGCGTCGTGTCGGTGACTGTGTCCCCGTCCATCGGTACGTTGACGTCAACCCGGCACAGCACAACCTTCCCCGCAAGCGCGATATCGTCCAGCGTGTTCCAACCCATACGTTATCCCCATCCTCTGGCCCGGCGATCCCGCCCGGCATTGCGCGCCCATGTTTCCACGACATTGCCCCCACCCGTCAACGGATCACGGGCTTTTGCCCTTCCCCTTGCGGCGTCACGTCGCTACCTTCCCGCCCCACCAAACCCCCGAAAGGCAGGACAATGGCCGAGATCAAGGACCCCGAAAACACCATCATCATGACGCTGAAGGACGGCGAAGTGGTGATCGAGCTTCTGCCCAGCGTGGCCCCGAAACATGTCGAGCGCATGAAGGAACTGGCCCGGGCGAAAGCCTATGACAATGTGGCCTTCCACCGCGTGATCGAGGGCTTCATGGCCCAGACCGGCGATGTGGAAAACGGCAATATGGAGAAGAATTTCAACCTGCGCCGCGCCGGTACGGGCGGTTCGGACCTGCCGGATCTGCCGGCCGAGTTTTCCAAAGTGCCGCATGCCCGCGGCAGCCTTGGCGCGGCGCGCTCGATGAACCCGAATTCGGCGAATTCGCAGTTCTTCATCAACTTCACCGACAATTCCTTCCTGAACGGCCAGTATACCGTCTATGGCCAGGTGATCTCGGGGATGCAATTCGTCGACAAGATCGCCCGGGGCGAGCCGCCGGCCGCGCCGGACCGGATGATCACCGTCCGGGTGGCTGCCGATGTCGCGTAAGCTGATCCTTGCCGCGGTGGCGGCGCTGCTGGCTGGCCCGGCGCTGGCCCAGGACGTGCCTGACCTGCCGGGGCCCAATCTGGTGATCGAGGTCACCGGCCAGGCCAAGGGGGTGGTGGTGATCGACCTTCTGCCCGACGTGGCCCCCAAACATGTGGCGCAGATCGCCGCGCTGGCCCGGGACGGTGCCTATGACGGGGTGATCTTCCACCGCGTGATCGACGGCTTCATGGCCCAGACCGGCGATGTGGAATATGGCAAGGCGGGGGGGGATACCTCTTATGCCGGCATGGGCGGCTCCTCGCTGCCCGACATTCCGGCCGAGTTCTCGAACCTGTCCTTCCAGCGCGGCATCGTCGGCATGGCGCGGTCGCAGGATCCGAATTCGGCCAACAGCCAGTTCTTCATCATGTTCGACGACGGCGCGTTCCTGGACGGGCAATATACGGTCGTCGGCCGGGTGATCAAAGGCATGGATGTGGTCGATGCCATCGCCCGGGGCGAGCCGCCGGCCAAGCCGGACGTGATGGAAAAGGTCACGGTACAACAATGACAGAAAGGGGCCGCAAGGCCCCTTTCGACGTTTCATGGGGCCGTGCCGTCAGTTGGTGTTGGCCTCTTCGGCGGCCGAGATCAGGTCGATCAGCGAGGCATCGGGGCTGCTGGTGCAAAGCGCGGCCGCGCCGTCGATATTCGCCTTCAGCCGTTCCAGATCAAAATTCGTGTCACCCGCAACGCCGCCCAGATAGCCGTCCACCCAGAACATCAGGGCGGTCACACCTTCAGCATCGATCGTCGCCAGATCGGCACAGGTGATCGTGTTCACGTCAACGGCTTCTGCCGCAGCCATCCCGGCGAAAAGCGGGGTGGCAAGCGCAAGGGCAAGCAGGGCCTTTAGGGTCATCTTCAGAAAACTCCGGTTGAACGCGCATCATGCGCCCTGTCACGATAGCAGGGAAATCAAGCCGGACGAGGGCCAATCCGGGGCCGCGGCCCCGGAAGGATGCGAAAGATCAGCCGGATCGCGATGGCGCGGCCGCGGCCTTAGTCGATCACCACCAGCGCATGGCGCTTGCGGCCCGCGGTCAGCTTCACCGGCTCGGCGAATTCGCCCGCGCCAAGCCGCAAGCCCGCATCCAGCACCGGCTCGTCATTCATCCGCGCGCCGCCCTCGGCGATCAGGCGCTTGGCATCCTTGCCGCTGCCCACCAGACCCGCGCGCACGAACAGCTGCACGATGCCGATCCCCTCGGCCAGTTCCGAAGGCGCCAGCCGCACCGTGGGAAGATCCTCGCCGATCCCGCCCTTTTCGAACACGTCGCGCGCCGTCGCCTCGGCCGCCTGCGCCGCCGCTTCGCCATGCAGAAGGCCGGTGGCCAGATTGGCCAGCAACACCTTCGCCGCATTGATCTCGGCGCCTTGCAGCGCGCCCAGACGGTCGCATTCTTCAACCGGCAGTTCGGTGAAGATCTTCAGGAAGCGGCCCACATCGGCGTCGGTCGTGTTGCGCCAGAACTGCCAGAATTCGTAAGGGCTCAGCATGTCGCCATTCAGCCAGACCGCGCCCGAGGCCGATTTGCCCATCTTCCGCCCATCGCTGGTGGTCAGCAGCGGCGTGGTCAGGCCGAAGATCTCATGGTCGATCACCCGCCGGGTCAGGTCGATCCCGTTGACGATATTGCCCCATTGATCCGAGCCGCCCATCTGCAACAGGCAGCCATAGCGGCGATGGATTTCAAGGAAATCATAGGCCTGCAGGATCATGTAGTTGAATTCAAGGAAGGACAGGCTTTGTTCGCGGTCCAGCCGCGACTTCACCGATTCAAAGGACAGCATCCGGTTGACCGAGAAATGCCGCCCGATGTCGCGCAGGAAATCCAGATAGTTCAGCTGGTCCAGCCATTCGGCATTGTTCAGCATGATCGCGCCCTGGGGCGCATCGGAATAGTCCAGATAGCGGGCGAAGACCTTCTTCAGCCCGGCAATGTTCTCGTCGATCTTCTCGGGCGTCAGCAGCGGGCGTTCCTCGCTGCGGAAACTGGGATCGCCCACCTTGGTCGTGCCGCCGCCCATCAGGGTGATCGGCTTGTGGCCGGTCTTCTGCAGCCAGCGCAGCACCATGATGTTCATCAGATGGCCGACATGCAGGCTGGCCGCCGTCGCGTCATAGCCGATATAGGCCGGCACCACGCCCTGGATCAGCGCCTCGTCCAGCGCCTGGTAATCGGTGCAATCGGCCACGAAGCCGCGCTCGAACATCACGCGCAGAAATTCGGATTTCGGATGGTAGGCCATGCTGCCCTCATGCTTTAACAGGCGCCGTATAGCGGGGCAGGGGGGCAAGGGGAAGATGGCGAAGGGCAGCGTGCCGAAAGCCGGGCCGATCTGGGCCCTTGGCGCCATGTCGGGTACCTCGCTGGACGGGGTCGATGCGGCCATGGTGCTGACCGACGGGCACCGGGTGCTGGAGTTCGGCCCCCATGCCTATCGCCCCTATTCCGAGGCCGAACAGGCCACCCTGCGCGCGGCGCTGGGTCAATGGCCGGGCGGGCCGGGCGTGGCTGCGGCGGCCGAAGTGGTGGAAACCGCCCATGCCGAAGTGCTGTCGCGCTTTTCCGGCGCGGCGCTGGTCGGGTTCCACGGCCAGACCCTGGCGCATGATCCGCGCGGGCGGGGCACGCATCAGGCCGGCAATGGCGCACTTCTGGCCGAGGTGCTGGGCCTGCCGGTGGTCTGGGATTTCCGTTCTGCCGATATCCGCTTTGGCGGCCAGGGCGCGCCTCTGGCGCCCTTCTACCATTTCGCGCTGGCCAAGAAGATCGGCGCGACGGCGCCCTTGGCTTTCCTGAACCTGGGCGGCGTCGGCAATCTGACCTGGATCGACCCTTCGGCGCCGGGGCCCGAGGTTCCGGGCGCGCTTCTGGCCTTCGATACCGGCCCGGCCAATGCGCCGATCAACGATCTGATGCGCCGGGCCTTGGGCCAAAGCCATGACGAGGGCGGCAGGGTGGCGGCGAAGGGACGGGTGAAAAAGTCGGTGATCGAGGCCTTCCTGGCCGATCCCTTCTTCTACCGCATCCCGCCCAAAAGTCTGGACCGCAACGATTTTCCGGGCCTTGCCGCCGCGGTGAAAGGGCTTTCCACCCCCGCCGCCGCGGCCACCCTGACCGCCGCGGCGGCAGCCGCCGTGGTGAAGGGGGCCGAGCATTTTCCGCAGCCGATCTCGCGCCTACTGGTCACCGGCGGCGGGCGGCACAACCCGGTCTTGATGCGCCATCTGGCCCGGCAATTCCCTTGCCCCGTCGAGCCGGTCGAGGCCGCGGGCCTGGATGGCGACATGCTGGAAGCCCAGGCCTTCGCCTTCCTGGCGGTGCGGGTGGCGCGCGGCTTGCCCACCTCGTGCACGGGCACGACGGGCGTCGCCGCCGCGGTGGGCGGGGGCGAGATCAGCCGGCCCGAGACCGCGGGCTAAGGGGGCCTTCATGCAGGATCTGTGGCAGATGTCGGCGCCCTGGTGGCATTTCGTGCTGCGCGGGGTGGTGATCTATGCGCTGGTGACGCTTTTGCTGCGCGTCTCGGGCAAGCGCGCCATCGGCCAGTTCACCCCGTTCGACATGATCCTGCTGATCCTGATCGGCAATGCGGTGCAGAACGGCATCAATGGCGGCGACAATTCCCTGACCGGGGCGGCGATCATGGCCGTCACGCTGATCGGGCTGAATTATCTGGTGGCGCTGGGCTCGGCCCGGTCGCGCTGGATCCGGGGCCTGGCCGAGGGCAATCCGACGCTGCTGGCCGAGAATGGCAAGGTCGACCAACAGGCGCTGCGGCGCGAATTGGTCAGCAACGAGGATTTCCTGAACGCGATGCGGATCGCCGGCTGCAGCGAGGTGGCGCATATCAAGCGCGCCACGCTGGAGACCAATGGCCATATCCTGATCGAGCCGCACGAGGACAGGCGCGGCTGAACATTCCTTCGAAGGAATGTTCAATTTTCTTCGAAGAAAAGCGCCCGGAGTTTTCGAAAACTCCGGGCGCTTTGCTTACAGCAGCGCTTTGGCGGCGGCGACCGTCGCTTCGGCGGTGATGCCGAATTCCTGATACAGCCGCTCATAGGGCGCCGAGGCGCCGAAGGACGACATGCCGATGAAGGCGGCCTTCTGCTCGCGCCCGCGCTCGCCCAGAAGCCAGCGATCCCAACCCTGGCGCACGCCGGCTTCGATCGCCACGCGCACCGGCCCGGCCGGCAGCACCTTCTTGCGCCAGGCTTCGTCCTGTGCCGCGAACAGCTCCATCGACGGCATCGAGACGACGCGGGTGCCGATGCCTTCGGCCTCCAGCGCCTCGCGCGCGGCCATGGCGATCTCGACCTCGGATCCGGTGGCGATCAGGATCACCTGCCGCTTGCCCGTCGCCTCGGCCAGAACATAGGCGCCCTTGGCCGACAGGTTCTGGTTGGTGTGGGTCTTGCGCACCGCGGCCAGGTTCTGCCGCGACAGGGCCAAGACCGACGGCGTGGCCTTCTGGCTGAGGGCGATTTCCCAGCATTCCGCGACTTCGACCATATCGGCCGGGCGGAAGACCAGCGTGTTGGGCGTCGCGCGCGAGATCGCCAGATGTTCCACCGGCTGGTGGGTCGGCCCGTCCTCGCCCAGACCGATCGAGTCATGCGTCATCACATAGGTGACGGGCAGGCCCATCAGCGCCGACAGCCGCATCGAGGGCCGGGCGTAATCGGTGAAGGCCATGAAGGTGCCGCCATAGGGCCGCACGCCGCCATGCAGCGCCAGGCCGTTCATCGCGGCCGCCATGCCATGCTCGCGGATGCCCCAATACATGTAGCGGCCCTTGCGGTCTTCCGGCGTGAACACGCCCAGATCGCCGGTCTTGGTGTTGTTCGACCCGGTCAGGTCGGCCGAGCCGCCGAAGGTTTCGACCATCACCGGATTGACCGCCGCCAGCACCTTTTCCGAAGCCGAACGGGTGGCCATCTTGGCCCCGGCCTCGGCCGCGGCCTTCTTCACGCCGCGGATCGCGGAATACAGTTTCGACGGCACCTCGCCCGAGAAGATGCGCAGGAATTCCGCGCGCTTGGCGCCGGGCAGGGCGGCCAGACGCGCCTCCCAATCGGCCCGCGCCTTGGCGCCCTTGGCGCCCAGGCTTTCCCACCAGGCCTTGACCTCGGCCGGAATCTCGAAGGCGCCGCCGGCCCAGCCATACAGATCCTTCGTGGCCTGCAACTGCGCCTTGTCGGTCAGCGCGCCATGGCCTTTCGAGGTGTCCTGCGCGGCATGGCCAAGCGCGATATGGGTGGTGCAGGCCACCATGGCCGGCCCGGACGAGGCCTTGGCCGCCGTCAGCGCGCGGTCGATATCCTCGGGATCGTGGCCGTCACAGTCGAACACGTCCCAGCCGGCCGCGGCAAAGCGGGCCTTCTGGTCGGTCACATCCGACAGCGAGACCTTGCCGTCGATGGTGATGCCGTTGTTGTCCCACAGCACGATCAGCTTCGACAGTTTCTGCTTGCCGGCGATGCCGATCGCCTCGTGGCTGACGCCTTCCATCAGGCAGCCATCGCCCGCGATCACATAGGTGAAGTGGTCCTGCACCTTGGCGCCATAGCGGGCGCGCAGCAGTTCTTCGGCCATGGCGAAGCCGACGGCGTTGGAAATGCCCTGGCCCAGCGGGCCGGTGGTGGTTTCCACCCCCGCGACATGGCCATATTCCGGGTGGCCCGCGGTGATGGCGCCCCATTGGCGGAAGTTCTTGATCTGCTCCAGCGTGACATCGGCATAGCCGGTCAGGTGCAGCAGGCTGTAGATCAGCATCGAGCCATGGCCGGCCGACAGGATGAAGCGGTCGCGATCCGGCCAGCGCGGCGCTTTGGGGTCGAATTTCAGGTGCTTTTCGAACAGCACCGTCGCCACATCGGCCATGCCCATCGGCATGCCGGAATGGCCCGAATTCGCCGCCGCAACCGCATCCAGCGTCAGCGCGCGGATCGCCGCGGCGCGCATCCAATGCTCGGGGTGGCGGCTTTTCAGGGTCTCGATGTCCAAGGCGCTCTCCTCTTATGGCCCCCGAGGGTCGCTTCGGCGCATAAAGCCCCCTCCCGGCAAGATCAAGCACGCTGGCCAAGGCCTTGGGAAGAAAGGCTGGTCTCCTGTGGACAGATTCGATCTAAGATGGTTTCGGCGCAAGGCGGGGCCGATTCGGCCCGGTCTGGCGCGTGACGGGGGTCACGGGGCCGGCCGGCCCCCAGGCGGATGGCACCGGAAAGGGCGGCGCATGGCAGAGATCGTGGAACTGGAACGGCGGATCACCGCGGCGCTGGATCGCATCGCGCGCGGGCTGGACGGGCTTGCCGCGCCGCAAGCCGCTGGGCTGGCTGGGGCCGAGTCGGGGGCCGGCGCGCCGATGGCCGTCGATGTCGACCCCGCCGATCTGGCCGCCGATCCGCTGCCCGAAGACCGCGCCGACAGCGCCGACGAGGCGGTGGCGGCGGCCACTGCCGAATTGCGCGCGGCCCTGGCCGCCGCGGCCGAGCGTGAGGCGATGCTGCGCGCGCAATATGAAGACCGCATCGCGCAGATGACCCGCCAGCTGGACGTGCAGGGGCTGGAGATGCAGCGGATGCGCAAGACCGCGGTGGCGCTGCGCGAAGAGGTGCGGCGGCTGCGCGAAGCCGGGGCGGCCGGGCTGATCGAGCCCGGGCAGATCAACCGCGCCATGCTGGCCGAACTGGACGCGCTGCGCGCCAGCCGTCTGTCGGAACTGGCCGAGTTGAACGAGATCAGCGCCGCGCTGGACGATCATCTGACGGAGGCCGAACATGCCTGATCTGGAAATCACCATTGGCGGCAAGGGCTTCATGGTCTCGTGCCAGCCGGGCGAGGAGCATTTCCTGCGCGCCGCGGCGGAATTGCTGGATGCCGAGGCCACGCCGCTTCTGTCTGCCATGGGCCGGCTGCCGGATGTGAAGATGCTGCTGATGGCCGGGCTGATGCTGGCCGACAAGACCGCCGCGACCGAGGACGAGCTGCGCCAGGTCAAGGCGCAACTGGCCGAATTGCAGGCCCGCCCCGCCCCCGCGGCCGAGCGGGTGGAAGTGCCGGTCATTCCGGTTCAGGTTACCGAGACCCTGGCCGAACTGGCCGCCCGGGCCGAGTCTCTGGCCGATCAGGTTGAAGAAAAGGCCAGCGCATGATCCGCCCCGTCCTGACCGCCGCGCTGCTGATGCTGCCTGGGCTGCCGGCTTTGGCCCAGACGACGCCCGAGACCCCCGCAGAAACCCAGGTTCTGACCCTGCGCTATCAATGCGACCGCGGGGTCGAGGTGCCGGCGACCTATGTGAATGCCGCCGATCTGTCCTTGGCGGTGATCCATGTCGAGGGCACACAGATCACGCTTTTCTCTGAACCGGCGGCGTCGGGCGCGCGCTATGGCTGGCCCTCGGACGGGGCCAGCTATGTCTGGTGGACCAAGGGACCCGAGGCCACGCTGTACTGGAAGGAAGCCGGGGAAGAGGTGGCGATCCTGACCGGCTGCCAGGAAAAGGGCTAAGCCTGGAGGACCGGCCGGGGCAGGGGGCGGATTTTCGTCGAAAATCCGCAGCCCAGCAGGGCGACCGGGGGCAAAGCCCCGGCCGGTCAGGCCTCAGGCATTCGCCTCACGGATCTTGTCGGCGGCTTCCTTGTTGTAAGCCACGCCCTTGGCGTCGAACAGCTGGTCCAATTCGCCCGACAGCGTCATCTCGGTGATGATGTCGCAGCCGCCGACGAATTCGCCCTTGACGTAAAGCTGCGGAATCGTCGGCCAGTCCGAGAATTCCTTGATCCCTTGGCGGATTTCCGGGTCGGCCAGCACGTTCACATCGGTGAACTCGACGCCCATATAGTTCAAGACGCCGGCCACGCGGGACGAGAACCCGCATTGCGGCATCAGTTTCGTGCCCTTCATGTACAGCACGACGTCATTCTTCGCGACCGTGTCGCGGATATCGTCCAAAGCGCTCATCTCGATCCCCTTACTCCGGCGCCTTGGTGGTCAGCGCCAGCGCGTGCAATTCCCCATGCGCCCCGTCCATCTTGCCCTTCAGGCTGGCATAGACGGCGCGCTGCTGCTGGACCCGGTTCATGCCCCGGAAGCTTTCGTCGATCACTTCGGCCGCCCAATGGTTGCCGTCCCCCACGGTGTCGATCACCGTGATCTTCGCTTGCGGAAACGCGGCGCGGATCAGCGCCTCGATGTCCTTGCCTTCCATTGGCATGGGTCTCTCCTTGGTCCTAGCCCCCAGATGTAGGCCGGGCAGGGCGCGCAGGCAAGGGCGGAAGGCGGGTCAGGGCGCGGCTGCGACACCTTGGGGCGGCAGCGCCCGCCATTCCGTCTCAAGCAGCGCGAAGGCCAGGCAATCGACCCAGGTGCCACCGCGATTCCAGCAAGATCGCATCACGCCTTCCTGCACCAGCCCGGCGCGGCGAAAGGCGGCCAGGGCGGGCGCATTGTCATGCGCCACATCGCAGAACAGCCGATGCGCGCCCATTTCGCCGAAGGCCAGATCCAGCACGGCGCGGATCAGCTGCTGGCCCTCGCCACGCCCCGGCGCCACCAGCGCCAGGTTCATCAGATCGACGACGCGCGGATAGGCCAGTTCCAGCACGGCAAACCCATCGAAGCCGCCCGTGCCGGCGCGGTCCCAGATCAGGATCCGGTTCTCTGCCACGGCGGCCTGTTCGGCCAGCCAGCTTTCGGTCTGGCCCAGCAGCGCCAGCGGATGCGCGGCGATCAGCCCGGCGATCCGCGCCAGATCGGCGCTGTCCGACGGGCCGATCCGCCGCAGCATCAAACGCCCAAAGCCGCCGCGAAGGCGCTGCGATAGATCTTCGACAGGCCCGCCAGCGGCGCCGCATCAGTGCCCAGGCACACGGTATCGCCGCCGAACTGGCCGACCAGCGCCAAGGGCACCCGGGCCGCTTCGGCCGCGGCTTCCAGCGCCGGCATCGCCTCGGGCGCCACGGCCAGCAGATAGCGGCCCTGATCCTCGGCGAAGAGGAAGGGGATATCGCCGCGCTCGATCCAGATGCCCTGGCCCGCCGCTTCGGCCATCTCGAAGGCCGCCAGTGCCAGCCCGCCATCGCTGAGATCCGAGCAGGCCCGGATCGCCTTGCGATTGGCGCGGATGAAGTCGCCGTGCTTCTTCTCGGCCTTCAGATCGACCGGCGGCGCATCGCCCGCTTCCATGCCGAACGCCTCGGCCAGCAGGGCCGACTGGCCCAGATGGCCCTTGGTCTCGCCCAACAGCACCGCCAGATCGCCGGCCTGCGGCTTGCCCGCGATCACCTCGTCCAGCGATTTGAACAGGCCGACGGCGCCGATCGTGGGCGTGGGCAGAATGCCCGTGCCATCGGTTTCATTGTAAAGCGACACATTGCCCGAGACGATGGGCATATCCAGCGCCAGACAGGCCTCGCCGATCCCCTTCAGGGCGCCGACGAACTGGCCCATGATCTCGGGCTTTTCGGGATTGCCGAAATTCAGGTTGTCGGTCGTGGCCAAGGGCAGGGCGCCCATCGCGGTCAGGTTGCGATAGGCTTCCGCCACCGCCTGGCGCCCGCCCTGCAGCGGGTTCGCCTTCACGTAGCGCGGCGTCACGTCGCTGGTGAAGGCCAGCGCCTTTTGCGTGCCATGCACCCGCACCACACCCGCCGGCAGGCCGGGCGTCACCAGCGTATCGGCGCCGACCTGGCTGTCATATTGTTCATAGACCCAAGCCTTATGCGCGTAGGACGGCGCGCCGATCAGCGCCTTCAGCCCGGCAATCGCACCAATCGCCGGCACCTCGCCCAAAGGCGCCGCGGCCGGGGTTTCCACCCAGGGCCGGTCATATTCCGGCGCCGAAGACGACAGTTTCGACAGGGGCAGGTCGGCCTTCACCTCATTGCCATGCAGGATCAGGAAACGGTCCTCGGGAATGGTCTCGCCCACGATGGCGAAATCCAGATCCCATTTGACAAAGATCGCCCGGGCCTCGGCTTCCTTCTCGGGGCGCAGGACCATCAGCATGCGTTCCTGAGATTCGCTCAGCATCATCTCATAGGCGGTCATGTTGGTTTCGCGCTGCGGCACGTCATCCAGCTGCAGCTTGATCCCGAGGCCCCCCTTGTCGCCCATCTCGACCGCCGAGCAGGTCAGCCCGGCAGCCCCCATGTCCTGAATGGAAATGACCGCGCCGGTCTGCATCAGCTCCAGACAGGCCTCAAGCAGGCGCTTTTCGGTGAAAGGGTCGCCGACCTGGACGGTGGGGCGCTTTTCCTCGATCGTCTCGTCGAATTCGGCGCTGGCCATGGTGGCGCCGCCCACGCCGTCGCGGCCGGTCTTGGCGCCCAGATAGACGACCGGCATGCCGACGCCCGAGGCGGCCGAGTAGAAGATCTGGTCGGCCTTCGCCAGGCCCGCCGCAAAGGCGTTGACCAGGCAATTGCCGTTATAGCTGCGGTGGAAGCGCACTTCGCCGCCCACGGTCGGCACGCCGAAGGCATTGCCATAGCTGCCCACGCCCTCGACCACGCCCTTGACCAGATGCGCGGTCTTCGGATGCGAGGGCAGGCCGAAGGACAGGCTGTTCATCGCCGCAATCGGCCGCGCGCCCATGGTGAAGACGTCGCGCAGAATGCCGCCCACGCCGGTGGCCGCGCCCTGATGCGGCTCGATGTAAGACGGGTGGTTGTGGCTCTCCATCTTGAAGATCACCGCATCGCCATCGCCGATATCGACGACGCCGGCATTCTCGCCCGGGCCACAGATCACCTGCGGGCCCGAGGTGGGCAGCTTGCGCAGATGGATCTTCGAGGATTTGTAGGAACAATGCTCGTTCCACATCGCCGAGAAAATGCCCAATTCGGTGAATGTGGGCTGACGGCCCAGGATGCCCAGCAGCCGGTCCCATTCATCGGGCTTGATCCCATGCGAGGCCACCAGATCGGGGGTGATTTCGGGTTCGCTCATGGCCGGCCTCCGCGCGCGTGATCTTGGCGCCTCCTAGCGGAAAGGCCGGGCGAGGGGAAGGGCAGAGGCCCGCGCCGGCCGGGCGTCAGGGCGGATTTTTCCGCGCCCGACCGCCGCTGTCGCGCCCGGCCGGGGCGTGGCGCAAAATTTTCGGCGAAAATTTTC
Organism: Xinfangfangia pollutisoli; assembly: GCF_020179405.1. Taxonomy (GTDB): domain Bacteria; phylum Pseudomonadota; class Alphaproteobacteria; order Rhodobacterales; family Rhodobacteraceae; genus Pseudogemmobacter; species Pseudogemmobacter pollutisoli. Next base: position 9,823 of record NZ_JAICBZ010000005.1, on the reverse strand, counting down.
GCGCCCCGTGCCTACTGTGTCGAAATCGGCAGGCGTCGCGCGTCCTTGGTCTGGACCGATGCGCAATCCCGCGCCGGACCATGACAGGAGAGACCGATGAAATACATGGCCCTGATCTACGAAGATCCCGCCGGTGCCCCGCCCGCGGGCAGCCCCGACTGGGGCCCGCTGATGCAGCGCTACATGGCGCTGGCCCAGGCGCTGCAGGCCGAGGGCAAATGGATCGCGGGCGAGGGCCTGGCCGGGCCCGAAACCGCCACCACCCTGCGCCGCCGCGGCGGGCAGTTGGAAACCATGGACGGCCCCTTTGCCGAGACGCGCGAACATCTGGGCGGCTTCTACCTGTTCGAGGCCGCCGATCTGGACGAGGCGCTGGCTTGGGCGGCGCAGATCCCCTCGGTCGACTGGGGCAGCATCGAGCTGCGCCCGGTGATGGAGTATTGAGCGATGCGTTTTCTTGCCCTGATCTACACCGATCCCGCCCTGGCCCCGCCGATGTCCGACAGCATGAACGCCGCCTATTTCGCGCTGAACCAGAGGATGCAGGCAGCCGGGGTGATGGTGTCCGGCCTTGCGCTGCAGCCGGTCGGCACGGCGCGCTCGGTGCGGCTGCGCGACGGCAAAGCCGAGGTGATGGACGGCCCCTTTGCCGAGACGCGCGAACATCTGGGCGGCTATTACCTGATCGACTGTGCCGATCAGGATGAGGCGCTGGCCTGGGCCGCGCAGATCCCCGGCGCCGCGCATGGCACGGTCGAGGTGCGGCCGATCGTGGTCTTCGGCTGAGCATGGCAGATCGCGGCCCCGCGGCGGCCTGTCTGGACGCGGTGCTGCGCCAGGACCGGGGGCGGTGTCTGGCCGCCCTCGTCGCTCGGATCGGCGATTTCCCCCGCGCCGAAGAGGCGCTGCAAGAGGCTGCGGCCTCGGCGCTGGTGCATTGGGCGCGGCTGGGGCCGCCCGCCCATCCGCAGGCCTGGCTGATCCGCGCCGGCCTGCGCAAGGCGATTGATGCCTATCGCCGCGAGACGGCGCTGGCGCGGCACCGCGCGGCGATCGGACGGCTGGCGCTGCAAGAGGCGGCGCTGGACGCAGAGCCGGATCAGGCGGGGCAGATCCCCGATGACCGGCTGCGGCTGATCTTCACCTGCTGCCATCCGGCGCTGGAACAGAAGACCCGGGTCGCGCTGACCCTGCGCAGCCTGTGCGGGCTGACGACGGCGCAGGTCGCAGCGGTGTTTCTGGATGCGGAAACCACGATGGGCCAAAGGCTTAGCCGGGCTCGGGCCAAGATCGCCGCGGCCGGCATTCCCTTTGCCGTGCCTGGCCCCGAAGACTGGCCCGCGCGGCTGAATTCGGTTCTGACGGTGATCTATCTTGTCTTCACGGCAGGTTACGCGGCGGGCCCCGCCGCCGGCCGCGACCTGTGCGACGAGGCGGTGTTTCTGGCCCGCATGCTGCGCGCGCTGCGCCCCGGCGATGCCGAAATCGACGCCTGCCTGGCGCTTCTGCTGCTGACCCAGGCCCGCCGCGCCGCCCGCACCGGGCCCGATGGCGCGACCGTGCCACCGCAGCTTCAGGATCGCACCCTGTGGGATGCGGCGATGATCGCCGAGGCCCGGGCCCTGCTGGCCCCGCCCGCGCCCGAGGCGCCCTTCCGGCTGAAGGCCGGGATTGCCGCCTGCCATCTGGCCCAGCCGCCCGACTGGGCGCGGATGGCGGCGCTGCAGGCGCGGCTGCTGGCTTTCGAGGATACGCCGGTGACCCGTCTCAGCCATGCGGTGGCCCTGGGCGAGGCCGAGGGGGCCGAGGCCGCGCTGGCCGCGCTGGCGCCGCTGGCGGCCGATCTGCGCGCCTATCAGCCCTTCCACGCCGCGGCGGCCGAATTCCTGGCCCGCGCGGGCGAGATCACCGCCGCCCGTGCCGCCTATGCCCAGGCCATCGCGCTTGCCGCAAGCCCTGCGGATGCGGCGTTTCTGCGCGCCCGCGCCTCAGATCTGCCGGATGATTCGCAACCCCGGAAAAAAGAAGGCCGAGCAGAAGCTCGGCCCAAGTCCAACAGGGAGGTTTGAAGCGCGAAGAGTTGCCTCGTTCAGCGCCTCGCCGCCTGATTTATGGACAGAAGATGAATCGCGCAAGGGATGGATTGCCGCAGGTTGGGTATGCCTGCCATGCGTCTGGCGCATAGCTTACTGTTCGTGCTTGCGCCGGAACTCGATGATCTCGTCCATGACGAAATCGCGGAAGGCCGAGACGCGCTTGGAATGGCGCAACTCTTCGGGATAGGCGAGGAAGACCGGCACCTCGCCCGATTCCACATCGGGCAGCACCCGCACCAGATGCGGGAAATCCTCGGTGATGTAATCGGGCATGACCCCGATCCCCAGATGATTCAGCACCGCTTGCAACACGCCGAAGTAATTGTTCACATGCAGGGTCGAGGGGACATCATGGCTCATCAACTCGGCCACCAGCAGCGCGCCCGCCGCGACCTGGGCCGTGCCGGGATGCTGGCAGATCAGCCGGTGCTGGCTCATGTCTTCCATCGTCGTCGGCATGCCGGCCTTGGCCAGGTATTCCGGCGTTGCATAGAGCCGCATCTTGATCTGCATCAGCCGCTTGCGGATCAGGTCGGCCTGGCTGGGCTCTTTCATGCGGATCGCCACATCGGCTTCGCGCATCGGCAGATCCAGAACCCGCTCTTCCAGCATCAGGTCGATCTTCAGCGCCGGATAGGTTTCGTAAAGCCGCGCCAGCCGCGGGGCCAGCCACAGCGTGCCGAAGCCCATCGTCGTCGTGACGCGCAATTCGCCGAAGACCTCATCCTCGCTGTCGCGGATCCGCGCGGCGGTGGCATCCAGCCGCTTGACCATGGCGGTCGTGGCGTCGAACAGCAACTCGCCCTGTTCGGTCAGGATCAGCCCGCGCGCATGGCGGTGGAACAGCGTAACATTCAGGCTTTCCTCCAGCGCGCGGATCTGCCGGCTGACGGCGGATTGCGACAGATGCAGCACGTCGCCCGCATGGGTCAGGCTGCCGCGCTCGGCGACGGCGTGAAAGATGCGCAGCTTGTCCCAGTCCATGGCTCACCTCTGAAATTGCCGGCACCCTATCACATGCCATGCAGAGAACGAAAACCTGACACGGCAAAAAAGCCGTAACCAACGGCGAAAAAGCGGCAATCGGCCCTGCGCCCCTTTCGTGGAGCGGGGCATCGGCCTATGATCGCGCCCGAAACGGGGCCAAAGACCCCGGGATCGGGCAGCAATCGGGCATTTTCGGAAAGGATCAGCCATGGCGGTCGGAATCTTCGATTCGGGTCTGGGGGGGCTGACCGTGCTGGATGCGGTGGCGCGCCGGCTTCCGCAGGTGCCTTTCGTCTATTTCGGCGACAATGCGCATGCGCCCTATGGGGTGCGCGATGCCGATGACATTTTCGCCCTGACCTGTGCCGCGACCGAGCGGCTTTGGGCCGAGGGCTGCGATCTGGTGATCCTGGCCTGCAACACCGCTTCGGCCGCGGCGCTGCGCCGGATGCAGGAAACCTGGCTGCCCAAGGACAAGCGCGTGCTGGGCGTCTTCGTGCCGCTGATCGAGGCGCTGACCGAACGGCAATGGGGCGACAACTCGCCGCCGCGCGAGGTGGCGGTCAAGCATGTGGCGCTGTTTGCCACGCCCGCGACGGTGGCCAGCCGTGCGTTCCAGCGCGAATTGGCCTTCCGCGCGATCGGGGTGGATGTCGAGGCGCAGCCCTGCGGCGGCGTGGTCGATGCGATCGAGCAGGGCGACGAGATCCTGGCCGAGGCGCTGGTGAAAAGCCATGTCGAGGCGTTGAAGCGGCGCATGCCGCATCCCGAGGCGGCGATCCTGGGCTGCACGCATTATCCCTTGATGGAAAAGACCTTCCAGGCGGCGCTGGGCCCGCAGGTCAAGGTCTATTCCCAGGCCAATCTGGTGGCCGAATCGCTGGCCGATTACCTGATCCGCCGGCCCGAGATGCTGGGGCAGGGCACGGTGTCGAAATTCCTGACCACGGGCGATCCCGACAGTGTGTCGGTCCATGCGACGCAGTTCCTGAAACGGAAGATCGGGTTTGAGAAGGCGTAAGGTCGGCGCCTTGGCCCCCTGAGCGCGCGATGGCAGAGGATCGCGCGCGAAGCCGCGCCGCGGCACCTTGCTGAGACCCCGGAAAGCCGGCGCATCGCCCGCGATGTGGCAATGCAAAAGCGGCGGCCTTCGCCTATCCGGCCAATGCGCTTTCCCGCAGATTCTCGCGGGCAGTCTCCAGATCAAGCCCGAAATGCCGGGCCAGCAATTCGGGCAGCCTGGCTTCGGACTGGGCCGGGGCCTCTGGATCGCTGTCGGCTCGCAGCTTGTCCCAGCGATCGCCGGTGTCGTTGAAACCGTGGAAGCAGCGGATGAACATCGGGGCGCGCGCGCAGGAGATCGCCGTATGCGCCCTCCAGGATTGGTAATGCGGAAAGTTCATCGTGGTCCGCCGCGTGTCGGAGCGCTGAATGAAGGCCTGGGCCACACCCCAATGCGCCGCCACGACCGGCTTGAAGGCCAGATCATCGGCCAATAGCTTCAGCGCATAGCCGCGACAGAAATCAACTTCCAGCCGGGGTTCACGCCGGATCAGCCCGCGCGACAGGGCAAAGATCCGGCGCAGTTCGGCCACGAAAGACAATCCGACACCGTCGTCGTCATCCATCCGGAATTCGGCCACGAAAGGGATGCTTGGATCGCGCTGTTCCAGCAGCAGCCGGCTGCACACGTCGATATGCGGCTGAAATTCCGGCTCGGCGCGGATGATGATCTGGGGATGGCCCGCGGCCATCCGATCCAGCGCCTTTCGCGCAAATTCGGGCAGGCCTTCGCCAACAAGAACAATCAGCCGGAAATCGGGATCGGTCTGGCCCAGCAGCGTCGGCAGGCAAAGCGTGCGGAAAAGCCAGAGCCGGGTTTGCAGCCGCCGGGTCTCATAAAGCGCGTGGCTGCTGTCCGAGGTTGCCCGCCCCAACTTGAATCCCGATCCGCCCGCCGTTGGATAGGAAAACCGGCATAGGCCTATGACCTGCAACATCGTCGACATCGGTGGAACTCGGAACGCGTGGACACTCGGCAGACTGTACCGAGCAGATCCTGTCGCGGTCAACGACGAGACGGCAGATTGCAAACACACAGGGCACGGCCGGTCAGGCCGTGCCCTGTGGTGGGCCCTGTGATGCGCCCTGTGACGGGCCTTGCCTCAGACCTTGTCCAGCTCGAAGGCGTCGTGCAGCGCCTGCACGGCCAGTTCCATGTATTTGCGGTCGATCAGCACCGAGATCTTGATCTCGGAGGTGGCGATGACCTTGATGTTGATGCCTTCATTGGCCAGCGCCTTGAACATCCGCGCGGCGACGCCCACCTGGCTGCGCATGCCGATGCCCACCACCGAGACCTTGGCAACCTCGGTATCCACGACCAGATCGTCATAGGCGATCAGGCCCGCGGCGCGCGCGTCCTCCATCGCCTTCTGCGCCCGCGGCACCTGGTTGACCGGCACCGAGAAGGTCATGTCGGTCACCGCACCCGGGTGGCTGCCATAGTTCTTCTCGGATATGTTCTGCACGATCATGTCGACATTCACGCCGGCATCGGCCAGGGGCCCGAAGATCGCCTGGGCCACGCCCGGGCGGTCTTCAATGGTGAACAGCGTGATCTTCGCCTCGTCGCGCGAGAAGGCGATGCCGCTGACGACTTTCGATTCCATGATTTCCTCCTCGTCGCAGACCAGGGTTCCAGAGTTCTCGTCGGTATCCTCGAACGAGGACAGCACGCGCAGCCGCACCTTGTAGCGCATCGCCAGCTCGACGCTGCGCGTCTGCAGCACCTTTGCCCCCAGCGAGGCCAGTTCCAGCATTTCCTCGAAGGCGATCTTGTCCAGCTTGCGCGCCTTCGACACGATGCGCGGATCGGTCGTATAGACCCCGTCCACATCGGTGTAGATGTCGCAGCGCTCGGCGCCGAAGGCGGCGGCGAAGGCCACCGCGGTCGTGTCGCTGCCGCCGCGGCCCAGCGTGGTGATCCGGCCCTCGGCCGAGACGCCCTGGAAGCCCGCCACCACCGCGACCTTGAAGCCTTCGGCGAATTTCGCGTCCAGGTTTTCGCGCGGGATGCTGAGGAACCGGGCCGAGCCATGCGCCGAGGTGGTGTTGATCGGCACCTGCCAGCCCTGCCAGCTGCGCGCCGGCACGCCCATTTCCTGCAGGCGCAGCGCCATCAGCCCGGCGGTCACATTCTCGCCCGAGGCGACGACGGCATCGTATTCGCGCGCGTCATACAGTTTCGAGGTGGTTTCGACCCAGCCGACCAATTCATTGGTCTTGCCCGACATGGCCGAGACGATGACGATCACGTCATAGCCCCGTTCCACCTCTTTCTGCACCTTCTTCGCGGCGTTTTCGATCCGCGCAAGGTCGGCCACCGAAGTGCCCCCGAATTTCATGACGAGCAGCGGCATGGATCTCTCCCAGGCCCAAGGAAACCGCGCGCTTCCTAGCGGGGCGGGGGCGGGGGTGCAAGGGCCAGTCGCTGCGGCCGTTCCGGCGCGCGCGGCCGCGGGCGGCTAGCGCGGGGGCAGGGCCGCCTCTTCGGCCTCGGCCGCGCCGGTCGCGGCGTCATAGCGGCGCTGGTTGGCGCCGATCAGATCGACATTCAGCGCCGACCAGTGGCACAGCGCGAACAGGGGCGCGATCAGCGTGCGGCCCAGGTCGGTCAGCCCGTATTCCACCTGGGGCGGATTGCGCTCGGCCCGCACCCGGCGCCAGACCAGCCCGTCGCGTTCCAGCCCGCGCAGCGTCACCGTCAGCATGCGCTGCGAGATGGATTCGATCTCGCGCCGCATCTGATTGTAGCGTTTCGGCCCTTCCGACAGGATCAGGATCACCAGAACCGTCCATTTGTTGCCAACCGCAGAAAGTATCGGGGAAATCTGTTCGCAATCCCCGGGCACAGACATGTTCCCAAGCTTCAAAAACGTGCCTCCTTGAGCCGATTTTCGCATCCGTTAAGGAAGTAGGGCACGAAAAGTATGCGATAAGGAGATAGCGCAATGTGTGAGCTTTGCAAAGCGGGCCTTGCCCAGCCCCAGCCCCATTCCCATGCCGGCCGACCGGGCAAGATGACCTCGCGCCGCGGCTTTCTGCGCGGGGCGCTGGCCAGTGCCGCGGCCATGGCCTTCCTGCCCGCCTTCCTGGCCCGCCCCGCCGCCGCGCAGGGCCTGCCCGCGGGCGTGGGCGATCCCGGCCGGCGCACGCTGATCAAGGGCGGCCATATCCTCAGCCAGGATGCCGCGATCGGCGATTTCACCGGAGACCTGCTGCTGGAAGGCGCGAAGATCCTTGACCTTGCCCCCGCCATCGACGCGCCCGACGCGCTGGTGATCGATGCCGCGGGCCGCATCGTGCTGCCGGGCTTCATCGACACCCATCACCACCAGTTCGAAACCAGCCTGCGCTCCTACCTGCCCGACGGGATCATGTTCGGCGATCCGACCCGGCCGGGCGCGGCGACCTATCTGGACAACATCCTTGGCATCTTCTCGAAACTCTACCGCCCCGAGGATGTCTATATCGCCCAGCTGTTCGGCGGCCTGTCGCAGCTGGATGCGGGCGTGACCACGGTTCTGGACGTGTCGCAGATCCACCATTCGCCCGCGCATTCCGACGCGGTGGTCGAGGGCCTGCAGGCGGTCGGCCGCCGCGGCGTGTTCGGCTATTTCGAAGGCTACGGCCCGGGCCTGCAATATCCGCAGGATGCCCGCCGGCTGCGCGACCAGTATTTCGCCTCGGACGACCAGCTTCTGTCCATGCTGATGGGGGGCGAGGTCTATCTGCCCGGCGTCGATCCGATGGTGCTGTGGAACCTTGGCAAAGAGCTGGACCTGATGGTCGGGCTGCATGTCGTGGGCTCGCTGGGCATGCAAGAGACCATGGACAGGCTGATCCCGCATTACACCGACCGGCATCTGTTCATCCACATGACCGGCATGTCCGATGCGGCCTGGGACCGGGCGAAAGAGGTGGGCGCCCATATCTCGCTTTCGGTGCCGATCGAAATGCAGATGCGCCATGGCATGCCGCCGATCCAGAAGGCGATCGACATGGGGATGGCGCCGGCGCTGTCGGTCGATGTGGAATGCACGATGACGGCGGATTTCTTCACCCAGATGCGCAGCACCCTTACCCTGCAGCGGGCGCTGGCGAACCAGATCGCGCTGGACCAGGGCCCCGAGGCGGCGCCGGCGCTGCTGTCCTCGCGCGAGGTGCTGGAGTTTGCCACGATCAACGGCGCCAAGGCCTTGCGGCTGGATCACAAGACCGGCTCGCTGACACCGGGGAAAGAGGCCGATATCCTGCTTCTCGATGCGACGGCGCTGAACGTGGCGCCGTTGAACAACGCCGCCGGCGCCGTTGTCACGCTGATGGAACGCTCGAATGTCGAGACGGTTCTGGTGGCCGGGCAGATCCGGAAATGGCAGGGCGCGCTGGTCGGGCAGGATATCCCGGCGCTGCGCGACCGGATCATCGCCTCGCGCGATTACCTGTTCGACGCGGCGGGCGTCGCGGTGCCGCTGTTCGACTGATCCCGCAGACAGACCGGGGCGCGCGCCGTGCCGCGCCCCGGGGCAGGGTCGGGCGCTACAGCCCCTCGAAGGCGCAAAGCGCGTGGACATCCATTCCCAAGGCCTCAAGCCGCGCCCGCCCGCCCAGATCGGGCAGGTCGACGACGAAGGCGCAGCCGACGATCTGCGCCCCCAGCCGTTCGATCAGCTTGATGCCCGCCTCGGCCGTGCCGCCGGTGGCCAGAAGATCATCGACCAGCAGCACCCGCTCGCCCGGTTGCAGCGCATCGTCATGGATCTCGACCACGGCCTCGCCATATTCCAGCTGATAGGCCTGGCTGATGGTCTGGCCGGGCAGCTTGCCCTTCTTGCGGATCGGCACGAAACCCGTCGATAGCTGATGCGCCACCGCGCCGCCCAGGATGAAGCCCCGCGCCTCAAGCCCCGCGACCTTGTCGATGCGCAGGCCCGCATAGGGCGCCAGCAGCTGGTCCACGCACATGCGCAAGCCGCGCGGATCGGCGAAAAGCGTGGTCACGTCGCGAAACAGGATCCCCTCATGCGGGAAGTCCACGATGGTGCGGATATAGTCTTTTACGGTCTTGGCCTTGGTCTTTTCGGTCTGTGCCATGGGCGCCTCGGAACGGAAGAACGGGTCTGGTTACCATCAGCCGGAAGCGCGCCACAAGGGCGGCGCTCAGGGATAGATCCAGCGCAGAAGCCGGGCGTCCTGGCCTTCGATGGTCAGCGTCGCGTTCGAGCTTTGGCTCAGGATCGACACGCCCTCATAGGCGCGGCCGGCCACGTCGAAGCGGGGGCCAAGCGCCTGGAACACCTCTTCCAGCACCACCGACTGCATGTCATGCGCCTCCATCCCGGTCGAGATCAGGATCGTCGCGGCGGTGATGCGGTTGCTGTCATTCCACCAGATCGTCGAATAGCCGACCCCCATCACCCCCGGCGCTGAAAGTCCGGGCTGGGCGGCCATGCTGTCGCCGGGCTGGGCCGCGCTGACATAGACGCGGATATCGGCGCCGGCCCTGTCGGTGCGGGTCAGGCGGATGCCGGCGCCCGCGCCGTTGATCTGCGCGATGGCCTGGTCCAGCGCCTGGTCCAGAAGCTGCGCCAGCGCCGGGGTCAGCCGCGCCTTCGCGGGCAGAAGCGCCAGCGTCAGCTCGGACTTCGCCCAGCGCACGGCAGGGCCGCGGCAGGACT
>NZ_JAICBZ010000049.1 GCF_020179405.1 Xinfangfangia pollutisoli | reverse complement strand
GCCGTCGCCCGGTCGCCCCGGCCCGAGGCCAGGTCCATGACCGCGCTGACCGCCTCGCCATGTTCGCGCACCGCGTCGGCCGTGGCCTGGATCAGCGTCTGGCCCTCGACCAGGTCGGGCAGCGTCCGCGCCAGCCAGCGCCGCACGCAAGGGTCGCCCACCGCATCCTCGAGCGCCATGATCTCGACCAGCGGCCAGTCCAGATGCCCGGCCAGCCGCTTGGAGATCGAGCCCTTCGACACATCCGCCCCGAGCCGCGCCCCGATCAGCGCCGCCGAGGCCTCAACCCCACCGGCCCGGTCCACCAGCCCCGACATGAAGGCCCGGATCATCGCACGATCCGTCATGCCGGCACCCGCGAGCCTGGGACGTTCGGGTCCTCGAAACCCACCTCGACGCTGCCGTCTTCGGCCAGCGAGACCGTCACCTGCAGAAAGTCGCTGAAGGCATAAACCTCGGCGCCATGCACGACCCGGCCCGTGTAATGGGCGACCGTCTTCAGGATCGCCTGCGCCAGGGTCAGGTCGGGGAATTTGGGCTCAGACATGGGAAACACCCGTGGAGTGAGGGGAAAGGGAAGGGCCAGCGCCGGCGCGGAGCCTCTGTCGCGCCGCGCGGCGTTCGGGGGCCCTCGTGAACCGGGAAACCTTGTTTCCGTGCGCGCAGCCCTCGCGCGTGCAAGACCGAGGGCATGGAACAGAAAGCCGATCAGAGCGCGGGATCATGCGGCATCCTTTTCGGGAACCCAGGAACTGGCCGCCACCTCGCCGCGTGTCGCTCGTTCGATCCGCACCGCCAACGGCAAGCTCGGAACCAGTTTCCCACGACAGAGCTTTGAGACGGTCGCTTGATCAACGCCGACCGTCTCCGCGAACTGCGCCTGGGTCAGGCCCGCATCTCGAATATGTGCTGCAAGGTAGGACATGGTGCAATAAATGCCCTACAGGAATATTCTCGTCAAGCATCAACATGGCCCACCGGCATTGGACGCCACGCCCGGATCGCGTGATAATCGGAACATGAAAGAGCTTGCGAAAATCCGACGGGCACGTGGACTTACGCAGAAGCAACTGGCCGAAATGGCCGGTGTGGACCAGGGCACGATCTCCAAGCTGGAGAGCGCCGACGGCTACAATTATACCGCCGATCTGATTGAGAAGCTGGTCGCAGCACTGAAGGTAGAACCCGCAGAACTATTTGGGCTTTCCGACCTTCACCAGCGCGTGCTGGATGCTATTCGTGCGATTGAAGACCCATCGCGTCAAGCTGCAGCCCTTCTGGTTCTGGAGTCGATGGCAAAGAAGCCCTGACCACCCAAGGGTGGTGAAGGTGAACAAGCATTGCCCACGCCTCGCGCCGATCCAGACGTCGAATCATCGCTATGATGTGATCTTCCCTCATGCCTGTTCTATTTCCGTTCTAGGCGTCGCCAAATCAAGCCCCATGATGCCGCCACGTCAATATGCCGGTTAGGCATTGACTGCAATATTCCCTACCGGCATAATCCACCCCATCAACCCGCCGAAGACGCCCCCTCGGGCCGATCGCGGGCAACCGTTGCGATGGAGGTTCCCTTGCGCCTTTTCCTGATCAATCCCGAGGATCCGACGGCCTGGGCGAAGGCCTTCGTCTCCAGCCCCGAGGCCTTCGGGCATCTGACGCCCGAGGCCTTCGAAGATCTCGCCACCACAAGCTGGCAGCTCTTGCGCCAGCACCGGGCCGCGCAGGACGCGCCGGCCGGGGGCGGCCGCGTCATTCCGATGCGGCGCCCTCGGGCCCTTGGCGGGCGGCATCATAGCTTGCCCTGGCCCGGCCCGACGCCCGGGGATGCCGCATGAGCGTCGCGCCGATGATCCGCCCCGACGCCGGGGCACCGATTGCGCCGATCGACCTGCAGGCCGCGGCCCTGGCCGAGGTGGAACGCAAGGACCGGCAGCGCCGCAAGGCGCCGCCGATGCGCGAAACGGCCGCCGATCGGGCCGTTGCGGGCGCCGCCTATGGGATTGCGGCCGAGGAACTGCGGCAGTTCATCGAGCGGTACGAGCAGCTGCAGGCCGAGAAACAGGATATCGCCGAGGCGCAAAAGGACCTGATGGCCGAGGCCAAGACCCGCGGTTTCGACACCAAGGCGATGCGCAAGATCGTCGCCCTGCGCAAGAAAGACCCCGACACGCTGGCCGAGGAAGAGGCGGTGCTGGAGGTCTACAAATCCGCCCTCGGCATGGCCTGACACCCTGCCCGCGCGCCCTGCCGTTTCCGGGCGCGCCACCTCCCCGGCCGGCCCCCTCGCGGGCCGCCGGGGGTTTCTGCCCCTTCCCCAGACACGATTGGAGCGTGCCGATGCGCGACCACCCGCCCCAGCCCGAGACCGCCCCGCTGCCGCTCGACCTGCCCGAGGATTTCGAGCCGACCCCGCCCCGCGCAGGCGCCGGCGCGGTTTTCGCCCTCGCCTTCGTCACCGGCACCGCCCTGTCGACAATCCTGATCGCCTTCGGCGCACGCGCCGCCGCAATCGCCTGGGGCGTCGCCCTGCTGGCGGCCCTGGCCGCGATTGCCCTGGGCCTGTGGAAGGGCTGGAAGTGACATGGCACCGCGTCCCCAACCCGGACCTGACCCCTTCGCCCCTCTGTCAGCCAAACCCGCGACCGCGGCCGAACTGGCCGCCCTGCGCCGCCGGCAGGCCGCATCCTTCGCCGGGTCGCATCACCGCGGCCAACACCCCCACGGGAAGCGCATCGCCGCGCCGTCCCAGACCCGGCCGCAGCCCCGGCGCAAGACCGAGGGCATGGGCAAGGGCAATGGGGGCACAGGCAATGGCTGACCGACCGATCCGCGCAGTGCTTTCCCGATATCCGCTCGGCTTGATCAAGCCGGCCCTCAGCCCGAACCCGTGACGATGAAACAGGACCCCGCCTTTGCCCCCCGCCTGCTGCCCGCGCCAGAGGCGGCGCATTATCTCGGCGTCAGCGAGACCATGCTGCGCGGCCTCGGGCTGCCGCGGCGGGTTCTGGGCGCCAAGCGGCTGTTCGACCGGCTTGACCTTGACCGCTACGCCTCGGACCTGCCCTATGAGGGCCAAGCGGATGAGGTGGCGGAATGCGACAGGCTGTTCGGGGTGGCACGCTGATGTTGCCGCGCGTCCAGCGGATCCGGCGCGGCGACCGGGTGCTGTGCTACCACCGCCCGACCGGCATTCGCCTGCCAGATCTGCCCGAATCCCACCCCGAATTCGTCGCCGCCTGGGCGAAGGCCGAGGCGTCACGCAAGGATCACGCCCCGCCGGTCAAGGCCGGGACGCTGGAGCATGTGGTGCGCACGCTCAAGGCCAGCAAGCGATGGCTGGCGCTGTCGCCGGTGTACCGGCGCGAGGTCGGCCGCAATCTGGACGGCATCGTCACCGCTTACGGATCGGCCCCCGCCGCCGGCATCCGGCCGAAGCACATTGAAGCCGACATGGCGAAGCTTGACCCGAACCCGGCCAATCTGCGGCTGAAGGCCTGGCGGATGGTGATGGCGCAGGCCAAGGCCATGGGCGCGATCGAAACCGACCTGAGCGCCATGGTCGCCAAGATCGCCGTCTCGACCCCCGGGCACACGCCCTGGACAGAAGACGATGTGGCCCGCTATCGCGACCATTGGCCGGTCGGCACCATCCAGCGCGCCGCGATGGAATTGCTGGCCTGGACCGGCGCCCGCGTCAGCGACGGCTGCCGGATCTCGATCGGCAATATCGGATCGGACGGGGTGCTGTCCTTTCGCCAGGCAAAGACCGGCGGCATGGCCTATGTGCCATGGACGGCGCCTCTGCCGGCCTGGGCCCGGGCCTGGGATGACGAGCGCACCGCCATGCGCACGGCGGTCGCGACCGTTTCCGGCTTCACCCTGCTGCAAACATCCTTCGGCAAGGCGCGCACCGCCAAGGGCCTTTCGAATGTGATCAGCGATGCCGCGGCGGCGGCGGGCATCCTGGGCAAATCGGCCCATGGCCTGCGGAAATATCGCCTGACGCGGATCGCCGAAGCGGGCGGATCGGCGCATGCGATCATGGCTTGGGGCGGGCATGCCAGCCTGTCCGAAGCCGAGCGCTACACCCGCACGGCGGCCCGAAAAGCCCTGATCGTCGGAACAGAACAAGACCAGAACGTAGTAAACGCCGCCTCATCTGGCAGTAAACGACCGAAATAGTTATTCTAAGTCAATATGTTAAAAGAATGGTGGCGATCGCGGAAGGACTCGAACCCTCGACCCGCTGCTTAGAAGGCAGCTGCTCTATCCAGCTGAGCTACGCGACCGTCGCGCCGTTTTAGCCGAGCGCTTTCGTCATGAAAACCGAATTCGGGTCGTCGTGATATCCTTCGAAGGGCGGGCACTCGACGAAACCGGCCCGCGCATACAGCGCCCGCGCGGCGATGAAGGTGGGCTGCACGCCGGTTTCCAGCGACAGGCGCGCATAGCCCTGCGCGGCCGCTTCGGCCAGAAGGTGATCAAGCATCGCCTTCGACAGGCCCCTGCCCCGCGCCTCGGCCAGAACATGCATCGACTTGATCTCGGCATGCGCGGCGTCGATGCGCTTGAAGGCGCCCATGGCCAGCGGCGCGCCCCCGTCGCGCAGCACGAAAAACCGGATCCCCGGCGCCGCCAGCGCGCCGCGATCCATCATGTGGATCGATTCGGGCGGCGTGTCGGCATGCATGTCGGCGGTGTGGCGCTGAAACAGCAGCGCCAGATCGGCACCCAGCGGGCTTTCCTCGGCAATCGCCGCCGGCATCAATGGGTCCAGGCGCCGCGGCGGTCCGTGGCGAAATTCTCGCCATAGCCACGCGGCCGGATATTCACCTTGCGCGGCTTGGGCAGCAGCACCTCGGCCTCGATCCCTTCGGCCTTCGCATAGGCCTGCGCCTCTTCCAGCGTCTCGAAGCGCAGCTTGACCTGGGCCTGGGTATCGGAAGACGAGGTCCAGCCCATCAGCGGATCGACCTCGCGCGCCGAGGCGGGGGCGAAGTCCAGTACCCAGTAATGCGTCTTCGCCGTGCCCGATTGCATCGCGGTCTTGGCGGGCTGGTAGATACGGGCGCGCATGGCGGATCTCCTGCAGGAACAGGGCTTTCTTGGCCGATCCGGGCGAAAAGCGCAAGCGCCGCGCGGGGCGCAAAGGCGGCTGCCGGCCGGTTGCGGGGAGTGTGGGTGGGGTGTGGGGGGTGCAACCGGCCGGCAGCCTTCGTGCTGCTTGCCCGGTCACTCTGCCCCAGCTGCTTCGGCCACACAACCCCAAGTTGATCTACCGCGCCACTTTTCTTGCCGAACCATGCGCATCCGCGGGCCGAATTCGTGCCGCGGCCGCCAGCCTGCTGACCGAATTTGTCGGCAGCCCCTCTTGCGCCGGAACAAAGAGGGCACGATCTTGGCCGCAGGGGGTGCCGCAGATGCATAACAACCGTCCCGACTCGATGCCCGACCTGGCCCCGCCCACGCCTCGCGAAAAGCTGGAGGGCGGGCGGCGATTCGTCATGCAGACGCCGTTCCAGCCGGCGGGCGACCAGCCCGCGGCCATTGCCGAACTGTCGGCGGGCGTTCAGGCGGGCGATCGCGACCAGGTTCTTCTGGGCGCGACCGGCACCGGCAAGACCTTCACCATGGCCAAGGTGATCGAGCAAACCCAGCGCCCCGCCATCATCCTGGCGCCCAACAAGACGCTGGCCGCGCAATTATACGGCGAATTCAAGGGCTTCTTCCCCGAGAACGCGGTTGAGTATTTCGTAAGCTATTACGACTACTACCAGCCCGAGGCCTATGTGGCGCGCTCGGACACCTATATCGAGAAGGAATCGCAGATCAACGAACAGATCGACCGGATGCGCCACTCGGCCACCCGGGCGCTTCTGGAACGCGACGACGTGATCATCGTCGCCTCGGTCAGCTGCATCTACGGCATCGGCTCGGTCGAGACCTATTCGGCCATGACCCAGGACATGGTGCAGGGCCAGATCTACGACCAGCGCAAGTTCATTGCCGAACTGGTGGCCCAGCAATACCGCCGCAACGATGCCGCCTTCGGACGCGGCGCCTTCCGGGTGCGCGGCGATGTGGTGGAACTGTGGCCCGCCCACCTGGAAGATCGGGCCTGGCGGTTTTCCTTTTTCGGGGAAGAGCTTGAATCGATTGTCGAATTCGACCCGCTGACCGGGGCCAAGACCGACACGTTCCAGCGCGCCCGCATCTATGCGAATTCGCACTATGTCACGCCGCGCCCGACGCTGCAGCAGGCGATCAAGGGCATCAAGGACGAGCTGTTCCATCGCCTGAAGCAGCTGACCGACGAAGGAAAACTGCTGGAAGCACAACGGCTTGAACAGCGCACCCGCTTTGACCTTGAGATGATGGAAGCCACCGGCTCCTGCGCGGGGATCGAGAACTATTCGCGCTGGCTGACCGGCCGTGGCCCGGGCGAGCCGCCGCCCACGCTGTTCGAATTCATCCCCGACAATGCCATCGTCTTCGCCGACGAATCGCATGTCACCGTGCCGCAGATCGGCGGCATGTATCGCGGCGACTTCCGGCGCAAGTTCACCCTTGCCGAACACGGGTTCCGCCTGCCCTCCTGCATGGACAACCGGCCGCTGAAATTCGAGGAATGGGACGCGATGCGGCCGCAATCGGTGTTCGTCTCGGCCACCCCCGCGGCATGGGAGCTGGAACAGACCGGCGGCGCCTTTACCGAACAGGTCATCCGCCCCACCGGCCTGATCGACCCCGAGGTCGAAATCCGCCCGGTCGAGATGCAGGTCGACGACCTGCTGGACGAGGTGCGCCGCGTCTCGGCCAGGGGGTTCCGCACGCTGGTCACCACGCTGACCAAGCGCATGGCCGAGGATCTGACCGAATACATGCATGAACAGGGCATCCGCGTGCGCTACATGCATTCCGACATCGACACGCTGGAACGCATTGAAATCCTTCGAGATCTTCGGCTGGGCGCCTTTGACGTGCTGATCGGCATCAACCTGTTGCGCGAAGGGCTGGACATCCCGGAATGCGGGTTGGTCGCCATTCTGGATGCCGACAAGGAAGGCTTCCTGCGGTCGGAAACGTCACTGATCCAGACCATCGGCCGCGCGGCGCGCAATTCGGAAGGCCGGGTGATCATGTATGCCGACCGGATCACCGGCAGCATGGAACGCGCCATGGCCGAGACGGATCGCCGGCGTGAAAAGCAGAAGGCCTATAACACCGTGCATGGCATCACGCCGCAGACGGTGAAGAAGAATGTCGAGGATGTGCTGGCCGGGCTGTGGCAGGGCGATACCGACCAGTCCCGCGTGACGGCCAAGGTCGAAAAGGCCAATGTCGGCCAGAACCTTGCCGCGCATCTGGAGGCGCTGCGCGCCGCGATGCGCAAGGCGGCCGAGAATCTGGAATTCGAGGATGCCGCGCGGATCCGGGACGAGGTGAAGCGGCTGGAAGCGGTGGAACTGGCCGTGGCCGATGACCCGCTGGCCCGGCAAGAGGCGATCGACGAGGCGGTGGAAGAGGCGGTGAAGGCCAAGGGTCGGTCCACCGCGGGCCGGCCCGGGCAACGGGGCGGGGTGAAGCGGCGGGGGAAGCGGTAGACGTCAGCCCCCGCGGTCAGGCCGCCTTTCGGCGCGCCCGGCCGGGAAATTCCAGCCACAGCGCGCCGCCACGCATGCCGCCGCGGATCATCCGCCCCGGCTCGGCCACGATGGGGAATTCCGCCGTCCAGTCGCGATATCGGTCGTTCGACACCACCGGCAGGCCGCGCGACGTGGCATCGGCCAGCAGCAGCGGATCGGCCGGCGCGCCTTTCCTTGCCACCCGCACCTGATCGCGCGGCAGGCCCAGCTTCGGGGCCAGTTCATCCGGGCCCAGCCAGCGCGCCCCGACGCGGTAGCCGACATTGGCATCGAACCAGACCAAGGGCTCCATCCCCGCGGCACGCAGATGGGCGACGACCGTATTGACGGTGGAAAGATTGGGTTGATTGTCGTTCCAGAACAGCACGTTCGAGCCATCGACCACGACTTGCGGCCCCCGTCTGGGCGTTTGCCTGCGCGGCCCCGCCTTGCGCCGTATCGGCGGCCGTGGCCGGATCAGCAGCATCAGCACCATGCCGGCCAGCGCCAGAAGCGCCGCGGCCTGGGCCAGCGGCGCGGCATCCGGCGGCAAGAAACCGGGCCTCAGAACTGCCAGCGCCCAGGCGGCAAACGAGGCCAGAAAGATCAGTATGAAAACCGGCATGACCGCCTGCGCACCCCCATTCCTGCCCGATTCTGCCCAGTCATTGCGGCCAGAGAATGGCAGAGATCCCGGAAGAGAAGCGGAAAAGGCCTAAGATCCGGTAAAGCGCGGCAGGTCAGTAACCGGCGATCACCTCATACATCACCGGCTCGAACCCCTTGCACAACTCGTTGATATGGCGGTTTCTTTCGCGCATCTCGGGCGTGCGCAGCATGGCCTGGTAATCGCCCCGGGCCTGCCATTGCGAATAGTTGCACACCCTTGTGCGGGCGTCGTTCACATGCAGGCCGGCACCGATGAAGCCCGGCTGTTTCGAGATGCATTCGGCATAGGCCGCTTCAAGCGCCTCGATCAGGTCAAAGGCCATGGCGGGCGTGGTCTCGAAGGTGGTGATGACAGTCTGGCCTTGAAAATCCTTGGAAATCTGCGGCATGCTGGGCCCTCCCCCCTTCATCCTGCCATGGATCGGCCCTGAAATCATGCCCCTTCTCGACCCGAAAGACCCGTTCTTCGCCAAGCCTTGGGTCCGCTGGGCCACGGCGGGCGCGCCGCTGGCCTGGGGGGCGATGGAACTGGCGCTTGGCAATCCGGGCTGGGCGCTGATGTTCCTGGCCGCCGGCGCCTATGCCGCCTGGGCGCTTATCCTTTCGGGCAAGTGACCAGCCCCCGCATCTCGCCGCTGTCGCCCTGAACCGAGCTTTCGCGCAATTTGCAGCCGGTAACCTGCGGGATCAGGTCGATCATCGTGGCGCGGATGGTCTGATGTTCGCCGCGCGTGGCATAGCCCAGCCGGATCACCTCGACCATGTTTCCCTTCTGGAACACGGTATAGGCCCGGCCGCCAACGGTGATGTCGGTCCGTTCGGCGCCGAACATCATGGGCGCCGGCTGGGCGTCGCAGGCGGCCAGCAGCAGGGACAGCGGGGCAAGACGGCAGGTCATCCCCGCAGCCTTGGGCGAATTGGTTAAAGACGGGTTAATCCAGAACGGAACCCGGCGCCGGGGCTCAGGTCAGGCGGCGGGGCCAGGTCAGGCGGTGGTCGGGAACGAAACCCGCCGCCCGCGCGTTGACCTTCGACATTGCTTCAGGAGGCCCCCGATGACGAAGATCCGCACCCTTGCCCTGCCGGCCCTTTTGGCGCTGCTTGCCGCCTGCAACACGATCGAAGGCGCAGGCCACGATCTGCAGGCCGCGGGCCAGGCCGTCAGCACCGAGGCGAACCAGGCGGCGGCCGGGATGTAGGCAGACTGTCAGGCCGCGCGCCCGTCGCGTTGCGGCCGTGCCGTTCGGCAAGAAAGGGCCCGGCCGCGCAATCTGCTGCGGCCGAGCCCTGCCCTGGTCCGAACCTTACGAATCCATCTTCAGGGCAGAAATGAACGCCGTCTGCGGGATTTCCACCTTCCCGAACTGGCGCATCCGCTTTTTGCCTTCTTTCTGCTTGTCCAGAAGCTTGCGCTTCCGCGTGGCGTCGCCGCCATAGCATTTCGCCGTCACGTCCTTGCGCATGGCCGAGATCGTCTCGCGCGCGATGACCTTGGCGCCGATCGCCGCCTGGATCGGGATCTGGAACATGTGGCGGGGGATCAGTTCCTTCAGCTTCTCGCACATCATCCGGCCGCGCATCTCGGCGCGGTCGCGGTGAACCAGCATCGACAGCGCATCGACCGGCTCGGCATTCACCAGGATCGACATCTTCACCAGATTGTCCTCGCGATAGCCCGACAGCGAATAGTCGAAAGACGCATAGCCCTTGGTCACCGATTTCAGCCGGTCGTAGAAATCGAACACCACCTCGTTCAGCGGCAGGTCATATTCCACCATCGCCCGGTTGCCGGCATAGGTCAGGTTCAACTGGATGCCGCGGCGGTCCTGGCACAGTTTCAGAATATCGCCCAGATAATCGTCGGGGACCATGATCGTGGCCTTGATCCGCGGCTCCTCGATATGGTCGATCAGCGTCACATCCGGCATGTCGGCGGGATTGTGCAATTCCATCACCGTGCCGTCGCGCATATGCAGGTGGTAAACCACCGAGGGCGCCGTGGTGATCAGGTCCAGATCGAATTCGCGTTCCAGCCGCTCGCGGATCACTTCCAGATGCAGAAGCCCCAGGAAGCCGCAGCGGAAGCCAAAGCCCAGCGCGGCCGAGGTTTCCATCTCATAGCTGAAGGACGCATCGTTCAGCGCCAGTTTCTCGATCGCGTCGCGCAGGGTTTCGAAATCATTCGCATCGACCGGGAACAGGCCGCAGAACACCACCGGCTGGGCGGGTTTGAAGCCCGGCAGCGGCTCGGCGCAGGGCTTGCGCTCATGCGTGATCGTGTCGCCGACGCGGGTATCGCGCACCTGCTTGATCGAGGCGGTGAAGACGCCGATCTCGCCCGGGCCCAGTTCCGGCCAGTCGGTCATCTTGGGGCGCAGCACGGCCAGCTTGTCGATGCCGTAGCGGGCGCCGGTCTGCATCATCTTGATCTGGTCGCCCTTGCGGATCACCCCATCCATGACGCGGATCATCACGACGACGCCCAGATAGGCATCATACCAGCTGTCGACCAGCATCGCCTTCAGCGGCGCGTCGCGGTCGCCCTTGGGCGCGGGCAGGCGCTGGACGATGGCCTCCAGCACATCGGGAATGCCGAGGCCGGTCTTCGCGGAAATCGGGATCGCGTCGCTGGCATCCAGCCCGATCACATCCTCGATATTCGCCTTCACCCGGTCGGGGTCGGCCGCCGGCAGGTCGATCTTGTTCAGCACGGGCACGATCTCATGCCCGGCATCCAGCGCCTGGTACACATTGGCCAGCGTCTGCGCTTCGACCCCCTGCGAGGCATCGACCACCAGAAGCGAGCCCTCGACCGCGCGCATCGAGCGCGAGACTTCATAGGCAAAGTCGACATGTCCGGGCGTGTCGATCAGGTTCAGGACATAGGTCTTGCCGTCCTTCGCCGGATAGTCGATCCGCACGGTGTTGGCCTTGATGGTGATGCCGCGTTCCCGCTCGATATCCATCGAGTCCAGAAGCTGGGCCTTCATGTCGCGATCTGCGACCGTGCCCGTCATCTGGATCAGCCTGTCGGCCAAGGTGGATTTGCCGTGGTCGATATGCGCCACGATCGAGAAATTGCGGATGAGGGACAGCTCGGTCATGGGCTGGGCATATAGCCTGTCGTCCGGCGGCTCGGAAGGGGCTTCTGCAGGGGGCGGGGCGCGGCCGCAGCGAAGGGCGCGAAGGGGGCGGCTGCGGCAGGCCTGCGGGCGGGCGAAAAGCGATTCGGCGGCGGGCGAAAAACCGGGCGCCGCCGCGCCGTCCGGCCTCTTCCTGCGGCGCGGCGCCGCATTCGCGCGGCGGGCCTTGACCCGCGCGATCTGGTAGGAAGAAAGGGCCCCGAAGCCAAGCTCTTGTGACTCCGGGACAAAGCGGCGCAGCTGTCGCAGCGGATTGAAAAAACGCTTGGGAAAAGCGATAATCGGCTGCAGAAAATGACCGGCGGCGGAGGGGGGGCAGAAGCCACGTCCCGCGCCCGGCGATGAGGCAGATGATGAAGAAATCTCTCGTTCTCGCGGCGTCGGCCGCGGTGGTGGCAGGGTTCTGCGCAACTTCGGCTTCGGCCGGCCCGATCGAAAGCGCCTGCCTGCGCTCGGGTCGCGACGCGGCGAACCGTGCGCTTTGTGGCTGCATCCAGCAGGTCGCGGACATGACGCTCAAGGGCTCCGACCAGCGCCGGGCGGCAAAGTTCTTCAAGGATCCCGATCTGGCGCACAAGACCTGGGTGTCGCAATCGGCCGCCGATGACGCCTTCTGGGAGCGCTACAAAAGCTTCGGCGCCATGGCCGAGGCCTATTGCGCCCGCTGACCTCCCTTCCCTTCGGCCCCTGATCCGCCGCCCGGCAGCCCCGCGCAGGGCGGGACACAGGCCATGGCGCTTGCGCCTTGGCACATGTGATCTGGCACTTGGCCCCGGGCTCGGGCAGAAAGAGACAGGACGAAGGGGGCGGCATGGACGTTCACGAGATGGCGGCGGCGCTGCGTGCGGGCGACCGCCGGGCGCTGGCCCGGGCGATCACCCTGGTCGAAAGCCAGCGCGCCGATCACCGCGCCCGCGCGCTGGATCTTCTGGGCGCGCTGGGGCGCGACCGGCAGGCGCTGCGTCTGGGCCTGTCGGGCACGCCGGGCGTCGGCAAATCCAGCTTCATTGAAACGCTGGGCCTGCGGCTGACCGGCCAGGGCCTGCGCGTCGCGGTTCTGGCGGTGGACCCGTCCTCGGCCCGGTCCGGCGGCTCGATCCTGGGCGACAAGACGCGGATGGAACAGCTGTCGCGCGACCCGCGCGCCTTCATCCGCCCTTCGCCCTCGCGCGCGCAGATGGGCGGCGTGGCGCGCCGCACCCGCGAGGCGGTGGCCCTGTGCGAGGCCGCGGGCTTCGACGTGATCCTGATCGAGACGGTCGGCGTCGGCCAGTCGGAGACCATGGTCGCGGGCCTGTGCGACATCTTCCTTCTGCTGATGGCGCCAGCCGGCGGCGACGAGTTGCAGGGCGTCAAGCGTGGCATCATGGAGATGGCCGACCTGATCCTGGTCAACAAGGCGGATGGCGACTTGCTGACCACCGCCACCCGCACCCAGGCCGATTATGCCGGCGCCCTGCGGCTTCTGCGCCATCGCCCGCAGGACCCCGAGGGCTTTCCCAAGGCGCTCTGCGTCTCGGCCGCGACCGGCGCGGGGCTGGATGCCGCCTGGGCCGAGGTCATGGCGCTGGCCGACTGGCGCCGTGCCCAGGGCCATTGGGCGCGCAACCGGGCCAGCCAGGCCGCGCATTGGTTCGTGGAAGAGGTTCGCCAGGGCCTGCTTTCGGTGCTGGACCAGGAACCCGCCCGCAGCGCCATGGCCGATCTGGGCGCGCGCGTGGCCGAAGGCGCGCTGACGCCCGAAACCGCGGCCGCCCAGATGCTGGCGCGCCTGCGGCAGGACCGCGCCGGCTGACCCAGGCCCATCCCGGGCAGGCAAGCCCCCTCTCACAGACCGGCTTTGCCCGCTTCATCTTTCCGCCCCCGGGGAACCGCCGGGCGATTGGGGCGTTGTTTGATCATAAAGCCGCGACATCGCGGCATGAGCATGCACCGAGAGGAGCTGAGAGATGAAAAAGACCCTGATCGCCCTGGCCGCCACCACCATTCTGGCCGGCGCCGCTTTCGCCGAAGGCCTTCCGACCGTGAAGGAAATCGACGTGACCGCCGATATCGCGTCGGTGTCGAATTCCAAGGCTGCGGAATACTGGAAGAACCTGGAAGGTGACCTGGAGAACGCGATTCTCGCCAAGCTGGTTGACCAGACCGACAAGGAAGATGGCGCCAAGGTCATCATCGACATTTCCGAAGTCGAACTGGCCGACGGGTTCACCGACACGATGGGTCTGGAAAAGTCGGTGCTGAAGGGCATCGTGAACGAGACCCACGACCGCGACAACAGCCGCTTCAACTCGTATGAGCTGACGGTGAGCTACGATCAGGCCGCCCCGATGCTGGGCGAAGGGTTCAACCCCAATGCCAGCGCCGAAGATGCCCGCCGCGCCTATGAGGTGATGGTCGATGTCTTCGCCGACCATGTCGTGAAGAACCTGAAGTAACCTTCCCTGCTTTGGGACCGCATGCCTCGGCGGTCCCGGCAACGGGCCCCTCCGGCGATCCGGTGCCTATGCCCGGTCGTCGAGACCCCACCTCGGGGCCCGGTCGTGGCGCCCGTCCCCATTGCCCCGGGGGCGGGCGTTCCGCTATGTGGGGGCCGGTCAGGGCCGGGTGGCAGCCCGTCCGGGGGCAGACCTTGCCCCTGCGCCGCGCTTCCCTCCCAGCCCGCGCGCAACCGCCCTGTGCGGCCCCGGCTTTTGCGCTTCATCCCCCGGGCTTTTGCGCTTCACCGCTTGACGCGCCCGGGCTTTGACCGTACACGCCCGCAATCGTATTCGGTCGCGGGGATTCTTCGGGCTCTGCCGCGCCTTTCTGTTTGACACGAAGGACCACATCATGTCGCGCGTCTGCGAACTGACGGGCAAGGGCCCGATGACCGGCAACATGGTCAGCCACGCGAACAACAAGACCCGTCGGCGTTTCCTGCCGAACCTGAACGAGGTCACGCTGATCTCGGACGTGCTTGGCCGTTCGTTCAGCCTGCGCATCTCCTCGGCGGCGCTGCGCACGGTGGACCACCGCGGCGGGCTGGACGCCTTCCTGGCCAAGGCCAAGGATGACGAGCTGTCCTCGAATGCGCTGAAGATCAAGCGCGAGATCGAAAAGGCCCAGGCCGCGGCCTGATCCTTTCTGTGTGCTTTGCCACAAAAGGCCCCGTCCGGTGATCCCGGCCGGGGCCTTCTCGCTTGCGCCGCTTTGTCCGCTTTCCCCGCTGACGAAGCCGCGCTAGACCTGTCGGCATGAGACGGTCGCCCGCCCTTCTGCATTCGGCCCTTGTCCTGTGCCTGACGCTGGTCATGGTGCTGACCTCGGCGCATTGGGCGCGGGGCCGGGCCGAGGCGCAGGGCGCCCAAGCGCTGGTGATCTGCGCCGATGGCGCCACGGTCACCATCACGCTGGGCGCCGATGGCAAGCCGGTTGCCAGCCATCACGATTGCCCCGATTGCGTACTGGGCGGGCTTGCCCTGGCCGGCAGCGTTGCGGCCCCGGTTCTGGCGGCGCGCGGTCGCGCCCATGCCCTGCGGCCCCTGCCCGGCCGGCAAGTGCTGCGCCGGCAGGTCGTGGCCCGGCGGGCGCGCGGCCCTCCGGCCCCGCTTGCGCTCTGACACCCGCTTTCCCATCCAATTTCCTGATGAAAAGGAGGCCCGACATGCTGTCGCGCCGTATGTTCCTTGCCGCCACCGCTGCGGCCCTTTCTCTGGCCTCGGCGCTTGCGCCCGCCCATGCCGAAGACACGGCCGCCTTCGCCGTGCATGACCCCTATGCCCGCGCCCTGGGCGGTGCCGGCAGCTCGGGCGCGGTCTTCCTGCACCTGACCAATACCGGCGATCACGACGACCGGCTGATCGGCGCGCGCACCGATATGGCCGCCAAGGCCGAGTTGCACACCCATGCGATGACCGCCGATGGCGTCATGCAGATGCGCGAGATCGAGGGCGGCGTGCCGATCGCCGCCGGCGAGACCCATGTCTTCCAGCGCGGCTCGGACCATATCATGCTGATGGGCCTGACCCGCGCCCTGACCAAGGGCGAGACCTTCTCGGTCACGCTGATCTTCGAATCGGGCGCCGAATTGGCCTTCGACGTGGCGGTCGACAATGACCGCAAGCCGGAAGACGCCGTCATGCCGATGCAGGGCATGGAAGGCATGGAAGGCCACGACCATTCCAAGATGGGCTCGGGCGGCTGATCGCCCCGTTGCCTTCCGCCTGCCGGCAGGGCAGCTTGCCGGCAGAGAGGGCCCGATGACCAAAGCACCGACCGACCGCACCCGCCTGCGCCGGATGCATGAAAAGGGCGCCCATGACCCGGCGCTGATCGCGGCGCTGGTCGACGCGCTGCCGCTGGCCCATATCGGCCATCTGGTCGAGGGCATGCCCATGGTCACGCCGACGCTGATCTGGCGCATGGGGCGGCGGGTTCTGTGGCATGGCTCTTCGGCCAGCCGCATGGTCCGCGCGGCACTGGCGGCGCCGGTCTGCCTGACCGCTTCGGGCCTGGATGCGATGGTGCTGGCGCGGTCGGGGCTGGAGCATTCGGTGAATTACCGCTCGGTCATGGTGATGGGCCAGCCGCAGGCGCTGCGCGATCCCACCGAGAAGGAAGACGCGCTGCGGGCGATGATGGAGCATCTGTTTCCCGGCCGCTGGCAGGCGCTGCGGCCGATGACCGCGCAAGAGCTGAAGGCGACCGCCGTTCTGGCCCTGCCGCTGGACGAGGCCTCGGCCAAGATCGACGCCTCGGGCCCCGCCGACCCGGCCGAGGATCTGGACTGGCCGGTCTGGGCGGGCACCCTGCCCCTGCTGCGCGCGACCGGCACGCCCCAGCCGGCGCCCGGTCTGGCCGCCGCGCTGGCCGCCGATCCGCCGGCCTATCTGTCCGCCTTCCGCTTCGGCTGAGGCGCTTTTGCCCGGCCGGTCGTCCAGGCCCCGCGCGGCGGATGCCTCCGGCGGGGATATTTGGGCAGAGAGGAAGGCGGCAAGGCCGTTTGGCGAAGGGTTGCAATTCGCGCCGCGCGGGAGCCTGATGGGCCGATGCAATCCATCCTGTTCGTCTGTCTGGGCAATATCTGCCGGTCCCCTACCGCCGAGGCGGTGTTCCGCCATCTGGCCGCGGCCGAGGGGCTGGCGGTCGCCTGCGACAGTGCGGGCACCGGCGGCTGGCATGCGGGCGAGCCGCCGCATCCGCCGATGATCGCGGCCGCCGCGCGGCGCGGCTA
Source organism: Xinfangfangia pollutisoli (assembly GCF_020179405.1). Taxonomy (GTDB): domain Bacteria; phylum Pseudomonadota; class Alphaproteobacteria; order Rhodobacterales; family Rhodobacteraceae; genus Pseudogemmobacter; species Pseudogemmobacter pollutisoli. Next base: position 14,543 of record NZ_JAICBZ010000049.1, on the reverse strand, counting down.
CGATCTGGCGCCGCTGCGCGCGCGCCAGCTGCACCGCAACGACTTTGCCCGCTTCGGCCGGATCCTGGCGATGGACCGGCAGAACCTGCGCGATATCCGGCGGATCGACCCGGGCGGCGGCGCGACCAGCGGGCTGTTTCTGGACCATGCCCCGGGCTGCGGTTTCACCGAAGTGCCGGACCCCTGGTACAGTGGCGATTTCGATCAGACGCTGGATCTGGTCGAGGCCGCCTGCCGCGGGCTGATCGCCGATCTGCGCGCAGGATGATCCGCCATCGCCCGGGCCCTGCAAAACCCTCTTCCCAGCGGGCCGCGCTTGCGCTACATGCCGGCGCATGACCCGTGGAACCCGCATCGCGACCACCTTCCGACGCCGCTAAGGCGAAGGGTCCGGCCTGCCCGGCCGTTACTTGGTTATTCCTTGGGGCATTCCTTCACATTGACACCCGTACCGCCCCGGCTTTAGGGCTTGGGCTTCCCATCGCAAGGGCTTTGCCATGATTTCTGCCGTCCTGCCGACCTATAACCGCGCGCCCCTGGCTTTCGTCTCGGGCGAAGGCTCTTGGCTTCTGGCCGAGGATGGGCAGCGATACCTGGACCTGGGCGCCGGGATCGCCGTCAACGCGCTTGGCCATGCCCATCCGGCCTTGGTCCAGACCCTGACCGAACAGGCCGCGAAGCTGTGGCATGTCTCGAATGTCTACCGCATTCCCGAACAGGAACGGCTGGCGGCGATGCTGGTGGAAAAGACCTTCGCCGATACGGTCTTCTTCACCAATTCCGGCACCGAGACCGCCGAGCTGGCGATCAAGATGGCGCGCAAGTACCATTACGAGAACGGCCAGCCCGAGCGGACCGAGATCATCGCCTTCGAGGGCGCCTTCCATGGCCGCTCGACCGGGGCGATCGCCGCGGCCGGGTCGGAGAAGATGGTCAAGGGCTATGGCCCCTTGATGCCGGGCTTCACCCATCTGCCCTGGGGCGATGAGGCGGCGCTGAAGGCGGCGCTGACCGAAGGGACCTGCGCGGTGATGATCGAGCCGATCCAGGGCGAGGGCGGCATCCGCACTGCGGGCGATGCCTTCCTGAAGACCCTGCGCAGCCTGTGCGACCAGACCGGCGCGCTGTTGATCCTGGACGAGGTGCAATCCGGCATGGGCCGGACGGGCCGGCTGTTCGCCCATGAATGGGCCGGCATCACCCCCGATATCATGATGGTCGCCAAAGGCATTGGCGGCGGCTTCCCGCTGGGCGCGCTTCTGGCCACCGAACGCGCGGCCAAGGGCATGACCGCGGGCAGCCATGGCTCGACCTATGGCGGCAACCCCTTGGGCTGTGCCGTGGGCGCCAAGGTCACCGAACTGGTCTCGGACCCGGCTTTCCTGGCCGAGGTCGCGCGCAAGTCCGCGCTGTTCCGCCAGGGGCTGGAGGCGCTGGTCGCCGCCCATCCGCAGGTCTTCGAAGCGGTGCGCGGCGAGGGGCTGATGCTGGGGCTGAAATGCCGCGCGCTGAACACCGATCTGGTCAAGGCCGGCTATGCCGCGGGCGTGCTGACCGTGGGCGCGGCCGACAATGTCGTCCGTCTGCTGCCGGCGCTGAACATTCCCGACGAAGACATTGCCGAGGCGCTGACCCGTCTTGACCGCGCCGCCGCGGCCACGCCGAAAGCGGCCTGACTTTGTCTTTTTTCCGTTGATATCCCGGGGATCCGGAGGCCCGGCCTCCGGCGATCCGCCAAACAGAAACACGCCATGCAAAACTTTCTCGACATCCACAAGACCGACCCCGCCGCCCTTCGGGGCATGATCGATTCCGCCGCCGCGATGAAGGCCGCGCGCAAGGACCGCCCGAAAGGCGCGCCCGATGACGACCGCCCGCTGGACGGCCGCATGGTGGCGCTGATCTTCGAGAAACCCTCGACCCGGACCCGCGTCTCCTTCGATGTGGGCGTGCGGCAGATGGGCGGGCAGACGATGGTGCTGTCGGGCAAGGAAATGCAGCTGGGCCATGGCGAGACCATCGCCGACACCGCCCGCGTCCTGTCGCGCTATGTCGACCTGATCATGATCCGCACTTTCGAGGAAGCCACGCTTCTGGAAATGGCCGAACATGCGACCGTGCCGGTGATCAACGGGCTGACGAACCGCACCCATCCCTGCCAGATCATGGCCGATGTGATGACCTATGAGGAACATCGCGGCCCCATCGCCGGCAAGAAGGTGGTCTGGTGCGGCGACGGCAACAATGTCTGCGCGTCCTTCCTGCATGCCGCCGGGCAGTTCGGCTTCGACTTCACCTTCACCGGGCCGGAAACCCTGGACCCCGAAGACCGTTTCGTCGGTTTCGCGCGCGAAAAGGGCTCGAAAGTCATCATCCAGCGCGACCCCTTCACCGCGGTCGAAGGCGCGGATCTGGTGGTCACCGACACCTGGGTGTCGATGCATGATCCCGAAAGCGCCAAGGAACGCCGCCACAACCAGCTGCGCCCCTATCAGGTCAACGAACAGCTGATGAGCCGCGCCAAGCCCGACAGCCTGTTCATGCATTGCCTGCCCGCGCACCGCAATGACGAGGCGACCAGCGCCGTCATGGACGGGCCGCATTCGGTGATCTTCGACGAGGCCGAAAACCGGCTGCATGCGCAGAAGGCGATCGTGCGCTGGTGCCTGGGGCTGTAAGCCCGCCGCGCAGCGCCTCTTGACGCCGCCCCCGGGCGGCGCCAAGCCTTGCCGGGTCCCTTTCCCGGAGAAGCCGATGCACCGCCGCTCTGTCGCTGTCTACGACCGTTTCCTGGGCGCGCTTGCCCGCATCCTGACCAAGGCCGAGACGCATTGCGCCGCGCGCAAGATCGCGCCCGACGTGCTGCTGCAAGCGCGGCTTTTTCCCGACATGTACCCCTTGGTGAAACAGATCCAGCTGGCCTGCGATTTCGCCGCCCGCGGCGCGGCCCGGCTGGCCGGCGAAATGCCGCGCAGCTTTCCCGATACCGAAACCGGCTTTGCCGAGTTGCAGGCCCGCATCGCCGCCGCCCGCGCCTATATCACCGGCTTCGATGCCCCCGCCTATGACGGCGCCGAAAGCCGCGGCGTGACGCTGAAGATCGGCGGCGAGGACCGCACCCTGACCGGCGAGGATTTCCTGGATTTCTACTCGCTGCCTCAGTTCCATTTCCACCTGACCACGGCCTATGCGATCCTGCGCCACAACGGGGTGGAACTGGGCAAGCGCGACTATATGGGCGCGGCGTAAGGGGCAGCCCATGGCCACAGCACTTCTGATCATCGACATGCAGGACGGCATGGCCGAGCGCACCGCCGCCGGCCGCCCCCGCGCCAATCCGCAGGCCGAGGCGCATTGCGCCGCCCTGCTGGCCGAATTCCGCGCCCGCGGCCTGCCGGTCCTGCATGTGCTGCATGACGATCCCGACCCGCAATCGCCCTTCCGGCGCGACAGCGCGCTTGGCCAGCCCATGGCCTGTGCCCGTCCCGCGCCGGACGAGCCGGTGTTCTGGAAGACCGGCTCTTCGGCCTTCGCCGGCACCGGGCTGGATGCCGAACTGCGTCGGCGCGGCATCGACCGCATCGTGCTGATCGGCGCCGTCGCGGCCTTTTGCGTGACCTCATCGGTGCGCGCCGCCGCGGATCTGGGCTTTCAGGTCCTTCTGCCGGGCGATGCGCTGATCGGCTTCGACATCCCCGCCCATGACGGCGGCCGGATCGACGCCGAAACCGTCTTGCGCGTCACCCTGTCGCTGCTGGGCGCCGATTTCGCCCGGCTGACCACGGCGGCAGAGCTGCCCGGCTTGCTGTAAACGCTGCGCGGCGCCGTTGCCGTGGCACCGTTGCTGTGACGTCGACAAATTTCCCTGCATTGTCCCCATTTTCGACACGACTTGCCGCCAGATCTGGCCGCAACGAGAAAAATGGAGGCAGTGATGGCAGCAAGATCCTATGTCGGCGTGCAGAATGCCGCCCGTGAAGCCCGGCGCATTCTGGGCATGGCTGAACCCTCTTCGCTTTGGGACGGCGCGGTGCCGCGCCGCGGCTTGACCGGCGGCGATCCACTGCAGCGCCGCGCCCCCGCCCATCGCGGCGGATCGGCCCTGGGCCGCGCGCCCGCGCTGCCCGGCGCGACCCCGGCCGAGGAAACGCTGATCGCCATCGCCGACCGGCTGGGCTCGGAACGCGGCAGCCATCGCCACCGCATGGCCGAAGTCTATCACATGATGTTCCGCCACCTGCGCGACAGCGCGCCTGCGGTGATGGAACTGGTGCAGGGCCCGGCGCCGCTGCGCGGTCAGGCGGCGCATGGTGCGCTGTGGGCCGAGTATTTCCGTCAGGCGCAGGTCATGGTGCTGGCGAGCGAACCCGCGCCCGAAGGCTGGGCGGTGGACGGTGCAAGCTGGCATCTGGCCGATCCCGACACCCGCCCCCGTCTGGCCCAGACGCTGCAGGGCCTGCCCGCGCCCTCGATCGTCATCGACGATGGCAGCCATGCCAGCCACCATCAGCAGAACGCCTTTCTTGAACTGTTCCCGCGGCTTGCCCAGGGCGGCTTCTATGTGATCGAAGGCCTGCGCGGCCAGCCCGAGGCGCTGGAGCGGCCGGGCATCACCCGCAGCGCCGATCTGTTCCGCGGCTTTGCCGAAAAGCGCTGCTTTGCCCATTCCGATCCGGGCACCGAGGCGGCCTTTGCCGAACTGGCGCCGCAGATCTCGGGTGTGCTGATGCTGCAGGCGGGCTTTGACCGCAACCGCCGCGATTTCGCCGCGGTGATCCAGAAGCGCTGACAGGCCCCGGGGCTCAGGCCGCGACCGGCCTTTGCCCCGGCCCGTCCGCCACGGCAACCCGCGCCGATTGCTGCGCCACCGCCAGCAGCAGCAGGGCAAGCGCGGCATAGGTCGGCCGATAGCCCAGATGCTCGGCCAGGAAACCGATGGTCGCGGGCGCGATCAGGATGCCGGCATAACCCAGCATGGTGACGGCGGAAATCGCCACGCCGGGCGGCTGGTCGGGCATGTTGCCGGCGGCGGAAAACAGGATCGGCACCAGATTGGCGATGCCAAGGCCGGCCAGGGCAAAGCCTGCCAGCGCCAGTTCCGGCAGCGGCGCCAGCGCGGCCAGCATCAGCCCCGCCGCCCCCGCCCCGGCCGAGATCCGCAGCACCATGGCCGCGCCATGGCGGTTGCGCACCCCGTCGCCCAGGAACCGCATCACCGCCATCGCGCCGGAAAAGCCCGCGAAGGCCAGGCCCGCGGTGAAGGCGCCCGCCCCCAGTTCGCGCCCCATATACAGCGCCGCCCCGTCCAGCACCGCGCCCTCGGGCACCATCGAGGCCAGCGCCATCACCCCCAGCATCCACACCGCCGCCGCCCGCGGCAGCAGGCCCCGCCGCGGGCCCGCCGCGCTGGCCGGCTCTGGCGGATGCGGCGGCGCGCCGCGCAGATGCGGCAGCGCGATCAGCACCCCCGCCCCCACCAGCGCCGAGGCCACCAGCGCCTGAATCTCGGCCGAGCCATGGGCGATCGCGAAACTGCCCGCCGTGCCGCCCAGAAAGCCGCCCAGGCTCCAGAACCCATGGCACGAGGACATGATCGCCCGGCCTAGCCGCCGCTCGACCTCGACCGCATTGGCATTCATCGCCACATCCATGCAGCCGACCACCGCCCCCATCAGCGCCATCGCCGGCGCCAGCAGCCACAGCGCCGGGGCGAAGACCACCAGCGGCAGCACCGGCACCAGCGCCAGCGCCAAAAGCCGCAGCACCGCGACCGAGCCGAAGCGCGCGATCAGCCGGCCCGAGAACAGCATCGCGGCCACCGCCCCCAGGCCCAGAAGCAGGATCAGCAGGCCCAGAACCCCCTCGCCGATCCCGTGCCGCGGCAGCAGAAGCGGGATCTGCGGCGCCCAGACGCCCATGGTAAAGCCGTTGACCGCGAACATCACCGCACCGGCACGCCGCGCGCCTGTCCAATCCTGGCCTGCCATCCGATCCTCCTGTCGCCTTGGGTCTTTCCTTAACGGCTGCCCCGCTTTGCCGGAACCCCGCCCCCCACGGTGGCGATCACGCGCTGTTACAGCCTGCCCGCTCTTGCACCGGAGACAGGTTCCGCCTAATGAACCGCAACCCGCGAAGGAGCCGACCGCGCATGGAAACCGTCATCCTGACCATCCACCTGATCCTTGCCCTTCTGCTGATCGGCGTCGTGCTGTTGCAGAAGAACGAAGGCGGCGCGCTTCTGTCGGGCGGCGGCAACATGCAGGCCCGCGGTCAGGCGACCGCGCTGACCAAGCTGACCTGGATCTTCGCCGCGGCCTTCATCGTGACCTCGATCACCCTGACCGTGATGACCGCGCGCGGCTCGGGTGGCGGCTCGGTGCTTGACCGCGCCCCCGCGGCCGAGACGCCCGCCGGCACCGAAACCCCGGCCGTTCCGCCGCTTGCGCCCTCGGGCAGCGAGCTTATGCCGCCCGCCCAGACCGACGGCCCCGCCGTTCCCCCGGCCGGCGATGCGGCGGTTCCGCCCGCGGGCGAGGCCGCTCCGGCCAGCGAAGGCACGGCAGACCCCGCGGCCCCGCCTGCGGAAGAGGCGCCGAAGCCGGCCCCCTGACCACAATCCTTTGACGCATGCGCCAGGCCGCAGACAGGATCTTGCGGCAGGCGGTTGCGTGATCGGGAATCCCAAGCTATAGCTCGACTCCCGTGGTGTTGCGATTCCACCGCCTCGAATCGCTTTTTCGAACAGCACGGGAGGCCGGTTTGGCGCGTTACATTTTCATCACCGGCGGCGTCGTTTCCTCGCTTGGCAAGGGTCTTGCCTCGGCCGCCCTGGGCGCGCTGCTGCAGGCCCGCGGCTATACGGTGCGGCTGCGCAAGCTGGACCCCTATCTGAACGTCGACCCCGGCACGATGTCGCCCTTCGAACATGGCGAGGTTTTCGTGACCGATGACGGGGCGGAAACCGATCTGGACCTGGGCCATTACGAACGCTTCACCGGCGTCTCGGCGCGGATGACGGATTCGATCTCGTCCGGGCGGATCTATTCCAATGTGCTGGAAAAGGAACGCCGCGGCGACTATCTGGGCAAGACGATCCAGGTCATTCCGCATGTGACCAATGAAATCAAAGACTTCCTGAAGGTCGGCGATGACGAGGTCGACTTCATGCTGTGCGAGATCGGCGGCACGGTCGGCGATATCGAGGGGCTGCCCTTCTTCGAGGCGATCCGCCAGTTCATCCATGAACGTCCGCGCGGCCAGTGCATCCTGATGCATCTGACGCTGCTGCCCTATCTGGCGGCCTCGGGCGAATTGAAGACCAAGCCCACGCAGCATTCGGTCAAGGAATTGCAATCCATCGGCCTGGCGCCGGATGTGCTGGTCTGCCGCTCGGAACATCCGATCCCCGACCGCGAGCGCGAGAAGATCGCGCTGTTCTGCAATGTGCGCCCCGATGCGGTGATCCCGGCCTATGACCTGAAGACGATCTACGAGGCGCCTCTGGCCTATCACCGCGCCGGTCTGGATCAGGCGGTGCTGGACGCCTTCGGAATTCAGCCGGCGCCCAAGCCCAATCTGGCGCGCTGGGAAGACGTGATGGACCGGCTGAGCCACCCCGAAGGCGAAGTGCGGGTGGCCATCGTCGGCAAATATACCCAGCTGGAAGACGCCTATAAGTCGATCGCCGAGGCGCTGACCCATGGCGGCATGGCCAATCGCACCAAGGTGCGCGCGGAATGGATCGATTCCGAGATCTTCGACCGCGAAGACCCCGCCCCCTATCTGGACAATTTCCACGCCATCCTGGTTCCCGGCGGCTTTGGCGAGCGAGGGACCGAAGGCAAGATCAAGGCGGCGCAATTCGCGCGCGAGAAGAAGATCCCCTATCTGGGCATCTGCCTGGGCATGCAGATGGCGGTGATCGAAGCGGCGCGCAATCTGGTCGGACTGAAGACCGCCGGGTCTGAGGAATTCGACCATGAGAAGGGCGAAAAGCGCTTTATTCCGGTGGTCTATCACCTGAAGGAATGGGTGCAGGGCAACCATACCGTGCGCCGCAAGGCCGATGACGCCAAGGGCGGCACGATGCGGCTGGGCGCCTATACGGCGCAATTGAAAGAGGGCTCGAAAGTCGCGCAGGTCTATGGCGGCACGGTGATCGAGGAACGCCACCGCCACCGCTACGAGGTGGACATCCAGTATCGCGACCAGCTGGAAGGCTGCGGCATCGTCTTCTCGGGCATGTCGCCCGACGGCCGCCTGCCCGAGATCATCGAGGTGAAGGATCACCCCTGGTTCATCGGCGTGCAGTTCCACCCCGAGCTGAAATCCAAGCCCTTCGCCCCGCATCCGCTGTTCGCCGATTTCGTCCGCGCCGCGCTTGACGTCAGCCGGCTGGTCTAAGGGCGCGCCGGCCCGCTGCCCTTTATGGTCAGGCGCTATCGGGCATAGGCCGACAGCGCCTGCTCGATCTGCGGGGCATAGCTGAAGATCTGGTTCAGATCACCCAGCGGATATTTCGTCTCGACCTTTTCGGCGTCAATCTTCAGCGCGAAGTCGATCTTTTCGCCCTTCTTGGTTCCCACATCGGCAATGAATTCCGGGGGCACCTCGTTCAGGTTGAACACGTCGAAGCCCAGGGTCTGGATCAGGGGAAGAAGAACCGCGGTCTTCGTGCCCTCTTCCGTCAGGGCATGTTCCGCGGCATGTCTGGATCGCTGCGCAAGATCTTTGACTTTCTGAGGGAAATCCATCGCGTTCCTCCAATAGACGCTGAAACGAAGCTTTCCCCGGTTCGCCCAATCCAATCAAGCCTTGTTGACGCGGCAATCCCACCGGAAGGCGCCATTCTTCGGGCACCGGCGGGCGGTGCAATCCGCCAGGGCAAAACAGGCGCAGGGCCGGAATTGCGAATCAACGACGATGGCGCGATTGAATGAATGGAAACAATTCGCGGGACCATGCAGGATTGTTTCTGCACCTTCGCAAAACCCTGCCGCTTTCCCTTGCGTCAAGCCCAAAACTTGACCGGAGCCTGCGCCAAGGCGCAATCTGTCTGCCTTGGTCGCATCGCTTCACTGAGGCGCTGCTTGCGAAGATGGTGAAGGTTAACCGGGCCCGCCTGCCGCAATCCGGCCAGCGGGCCCGTTCCGTTACAGCATCGACGGCACGACCTGATCCGGCGGGCGATGGCCGTCGGCGAAGGTCTTGATGTTGATGATCACCTTTTCGCCCATCTCGATCCGGCCCTCGATCGTGGCACTGCCCATATGCGGCAGCAGCACCACATTCGGCACTTCCTTCAGCCGCGGGTTCACATCGGTGCCGCGCTCGTAGACATCCAGCCCCGCGCCGGCCAGTTCCCCCGCCCGCAAGGCGCGCGTCAGGGCGTTCTCGTCGATCACCTCGCCGCGGGAGGTGTTCACGATCACCGCCGAGGGTTTCATCAGCTTCAGCCGCCGGGCATTGATCAGATGGAAGGTCGAGGGCGTGTGCGGGCAATTGACCGAGACCACGTCCATCCGCGCGATCATCTGGTCCAGGCTTTCCCACCAGGTCGCTTCCAGCTCGTCCTCGATCTCGGGGCGGACGCGGCGGCGGTTGTGGTAATGCACCTGGCAGCCGAAGGCCCGCGCGCGCCGCGCCACCGCCTGGCCGATCCGGCCCATGCCCAGAATGCCCAGCCGCTTGCCGGCCAGCCGCGTGCCCAGAAAGGCGGTGGGCGCCCAGCCCTCCCATTTTCCGGCCTGCATCATGTGCAGCCCTTCGGGAATGCGCCGGGTCACCGCCATGATCAGCGCCATGACCATGTCGGCCGTGTCCTCGGTGACGACGCCGGGCGTGTTCGACACCAGGATGCCGCGCTGTCGCGCCGTCGCCACGTCGATATGATCGACGCCCGCGCCGTAATTCGCGATCAGCCGCAGCTGCGGCCCGGCCTGGGCGATCACGCCCGCGTCGATCGTGTCGGTGATGGTCGGCACCAGCACATCGGCCCGCGCCAGAGCGGCGACCAGCTCGTCCCGGGTCATCGGACGATCGGGATCGCGCAACTCGACATTGAACAATTCCTTCATCCGCGTCTCGACGGCTTCCGGCAGGCGTCGCGTGACGACAACAGTCAGGCGCTGCATGGGCATGGGGCTTTCCTCGGGGCTTTCATTGCGCGCGGTTCCAAGGCAGAGTGGGAAAAAGCGGGGCGGATCACAAGCCCCGATCCCATGAGGATGACAGCCCGATGGGCTGCAAGGCAGGCGGCAGATGCGACTTCGCGTGATCGCGGGGCTTTTGGCCCTGATCGTTGCCCTTGGTGCGACGGGGATGGTCCGGCCCCTGGTCGCGCAGGAAGCCGAGCCGGGCGAGGTCGAAGCCTCCGCCGAAACCGGACCCGAGACCGACGCCCCCCCGCCCGCCGCCGCGAAGAAGGAAGCCGCCTGCAAGCCCGGCTTCGGCTGCGTCACCAACCTGCCCCTGCCGCGCTTCGTGTCGCTGAAGGGCGACGAGGGCAATGCCCGCCGCGGCCCCGGCCTGACCCATCGCATCGACTGGGTCTTCACCCGGCCCGGCATGCCGCTGATGATCACCGCCGAATACGAACACTGGCGCCGGGTCGAGGATCAGGATGGCGCCGGCGGCTGGGTGCATTACGCGCTGCTGTCGGGGGTGCGCACGGTGCTGGTGATCACCGACATGGCGGAACTCCATGCCAACCCCGACCGCAATGCTTCCGTGCTGGCCCAGGCGGAATATGGCGTGATCGGCAAGGTGCTGGAATGCAACCCCGGCTGGTGCCGGATCTCGGCCGGCGGCGAAAAGGGCTGGATCGAGAAATCCGCGCTCTGGGGCGTGGCCCCCGATGAGCTGATCGAATAGCCACGCCCCCAAGCGGGATCGCCCGGCCCCGGCCTGCGCCTCCGGCGGGGATATTTTTGCAGAGAGGAAGGCCGCATCTTCCCTTTCTGCCTGCCTTCCTCTCTGTCCAAATATCCCGGGGGGAGGCGAAGCCGGGGGGCAGAGCCCCCCTTTTTCCCGCCCTCGACCGCGCGCGCTGAGGGCGGCAGTTGCGGGCCGGGGCTCGGTTGAATAAGCCTCAGGCATGGCCGCCGAATCTGATCTTCGCCTGTCGCTGTCTGCCGGGGCCGCTTCGGTCGCCGTGGCTGGTGTGCTGGTCGCCTTGAAGCTTTGGGCGCTGTGGCACACGGGCGCGCTGTCGATTGCCGCCTCGCTGGCCGATTCCGCGATGGATCTGATGATGTCGCTGGGCGCCGCGGCGGCGATCTTCTATGCCGCCCGCCCGGCCGATGAAGATCACGCCTTCGGCCATACCTCGGCCGAGGATCTGGCCGCCCTGGGTCAGGCGCTGTTCATCCTGGTCTCGGCCGCCGGCATCGGCTGGAGCGCGGTGACGCGGCTCTTGGCCAAGACCGCGCCGGTCCTGCAGGGCGAAGCTGCGGGCATGGCGGTGATGCTGGCCTCGATGGTGCTGACCGTGGCGCTGGTCTGGTGGCAGGGCCGGGTTGCGCGGCGCACCGGATCGCGGGTCGTCTCGGCGGACCGGCTGCATTACATCGGCGATCTGATCCCGGCGGCCGGGGCGCTGCTGGCGCTTTACGCCTCGTCGCATTGGGGGGTCGGGCGGATCGACGCGGTGGTGGCGCTGATCGCCGCGGTGATCATGCTGAGGGGGGCGCTTCACATCGGCAAGGGCGCCTGGGATGCGCTGATGGACCGCACCGCCCCGCCCGAAGTTCTGGCCCAGGTGGCCGAGATCGCCCGCGCCTGGCCCGGCGTCTATGGCTTTCACGACCTGAAGACGCGCACCGCCGGCAGCCGGATCTTCATCAACCTGCATATCGAACTGGATGGCAGCCAAAGCCTGCGCGCGGCGCATGACATCGGCGCCGGGCTGCGCCGCGCCATTCTTGAGGCCGTGCCGGGGGCCGATGTGATCATCCACAAGGATGTGGCACGCACGGCCGACGATCCGGGAACCTGATCGGCCCCTTGCCTTTGCCGCCGCCGTCTTCCTGCCCACGTCGTCCTGCCCCCGTTCCGCCATCGGCGCGCGAAACAGGGTTGCGGGCTTGGGCTTTCCGGGCAATTATGCAGTCGTATAACAGCCATGGCCCGAAGGGACGGATCCGATGCAGCCCGAACGCCGCCCCTATATTCGCGACAGCGAGGAAAACCGCCGCGAGGCGCTGATCGCCGCCACCCAGGCGCTGGTCGCCGAGGGCGGGCCGCAAGCCGCGACCGTGCGCGCCATCGCCGCAAGGGCGGGGGTGACGCCGGGGCTGATCCGGCATTACTTCGGCTCGAAGGACGAATTGACCCGCGCCGCCTATACCGCGCTGGTCGACGGCATGACCGACAAGGGCGCCGATGCGCTGGCCGGGGTGGGCGCCGATCCGGGCGAGCGGCTGGCCGCCTTCATCGCCGCCTCGCTGCGCCCGCCGGTCGTCGATGCGCGCGCGGTCGGGCTATGGGCCGGCTATCTGCATCAGGTCCAGTCCGATCCCGACCTTCTGGCCCAGCACGAACTCAGCTACCTGCGCTATCGCGACCAGCTGCAAGAGCTGATCGCCGGGCTGGACCGCGGCGCGCCGATCCCGGATGAGCAGCTGCGCCGCGAGGCCATCGCCTGCAATGCGGTGATCGACGGGCTGTGGCTGGAAGGCTCGATCCTGTCGCACAGCTTCCAGCAAGGCGAATTGGTGCGGATCGGGCTGGCCTCGGTCGGGGCCATTCTGGGCGTCACCCTGACCAACTACCCCATGTTCATCCCCGAGCTTTCGGGCCCATCTGCGACGATCCTGCCATGAGATACGCTTCCGTGACCGACAGGCTGGCCCATCTGGGCTCGGCCAAATGGGACCTGCATTTCCGCGCCCGCGCCCTGGCGGCCCAGGGCCGCGAGGTGATCGAGTTGACGATCGGCGAGCCCGACGTGCCCACCCCCGCCGCGCTGATCGAGGCCGCGGCGGCAGCGATGCGCGCGGGCCGCACCGGCTATTCCAATGGCCGGGGCGAGACGGCGACGGTGGCGGCGCTGGCGCAGCGCTATTCGGCGCGCTGCGGAAGGCCGATCGGCACCGATCAGGTCATCTGCCTGCCCGGCACCCAGACCTCGCTTTACGCGATCTTCCGCACCCTGCTGAATCCGGGCGACGAGCTGATCCTGGGCGATCCGATGTATGCCACCTATGAGGGGCTGATCTCGCAGACCGGCGCGCGGATGGTGCCGGTGCGGCTGCGCCCCGAGGCGGGCTTCCGGCTGCGCGCCGAAGATGTCGCCGCCGCGATCACCCCGCAAAGCCGGGTGCTGTTCCTGAACACCCCGCACAACCCGACCGGCGCCGTCCTGCAGCGCGAGGATCTGGTCGCCCTGGGCGATCTGGCCCGGGCGCATGATCTGTGGATCGTCTCGGACGAGGTTTATGAGGAACTGGTCTTCCCCGGCGTGACCTTCGCCTCGCCGATGGACCTGCCCGAACTGGCCGAACGCACGGTCGTCGCCTCGTCGATCTCGAAATCCCATGCCGCGCCGGGCTTTCGCGCCGGCTGGGTGATCGGCCCGGCCGAATTCACCAGCCGCATGCTGCCCCTGTCGGAAACGATGCTGTTCGGCAGCCAGCCCTTCATCGCCGATATGGTGGCGCAGGCGGTCTCGGCGCCCTCGCCCGTGGCGCCGGGCATGGCGCAGCGCTTCGCCAACCGGGCGCGGATGCTGGCCGAGGGGCTGGATGGCGTGGCGGGGCTGCGGGTGATGCGGCCGCAGGCGGGGATGTTCGCCATGGTCGATGTGCGCGCGACCGGCCTGTCGGGCGAGGATTTCGCCCGCAGCCTGCTGGAGACGCGGGGCGTCGCGGTGATGCCGGGCGAAAGCTTCGGCGAGACGATGCGCGGCTGGCTGCGCGTCTCGCTGACGCAAAGCGACGAAAAGACCGCCCGGGCGATTGCCCAGATCGCAGCCCATGCCCAGGCGCTGAAGGGGCATGCGGCATGACGACCGTCGGGGAACGGCTGGTCGAGGGGCTGGCGGCGCGCGGGGTCGAGGTGGTGTTCGGCATCCCGGGTGTGCATACGATTGAACTCTATCGCGGGCTGGAAGGCGGGCCGCTGCGCCATGTCACGCCGCGCCACGAACAGGGCGCGGGCTTCATGGCCGATGGGTACGCGCGGGTGACCGGCAAGCCGGGCGTGGCCTTCGTGATCACCGGCCCGGGCCTGACCAATACGCTGACCGCCATGGGCCAGGCGCGCGAGGATTCGGTGCCGATGCTGGTGATCTCGGGGGTGAACCGGCGCAACAGCCTGGGCCGCGGCCTGGGGCTGCTGCATGAACTGCCCGATCAGGCCGCGATGGTGCGCAGCCTGTGCCATACCGAGACGCTGACCGATCCGGCCGATCTGGGCCCCTGTCTGGACCGCGCCTTTGCCGCGATGCTGGGCGGCCGCCCCGGCCCCGCCCATATCGAAGTGCCGACCGATGTGATGCCGCTGGCCTGCCCGCCCCTGCCGCCACCCGCGCCGCTGCCGGCGCG
>NZ_JAICBZ010000048.1 GCF_020179405.1 Xinfangfangia pollutisoli | reverse complement strand
GCTGGGCGGCAGCCTGGTCGCGCTCGGAGCGGATCTGGGCCAGCTCCGCCTTCCCCTGCGCCAGATCGCGCTGGGCCGCGTCGCGCACCGAGGCCGCGCTGTCGCGATCGCGCAGCGCCTGGGCCAGTTCGGCCGCCTTGGCGGCCAGCTGCTGGACCGAACGATCGCGCATCGCCACGGCCGCATCGCGCTGTTCGATCGCCGGCGCCAGCAGTGCCGCCTTGTCTGCCAGTTCGGCCTGAAGCGACCGCACCTGAGCCCCAGAGGCGGCCAGCTCCTTCGCAAGCACATCCCCCCGGCGCCGCGCCTCGTCCAGCTGACCCTGAAGCACGGCCTGGGCGGCTTCGGCCTCTTTGCGGGCCATGGCCTCGCGTTCGACATCGTTCTGCAGGATCGTGCGCTTCGCCGCCTCTTCGCGCAGCCGCGCCTCGGTTTCCGCGCAGCGGGCGTTGAGCCCGCCTTCCGATGCCGCCAGCTCATCGGCCCGCGCCTCGGCGCTGCGCAGCCGCGCCGCCGCCTCGCGATAGGGTTCGGCGACGCCGAACAGGAAGTCCGGATGATCCGACAGGGCCCGGCCGATCTGGTCAAGCCGGCTCAGCGCCACCTTGCTTTCGCCCGCGGCCAGACCTGAGATCAGCTGATAGGTCTCGTGGTAGATGTCGGCCGACGGGCCGGTGCCGCCGGGCTGGTCCTGCACGAAGCGGCGCAGTTGCGGGTCCAGGAATTCGGCGACCTTCGCTTCGGTCGCCGGCGCGCGGGCGGGCAGGGCGAAGCCCGAAACCTTCTCCAGCCGCGCCAGAAATGCGGCCCGGTCCTGCAACAGCGCCTCATAGGTCGTCACAACCCGCGGCATTCCGCGGGTTTCGCGTTCGGCGCTTAGCACATGGCGCAGCCAGATCAGCCGCCCCAGCGCCAGGGGCAGCTTGTCGCGCCGCAGCAGCGAGGCCGCCACCTCTTCGGGATGGCGCAGCATCAGGATCGGAATCGGCGTGATGCCGGCGTCGGTCAGCACGCCGCGCCAGAACGGCCAGAACCGGCAGATCCGCGGATCCTTGAACACGAACAGCGGCGACGCGCCGAATTCGGCGCTCAGCAGCTGGGGGGCCTCGGTCCGGAAGGATTGCGCCCGCGGGCCGTCAAGCCAGCCCTGCGCGATCTCGGTCCAGTCGTCCCAGCGGCTGCCGGCCGAGGCGAGGATCCGGTCATTGAACACCTTGACCGGGGTCGATTCGAAATAGCCTTTCGGATTGTCCTCGGTCGGGCGCTGCGGGGTCTTGGGGCCGTCCGCCCCGAAACAGGCCAATGTGCCGGCAAGTGCCGAGGTCCCAGACCGATGCATGCCAAGGATCACATAGGCAAATCTCGGGTATGCGCTTTCCGTCACCACAGTCCTCCCCTGCTGCAACACCGTGGCTTGCCCTTAGGCTGCCCGAAGCCGTGGTGCAAGTCGGCCATGCGACCGGCTGCAAAGCAGCTTCGAAGTGTCGCGGAGATCATGTCTTAGCGCGCTGCCTTTGCTCGGCCCGGGTTTTCTTTGGGGCGCTCATAGATCAGCACGGGCGCGGGATCGAAATCAAGCACGCGACTGCCATAGCGTTTGGCGCCCCGCGCGATCAGGCCCTGGGCAATCAGTCCCTGGTCGCGCGCCGGATCGGGCATGGCATTGGCGATCAGCAATGTACCGCCCGGTGCCAGCACGCGGCAGGCTTCGGCCAGCAGTTTGGGGTCCGACACCCCGTCCAGAAGACCCACCAGCGCCAGGCGCCGCTCGCTGAAACCGCTGCCCTTGGCCAGGATCTCGTCCGCGGCTAGGGCCTTGCCCTGGAATTGCGCGGTCCAGAAGGCCTGCAGGCTGGCCGGCAGGTCGACCGCAAGCGCCGGCAGGCGGCGATAGAGCAGCGTGCTTTCCGCCAGCACCCGGAAAATGCTGCGCGCCCGTCGGGTCGAGCCGCAATGCGGGCACAGCGTGTCGTCGCCCGTGGTCCGGAACTGCGGCGAGGATTGGCCGCAGATGTTGCAATGGTTCACCTCGCCCCGGGTGATCCGGTCGAACATCGGCAGGTCTTCCAGCGTCGGCGGATGCAGTGCCAGATGATGCTCGTCCACCCGGTGTGCCAGCGCGGGGCGGGTCTTGTTGTACAGCGCCATCGCGCCATCCACCGTGCCCAGCTTCCAGCCGCAGCTTTCGACATAGTAGCTGTATTCGACATCGGTGTGATTGTGCGGCACCGCCTCGGAAAAGCCGCCGATCGCATCGACCATGGCGCGGCGGATGCCGAACAGCCCGCCCTGCACATGGCCGAAGACACGATCGGCCTGCTCCATCGCATAGCCCTGGTTGCGGAACTTGGCGAAGGGGGCAACGCCCTTGGGATAGTCGCGGCCGGTCAGATACGAGGGCGAATAGCCAATCGTGCCCGCCAGACCGACTTCGGGCGCGGCGCGCAGCGTCTCGACAAAGGCCTTCTCCCAGCCCCAGCCGGTGGTCATGCCTTCCTTGCCGCAGACATAGATCGCATATTCGCCCCGGCCCAGGGCCAGACAGTGATTGGTGCCCGGGCCGACAAGCGCATTGTCGCGGTTCAACAGCAGCGTCATCGACGGCTCGTCGGCATAGACGCCCTGCAGCAGCGACAGCGTCTCGGCGCCCGAGCCATTGTCGCAGACAATCAGGTGGTAGGGCAGCGAGGTGTTGCGGCGCAGACGTGCCAGCACCTCGGCCAGTTCGCGCGGTCCGTTCCACGAAACGATCAGCAGATCCACCCGGTTGTTGGTCCAGACCCGCAACAGGATGTCGATCAGATACTCCGAGTTGAAATGCCGTTCGACATGGTCATGCGCGGCCTCGATCATGCCGTCGACCGCGCTGTCGGACATCGCGTAATAGCCGCGGATCCGCGCCGCGATCGAGCCGGGATCGGCATCACAGACAATCCCCGTCACCTCGTGGCTGACCAGATCGGGAATGCCCGACAGGGCGGTCGTCAGCACCGGCAGACGCGCCGACATCGCCTCCATCAGCACGGTCGGGATGCCGTCCATATCGCCATCGGCCGCGCGCACGCTGGGGCAGGCGAACAGATCGCTGGAGCGGAAGATCTCTAGCATCGCCTCGCGTGAGGCGACGGGGCCGTGGATCTCGACATTGGTCAGCTTTTCCTCGCGGATGATCCGGCGATAGGCGTCTTCCAACTCACCATAGCCATGGATCGCGATGGTGATCCCGTCCTGTTGCAGGTCACGCGCGGCGCGGATCAGGTTTTCCAGCCCCTTCTTCTCGGCGAAGCGATGGATCGCGCTGATCCTGCGGAAGGGCCTGGTCGCGCGGCGCGGATTGGCCCCATCGGCATAAAGGCGCACGTCGCAGCCGTTCGGGTTGAGGATCATCTTCTCGGTCGGAACGCCGCGCGCTTCCAGATAGGTCTTGTGGAACAGCGAGGGGATGAACACCGCCTTGCAGGCGGCGGAACGTGCGACTTCGCCGATGCGGTTGGCCTCGTCATTCTTGTAGCGGAAGATGTCCTGTGCATGCGGAATGAAGGTGAAGGGCACGCCCGCCTTCTCGCAGGCCGGCCAAAGCATGTTCGTCACCGTCGGATAGACGAAATGGGCATGGCACATCGTCCGCCCGGTTTCGGTCAGCCGGCGCGCCAGGTGATCGGCATCACGCACGCTTTCCCAGCGGATGTCGAAATCCGGAGTGAAATCGGGCTGCGGAGAGCCTTTGCAGAACACGATCACGTCATGGCCCTGCTGGCGCAGCAGCCGCAATTCGTTCAGCACGAAGGTTTCGGAACGCACCGGGAAATGCCAGACGAAATAGGCCAGGCGCAGATCGGATTTTGCCACCGGCCGCATGTCCTGCCGGGCGGGCAGGGTCAGGCGTTGCGGCGCATGGCCCTGCAGCG
The DNA here is from genome assembly GCF_020179405.1 of Xinfangfangia pollutisoli. GTDB lineage: Bacteria > Pseudomonadota > Alphaproteobacteria > Rhodobacterales > Rhodobacteraceae > Pseudogemmobacter > Pseudogemmobacter pollutisoli. The sequence goes on along the minus strand of NZ_JAICBZ010000048.1, from coordinate 27,369 downwards.
TTGCATAGGCGGTTTTGAGGCTTTCGGCGAAGGCGCGGGGGCTGAACTTGGACTGGGCATGCTGGCGGGCGGCATTCGACATGCGCGCGTAAAGCGCGGGGTCGTCGGCCAGTTCGGTGATGGCCGCGGTCAGCGCGTCCAGATCGCCGGCCGGGATGATCCGCCCGGTCTCGCCGTCGCGCAGCAGTTCGGGCGGGGCGCCGCGGTCCCAGACCAGCGCCGGACGGCCTGCCGCCTGCGCCTCCAGCACGGTGCGGCCGAAGGATTCGTAGAAGTCCGACAGCGACAGCACCAGATCCAGCTCGGCAATCGCCTGCGCCGGCGTCTCGCGATAGCCCAGAACCTGCACGCCCTTCGGCATCGCCGCGGTATGCTTGTTCTCGGGGCCGATCAGCCGGAATTCCAGCCGCGCATCGTCCTGCAGCCGTCGTGCCAGCGCCGCGAAGGCCGCCAGCCCCTTCTTCGGCAGGTTCGAGCTGATCATGCCGACGCGCAGCCGCGCCGGATCGGGCCGGCCCGGCAGCGCCGCCAGACCGTCGATCTCGGCGGTGTTGTAGGCCAGCGCCACCTTGCCCTCGGCCAGGCCGCCGAATTCCTGCGCGGTGAAGCGCGAATTGACGATCAGCAGATCGGCACGCGCCGCGACCTCGGCCAGGATCCGCTCGGGCGGCAGGCCGATGCGCTCGCACAGGGTCGGATCCTGCGAGACCAGTTCCCGCACGTGGATCAGCGCCGGCAGGCCCATGCGCCGCGCCGCGGTCAGGGGTTCGCGCAGCATGATCGTATTGGCATGGACGGCCGAGATCTTCTCCTGCGCAAGGATGGCGCAGAAATCGGCGATGACGCGTTCCTCCTCGGCCGTGCCGGCGCGCCACCAGCCATAGGGCAGGTCGAAGACCGCGCCACAATGCTTGCGCAGGGCGGTGATATAGGCCGGAGACGAGCCCTTGGGGACGGTGGCGAAGACCTCGGCGCCCATGGCGGCCAGGCCTTCGGCCATGTCAAGGAAGCTGCGCTCGCCGCCGAACAGCTTTTCCGAGGCGACATGGGCACAAAGCAGCACGCGCAGCCCCGCATCCGACCGCGCCCGGAACCCGGCATGACGACGCACGCGATCCGAAAGCACAGGAAGCCCAGCGGCGGGAAGGGCCAAGGCCGCGGGCGCCTGCTGCGGCAGCGGCGCGACTGGCGGCGGCGGCGCGGTCTTGTCCATCACCGGGGTGATCTGACGTCCCTCGGCCCGGCCGAAGCGGATGTAATGGCGCAGGGGGGCGGGGCGCTTCTGGCTCAGGTCGCCATAGCGGTTGAGATAGGCCTTGGCATCGAAACCCGGGCCGGGATTGCGCTCCAGCGGATCGCCGAAGGCGCGGAAATGATCTTCCGGCGACAGGCCAGACAGCGGCACATCGGCATAGTGCCGGCAGTACCAGTCGGCATCGAACAGCCCGCTTGCCCGCAATTCTCCGCGTTTCAGGTCGCCCCACAGCTCGGCCAGGACACCCGGCTGCGCCGCCGCGCCGCCCGGCTGCTTGCGGCCCAGCGTTGCATAGGCGGTTTTGAGGCTTTCGGCGAAGGCGCGGGGGCTGAACTTGGACTGGGCATGCTGGCGGGCGGCATTCGACATGCGCGCGTAAAGCGCGGGGTCGTCGGCCAGTTCGGTGATGGCCGCGGTCAGCGCGTCCAGATCGCCGGCCGGGATGATCCGCCCGGTCTCGCCGTCGCGCAGCAGTTCGGGCGGGGCGCCGCGGTCCCAGACCAGCGCCGGACGGCCTGCCGCCTGCGCCTCCAGCACGGTGCGGCCGAAGGATTCGTAGAAGTCCGACAGCGACAGCACCAGATCCAGCTCGGCAATCGCCTGCGCCGGCGTCTCGCGATAGCCCAGAACCTGCACGCCCTTCGGCATCGCCGCGGTATGCTTGTTCTCGGGGCCGATCAGCCGGAATTCCAGCCGCGCATCGTCCTGCAGCCGTCGTGCCAGCGCCGCGAAGGCCGCCAGCCCCTTCTTCGGCAGGTTCGAGCTGATCATGCCGACGCGCAGCCGCGCCGGATCGGGCCGGCCCGGCAGCGCCGCCAGACCGTCGATCTCGGCGGTGTTGTAGGCCAGCGCCACCTTGCCCTCGGCCAGGCCGCCGAATTCCTGCGCGGTGAAGCGCGAATTGACGATCAGCAGATCGGCACGCGCCGCGACCTCGGCCAGGATCCGCTCGGGCGGCAGGCCGATGCGCTCGCACAGGGTCGGATCCTGCGAGACCAGTTCCCGCACGTGGATCAGCGCCGGCAGGCCCATGCGCCGCGCCGCGGTCAGGGGTTCGCGCAGCATGATCGTATTGGCATGGACGGCCGAGATCTTCTCCTGCGCAAGGATGGCGCAGAAATCGGCGATGACGCGTTCCTCCTCGGCCGTGCCGGCGCGCCACCAGCCATAGGGCAGGTCGAAGACCGCGCCACAATGCTTGCGCAGGGCGGTGATATAGGCCGGAGACGAGCCCTTGGGGACGGTGGCGAAGACCTCGGCGCCCATGGCGGCCAGGCCTTCGGCCATGTCAAGGAAGCTGCGCTCGCCGCCGAACAGCTTTTCCGAGGCGACATGGGCGCAAAGCAGCACGCGCAGCCCCGCATCCGGCCGCGCCCGGAACCCGGCATGACGACGCACGCGATCCGAAAGCACAGGAAGCCCAGCGGCGGAATGTCCGCGCAGCTCTTCGCGGACCCTTTCAATCGTGCGCGCGATACCATGGGTTTGCGCATAGCGCAGGACGGTTCGAAGATTTCTAGCCATGGTAGCACGCCCAGGCGCTTGCCGCCTGCCCCTTGTCCGAGAGGGATTTCACGCCAAAGACCGGTTCGGATCCCCGATCGTACCCCGGTCCGGGGCGCCTTTTCCGAGCCCGACGGGCCACGACGAAAAAGCTGTCAATCTGATCCGTCTTGTCGCGAACTGCGCATACCGTGAACTTCATGGTGTCGAGCTATGCAACCGCGAAACGCGTGTCAACGACCTCCTGATCTCCCGCAGGTGGACCGGCGGAAAGCGCCGCAGCAGGGGGTATCTCAAGCGCCGCAATTCTAGGCAGACCAGATGAAGGCCGCCCGCAGACCGGTTTGATCTGCAGGCGGCGCAGGTTGGATTTCGGCAGGTCAGATGACGGTGAAATCCGAAGCCGACAGGGACGTGCCCGGCACGAGCGTTGCGAACAGCACGGCTGCTCCTCCGCCGGCGCCGTCGGCATCGTAAAAGATCTGGCCCGTGCCCTGGTTGTAGATGATGCGATGCGCGGCGGTGCTGGCCGCGGCGCCAATCGTGAAGGCGCTGCCGGCCAGAGCGCCCAGCCCGATCGCGGTGAAGACCGCGTCCTCAAGCCGGATCGTGTCATCGGCCGCCAGGAAATCGCTGATGCGGTCGACATTGCTGGCACCAAGCGCGCGGTCGAACACGAAGAAATCCGCGCCTGCGCCGCCGGTCAGCACGTCATTGCCTTCGTTGCCGCCCAGCGTGTCGGACCCATCGCCACCATTGAGTGTGTCGGCGCCGGCCCGGCCATAGAGAATGTCGTTGCCGGTGCCGCCCCAGATCATGTTCGCGCCGGAATCGCCGAGCAGCGTATCGGCGAAATTCGACCCGTTCAGGTCTTCGATGCCAACAAAGGTGTCCCCTGCGGCAAAGCCGGTATTTGTGCCCGCCGATTGCAGGTCGGCCCGCAGGCCGGCGGTCGCATCGGTATATTGCGCCCGGTCACGCGTGCCCGCGCCGCCATCCAGCCGGTCGGCCCCGGCGCCGCCGGTCAGCGTGTCATTGCCATCGCCGCCATAAAGCGAATCGGCGCCCTCGCGGCTGTAGAGCAGGTCATTGCCGGTGCCGCCCCAGATCATGTTCACGCCGGCATCGCCGAGCAGCGTATCGGCGAAGTTCGACCCGTTCAGATCTTCAATGCCGACATAGGTATCTCCAGCCGCGAAGCCGGTATTGCTGCCAGGTGACAGCAGGTCGGCCCGGACGCCCGCGGTCGCATCGGTATATTGCGCCCGGTCGCGTGTGCCCGCGCCGCCATCCAGCCGGTCGGCCCCGGCGCCGCCGGTCAGCGTGTCATTGCCATCGCCGCCATAAAGCGAATCGGCGCCCTCGCGGCTGTAGAGCAGGTCATTGCCGGTGCCGCCCCAGATCATGTTCACGCCGGCATCGCCGAGCAGCGTATCGGCGAAGTTCGACCCGTTCAGATCTTCAATGCCGACATAGGTATCTCCAGCCGCGAAGCCGGTATTGCTGCCAGGTGACAGCAGGTCGGCCCGGACGCCCGCGGTCGCATCGGTATATTGCGCCCGGTCGCGTGTGCCCGCGCCGCCATCCAGCCGGTCGGCCCCGGCGCCGCCGGTCAGCGTGTCATTGCCATCGCCGCCATAAAGCGAATCGGCGCCCTCGCGGCTGAACAGGTTGTCATGGCCGCCGCCGCCCCACAGCATGTTGGCCCCGGCATCCCCGGCCAGCGTATCGGCGTAATTCGAACCGTTGATATCCTCGATGCCGAAAAAGGTGTCGCCCGCGGCGAAGCCGGTATTCGAAGCGGCATTCGCCAGATCGGCGCGTACCCCATAGGAGGCGTCGGTGTATTGCGCCCGGTCGCGCGTGCCCGCGCCGCCATCCAGCCGGTCGGCCCCAGAGCCGCCCGTCAGCGTGTCATTGCCATCGCCGCCATAAAGCGAATCGGCGCCTTCGCGGGCGAAAAGATTGTCGCCGCCGCCGCCGCCGGACAGCCGGTTGATCCCGTTGTCGCCAGCGAGAGTGTCGGCAAAGTTCGACCCCAGCAGGTCCTCGATCGAGGAGAAACTGTCCCCAGCCGCCTCGCCGCTGTTGGTGCCGGCGTCGATCAGGTCGGCGCGAACGCCTGCGGTCGCCCCGGCATAGCTGGCCATGTCCCGACCGTCGCCGCCGATCAGCGAATCCGCGCCTTCGCCGCCATTGAGCGTGTCGTTGTTGGTGCCGCCGTCCAGCGTGTCATTGCCGGCCTGCCCCACCAGGGCGTCGGCCCCGCGCATGCCGTACAGCTGGTTGCCGACCGAGTTCCCGATGATCGTGTCGAACCCGTCGCCGCCCACCGCATGTTCGATATTGGTGAAGGTGGTCGAGACGCCGTCGATTAGCCCGGCCACGCCGTCCAGCCGGATGTTGCTGCCGGTGGTGACGGCCGAGGCATTCACCACGTCGTCATTGCCACCATTGCTGTCCACCACAGCGTTCGTGTGGTTGCCGGTCGCGAAATAGTCTGAATACTCGTTGGTATAGACATAACGGTCGCTGGACAGGGCCAGGCCGTAGGTTGTCACCACGATATCGCTGACCGTCAGCGTGTCGCCCGAGGCATCGTCGACCACGCGCACCGACCATTGGCCGGCCGCACGCTCGCCGCGGAAGGCCTGGGTCTCGAAGGTCCAGGTGCCGTTGAAGTCCAGACCGCTGGCCTGATCGCGGATCAGGATGCTGGTCGTCCCGTCGGGCGAGGTCACGTAAATCTCGACATCGCCCATGAAGGTGGTCGAGAAGGTCAGGGTCACGGTGACCCGCTCGACAATGTCATCGAAGCCGGCACTGCCGGTAAAGGTCGTGCCGATCGCGTTTCCGTCGGGAATGACCGTCGCGGAATTCAGCATGTCCATCGTATTGGTGAATTCATTGGTCGAGACCTGGGCCGACTGGTTGCCCAGCAGCCAGGTTTCGGCCAGCCGCACCGCCGCCAGCGCATCGACCAGGCCATAGCCGTAGTCGTTCGAGAAATGCATCCCGCCGCCGTTCCAGGTGTTCGACGCATTCCAGCCCCACTGGAAGAATTCCGAGCCCGACGCCGCCCCGCCCACCGCGCTGCCGACATGCCGGGCGGTGTTGGCAAGAATCGTCTGCACGTCGCGCCAGCCCAGCGCGTCATTCGCCTCAAGCATCAGCGAGACGACGCCGGTCACCATCGGCGCGGCCGAAGAGGTGCCGTTGAAGCTGGAGGTGAAATCGCCCGAGTCGTAGCCGGCCGCGCCGGTGCGGTCGGTGGTGACCACCTCGCCCGGCGTGCCGAAGCCCGAAACCAGAACGGCAGCGCCATAGCTGGAATAGTTCGACACGAAGCCGTTCTGATCGACCGCGGCCACCACGACCTGGCGGGTGTCATTGGTCCAGTCATCGGCATTGACGTCATAATCGTTGGACGAACCGACCGAGGACCCGCGCGAATTGCCGGCGGATTTGACGATGACCGTTCCCAGCCCGCCGCGGCCCTGATCCACCGCGGTGTTGATCGCGGTCTCGATGTCGTCGAAACGCGAGGCGGTGTATCCGTTGCCGAATTCGCTGTTCCTATCGTTGGCGATGCCCTGGCTGATGTTCACCACATCGCCAAGGGCATTCACCGCGGCGGCGGTGATCGCCTCGGCGATGCTGCCCAGCCAGGCATCCGAGATCAGCCCCTCGACCCGGTAGCCGACCAGTTCGGTGTTATAGGCCACGCCCACCGCGCCGGTGCCATTGGCCGCGGCGCCGATGATGCCGGTCACCGCCGTGCCATGCGCATCCGAGGACAGACCGAAAGGATCGTAGTCATTCGCCCCGTCGAAGTCGAAATCCAGCTCGGTATGATAATTGGGCGCAAGGTCGGAATGGGTATAGTCGAACCCGTCGTCGATCACCACGGTCCAGGTTCCCGCGCCGGTATAGGCCGGGCCTTCGGTGGGGTTCCACACACCCGCGACGTTCAGGTCAAGAAGCCCCGGCGTCGTGTTGATCAGATGCCATTGTTGGGAAAGAAGCGGATCGGAGGGAAGCGGCATGGCTATATCCTATGCTTGCAATCATATCGTGAAGACCGGCGGCAAAAGGCCAAAGGCCGGCCTGTTCCAAGAATTTGGTTAAAGTCTTTTCAGTTCTGCGACGATTAATACTTGGCCCCGGCAGGTCGTGGCAACTCCGTATTCGCCGGTGACGGTGATCCGGTCGCCCAATGCAACCTCGGCGGTCAGACCCTTGACCGGATGCAACTTGCCGTCGTCGGTGCGGATCTCGGGGCAGTCGACGGCATTGCCCATGCTGACCCGGGTTCCGGTCAGGGTGACGGTCTGGCTTTCGGCCTGGGCCATGCGAGGAGGTCCTGCGGTGCTGCGCGACGGCGGCAGCGCCGGCGCTTCATCGGTGGCTTCGCCCCGGTCTGCGCCCTGAGGATCGCCCGGACCTTCGCCTTCGGCCGCATCGACGCAACCCGACAGCGCCAGCACCAAGGCTGCCGCCGCCAGGCCAGGCCCGGCGCAGAGCGTACGGGCCGTGCCTGTCAGGGCCGGCGCCCGGGGGCCGGCAAGGCGGAGGCGGGGAAAGGTCAGGGCGCTGCACAAAACCATGCCCGACAATCGTCAGTGCGGCGATTCGCTGCAACTTCTTTATCCTTGCGCAGGGAATTCCCCACCCGGCACCGGCTTGGCGCTTGCAGGATGCGGCGGCGCGGTCTCTATCTGGCGCCGAAAACGGCGGGCCGGGCGCCAGGGGCGGGCCGGGGCCGGAAAGCGGGACGGGAAGGAATGGCGATGTCTGGGCAGAAGGTTCTGGTGACGGGTGGGGCAGGGTATATCGGGTCGCATGCCTGCAAGGCCCTGGCGCGGGCGGGCTTTGTGCCGGTGGCCTTCGACAATCTGTCGACCGGCTGGGCCGAGGCGGTGAAGTTCGGCCCGCTGGCGAAGGGCGATCTGATGGATCGCGCCTCGATCGACGCCGCTTTGGCCGAACACCGGCCGGTCGCGGTGATGCATTTCGCAGCCCTGTCACTGGTGGGCGAATCGATGAAGGATCCGGGCCTGTACTGGCGGGTGAATGTGGGCGGCGCGCTGAACCTGATCGAGGCCTCGATCGCGGCGGGGGTCAAGAATTTCGTCTTCTCCTCGACCTGCGCGACCTATGGCGATCAGGACGGGGTGGTGCTGGACGAAGACACCGAACAGCGGCCGATCAACGCCTATGGCGGCTCGAAACGCGCCATCGAGGACATGCTGAAGGATTTCCGCGCCAGCCACGGGCTGAACCATGTGATCTTCCGCTATTTCAACGTGGCGGGCGCCGATCCGGAAGGCGATCTGGGCGAACAGCACCGGCCCGAGACCCATCTGATCCCCCTGATGCTGGATGCGGTTGCCGGCAAGCGCGCGGCGCTGACCGTGTTCGGATCGGATTACCCCACCCGCGACGGCACCTGCGTGCGCGACTATGTGCATGTGACCGACCTGACCGACGCCCATGTGCTGGGGCTGAAATGGCTTCTGGATGGCAAGGACAGCCGGGTCTTCTGCCTGGGCTCGGGCGCGGGCTTCACCGTGCGCGAAGTGATCGAGGCCAGCCGCGCCGTGACCAATCGCGAAGTGCCGATCATTGAAGGCGCGCGGCGGGCCGGCGATGCGACGACGCTGGTTTCGGGCTCGAAACGCGCGATCGAGGAACTGGGCTGGGAGCCCAAGCATTCCAGCCTGCGCCAGATGATCGGCGATGCCTGGGCCTGGGCGCAGAAGCCGGAATACAGCGCCTGAGGCGGCTACCCCGCGGCCGGCAGCCGCAGCAGCGGCGCCGGCCCCAGCGGGAAGGGCCCCAGGCTCATCTGCCCGGCTTCGAATTTCAGCGGCAGTTTCAGCACCGCCGGATCGCCCGATTCTCCGGCCAGCGCCTTCAGCATCGACTGGACCGTCGGCGCGATCTCGGGCTTGACGGCGCCCAGCGCCACCAGCAGCGCCGGCAGACGGTCCCAGCCGGTCAGGGTCAGCAGGATCTCGCCCTCGGCCTGGCCCAGCGGATCGGCGGTCAGCCGGCCGCTGGCCTCGGCCGTCATCGCGCCCCATTCCAGATGCAATTCGCCAATGTCGAAGCCGGTCAGCTGCGGGCGCCGCTGCGCGGCCTGGCGGTCAAGCGGGGCGGTCAGATGCAGCAGGATGTTCGCCCGCAGCGGCCCCGCCGTCTCGGGCAGGTCCGAGGCGGGCAGGCCCGGCAGCGCCAGCGCGGCCAGGCGGCTGCGGAAGGCCGGGTCGATCTGCACGCCCGAGGCCGCCAGCCCCAGCGCGTAATCGGCCGGGCCGGTCTGGGCCTGGGCCAGCGCCAGAACCAGATCGACGGCGCCGGTCTGCCAACCCTGGGACGAGCTGAGCCGGATCTCCTGCCCGGCAAACCGGGCCTCGGCCAGAGGCAGGTCCAGCGCGGGCTTGGCGCGCAGGCTGGCCTTCAGCCCCAGCCCGGTCAGCCCGATCTCTTGCCCGGGCAGGCGGATCACCTGCGCCTCGGGCAGGGCGGCGATCACATGCCAGGGCTTCCAGGTCATCGCGAAGACCTGCAGGAAAGGCGCATCATAGCCCGCGCCGGTCACCGGATCGGCCAGTTTCAGCCCCTCGAGCGTCAGATCGAAGCGGTTCGGAAAGCCCGCAACCCCGGCGCCGGTCTTTTGGGCCGTATAGCCGCGGGCCTGCGCCTCGGCGAAGATCTGGTCGACCTGCCGCTGGATCACGGTCGCGCCAGCGTACCAATAGCCGAACCACAGCAGGGTGACCGCAATCAGAATGCCCAGAAGCCAGCGCATCCGCGCCCCCTTTTCCAAACCCGCGAACGGGTGTTTACAGGTTGCGAATGGTATAGAAAGCGGCAGGCTTGGGCCAGAGATGGACGAAGAAATGTGGGTTTTCGGCTATGGCTCGCTGATCTGGAACCCGGAATTCCCGGTGGCCGAGCGGCGGATCGCCCGCGCGCCGGGCTGGCGGCGCAGCTTCTGCATGCGCTCGATCCACCATCGCGGCTCGGTGCAGGCGCCGGGGCTGGTCCTGGCGCTGGACCAGGCGCCGGGGGCGCATTGCGACGGCGTGGCCTTCCGCGTGGCCCCGGGGGCCGAGGCCGAAACCCTGGCCGGCTTGCGCGAACGCGAGCTGATTTCCTCGGCCTATCTTGAGGTGACGCTGGCCCTTCAGGCGCCCCAGGGCGCGCTGCAGGCGCTGGCCTATGTGATCGACCCGCATCACGCGCAATATTGCGGCGGGTTGGCGCTGGAGGAACAGGCGCAGATCATCGCGCAGGCCACCGGCGGGCGCGGCACGAACCGCGACTATCTGTGGTCGACGACCGCGCATCTTGCCGAACTTGGCATCGCCGATGACGAATTGGACTGGCTGGCCGCCCGGGTTCGGGCGCTTTGCGATGCGGGCTAGCGGCAATTTGCTTTTGACCCCAGGGGCAAGCTGCTAGGCTGCGGCCAAGAAACGACAGGGCAGGCCCAGCAGATGAAACGACCCGAGGATGTGCCGGGCACCACCTTCAGCCAGCCGATCCGCGCGATCACCACGATGCTTCTGGTCTGCGTGCTGGTCGCCACCGCGGCCTGGCTGCTGCATGGTCAGGTCGTCGGCATCCTGCGCGCCAATCCGGTTCTGAACGGGCTGATCGGCTTCGTCTTCGTCTTCGGCATTCTGACCTGCTTCTGGCAGCTGTGGATCCTGGCGCAATCGGTCAGCTGGATCGAAGGCGTCCTGCGCCGCGATCCCGGCGCCAATGCCGATGCCGCGCCGCGGCTTCTGGCGCCGCTGGCCGCATTGCTGCGCGGGCGGACCGGGCGGGCGATGACGATCTCGGCCTCGTCGGGCCGGTCGATCCTGGATTCGGTCGCCCAGCGCATCGACGAGGCGCGCGACATCACCCGCTATCTGATCAACCTTCTGGTGTTCCTGGGGCTTCTGGGCACGTTCTGGGGCCTGGCCACCACGGTTCCCGCGGTGGTCGAAACCATCCGCGGCCTCGCCCCGCAGGAAGGTGAAAGCGGGCTGGACGTGTTCTCCAAGCTGATGGGCGGGCTGGAAAGCCAGCTGGGCGGCATGGGCACGGCGTTTTCATCCTCGCTCCTGGGCCTGGCCGGATCGCTGGTCGTGGGCCTTCTTGAACTGTTCGCCGGCCATGGCCAGAACCGCTTTTACCGCGAGTTGGAAGAATGGCTGTCCTCGATCACCCGCATCGGCCTGTCGGAAGGCGAGGGCGGCAGCGCCGACCAGTCGGCCATCGTGCAGGTGCTGGACCATATGGCCGGGCAGATGGAAAGCCTGCAGGCGCTTTATACCCAGGCCGATGTGGCGCGCTCGGTCATGGAGGATCGGGTGAACGATCTGGCCCAGGCGGTCGACCGGCTGGCGTCGCGGCTGGGGGACGAGGCCGGGGGCACCGCGCTTCTGGCGCGGATCGCCGAGGGGCAAGAGGCGCTGACCGCCGCCCTGACCGATGAAAGCGGTGTCGCCTCGGCCGGCGGGATCGACGCCGAAAGCCGGATGCGGCTGCGGTCGATCGACGTGCAACTGCTGAGGATCCTTGAAGAAATCAGCGCTGGCCGGCAGGAATCCACCGCCGATCTGCGCACCGATCTGGCGGCACTGACCGCGGCGATCCGGCAATTGTCACGCTCGACCGTGGGGCGGGGCTAGGCCATGGCCCTGTCGCGCCGCCGCGATTCGCATCTGATCTGGCCGGGTTTCGTCGACGCGGTGACCACGCTTTTGATGGTGATGATGTTCGTCCTGACCATCTTCACCGTGATGCAATCGGTGCTGCGCGACCAGATCACCAGCCAGGACAAAGAGATCAGCGCCAAGACGACCGAGCTGTCGGCGCTGAACGAACAGGTGGCCGCCCTGTCGCAGGCGCTGGGGCTGGAACGGCGCAAAAGCGAGGATCTGCAAGGGCAGGTCGGCGAATTGTCGGCCTCGCTGAGCGCGGCTTTGGCCGAGGGGCAGCGCCAGACCGGGGTGATCGCCGGGCTTGAGGCCGATCTTGCCGCAAGGCAGGGCGAACTTGACGCTGCAAAGACGCGGATCACCGATTTCGAGGCGCAGGTCGCGGCGCTGATCTCGCAGCGCGACAAGGCGCTGGGCGATCTTGCCATTGTCACCGGCGAACGCGACGCGACCAAGTCGGAACTTTCCACTGTCAGCGAAAAGGCCGAGGGGCTGGCCGCTTCGGTGGCCGAGCTGGAAGCGGCGAAGGCCAGGCTGATCACCGAGGCCGAAGCGGCGCAGCTGGCGCTGGCCAAGCTGCGCGACGAGATCGACGCCGGGGCGGAAGCGGCGCGGCTGTCGGCGGCGCGGGCCGATGCGCTGGAGGCTTTGGTCAAGGATCTGCGCGCCAAGGGCGAGGCCGATGCCGCTGCGCTGGCCGCGCGCGAGACCGATCTAACCGAGGCCGAAAAGCAACGCCTGGCCGATGCGGCGGCGCTGGCGGCGTTGCAGGACAAGCTGAAGGCGTCGGAAACCGAGGTGACGGCGATGACCCTGGCACTGGAAGAGCAGCGCAAGGCGGCGGAAGAGACGCTGACGCTGCTGGCCGCCGCGCGCAAGGCCGAGGCCGAGGGCAAGACCGCGGCAAGTGATCGCGAGGCGGCGCTGGCTGCGGCGCAGGCCGAACTGTCGGGCGAACAGGAAAAGGCGCTGGCCGCGGCGCGTCAGGTGGAGTTGTTGAACCAGCAGATCGCCGCCTTGCGCGACCAGCTGGGGGCGCTGCAGGGCGTGCTGGACGAGGCCGAGGCCAAGCGCATCGCAACCGAGGTGCAGCTGGACTCGCTGGGCAAGGATCTGAATGCGGCCCTGGCGCAGGTGGCGGCGGAACAGAAGCGCCGGGCGGAACTGGAAGAGGCCGAGCGCAAGCGGCTGGCGGCCGAGAATGCCGATCTGGCCAAGTTCCGCTCGGAATTCTTCGGGCAATTGTCGGCGCTTCTGGCCGGGCGCGAAGGCGTGCGCGTGGTGGGCGACCGTTTCGTCTTTTCCAGCGAAGTGCTGTTCAACCCCGGCGCGGCGGATCTGTCCGCCGAAGGCAAGGCACAGATCGCCGGCGTGGTGCAGATCCTGAACGAGGTGCGCGGCGAGATCCCGGCCGGGATCGACTGGATCATCCGCGTCGACGGCCATACCGACAATGTGCCGCTGTCGGGCCTGGGCGCGTTCCGCGACAATTGGGAGCTGAGCCAGGCCCGCGCCCTGTCGGTGGTGCGCTACATGCAGACCGATCTGGGCTTTCCGCCCGACCGGCTGGCCGCGACCGGCTTTGGCGAATACCGGCCCGTGGCGCCCGGCGACACCGAGGCGGCGCGGGCGCAAAATCGCCGGATCGAGCTGAAACTGACCGAGCGTTAGGAACTCGTCAGCTTCATCAGCACCAGCCCCGACAGGATCAGCCCGGCGGCCAGGATGCGGCCGGGGCTTGCCACCTCGCCCAGGGCGACGATGCCCAGCACGAAGGCGCCCAGCGCGCCGATCCCGGTCCAGATCGTATAGGCCGTGCCCAAGGGCAGGCTGCGCATCGCCAGCGCCAGCAGGCCGAAACTGGCCATCATGGCGACCAGCGTCACCATGCTGGGCCAGAACACGGTAAAGCCCTGCGATTTCTTCATCGCAAAGGCCCAGACGACTTCCAGCAGACCGGCAAGAACCAGCAAGACCCAAGACATGCCCCACCCTTTCCTCAAGGCCGGGCCGTCCCGGATCGATCACAAGCGCGGGTCGTCCCGCAAGGGCAGGCTAGGGGGCAGGGCGCGGCGCTTCAAGGCTGCAAACTGGCCGAGCAAAGAAAAACCCCCGCCTTTGGCGGGGGTTTCCGGTCTTGCACAGCGATCACTCGGCGGTCAGCAGCGGCGGTTTCTGGCCGGTCAGGCGCGGCTTCTGCGGCTCCTGCACCTGCAATTCGATCGCGCCATCCTTGACCGCGACCTTCACCACACCGCCCTTGACCAGCCGGCCGAACAGCAGTTCTTCGGCCAGCGGCTTCTTGATGTGTTCCTGGATCACCCGGCCCAGGGGCCGCGCGCCCATCTTGTCATCATAGCCCTTCTCGCCCAGCCAATCGGCGGCTTCGGGCGTCAGCTCGATATGCACGCCGCGGTCGATCAGCTGCGCTTCCAGCTGCAGCACGAACTTCTCGACCACTTGCAAGATGATCTCGCGGCCCAAGGGCGCGAAGCTGATCACCGCATCCAGACGGTTGCGGAATTCCGGCGTGAAGGTGCGTTCCACCGCCGCCGTATCCTCGCCCTCGCGCTTGTCGCGGCCGAAACCGATGGCGGCCTTCTGCATGTCGGCCGCCCCGGCATTCGAGGTCATGATCAGGATCACATTGCGGAAATCCACCGCCCGTCCGTTGTGGTCGGTCAGCTTGCCGTGATCCATCACCTGCAGCAGGATGTTGAACACATCCGGATGGGCCTTTTCGATTTCGTCCAGCAGCAGCACGCAATGCGGATGCTGGTCGACGCCATCGGTCAGCATGCCGCCCTGATCGAACCCGACATAGCCGGGCGGCGCGCCGATCAGGCGGGACACCGCGTGTTTCTCCATGTATTCCGACATGTCGAACCGCAGCAGCTCCACCCCCAGCGTATTGGCCAGCTGCTTCGCCACCTCGGTCTTGCCGACGCCGGTCGGGCCGGTGAACAGGTAGTTGCCGATCGGCTTTTCGGGTTCACGCAGGCCAGCCCGGGCCAGTTTGATCGAGGACGACAGCGCCTCGATCGCCTTGTCCTGGCCGAAGACCAGCCGCTTCAGCGTCTTTTCCAGATCGCGCAGCACTTCGGCATCGTCCTTCGAGACGTTTTTCGGCGGGATGCGGGCGATCTTGGCCACCACGGCCTCGATCTCTTTCGTTCCCAGAACCTTCTTGCGCTTCGAATCCGAGACCAGATGCTGCGCCGCCCCCGCCTCGTCGATCACGTCGATCGCCGAATCCGGCAGTTTGCGGTCGTTGATGTAGCGGCTGGCCAGTTCCACCGCCGATTTGATCGCGTCGGCGGTATAGCGGATGTCGTGATGCTCTTCGAAATGCGGCTTCAGCCCCATCAGGATCTTGATCGCATCCGGCACCGAAGGTTCGTTCACGTCGATCTTCTGGAACCGGCGCGACAGGGCGCGGTCCTTTTCGAAATGCTGGCGGAACTCTTTATAGGTCGTCGAGCCCATGCAGCGCAGCTTGCCGCCCTGCAGCGCGGGCTTCAGCAGGTTCGAGGCATCCATCGCCCCGCCCGAGGTGGCCCCGGCGCCGATCACGGTATGGATCTCGTCGATGAACAGGATCGCGTCGGGGTGATCCTCCATCTCCTTGACCACGGCTTTCAGTCGTTCCTCGAAATCGCCGCGATAGCGGGTGCCGGCCAGAAGCGCGCCCATGTCGAGCGAATAGATCGTGGCGCCCGACAGCACTTCGGGCACTTCCTTCTTGATGATCTTCCAGGCCAGGCCTTCGGCGATGGCGGTCTTGCCCACGCCCGGGTCACCCACCAGAAGCGGGTTGTTCTTGCGGCGGCGGCACAGAACCTGGATCGCGCGCTCAACCTCGGCCTCGCGGCCGATCAGCGGGTCGACCTCGCCCTTGCGGGCCTTCACGTTCAGATCGACGCAATATTTCGACAGCGCCGATTCCTTGGCCTCGCCGGCTTCGGCCTTGGGGGTTTCCTGCGGCTCGTCCGCGCCCTGAACCGGGCGGCTTTCGCCGAAGGAGGGGTTCTTGGCCACGCCATGGGCGATGAAATTCACCGCATCATAGCGCGTCATGTCCTGTTCCTGCAGGAAATAGGCGGCGTTCGATTCGCGTTCGGCGAAGATCGCGACCAGCACATTCGCCCCGGTCACTTCGGTGCGGCCCGAGGATTGCACATGGATCGCAGCGCGCTGGATCACGCGCTGGAAGGCGGCGGTCGGCACCGCTTCCGACCCTTCGACACTGGTCACCAGCGTCGACAGGTCGTCGTCGATGAAATCGGTCAGGGTCTTGCGCAACTCGTCCAGGTCGACCGAGCAGGCCTTCATCACCCGGGCTGCGTCGGGTTCGTCGATCAGGGCCAGCAGGAGATGTTCCAGCGTGGCGAGTTCATGACGGCGGGCATTTGCAAGGGCCAGCGCACCGTGGATGGCCTGTTCAAGCGTGGACGAAAAAGACGGCACTTTGTCGTGCTCCTGTTCCTCGGGGGTCAGGTCGGGCCGTCGAAGGGGCCCAAACCAACCGTGGCCTCATAAGGTTAAAGTTCGGTTTTACGGTCCGGTCTGCAAGTGCAATCTGTGCCCCTGCCGCAAAACCGGGCATGCTTCACGTCAAATGTGATGCAGACGCTTCAAAACCGATCCTTCCGGGCCCGGATTTCGGCAAAGACCGCCGCATCGGTCGCGTCGGCCATGCCTAGGGTGGCCTTCATCTGGGGCAGGGCTGCCCGCAGGAAGGGATTGGTCTTGCGCTCTTCGGCAAGGGTCGAGGGCATGGGCAGGTGACCTTCGCGGCGCAGCCTGTCCAGACGCTCGATCCGAGAGATAAGGTCGGGATTTTCCGGTTCAAGGGTCAGCGCGAAGCGCAGGTTGCCGTCCAGATAGTCATGGCCCGATCCGATCCGCGTCTCGCCGGGAAGATCGGCGAATTTCGACAGGCTTTCCCACATCTCGGCCGCCGTGCCCTCGAACAGGCGGCCGCAGCCGGCGGCCATCAGGCTGTCGGCGGTGAAGGCCAGGGCAGAGTCCGGGAAGTGAAAGGCGATATGGCCCCTTGTATGGCCGGGCACGTCGATGACCCGCCCCGTCTCGGCGCCGATCGTCACCGCATCGCCCTCGTGCAGGGCCTGGTCCAGAGGTGGCAGACGGTGGGCATCGGCGGCCGCGCCCAGAACGCGCGCGCCGGTCGCCGCACGCAATTCGGGCACGCCCTGGATGTGGTCGTCATGATGATGGGTCAGCAGGATCTGCCCCAGCGTCCAGCCCCGCGCCTGCAGGGCGGCCAGGATCGGCGCCGCATCGGGCACATCGACCACGGCGGTCTGCCCCGTCGCCGGATCCTGCAGCAGAAAGGCGAAATTGTCTTTCAGACACGGCACCACCACCAGTTCCAAAGCCATGGTCTTTCCCCATTCCCGGTCTATGCTGCGCCCAACATCACCCGGGACAGGTGGCAACCGCAATGCACCTCGACGTGCAGGATCTGCGCGACTTCTATTATCGCACGCCGCTGGGCCGGGTCGCCCAGCGCGCCATCCGCGACCAGATGGTGCGGCTCTGGGCGCCCGCGGCGGGCTGGACGGTGGCGGGCTTCGGCTTTGCCGTGCCCTTGCTGCGCCCCTATCTGCCGCAGGCGCGCCGCGTCGTCGGGCTGATGCCCGGCCCGCAGGGGGTGATGCCCTGGCCCGCCGGCATGGCCAATGTCAGCGTGCTGTGCGAGGAAACCGCCTGGCCGCTGCCCACCGGGCTGGTGGATCGTCTGGTGCTGATGCACGGGCTTGAGACCAGCGAACATCCCTCGGCCGTGCTGGACGAGGCGCATCGCGTTCTGGGCCCCGGGGGGCGGGCGCTGTTCGTGGTGCCGAACCGCTCGGGCCTGTGGTCGCGGCGCGATGCCACGCCCTTCGGCTTCGGCCGGCCCTATTCCGGCAGCCAGCTGGAAGCCCAGCTGCGCCGGCACGGCTTCACCCCCGAGCGCAGCTTCACCGTGCTGCATGCCCCGCCCTCGCGTGCGCCGTTCTGGCTGCGCACGGCGGATTTCTGGGAGAAGCTGGGGCGGCGCCTGCCCTGGCTGTCGGGGGGCGTGCTGATGGTCGAGGCCTCGAAACAGGTCTATGCGCCCAGCCGCGGCGGGCTGGGGGCGGTGGTCACACGGCCGCTGAAGGCGCTGGAAGGGGTGCGCGGCGGGGCCGCCGCGCCCGAGCCGGCGCTGGGCCGGCTGGTCCGCCTGCGCCCGGGCCTACAGGACCCGGACCTGGGTTCCCACCGGACATAGCGGGAAAAGCTGGGCGATCATTTCATTGTACAGCCCGATGCAGCCATCCGAGGACCGCCGGCCGATCTTGCGCGTGTCATGGGTGCCATGGATGATATAGGCCGGCCAGGACAGGTACATCGCATGGGTGCCCAGGGGGTTCTCCGGCCCGGGCGGGATCGGCTTCCAGTCGGGATAGCGCTGCATCTGGCTGGCGGTGGGCGTCCAGCTTGGCCCCACCTTCTTGCGCACGATCTGGGTATAGCCGCGCTTGGTCAGCTCGTCCGAGATCGGAACCGAGGTCGGGAAGATCCGGTAGTCTGTGCCATCCGCGCTCCAGTAATGCAGCGCCCGGCTTCGGGTGTCGGCAACGATGGTGGCCACGCCCAGCGTCTCGAAATGGTCCTGCCAGCGCTGCATGCGGAAGCTTGAGGTGTTGTTGCGGATCACCCCGCCGGCCGAGGGCGGATCGGCTTCGGGCAGGGGGGCGGGCAGGGGAGCGGATTGCTGGGCAAGGGCGGCGCGCGGCAACAGCAACGCCGCGCCTGCGCCAAGGCCCAGAAGGGCGGCCGAGCGGCGGGTGTGGGTGGGTTTCATGCGTGCCTCCGTCGTTTCTGATCCGCCCGGCCCGCGACTGGCGGGCGGGAGGCGGAATTTGCTCTGCCTGACATATTCCCAATCTGTGATGCGTCTTTTGCCGCCCTGTCAACCGCCGGGGCGCCGCAAAGCCCCGATCTGACGCCGACGTGACCGGGCGTGTGCGCGCCACCGCCGGACGGGGCGGCCCGGGCCTGGGCTGGCGCCCCCGCAACCGCCGAATGTGCCGGATTGCAACGACTCCTGTCCGCCCCCCGGCCGCCGCGGGCGGGTGGCCGGATGGCTTCAAAGCGTCGCAGCCCGCTTATGTGAGCGCTGACAGCCGGGAAATCCTGTATATCCCTCTCACGAAAGCGCGACCAACCCCGTTGCGAGGGCGGTTTCTACCTGCTAAGGACGCCCGCGAAATCGGGTGAATTAGGGCTTCCAGTTGTCGTGGCCGCGCAGATGTGCGGACCAGGGCGCGCCGGGATGAAGCCCGAAGAATGGGAAGGAAGGCCGTGGCCGAACCAGCTTCGATCTCTCAGGGCATCGCCGCGCGATATGCGACCGCGCTTTTCGAACTGGCCAAGGAGGCGGGCGCCCTGCCTGCCCTGGAAGCCGATACCGCCGCCCTGAGCGAAGCGCTGGCCGCCTCGCCCGATCTGGTGGCGATGATCGGCTCTCCCGTGGTCAGCCGGACCGAACAGGGGGGCGCAATCGCCGCGATCGCCGCGAAGATGGACCTTGCGCCGCTGACGGCAAACACCCTGGCGCTGATGGCCGAAAAGCGGCGGCTGTTCGTGTTGCCGCAGCTGCTGCGTCAACTCGCCGCACTGATCAGCGAAGAGAAGGGCGAAGTCACTGCCGAGGTCGCTTCGGCCAAGGCGCTGACCGCCGCACAAGCCAAGAAACTGGCCGACACGCTGAAGGCGCGCGTGGGCAAGACCGTGAAACTGAACACCTCTGTCGATGACACGCTCATCGGTGGACTGGTCGTCAAGCTGGGCTCGATCATGATCGACACATCGGTCAAGGCGAAGCTCGCTTCCCTGCAGAATGCTATGAAAGAGGTTGGGTGATGGGAATTCAGGCTGCCGAGATCTCTGCGATCCTGAAAGAGCAGATCAAGAACTTCGGCAAGGAAGCCGAAGTCGCCGAGGTTGGCCGTGTGCTGTCGGTCGGCGACGGTATCGCCCGTGTCCATGGCCTCGACAATGTCCAGGCCGGCGAGATGGTCGAATTCCCGGGCGGCATCCGCGGGATGGCGCTGAACCTGGAAGTCGATAACGTCGGTATCGTTATCTTCGGGTCCGACAAGGACATCAAGGAAGGCGACACCGTCAAGCGCACCAAGTCCATCGTGGACGTGCCCGCGGGCAATGCGCTGCTGGGCCGTGTCGTTGACGCGCTGGGCAATCCGATCGACGGCAAGGGCCCGATCGCCGCGACCGAGCGCCGCGTGGCCGACGTGAAGGCCCCGGGCATCATCCCGCGCAAGTCGGTGCATGAACCCATGGCGACCGGCCTGAAGGCCGTGGACGCGATGATCCCGATCGGCCGTGGCCAGCGCGAGCTGATCATCGGCGACCGTCAGACCGGCAAGACCGCCGTGGCGCTGGACACGATCCTGAACCAGAAGGTCTATAACGACGCTGCCGGTTCGGACGAATCGAAGAAGCTGTATTGCGTCTATGTCGCGATCGGGCAGAAGCGCTCGACCGTGGCGCAGCTGGTGAAGAAGCTGGAAGAAACCGGCGCCATGGCCTATACGGTCGTCGTCGCCGCCACCGCTTCGGACCCCGCGCCGATGCAGTTCCTGGCGCCCTTCTCGGGCACCGCGATCGGTGAATTCTTCCGCGACAATGGCCGCCACGCGCTGATGATCTATGATGACCTGTCGAAGCAGGCCGTCGCCTATCGTCAGATGTCGCTGCTTCTGCGCCGTCCGCCGGGGCGTGAAGCCTATCCGGGCGACGTGTTCTATCTGCATTCGCGTCTGCTGGAACGTTCGGCCAAGCTGAACGAGGATTTCGGCGCCGGCTCGCTGACCGCGCTGCCGATCATCGAAACCCAGGCCGGCGACATCTCGGCCTATATTCCGACGAACGTGATCTCGATCACCGACGGCCAGATCTTCCTGGAATCGGAACTGTTCTACCAGGGCATCCGTCCGGCGGTGAACACCGGTCTGTCGGTGTCGCGCGTCGGTTCGGCCGCCCAGACCAATGCGATGAAGACCGTCGCCGGCCCGGTGAAGCTGTCGCTTGCGCAGTATCGCGAAATGGCGGCCTTCGCGCAGTTCGGTTCCGACCTTGACGCCTCGACCCAGCAGCTTCTGGCCCGTGGCGCGCGTCTGACCGAGCTGATGAAGCAGTCGCAATATTCGCCGCTGACCAATGCGGAAATCGTCTGCGTGATCTATGCGGGCACCGCGGGCTTCCTGGACAAGGTCGCCGTCAAGGATGTGGGCCGCTTCGAAGCGGGCCTGCTGTCCTTCCTGCGCAGCAAGCGCAAGGACATCCTCGACTGGATCAGCACCGCCGACCCGAAGATCAAGGGTGCCGACGAAGCGAAGCTTAAGGAAGCCATCGCCGAATTCGCCAAAGACTTCGCGTAAGCGGCCCTGAAGGAGTAGGCAGATGCCCAGCCTAAAGGACCTCAAGAACAAGATCGCGAGTGTGAAGAACACCCGCAAGATCACCAAGGCGATGCAGATGGTCTCTGCCGCGAAACTGCGCCGGGCGCAGGAAGCGGCCGAGGCGGCACGCCCCTATGCCGAGCGCATGGGGGCGGTGATTGCCGCGCTGGCTTCCGGCCAGGGAGAGGGCGGTCCCCGCCTTCTGTCCGGCTCGGGCCGCGACCAGACCCATCTTCTGGTGGTCATGACCTCGGAACGCGGCCTTTGCGGCGGCTTCAACTCGACCATCGTGCGGCTTGCCCGCGCGAAGGCGGCCGAGTTGCTGGCGCAGGGCAAGACGGTGAAGATCCTGACGGTCGGCAAGAAGGGCCGCGAACAGCTGCGGCGCGACTGGTCGCAGTATTTCGTCGGTCACGTCGACATGAGCGAAGTGAAGCGGGTCGGCTATGCCAATGCGCAATCCATCGCGCGTGAAGTGCTGGCGGCCTTCGAGGCCGGCGAAGCCGATGTGGTCACGATCTTCTACAACCGCTTCCAGTCGGTGATCAGCCAGATCCCCACCGCGCAGCAGATCATCCCGGCCAAGTTCGACGCGGCCGAGACCAATGCGCTTTACGACTACGAACCCTCGGAAGAGGCGATTCTCGCCGATCTTCTGCCGCGGGGCGTGGCGACGCAGATCTTCACAGCGCTCCTTGAAAACGGCGCCTCCGAGCAGGGCGCGCGGATGTCCGCCATGGACAACGCGACCCGCAACGCCGGCGACATGATCAACAAGTACACGACCATCTACAACCGGTCGCGTCAGGCTGCGATCACCAAGGAACTCATCGAAATCATTTCGGGCGCCGAGGCGCTCTGACGAACCCGGAGTAGAAAACAATGGCAAGAGCCCCGAAAGCTTCCGCCGCTGCCGTGACCGGCGGCAAGGTCACCCAGGTCATCGGCGCCGTCGTGGACGTTCAGTTCGAAGGCGCGCTGCCGGCGATTCTGAACGCGCTGGAAACCACCAACAACGGCAAGAAGCTGATCATGGAAGTCGCCCAGCATCTGGGCGAGAACACCGTGCGCTGCATCGCCATGGACGCGACCGAAGGTCTGGTCCGCGGCACCCCCTGCACCGACCTTGGCGCGCCGATCTCGGTTCCGGTGGGTGACGCCACCCTGGGCCGCATCCTGAACGTCATCGGCGAGCCGGTGGACGAAAAGGGCCCGGTGGACGCCACCGAAACCCGCGCCATCCACCAGCCCGCGCCGACCTTCGCCGAACAGGCGACGGAATCGCTGGTTCTGGTCACCGGCATCAAGGTCATCGACCTGCTGGCGCCCTATGCCAAGGGCGGCAAGATCGGCCTGTTCGGCGGCGCCGGCGTAGGCAAGACGGTTCTGATCATGGAACTGATCAACAACATCGCCAAGGTGCACTCGGGCTATTCGGTCTTCGCCGGCGTGGGTGAACGGACCCGCGAAGGCAACGACCTGTATCACGAAATGATCGAATCGGGCGTCATCAAGATCGACGACCTGTCGGCCTCGAAAGTGGCGCTGGTCTATGGCCAGATGAACGAACCCCCGGGGGCGCGTGCCCGTGTGGCGCTGACCGGCCTGACCCTGGCCGAGCAGTTCCGCGACCAGTCCGGCACCGACGTTCTGTTCTTCGTCGACAACATCTTCCGCTTCACCCAGGCCGGGTCGGAAGTGTCGGCTCTGCTGGGCCGTATCCCGTCGGCCGTGGGCTACCAGCCGACGCTGGCCACCGACATGGGCGCGCTGCAGGAACGCATCACCTCGACCAAGAACGGCTCGATCACCTCGGTGCAGGCGATCTACGTTCCGGCCGACGACCTGACCGACCCGGCGCCGGCCACCTCGTTCGCCCACCTTGACGCCACGACCGTTCTGTCGCGCGCCATCTCGGAACTGGGGATCTACCCGGCCGTCGACCCGCTTGACTCGACCTCGCGTCTGCTGGACCCGGCCGTCATCGGCGAAGAGCATTACAACGTCGCCCGTTCGGTGCAGGGGATCCTTCAGCGCTACAAGTCGCTGCAGGACATCATCGCCATCCTCGGCATGGACGAACTGTCGGAAGAGGACAAGCTGACCGTGGCCCGCGCCCGGAAGATCCAGCGTTTCCTCAGCCAGCCCTTCGACGTGGCCAAGGTCTTCACCGGCTCGGACGGTGTGCAGGTTCCGCTGGAAAAGACCATCGCCTCGTTCAAGGCTGTGGTGAACGGCGAATATGACCACCTGCCGGAAGCGGCCTTCTACATGGTCGGCGGGATTGACGAAGTGATCGCCAAGGCTGCCAAGCTCGCCGCGGCTGCGGCGTAAGGGGGCAGTCATGGCAGGACATCTGCAATTCGATCTGGTCAGCCCGGAACGCCGGCTGGCCTCGCTTACGGCGACCGAGGTGCAGATCCCCGGTGCCGATGGCGACCTGACGGCGATGGAGGGGCATGCCCCCACCATCACCACCCTGCGCCCGGGCGTGCTGAAGGCCATCGCGGCCGAAGGCACCAAGGCCTATGTGGTCACCGGCGGCTTTGCCGAGATCAGCGCCACGGGCGTCTCGATCCTGGCCGAGCGTGCGGTCCCGGTGGAAGAGCTGACGGCGCCGCTGCTGGATCGGCTGATCGCCGATGCCTCCGAAGCGACGGCCGTTGCCGTCGACAAGGACGTGGCCGACAAGGCCATGGCCGATCTTCTGGCCATGAAGGCCGCGACCGGCTTCTGAACCCCTTCGCGAATGCGATCCGAAAGGCCCTGCCTCTGGCGGGGCCTTTTGTTTTTGTCTTCTTTCCGCCCGTTTCGCACAGTAGTTTGGCAGCAGGGAGAAAGCGTTTGGGCATGAAGCGGTTTGGCGGGTCGATCGGCATCCTGCAGGGCGCGCGCGTCCTGTTTTCGGATTTCGTCGATGGTGGGCCAATGTGGACCGGCCAGGGCGACCGCGAAAGCCGCTTTCTGGTGTCGTTCCGCGAGCCCTTCCAGGCCCCGCCCGCGGTGATCGTCGGCCTGTCGCTGCTGGACATCGACCACAAGGCGAATTTTCGCGCCGATCTCAGCGCCGAGACGGTCACCGCCACCGGCTTTCACATCGTCTTCCGCACCTGGGGCGACAGCCGCATCGCCCGCATCCGCGCCGACTGGACCGCGATCGGCCCGCTCCGCGACGAGGATGAATGGGATGTGCCATAGGCGGCGGCGCGGGGCGGCGTGCGAAGCCGGGGGTTTTGCACCCCCGGACCCCCGCAGGATATTTTTGCAGAGAGGAAGGGGGCCTGGAAAGTTTCAAAGGGATAGAAAAATTTCCAATTCAGGCTCATTTTGAAACTAATCGCGCTGAAGGTTTGCGCATTGCATAATTGGGAAGCAAAAGCTTTTGTCGGTAATCTCCGAAGGCGAAACCGCAGCCGCAATTGGTAAATGTGTTTCTCATAGCGGTAAACCGGCTGTTGATGTTCGTGGACGTGGCGTTGAAAACAAAGACGGTTTCACCGATCCTAATGTTGCCTGAGACGAGCGCATGTTCGTGCCGTAGGTCAATCTCGAAGTATCTGCTCTCTTCTAAGCGCTGCATTTTTAAATAATTTGTGCTAAATTGAAAGTCCCACAAATCGTCAACCCAAGCGATGATATCGTTGTCGACTATTTTTAACTCTGGGAAGAAGTCATCTTTCGGTATGTAAGCACTCAAAAGACTTTGGCCTTCTAGAACCCGATAGGTTATTATTGGAACTCCATAGTATGAAAGGATTGTCGGCGTGTTGATGAAGGTATTGGTACCCATCACAAAAGATGGTTGATGTTTGTCGGTTGCCAAGAATCCACGAAGCATTCCGGCATCCCTGTTTTTTGGGTTATTCTTAATTTCATATTGGCGATCTGGCGCCATCTTGCCAACAATGCGGTGGTGAGTCGGGCAAAGTGCGACCATGTGTTCAGGATTGTTGTGCTTCTCTACGGACCACGGGACAATGTGATGGTAATCAAGTATTGGTTCACCGCAGACTGCGCAGCCGAAATACGCTTCTTGGCGCAAGTGACGCCTTACATGTAGCGGTATATAACGACGCTCACTCACACATCCAGCTCTTCCACGAAACGCGCGTTTTCCTGGATATATTGGAAGCGCAGTTCGGGCTTCTTGCCCATCAGCCGCTCGACCAGATCGCCGGTCTCGCCGCCATCCTCGTCGTCGATCGACACGCGGATCAGCTTGCGGGTGGCGGGGTTCATCGTGGTGTCCTTCAGGTCCTTGGCGTCCATCTCGCCCAGACCCTTGAAACGCTGCACGTCGATCTTGCCCTTGCCGCCCAGGCCCTTCTGCAGCCACACCTCTTTCTCGGCGTCATCGGCCACGTAAAGCCGCTTGGCGCCCTGCGTCAGCCGGTAAAGCGGCGGGCAGGCCAGGTAGAGATGGCCCTTGTCGATCAGGGGCCGCATCTGGGTGAAGAAGAAGGTCATCAGCAGCGAGGCGATATGGGCGCCGTCGACATCGGCGTCGGTCATGATGATGATCTTGTCATAGCGCAGATCGTCGACGCGGAACTTGGTGCCCATGCCGACGCCCAAAGCCTCGCAGATGTCGCGGATTTCGGCATTCTCGCCCAGTTTGGACGAGGCCGCGCCGAGGACGTTCAGCACCTTGCCGCGCAGGGGCAGCAGCGCCTGGAAATTGCGGTCGCGCGCGCCCTTGGCGCTGCCGCCGGCCGAGTCGCCCTCGACGATGAACAGTTCCGTGCCGCGCCGGTCGGTGGCCGAACAGTCCACCAGCTTGCCGGGCAGGCGCAGCTTCTTAGTGGCCGTCTTGCGCTGGGTTTCCTTCTCGGCCCGGCGGCGCAGGCGTTCCTCGGCCCGCAGCACCAGGAAATCCAGGATCGCGCCCGCCGATTTCGGATCGGCCGCAAGCCAGGTGTCGAAATGGTCGCGCACCGCGTTTTCCACCCATTTCGCCGCCTCTTCGGTGGCCAGCCGGTCCTTGGTCTGGCCCACGAATTGCGGTTCGCGGATGAAGACGGAAATCAGCGCGCAGCCGCCCGACATCATGTCGTCGCGGGTGATCTGCTCGGCCTTGCGGTTCTTCACCCGCTCGCCATAGGCGCGGATGCCCTTCAGGATCGCAGCCCAGAACCCCGCCTCATGCGTGCCGCCTTCGGGCGTGGGCACGGTGTTGCAATAGCTTGAGATGAACCCATCGCGCGACGGCGTCCAGTTCACCGCCCATTCGACCGAGCCGGGCACGCCGAATTTCTCTTGGAAGCCCACCTTGCCGGCAAAGGGGCGGTCGGCATAGGTGGTGGCCTTTTCCAGCTGGTCGGCCAGATAATCGGCCAGGCCACCGGGGAAGTGGAACGTCGCCTCCATCGGCATGTCGCCATCGGGAATGGCCGATTTCCAGCGGATTTCCACGCCCGAGA
Organism: Xinfangfangia pollutisoli; assembly: GCF_020179405.1. GTDB lineage: Bacteria > Pseudomonadota > Alphaproteobacteria > Rhodobacterales > Rhodobacteraceae > Pseudogemmobacter > Pseudogemmobacter pollutisoli. The sequence goes on along the minus strand of NZ_JAICBZ010000048.1, from coordinate 998 downwards.
AGATATAGGCCTTGGACCGCGCCATCTTCATCAGCCGCGCGGGTTTGAATTCTTGCGTGCCGAAGATCTGCGGATCGGGATGGAAGGTCACCCAGGTGCCGCGGCGGTTCTGGATCGGGCCCAGCTTGCGGATCGGGCCCTGCGGCACCCCGCGCGAGAAGCTTTGCTCGTACAGTTCCTTGTTCAGCGCGACCTGGACGGTCATCAGATCCGACAGCGCATTGACGACCGACGAGCCGACCCCGTGCAGACCGCCCGAGGTCTCATAGGCCTTGCCGTTGAACTTGCCGCCCGAATGCAGCGTGGTCAGGATGACTTCCAGCGCCGATTTGTCGGGGAATTTCGGATGCGGATCGACGGGGATGCCGCGGCCATTGTCGCGGATGGTCAGGCTGCCATCGGCATGCAGTTCCACCTCGATGCGGTTCGCATGGCCCGCGACCGCCTCGTCCATGGCATTGTCCAGGATTTCGGCGGCCAGGTGGTGATAGGCGCGCTCGTCAATGCCGCCGATATACATGCCGGGGCGCAGGCGCACCGCCTCCAGCGGCTCCAGCACCTCGATCGAGGAAGCATCATAGGTCTGGCCTTGGCCGGAAAGAAGGTCATTCGGCATGGGAACTCGCGTCGGGAATGGGGCTGCTCGGGCGCCGGCGGGCCGGCTTGCGGTTTTGCACCATTAGACCATCCGCAGGGGGGCGGGCGCAAGATCTGGGGGGCGAATGGCCGCGGCCCGGCGACATGAAACTGTCGCATCGGCTTGATAGCGCCCGCTCGCAGGGCATGCGAAAGGGCGCGATCATGGCGGCGGTGGAACAATCGGCAGAGCGGGAGCTGCGGCATCTGGCGGGCGAGGTTCGGGCCGAGCCGGGGCAGGGGGCCGAGATCGCCGATCTTCTGGCCCAGATGCGGGCGCTGCTGGCGCGGATCGAGGCCGCGGCCGAGGCGCGGATGGCGGGCTGGACGCCCTGGCTGGCGCGGGCCGAGTTTCGCGGCTC
>NZ_JAICBZ010000047.1 GCF_020179405.1 Xinfangfangia pollutisoli | reverse complement strand
GGCGCCCGCCCGCCCGGCGTGCCCCCCAGCGCCCGCCCGACCTGATCGACCACCGCAGCCGCCGAAGGCGCGCGCTGCGCCAAAGCCGGGGCCGACAGCCAGTCGATCAGCCCCTTCAGGGGTTCCGGCACGCCCAGCGTGTCCAGCGGCTGGCCCTTCCTGCGGATCATCTCGCCCGGGGTCATGCCGGCGAAAGGCACCTGCCCCTTCCAGGCCGCCAGCAGAAGCGCGCCCAGCGCGTAAAGATCGCTGCGCGGCTCGGCCCGCCCCTCCATCTGCTCGGGCGCGGCATATTCGTATTTCCCGGCGAAATCATTGCCGACGATGGTGCGCGCCCCTGCCCCGGTGTCCTTGGCGATGCCGAAGTCGATGATCGTGGCCTGTTCCGGGCTGCCGCCTTTCAGGATCACATTGTCGGGCGACAGGTCGCGATGCACGATCCCATGGCCATGCGCCGCCACCAGCCCCTCGGCCACCCGATGCGCGACGATCATCAACTCGCGCGGCTCCATCCGCCGCTGCAGCATCACATCGGCCATCGAGGGCCCGTCGATGAAATCCATCACCAGGAAGACATGGCCCTGATCCGAGCGCGAGCATTCCGTGTAGCGCACCACCGCATCGTCGCGGATGTCGCGCATCTGCTCTTCGCGGCGCATCAGGGCGATATAGCCCTCTTGCCCGGAAAACTGCGCGTTCAGGGCCTTGATCGCGACCACCCGCCCCGAGATCAGGTTGCGCGCCCGGTAAACCTCGCCCGTGCCGCCACGGCCCAGGACGCCCTCGATCTCATAGGTGTTGTTCAGCACCTGGCCGGCGCGAAAAATGTCGCCGGGAAGCGGAGCAATCATCGCATCGAACCTCCGGGCAACCTGACCGTCGCCCTGTCTCAAATCTGTCGCGCCAAGGAATAATCTAGATTAGACTGAGTCTGCAGGATTTCTGCATTTATCTGCAAGCCCTCTTGATCTGACCCATTTTTGAAAGGCTTTAGCATGGCCCAGCGCGGTTCGCCCGAAACCGTCAAGCGCAAGGAACTTGTCGGAAAGCTGAACGAAACCTGCCTGCGCGCCTTTTCGGCCGCTGCGCAATCGGCCAAGGCGCGCGGCAACCCCTATGTGGAGCTGGCCCATTTCATCGAGGCGCTCAGCCGCACCGAACGCAGCGATTTCGACATTCTCTGCCAATCCGCCGGGGTCGATGGCGCCAGGCTGGAAGGCGACATCCAGCGCGCCCTGGACCGGCTGCCGCATGGGGCATCGGCGGTCGAGGAATTCTCGGACCACATCTTCCATGCGATCCGCGAGGCCTGGACCTTCGGCAAGGTCGAGAAGGATCAGGACAGGGTCCGCTCGGGCTTCGTGCTGCTGGCGGCGATGAAGACGCCGGTGCTGGAAGGGCTGCTTCTGAAGATCAGCCTGGAATTCGACAAGATCGACCCCGAGACGCTGGAACCGGCGCTGGACGGGCTGCTTGAGGCCTCGGTCGAAACCGATGCGCCGGCCGCGGCGGCAGACCCCGGCGCGCCGAAGCCTGCGGGCAAATCGGCGCTGGGGCAATATGCGACGAACCTGACCCAGCGCGCCAAGGATGGCAAGATCGACCCGGTGATCGGCCGCGACATGGAGATCCGCCAGATCATCGACATCCTGATGCGCCGCCGCCAGAACAACCCGATCCTCACGGGCGAGGCCGGGGTGGGCAAGACCGCCGTCGTCGAAGGCTTCGCGCTGCGGCTGGCGCGCGGCGATGTGCCGCCGCAATTGCAGGCGGTCGATCTGTGGATGCTGGATATCGGGCTGATGCAGGCCGGCGCCTCGGTGAAGGGCGAGTTCGAAAAGCGGCTGAAGGCGGTGATCGACGAGGTGCAGGGCAGCCCCAAGCCCATCATCCTGTTCATCGACGAGGCGCATACGCTGATCGGCGCCGGCGGGGCTGCGGGCACGGGCGATGCCGCGAACCTGTTGAAACCGGCGCTGGCGCGGGGCGAATTGCGCACCGTCGCGGCGACGACCTGGGCCGAATACAAGGAACATATCGAAAAGGATCCCGCCCTGACCCGCCGCTTTCAGGTGGTGAAGGTCGAGGAGCCCGGCGAAGATGCCGCGATCCGCATGCTGCGCGGCATTGCCGGGGTGTTGGAGAAGCACCACAAGGTCGAAATCCTTGACGAGGCGATCCAGGCCGCCGTCCGCCTGTCGCATCGCTACATCCCGGCGCGGCAATTGCCCGACAAGGCGATCAGCCTCTTGGACACGGTTTGCGCCCGGGTCGCGGTGTCGCAACATGCGACGCCCGCCGAGGTCGAAGACATCGAACGCCGCCTGCAATCGCTGGAGGTCGAGGCCGCGATCATCGCCCGCGAAGGCGCCGTCGGCATCGACGTGGCCGAGCGTCAGGAAGATGTGTCCGCCGCTCTGGCCGCGGCCCAGGCCGAGCTTGACGCCGCCAATGCCCGCTGGGAGCAGGAAAAGGCCCTGGTCGACGAGGTGCTGGACCTGCGCGCCAGGCTGCGGGCCGAAGGGCTGGCCGTGGACGACACCGCCGATGAATTGCCCGAACCCGAGGCAGGGCCCGAGGCGGGCGGAGCCGAAGGCGAGGCAACCGACGAGGCGCCGCCGGCAAGAATGACCGCCGACGACCGCGCAGCCACCTTGGAAACCCTGAAAGCCAAAAGCGCCGAACTGGCCAGGCTGCAGGGCGAACGCCCGCTGATCCTGCCCTCGGTCGATCGCATCGCCGTGGGCGGCGTGGTGCAGGACTGGACCGGCATTCCGGCGGGCCGGATGCTGGCAAGTCAGGCCGAACAGGCGCTGCAGCTGGCCGGCATCCTGGCGCAGCGCGTCGTGGGCCAGGACCATGCGATGCAGATGATCGCCAACCGCATCCAGACCAGCCTTGCCGGCCTTGGCGCGCCGGAAAAGCCGGTGGGCGTCTTCATGCTGGCCGGCCCCTCGGGCGTGGGCAAGACCGAAACCGCGCTGGCTTTGGCCGAAACCCTGTTCGGGGGCGAACAGAACCTGATCTCCATCAACATGTCGGAATTTCAGGAAGCCCATACCGTCAGCACCCTGAAAGGCGCGCCGCCCGGCTATGTGGGTTACGGCAAGGGCGGCATCCTGACCGAGGCCGTCCGCCGCCGCCCCTATTCGGTCGTCCTCTTGGACGAGGTGGAAAAGGCCCATCCGGACGTCCATGAAATCTTTTTTCAGGTCTTCGACAAGGGGATGATGGATGACAGCGAAGGCCGCCGGATCGACTTCAAGAACTGCCTGATCCTTTTGACCACCAATGTGGGCAGCGAAGAGATCATGGCGATGACCGATGACGGCCGCGGCACGGCGGATCTGGAAGACCTGACCGGCTCCTTGCGCGCGCCGATGCTGAAGACCTTCCCCGCCGCACTGCTGGGCCGGATCGTCACCATCCCCTATTACCCGCTGTCCGATGCGATGATCGAGGCGATCGCCGGCCACAAGCTGCGCGGCATCGCGCGGCGGCTGGAAGGCGGGCATGACGCGGAACTGGTGATCGGCGAGGGGGTGATGGACCAGATCAAGGCGCGCTGCACCGAGCTGGACTCGGGCGGGCGGATGATCGACGCGATCCTCACGAACACGCTTCTGCCCGAACTGTCGCGCCAGGTCCTGAACCGCAAGCTGGAAGGCACGCCGCTGACACGGGTCACGGTCACCGGCACGGCCGACGGTTTCGCCTACGCCTTCGAATAGGCCCCGCCATGCGCATCCTGTCGCAGACGCGCTTTCCCGCCCAGTCGACCATGGGCATGGACGCCTCGGGGCGCGAATTCCTCTCGCTGGTGATCAAGGGCACCTGGGATTTCCCCGATGCACCCGGGGCCGCGTCCAAACGGGCACGCGCTCAGCGGCCCCTGATCCTGGCCGACGAATATGCCGGCGCGCCGGGCTTTTCGCCGCCGCTTTGGGAAACCGATTTCGCCTTTCGCAAGGCGCGCTGCGACGTGGTGGCCCAGGGCGCCGCCTATGCGCCCGGCGGCCAGCCGGTGGAACGGGTGCGCGTGGGGCTGCGGGTGGGCGACTGGGTCAAGCAATTCGACGTGGTGGGCCCGCGGCAATGGCGCACGCTGGGCCCTTCGATCACCGCGACCCGGCCCTATCCCTTCACAAGGCTTGCCTTTGGCTATGACACGGCCTTCGGCGGCCCCGACCGGGCGCGGGCCGGGGACGAGGCGCCGCCGGTCTATGCCGACAATCCCTTTGGCTTGGGCTTTTCCACCATCCGCGCCGGGGCAAGGCTGGACGGGCTGGACCTGCCGCTGACCGAGGCGCCCGACGATCCCGTCACCTCGCCCTTCGGCGCGCATCGGCCCATGGCGCTGGGCCCCCTGCCGCGCATCGCCCCGGCGCGGATCCGGCTGGCCGGCACTTATGACGACAATTGGAAGGACAAGATCTTTCCCTTCCTGCCGCCCGATTTCGATGAACGCTATTACCAATGCGCGCCCGAGGATCAGCAGATCGCCCCCCCCGCCCCCGGCACGCCGGTGGTGATCCTGGGCATGACCCCCCAGGGGCGCGAGGAATTTCGCCTGCCCGACACGCGCCTGCCCGTCCGGCTGTTTCGTGGCCGCGAAATCGCGCTCGACACCGTGCTTCTGCCCGACACCCTGGCCTTCGACTGCGAGGCGCGGCAGTTCACCCTGGCCTGGCGCTGCGAATGCCGGATCCGCCGCACCATCCCGGAATTCACCGAGGCCTGGGTCGGCCCGCCCTCACGCGGGCTGCGGCGCGCGCATGAGGCCGGCAAAGACTATCTTGCGCTGCCGCCCCTGGCCCGGGATCGCGCCGCATGAGCCGCCCGCTGCATATCGCCGCCGCCGGCATGGTCACCTGCGTGGGGCTGGACGCCGCCGGCTCTTGCGCGGCGATGCGGGCGCGGCTGGACGGTTTCGCCGAGACCCGTTTCATGGGGCCCGATGGCAGTTGGCTGATCGGCGGGGCGGTGCCTTTGCCGCGCAACTGGATCGGGCTCAAGCGCCAGGCGCATCTGGCCGCCGGCGCCCTGGCCGATATCGAGCGCGCCCGGCCCGGCACGCTGGCCGCGACGCCGCTGATCCTGTGCCTGGCGGAAGAGACCCGACCCGGCCGCCCGGTGCCGCAGCCCGAGGCGCTGCTGCGCCATCTGGCCGAGATCCTGTCCCTGCCCGCGCCGCCAAGGGCCGAGATCGTCAGCCATGGGCGCCCTTCGGGCTTCGTGGCGCTGGACCGCGCGCGCCGGAAGATCGCTGAGGGGGCCGAGGCGGTGCTGATCCTGGGGCTGGACAGCTATCTGACCGCGCAATCGGTCAGCCATTACCTGGGCCAGGCGCGGCTTCTGGGCCCGGGCAACGCGAATGGCTTCATCCCGGGCGAGGCGGCGGCGGCGATCCTGTGTACGGCAGCCCCTGGGCCCTTGCGGCTGACGGGATTGGGCCTCGCGCGCGAGGAGGCCTATCTTTACAATGGCCAGGATGCCGATGGCCATGACCTGCCCCTGCGCGGCGACGGAATGGTGCGCGCCTTCGAGCTGGCGCTGGCCGAGGCCGGCATGGAGATGGGCCATGTCGAATACCGGCTGTCGGATCTGGCGGGCGAGAAGTATTTCTTCCAGCAATCCACCTTGGCCGCCCAGCGCCTGACCCGCAACCGCACGGAAATGCAGGATATCTGGTGCCCGGCCGAAAGCCTGGGCAATGTCGGCGCGGCGGTGGTGCCGGTGATGCTGGGCCGGGCGCTGACCGCGCGGCTGCGCGGCTACGCGCCCGGCAGCCCCGTGATGATCGAGGCCTCGGGCGATGACGGCGCCTGTGGCGCGGCCGTGCTGCATGAGTTGCGACATGGCGGGCGGGGGGCGGGCTGATGGGCGGCAAGGTCTTTGCCAATGGCTTGGAAATCTCGGGCAAGGCGGTGCAGGCCCAGACCATCGCGGCCTTCCCCGATGTCTGTTTCACCCCGCCGCAAACCCCGGCCACGCCGCCCGGCGTGCCGATCCCCTACCCGTCCTTTGGCATGGCCGCCGATACCGAGAACGGCACCGGAACGGTGAAGATCTCGGGCAAGGAGGTGAACATCAAGAACAAGTCGGACGAGACCAAGACCTCGGGCACCGAAGCGGGCTGCGCGCCGAAGAAGGGTGTTGTCACCTCGAAGAACACCGGCAAGAAATATTTCAACATGTGGTCGCCCGACGTGAAGTTCGAAGGCGAGCCGGTGATCCGCTTTTCCGACATCGCGACGCATAACCACGCCTCGCCCCCCGGCAACGCGCCGCCCTTCCCGGAAATGGCCGGGCTGGCGGTGGGTGGGATTTCCTGCGCCAAGATCCTGGCCGATGTGGGGATGAAGGTGCATGCCTATCGCCATGCCGATGAGGAATGCGAGCCGAAGTCAAAGAAGAACGGCAAGCCCAATCCCAAGTATCAGCAATCCGACCACATCCTTCAGAACGCCTGTTTCGTGAACACCCGGACCGCGCCCGAGGGCATCGAGACGTGCAAGGACTATTACTTCAAGGACGCGCCCTGCGTCTGTCTTGAGGATGCGACATCGCCCACCACCGAACACGGCCGCAAGACGCAGGCCCAGAACGACTGGACCAATGCCCAGAACGCGAAGGTGCCTCCGGCAAATCCGACCTATGAAGAGGTGCGCGAGGCCAATCTGGACGCGATGAAGAAGGCCAAGCCGGAACTGGCCGACACCGGCACGGGCAAGAAGAAGAAAGAGCACCCCGCCATCACCTGCCTGCGCATGGTCTGCGACGCGTTCTATCTTCCGAAGATGGACAAGAAAAGCGGCGAGGACACGCAATGCCGCAGGCCGCGCAGCGGCGCCTTCAAACGCAAGCGGAGCGATTCCAAGCCGCCCAAGGTGAAGACCAAGAAGATGCGCCTCAAATAGCGCCGCCAGACCAAAGTCCCGATCACGCCGCGCCCTGTCGCGACGGGCGATAGCACAAGGAGGCGAGACCCCCATGAACCAGACCGCCGAAGGCCCGCCGGAAGACGACGAAGAGGACGAGGATCGGTCGCAATCGGTCGCCGCGATCCTTGCCGGCAGCGATGGATCGCTGCTCGTCGATCTTGTCACGACCGATTACGAGTATTTCGAATCGCATCTCTTGCCGATCACCGACATCGATGACGAGGGCGACCCGGATGATGACGGCGAGCCGCCCTTCTATCACTGCGAAAACTGGCTGACCGGGCTGTGCCGCAGCCCGTCCGGCTTTGTCTTCGCCTGCGACGCGGATGGCAATGTCCATCACAACGCCGCCGGCCGCTGGGTCCAAGAGCCGGTCACGCCCGGTCAGGGGCTGCGGGTGATCCGGGCCCTGCCCGACGGCACGATCCTGACGGCGGGAACCGCGGGAACCGTGCATCTGCGCGGCGCTGCGGGCTGGGCCTCACTGGGAGACTCCTTCGGCCAATGGATCACCGGGATGGATGGCAGCTCGGCCGAGGATTTCGCGATCTGCGGCGATGGCGGCCTGCTGGCGCTGCGCCGCGGCGCGCGGTGGGAAAGGCCCGAGCTTCCGACCGATGGCACGCTGAATGCCGTCCTGGCGCTGCAAGGCAGCTACCTGGTCGGCGGTGCCGGTGGGGTGCTGTTCCGCGGCGCCGGCGATGTCTGGCTGGACCAAAGCGGCGAGATCGGAATTCACGGCCTTGCCCGCCAGGGAAACACGGTCTGGGCGGCCTGCGGCACCGAAGGCGCCGCGACGATCGCGGCCGACGGGCGCGTCGAGATCGTCAATGACAACTTTGCCGCCTATGCGCTGGACGCGGCCGGAAAGTTCGTCGCCTTCGCGGGCAATGATATGGCGGTCCGCTTCGACGGCGCAGACTGGCTTGGCCGAGGCTACGCCTGATCCGCCCCCGGCGGCAGGGTTTCCGCCAGATAGGCGCGCACCCTGGGCAGGTCGAGCGTCGCGATCCGCATCGCCTCGGCCCCGGGCTGCAGCATGCGGATCACGAACAACTCGCCCGGCTCGGGATACTCGGCAAAGCGCGCCTCAGCCATGGCAAGGCCCGCCGCCCCCGCGATGCGCAGCCCGTCGAGATGCGCCTCCAGCCGCTCGACCACCCGGGCGATGCGCAATTCATCCATTTCGGGGTTTTCGTCGGGAAACAGCCGGGCGCGGTCATAGATCACCCACAGAAAGGCCGCCTGTTCGGCATGCTGGCGCAGGATATGCGCCAGCTGCGGCACGGCGGGTTCGGGCGCTGCGACAGGTGGGGCGGCTTCCATGTCAGTTCAGGTTGATCGAGCCGCCGCGAATGCGGTTCGACCGCGCGGCATGGCTGACCAGATCGGTGCCCCGGATGGTGATCTGGCCATCGGCCTCCATCACGATGCTGGCGCGGCCGACGCGCAACTCGATCCGCTCTTGCGCGACCAGCCGCAGCATCTGGCCATCGGCCACGACCAGCGGCGCCTGCGCCGCCGTCCGCGCGGGCTCGACGATCCGGCCCAGGATCAGCGGCCGGTCGCGCGCGCCATCCTCGAACAGCAGCGCCACTTCCGACCCCGCCTCATCGGCCGAAAGCCGGCACAGGCTGCGGGCGGGGATCGCGTGATCCTTTTCGTTTCCGGGGAAGACGACCAGCGGCCGGCTGTCCTGAAAGCCCAGGAACAGGCCGATCACCACGCCGTCGACAGTCTGGCGGTCACCAATCATCGCATGAAATCCTGATATCAATGCCCTCAGCATAGCGCGGCCGCGCCCGCGGCGCGACAGATTCTGCACCCCTTCCGCGTCAAGTCGCGCCTTCCTTGCCCGCCCGCCTGCGCGCGAGACGCTTGAATTCGCGGCCCGCGCGCCTATGCTGCCGGAAATTCTGCATAAAGGTCGTTCCGTGCTGCTTCAGTCCCGTCTTCTGCCGCTTGTCGCCAGCCTGCTGATCGCGACCCCGGCCCTGGCCGCCCCCTGCTCCAGCACCGGCGGCGATTATGAAAGCTGGAAGCCCGTCATGGCCAAGGAAGCCCGCGCCGAGGGCGTGGGCGAGAAGGGCATCGCCGCGCTGATGGGGTCCAGCTATTCCAAGGCCACGATCGGCGCCGACCGCAACCAGAAAAGCTTCAAATACACGCTGGAGAAATTCCTGCAGGTCCGCGGCGCCGATACGATCGTGTCGCAGGGCCGGGCCCGCAAGAAGAAGAACCCCGATTTCTACGCCGCGCTGGAAAAGAAATACGGCGTGCCGGCCGGGGTCTTGATCGCGATCCATGGCATGGAGACGGCCTTCGGCGGCTTCATGGGCGACACGAACGTGGTCTCGGCCATCGCGACGCTGACCTATGACTGCCGCCGGTCCGAGTATTTCCGCCCGCATCTGATCGCCGCGCTGAAGCTGGTCGATCACGGCTCGATCAGCGCGAAGACCGTGGGCGCGAAACATGGCGAACTGGGCCATACCCAGTTCCTGCCCGGCAATGCGCTGGCCTATGGCGTCGATGGCAATGGCGATGGCGTCGTCGATCTGAGCAATGTCACCGATGCCATGGCCTCGACCGCGAATTACCTGCGCCAGAAGGGCTGGCAGCCGGGCCTGGGCTATCAGGAGGGCGAGCCGAATTTCGCCGTGATCAAGGAATGGAACGCGGCGACGGTCTATCAGCAGGCGATCGCGCTGATGGGCAAGCGGATCGACGGTTAGGCGGGCGGCCAAAACTCTTCGAAGAGTTTTGCAAATTCCTTCCAAGGAATTTGCCCCCTCCCGCAGGAGCGCCGCATGACCGCCCCGATCGACCTGGTGATCTTCGACTGCGACGGCGTGCTGATCGACAGCGAGATGATCTCGGCCCGGATGCTGGTCGCGGCGCTGGCCGAGCGCGGGGTGCAGATCGACCTGGCCTATGTGGCGCGGCATTTCCTGGGCCGCAGCTATCCCACGGTGATGGCGACGATCCGGCGCGATTTCGGGCTGGATCTGCCGCCGGCCTTCGAGGACGACTATCGCGAGCGGCTGCTGGAAGGGTTCCGGCGCGACTTGCAGGTGATGCCGGGCGTGGCGGCGGTGATCGACCGGCTGGGCCCGGCCTTCTGCGTCGCCACCTCGTCCTCGCCGCGGCGGGCGGAATTGTCGCTGGTCCTGACCGGGCTTTGGCCGCGGGTGCAGGGCCGGCTGTTCACCGCGTCCGAAGTGGCGCGCGGCAAGCCCGCGCCCGATCTGTTCCTGCATGCCGCGGCCCGGATGGGCGCCGATCCCGCCCGCTGCCTGGTGATCGAGGACAGCCTGACAGGCTTGCGCGCGGGCCTGGCCGCGGGCATGCAGGTCTGGCGCTTTCTGGGCGGCAGCCATCTGGGCCCCGCCACCGAAGCCGAGCCCGAAGATGCCCGACCACACAAGCGCTTTGCATCCTTCGGCGAATTCTTCCAGATTGCGCCGGAATTGATGAGGCCAGGATGACCCCCCGCCCCGACCCCGAACCCTCGCCGCAGGACGATGCCGCCCGCGCCGGCTGGCTGTACTATCTGGGCGGGCTGACCCAGGATCAGATCGCGGCCGAACTGGGCATTTCGCGCCAGCGCGCGCAGCGCCTGGTCAGCCGTGCCATGGCCGAGGGGCTGATCCATGTCCGGCTGAACCACCGGATCGGCGCCTGCCTGGATCTGGAAACCGCGCTGACCGACCGCTTCGGCCTGACCCGCGCCCGGGTCGTGCCGGGCCTGGGCCCGGGCGCCGATCCGGTCCGCGCCGTGGCCCCCGCGGCTGCGGCGGAACTGGAGCGCTTTCTGCGCATGACCGATCCCCTGACCATCGCGCTGGGCACCGGGCGGGCGCTGCGCGGCATGGTCGATGCGCTGGACCCGGTCGAGGCGCCGCAGCACCGGCTGGTCAGCCTGATCGGCAATATCGCCCCCGACGGCTCGGCCTCGTTCTTCGATGTGGTGATGCGGCTGGCCGACAAGGTTCTGGCGCCGCATTACCCGATGCCCGTGCCGGTGATCAGCCCCACCGCCGAAGAGCGCGCGGCCTTCCACGCCCTGCCCCCGGTGCGCCGAGTGGCCGATCTGGCTGCCACCGCCGATGTCGTGGTGGTGGGGGTGGGCCAGATGTCCGACGATGCGCCGCTGTTAAAGGACGGTTTCGTCAGCCGGGCCGAACTGACCGAGATGCAAGCCGCCGGCGCCACCGGCGAAGTGGCCGGCTGGGTCTTCGATGCCGAGGGCAATTACCTGGATTTCGGCACCAACCGCCGCACCGGCGGGGTGCGCGTCGCCCCGGGCCTGCCGCGCCCCTCCCTGGGCATCGCTGCAGGCGCATCCAAGGCGCCCGCGATCTTTGGCGCGCTGAAATCCCGTATCATCAACAGCTTGGTGACGGACGAGCCCACGGCTCGTGCCCTTCTGGCCCGGTCCTGACCGCTGCAGCTGCGGCGGAAGTCAGGGCTTGACGACTCACGCTTTCGTGTGAGCATTTACTCAGTTAGCGATGAATTGCTCATACGCTATCAGGGAGGAAACTGATGACCATTTCGCTGCGCGCGCTTCTGGGCGCGACGGCTTTGTGCGCCCTGTCGGGGGCGGCGCTGGCCGAGACGACGATCACCGTGGCCACCGTGAACAACGGCGACATGATCCGCATGCAGGGCCTGATGGACGACTTCTATGCCAAGCATCCCGACATCAAGGTCGAGTGGGTGACGCTGGAAGAGAACGTCCTGCGCCAGAATGTGACCAATGACATCGCCACCGGCGGCGGCCAGTATGACGTGATGACGATCGGCACCTATGAGGTTCCGATCTGGGGCAAGCAGGGCTGGCTGGTCAGCCTGAACGACCTGCCCGCCAGCTATGATGTCGATGACCTGCTGCCGGCGATCCGCGGCGGCTTGACGGTCGACGGCAACCTGATGGCCGCGCCCTTCTATGGCGAATCCTCGATGGTCATGTACCGCACCGACCTGATGGAAGCCGCGGGTCTGACCATGCCCGACGCGCCGACCTGGGCCGAGATCGAGAAGGCGGCCGCCGCCATGACCGACAAGTCCAAGGACCAATACGGCATCTGCCTGCGCGGCAAGGCCGGCTGGGGCGAGAACATGGCCTTCCTGACCGCCATGTCGAACTCGTTCGGCGCGCGCTGGTTCGACGAGACCTGGCATCCGCAATTCGACCAGCCGGAATGGAAGGCCACGCTCGACACCTATCTGCATCTGATGAACGAATACGGCCCCCCCGGCGCCTCGAACAACGGCTTCAACGAGAATCTGACCCTGTTCCAGCAAGGCAAATGCGGCATGTGGATCGACGCCACCGTCGCTGCAAGCTTCGTGACCGGCAAGGACTCGACCGTGGCCGACAAGGTGGGCTTCGCGCTGGCGCCCGACAATGGGCTTGGCAAGCGCGGCAATTGGCTTTGGGCCTGGTCGCTGGCGATCCCGACCTCCAGCCAGAAGCAGGACGCGGCCAAGACCTTCATCGACTGGGCGACGAACAAGGATTACCTCGCGCTGGTCGCCGCGAAGGAAGGCTGGGCCAATGTGCCGCCGGGCACCCGGACCTCGCTGTATGAGAACCCGGAATACCAGAAAGTGCCCTTCGCCAAGATGACGCTCGACTCGATCAACGCGGCCGATCCGACCGCGCCGACGGTCAAGCCCGTGCCCTATGTCGGCGTGCAATTCGTGGCGATCCCCGAGTTTTCGGGCATGGGCACCACGGTGGGCGAATTCTTCTCGGCCGCGCTGGCCGGGCAGATCAGCGCCGATGACGCGCTGGCCAAGGCCCAGACCGCCGTCACCGACGAGATGACCGCCGCGGGCTACATCCAGTAACGGCATCCTTCCACCTTGGGGCCGGCTTCGGCCGGCCCTCTTTTTCCCCCACCCGTTTCCCGTCCCCCGCCCCGTTCGCGGACGCCGATCCGCATCCCCGTGGAAGCCCCGGAGAGAACGATGTCCACCCATTCGACCCGCCTTGCCGGCCGCCTGATGGTGGCGCCCTCGGTCGCCGTCCTGTTCCTGTGGATGATCGTGCCGCTGGCCATGACCTTCTACTTCTCGTTCCGGCTGTATCGGCTTTTGTCGCCCGACCGGACCGGCTGGGTCGGCTTCACCAATTACAAATGGTTCCTGAACGCGCCCGATTTCTGGCTGGCCATCGCCAATACGCTGGCGCTGGTGCTGGGGGTTCTGCTGATCACCGTGGTTCTGGGCGTGTTGGTGGCGCTGCTGCTGGACCAGCCGGTCAAGGGCCAGGGCCCGCTGCGCATCCTGGTGATCGCGCCCTTCTTCGTGATGCCGCCGGTTGCGGCCTCGATCTGGGAGAACCTGTTCATGCATCCGCAGAACGGGCTCCTGGCCGCCGCCGCGCGGGGCCTCGGCTATGATCCGATCCTGTATCTGGAGCAATATCCCATGTCCTCGGTGATCTTCATCACCGCCTGGGAATGGCTGCCCTTCGCGACGCTGATCCTGCTGACCGCGATGCAATCCCTGTCCTCGGAACAGCTGGAAGCGGCCGAGATGGACGGCGCCGGCGCCTTCGCGCGCTTCCAGTATATCGTGCTGCCGCATCTGACCCGCGCGATCACCGTGGTGATCCTGATCGAGACGATCTTCCTTCTGGGCATCTTCGGCGAGATCTTCACCACCACCCAGGGCGGGCCCGGATCGGCTTCGACCACCCTGCCCTACATGATCTACAAACAGGCGCTGGTCTCGAAAGACATTGGCCGCGCCGCGGCCGGCGGGATCATCGCCGTCATCCTTGCGAATATCGTGGCCTTCTTCCTGATGCGCGGCATCGGCAAGAACCTGGACGCCTGAGGTAGACCCATGGCCCGTGCCGTCACCCCCACCCACCGCCTGATCGCCACCACCGCCGCCTGGACGGTCGCGCTGGTCATCTTCTTCCCTGTCCTGTGGATGATCCTGACCAGCTTCAAGACCGAGCCCTCGGCCGTCGCCTCGCCGCCGCAGCTGTTTTCGGCCGATTGGACGACCGAGAATTACGTCGAGGTCTGGTCGCGGTCGGACTATCCGCGCTTCTTCTGGAATTCGGTCGTCATCTCGCTGGGCTCCACGCTTCTGGGCCTGGCCATCGCCATTCCGGCCGCCTGGTCGATGGCCTTCGTGCCCGGCAAGCGCACCAAGGATCTGCTGATGTGGATGCTGTCGACGAAGATGATGCCGGCCGTGGGCGTGCTGATCCCGATGTATCTGCTGTTCCAAAGGCTGGGGCTTTACGACACCAAACTGGGCCTTGTGCTGGCGCTGATGCTGATCAACCTGCCGATCATCGTCTGGATGCTGTACACCTATTTCAAGGAAATTCCGGGCGAGATCCTGGAAGCCGCGCGGATGGACGGCGCCAGCCTGTGGAACGAGGTTCTCTATGTGCTGACGCCGATGGCGGTGCCGGGCATTGCCTCGACGCTTCTCTTGAACGTCATCCTCGCCTGGAACGAGGCGTTCTGGACCATCACGCTGACCACGACCAAGGCCGCGCCCCTGTCGGCCTTCATCGCCAGTTTCTCGGCGCCGCAGGGGCTGTTCTACGCGAAATTGTCGGCGGCCTCGACCATGGCCATCGCCCCGATCCTGATCCTTGGCTGGTTCAGCCAGAAACAACTGGTCCGCGGCCTGACCTTCGGCGCGGTGAAGTGAGGTTCCCATGGGAAAGATCCATCTGACCAAAGTGCGCAAGGCCTTCGGCGAGGTCGAGGTGATCCCCGGCATCGACCTGGACATCGAGCATGGCGAATTCGTCGTCTTCGTCGGGCCCTCGGGCTGCGGGAAATCCACCCTGCTGCGGCTGATCGCGGGGCTGGAAGATACCACCAGCGGCACGATCGAGATCGACGGCCGTGATGCCACCAACCTGCCACCCTCGAAGCGCGGCCTGGCGATGGTGTTCCAAAGCTATGCGCTTTACCCGCATATGACGGTGCGCAAGAACATCGCCTTCCCGCTGAAGATGGCCGGGCTGTCGGCCGAGGAGCAGGCGAAGAAGGTCGATCACGCGGCCCGCATCCTGAACCTGTCCAGCTATCTGGACCGCCGGCCCGGGCAATTGTCGGGCGGCCAGCGCCAGCGCGTCGCCATCGGCCGGGCCATCGTGCGCGAACCCGCGGCCTTCCTGTTCGATGAGCCGCTGTCGAACCTGGATGCCGCGTTGCGGGTGACGATGCGGCAGGAAATCTCTGAACTGCACCGCCAGCTTGCCACCACGATGATCTATGTGACCCATGACCAGGTCGAGGCGATGACCATGGCCGACAAGATCGTCGTGCTGCATGCGGGGCGCATCGAACAGGTCGGCGCGCCGCTGGATCTGTACAACCATCCCCGCAACCTGTTCGTCGCGGGCTTCATCGGCAGCCCGAAGATGAACTTCATCACCGGGCCCGAGGCGGCCAAGCACGGCGCGCATACGATCGGCGTGCGGCCCGAACATATCACCGTGGGCGACGGGCCGTGGCAGGGCGTGGTCGGGCTGTCGGAACATCTGGGCTCGGACAGTTTCATCAAGGTCGAGGTGCCCGATCTGGGCACGATCAATGTCCGTGCGCCGGGCGAATTGGGCATCCATCACGGCCAGACCGTGCGGCTGGCGCCCGCCGGCAAGATCCACCGTTTCGACGACAAGGGGCTCGCGCTGGCATGAGACTGGCTGGAAAGACCGCGCTGATCACCGGCGCCGCCCGCGGCATTGGGCTGGAATTCGCCTGCGCCTATATCGCCGAGGGCGCGCGCGTGGCGCTGGCCGATGTGAACGCCTCGGCCCTGCAGGCCGCCGCCGAAGCTTTGGGGCCGCAGGCCCTGCCGCTGGTGATGGATGTCACCCGGCAGGACAGCATCGACGCAGGGTTTGCGCGGGCCGTGCAGGCGATGGGGCGGCTGGATATTCTGGTGAACAACGCGGCCCTGTTTTCCGCCGCCCCCTTGGCCGAGATCACCCGCGCCGATTACGAGCGGCTGTTTGCCGTCAATGTCGCGGGCACGCTGTTCTGCATGCAGGCCGCAGCGCGGGTGATGATCCCGCAAGGCGCGGGCACGATCATCAACATGGCCAGCCAGGCCGGCCGGCGCGGCGAGGGCCTGGTCGCGGTCTATTGCGCAACCAAGGCCGCGGTGATCAGCCTGACCCAATCGGCCGGGCTGAACCTGATCGCCCATGGCATCAACGTCAACGCCATCGCGCCGGGCGTGGTCGATGGCGACCATTGGGACGGGGTCGATGCCTTCTTCGCGAAATACGAAGGCAAGCCCTTGGGCCAGAAGAAGCAGGAAGTGGGCGCGGCCGTACCCTTCGGCCGCATGGGCACCGCCGCCGATCTGACCGGCATGGCGATCTTCCTGGCCACCGATGAAGCGAAATACATCGTCGCCCAATGCTTCGGCGTGGACGGCGGCAACTGGATGGCCTGACCATGGACGCGACGCACCCTGCCCCCTCTCTTCCCGCCTATGACCGCAAGGCTCTGACCCCCGGCATCGTCCATATCGGGCTGGGGAATTTCCACCGCGCGCATATGGCCGTCTATCTGGACGACCTGTTCGCCCTGGGCCTGTCACAGGACTGGGCGATCCTTGGCGCCGGCGTCCGCGCCCCCGATGCCGCCATGCGCGCGGCGCTGAAGGCGCAGGATTGCCTGTCGACGGTGATCGAGCTGGACCCGCGTGGCAAGACCGCCCGGCGGATCGGCGCGATGGTCGATTTCCTGCCGGTCGAGCCTGACAATGCCGCGCTGATCGCCGCCATGGCGCGCCCCGAGATCCGCATCGTCAGCCTGACCGTCACCGAGGGCGGCTATTTCATCAACCCCGCGACCCAGGCCTTCGACCCGAAAGCGCCCGAGATTCAGGCCGATGCCGCGGCCCCCGACCGGCCGGGCACCGCCTTTGGCGCGATCCTTGCCGCGCTGCGCGCCCGCCGCGCCGCCGGCCTTGCGCCCTTCACCGTGATGTCCTGCGACAACCTGCCCGGCAATGGCCATGTCACCCGAGCCGCCGTCACCGGCCTGGCGCGGCTGACCGATCCCGGCTTTGCCGACTGGATCGACGCGCATGTGGCCTTCCCCAATGGCATGGTCGACCGGATCACCCCCGCGACCGGCCCGCGCGAACGCGCGATGGCGGCGCAATTCGGCCTGGCCGACGATCCGGTGCCCGTCACCTGCGAGCCGTTCCGGCAATGGGTTCTGGAAGATCATTTCCCCACCGGCCGCCCCGCGCTGGAACGGGTGGGCGTGACCTTCACCGATCAGGTCCATGCCTATGAGCTGATGAAGCTGCGGATCCTGAACGGCGGCCACGCCACCATCGCCTATCCCGGTGGGCTGATGGGGGTGGAATATGTGCATGAGGCCATGGCCCATCCGCTGATCCTGGGCCTGCTGAACAAGCTCGAGACCGAAGAGATCATTCCCTATGTGCCGCCGGTGCCCGATACCGACATTCCGGCCTATTACCGGCTGATCGTCGAGCGGTTTTCCAACCCCGAAGTCGCCGATACCGAGCGGCGGCTGTGCCTGGACGGGTCGAACCGGCAGCCCAAGTTCATCGTCCCCTCGATCCGCGATGCGCTGGCGGCGGCGGGCAGCGTGCAGGGGCTGGCGCTGGTGTCGGCGCTGTGGTGCCGCTATTGCGCCGGGCTGCAGGATGACGGCACGCCGATTGCACCCAATGATCCGAACTGGGATCTGCTGCAGCCCCTGGCCCAGGCGGCCCGGCAGCGGCCCGAGGCCTGGCTGGACGGGCTGGTCAGCGTCTATGGCGAGGTCGCGGGCGATGCGCGTTTCGCCCAGGCCTTTTCCGGCTGGCTGCGCCAGCTTTGGGCCGAGGGCACGGCGGCAACGCTGCGCCACTATCTGCAGGGCTGATCAGCGCGGCCGCGACGCCCCCAGGGCCGCGGCGCCGCCCGCCCCCGCGCACGGTTTGTAGGGCTTGTACGGCTCGCACGGATCAACCGGTTGGCGGCGGCGCAGCGGGTTCGATGGGTTCGGCGGGCTCGCCCAGCCGCGTGCCCATGACCCGGCCGCGGCCCGCACCCTTGGCGGCGTAAAGCATGGTATCGGCCTCGCCCAGCACCTCATTCGGATCCAGCCGCAGGCCTTCGGGCACGATCGCAAAGCCGATGCTGGCCGAAACGTCGCAATGGTCATCCTGAAACGGGATCGGCCGGTTCACCAGGTCGATCATCCGCTCGCCCATCGCCAGCAGCCGGGCCGGATCGGTCAGGCCGGGCAGGATCACGGTAAATTCGTCGCCCCCCAGCCGCGCCAGGCAATCCTGCACCCGGGCCTGGCTTTGCAACACACCCGCGACATGGCGCAGTACATGGTCGCCGGCGGCATGGCCCAGCCGGTCATTGACCTGCTTGAAATAGTCCAGGTCGATCTGCATCAGCGAGAAAGACGCCCCTTCCCGGCACAGGCGGGACAGGAAACTGTCGCAGGCGCGGCGGTTCTTCAGCCCGGTCAAGGGATCGGTCTGTGCCTCTTCCTGGGCCTGCAGCCGGGCGCCGACCAGCCGGCGGCTGAGTTCGCGCATCTCGCCCCGGACGGCGGCATTGGCCTCGACCGCGTAAAGCAGTTCCATCGCCAGATCGGTCGGGGCGAAATCCATGTCGGTCAGCTGCATCTTGCGCACCGCCCGCATCACGTCGATGCCGAAGGACAGGTTGACCAGCAGGCCCTTGCCGTCATCCAGCGGCACCGCGATGCCGCGCATCCGCAGCCCCGCCCCCGGGCCGCGCGGCGACAGGCGCAGCTTGTGAAAGCAGCGCGAGGTCAAACCGGCCATATCGGTGATCCAGACCGGCGCGCGCAGTTCGAACAGGCCGAAGAAGGACTTGCCCAGGATCGTCTCGCCCGGGAACAGCCGCAACAGCGTCGGCCCGGCCGACAGGACATGCCCCTCGGGCGTCAGGATCGTATGCATGGGCATGATGCGCCCCAACTCGCAGGCCGAGACATGCAGCCCGACCAGGGCGCGGGGCATGCCCTGCCCCGCAGGCTCTGCCGGGGCCTGGGCCATAGGCGGATGCGGCGGCCGATGGCTGGCGGGGCGCGCGGTCATGGGGTCATCCTGTCGTCGAAAGCTCGAACCGGCGGCCTTCGGCGAAACGCGGATCAAGCAGGCGGATCGACAGGATCATCGCCCCCTCCATCCCCGGCTCGGCCTCGATCGTGACCAGGGCGCCGTAATCGTCGGCCATGGCGCGCAACATGCCCAGAAGCACCACCCCCAGCTCGGCGCAGCCGGTTTCGCAGACCAGCTGATACTGCCCCTCGCCCAGATCGGTCAGATGCAGGATCGGCACATCCTCATCCGGCAGGGCCAGCCGCACCCGGTCGGGCAGTTCCTCAAGCGAATACAGGAATTCCGCGAAATTCGCGCCGCCGAAGCGCAACAGCCGGCGCGTGGCCGAATAGCCGGCATCGGTGATGATGAAGGTGCCCAGATCTTCCAGAATCCCCTCTTCGGGGCGGCCAAGCTGGGTGCTGACCTGATGCAGCACATTGCGCAGGGTCTGGCGTTCATAGCGCAGCAGCGGTTCAAACCCTTCGGGCGGCGCGCCCGCGGCCGCCATGGCCCGCGCCAAAGGCTCGGCCCCGAAGGTGACGCAGACGTAGCTTTGCAGCGCGCGAAGGAACAGACCGTACATGCCGGGCCCCGGATGATTCCCGGCCAGACTAGGCTGCAAGAGTTAACAAAGAGCCTTCCCCCGCCAGGGCGGCGCCGGGCCGGCGGCGCGGGCTAGAAATCGGTCGGCGCGCCGCCTTCCTGCTTGCGCTGCGCGACAAAGCGGGACAGCGCCTCTTGCGCGGCGCCATCGATCTCGGGCGGTTCGAATTCGGCCAGGATCTGCTTGTAGATCCGGTGCGCCCGCTCGGGCGTCCAGACCGAGCCGTCCAGCGCCCAGGCCTCGTAATTGCGCCAGTCGCTGACGAAGGGCGCGTAGAAGGCATGCTGATAGCGGTCCTGCGTGTGCTGGACGCCGAAGTAATGCCCGTTCGGACCCACCTCGCGGATCGTGTCGATGGCGATGTCCTCGTCCTCGGTCGCAAAGGTCGCGGCTTCGAAATAGCGCTGGATCATCTGCAGGACTTCGCAATCCATCACGAATTTCTCAGGCGACGCGATCAGCCCGCCCTCCAGCCAGCCGGCCGCGTGATAGACCATGTTGGTCTGGCTTTGCACCGCCGACCACAGCGAATTCGAGGTTTCCCACATCGACTGCCCGTCGGGCACATTCGCCGCGCAAACGCCCGAGGCGCGCATCGGCACGCCATAGAAGCGCACCAATTGCCCGGTCATCTGGGTGGCGCGCATGTATTCCGGCGTGCCAAAGGCCGGCGCGCCCGACTTCATGTCGACATTCGAGGTGAAGGTGCCGATCGCCACCGGGCAACCCGGCTTGATATATTCCAGCAGCGCCACCGCCGCCAAAGCCTCGGCAATCGACAGGGTGACGGCGCCGGCCATGGTCACCGGCGCCATGGCGCCCGCCAGCGTGAAGGGCGTCACCACCACCGGCTGGCCGCGCCGCGCCAGGCGCATCGCGCCATCCAGCATCGGAAAGTCATGCTTCAGCGGGCTGACCGAGTTGATATTGGTGTACATCCGCGGCTTGGCGTCGAATTCGGAATGCGACAGGCCGCCCGCCAGGCGCACCATCTCCATCACGTCTTCCACCCGCTCGGCGCCCAGCGAATAGGCGTGGCAGACCTTGTCGGTCAGGGTCAGCTTTTCATACAGGCAGTCCAGATGGCGGATCGAGGGGTGGATATCCACCGGCTCGACCGGATAGCCGCCGGCGACATGGATGCAGTTGAAATACTGCGTCAGCTTCATGAATTCCTTGAAGGTCTCGAAATCGCCCTGGCGCTTGCCGCGCTCCAGATCCCAGGCATTGGGCGGCGACGAGACGTTCACGAAGACCATATGCTGGCCGCCCATCACGATTTCCCGCGCCGGGTTGCGCGGGGTGATGGTGAATTCCGAGGGCGCGTGGGAGAGCATCTCCATCACGAAATCCTCGTCCATCCGCACATTGGTGCCGTTCACAAGGCAGCCGGCCTGTTTCAGGATGCCGACGGCTTCGGGGTTCAGGAATTCGATGCCGATGTCCGACAGGATGCGCATCGCGCCCTTGTGGATGCGCTGCACGCCCTCTTCGCTCAGCGGTTCGGTCGGGCGGTCGGGGTTCACCGGGATGCGCCAGGGCATCTGGTCGATCACCGCGCTGCCCGCGCGCACCTTCATTCCGGCCCGGCCACCGGCCCGGCGTTTGCGGCTTGGCTCTTCGGTCATCGCAGCCCCCAAACTGGTTCTGCATCCAATCTGGCGCAAGGTTGCCACGCAGGCGAGCCGCGCCAGCGACGCATTCATGTCGTTTTTGGGCTGCGGGCCGGATTACCCTGCGGCGCAGGCGTCAAGCCAGGCCGGAAGCGCGCCGATATCGGGCAGGACCACATCGGCATGCGGGGCCAGATCCTCGGCCTTGGCGATGCCGGTCAGCACCGCGATCGTGCGCATGCCCGCCCCGCGGCCGGCCTGCAGATCGTGCCGGCTGTCGCCGACCATGACGACGCGGGCCGGATCCAGGCCCTGGCTTTCGGCAAAGGCGCGGCACATGCCGGGGCCCGGCTTGGCGCCATAGCCGGAATCGTAGCCGGCGATGAAATCGAACAGCCCCGTCAGCCCGGTCGCCGCCAGATGCGCCCGCGCCGGCACCTCGCTGTCATTGGTCGCCACGCCCAGCCGCAGCCCGCGCGCCCGCAATGCCGTCAGCAGCGGGATCAGCGGCACCGCCTCGGTCAGCTGCACCCCCGAGGCGGCGGCATCGATCGCCTCGGTCAGGTCTTCCACATCGCGGCCCGGCAGCAGGGGCGTCAGGGCCGCGGCGATATCGGCGGCGGTCGCGGCGATCACCGGGCTGTCGGGGCGGAAATCGCGCTGCAGCGGCAGATAGCCGATCGCCTCGGCCAGGGCGGCCGCATGATCGGCATCGCACGCGACCGAGGCCAGGAACCCCTCGGCCCAGCGCCCCCAGGTCGAGCGGAAATCGAACAGCGTCCCATCCTTGTCAAAGACGATCCCGTCGATCATGCGCGCCCCTTGTGATGATGGCCGGCCGAAGCGGCCGGCCTTGTGCCGCACAGTCTTGCCGGGGCCGCAGCCGAAAGGCAATCGGCCGATGCGGGCGTCAGGGGCGGGCCTCAGGTCCAGGCGGGCAGGTCGCCGCCCGGCAGGGCCTGGCGCGCCACGATCAGCGCCTCGGGCCGGTGCCCGCTGGCCGCGGCAAAGCCCAGCACGCGCGCATCCTCGGCCAGAAGGAAATCGACCACCGCGGCCAGAAAGACCGGATCGCCCGCCCCCGCCCGCAGCGCCCCCGCATCGGCGCCGCTTGCCGCAAAAAACTGCACCAGCAGATCTTCGTCCGTTAACAGATAGCTCAGCGCCTGCAGCGCCAGCGTCTCAGCGGATTCCTGCTTATTCATGTTATCCTCAGAAATAAGCCACTTACCGGACTCCTGCGCGGTTTCATCGTGAGAATTGCCTCCGCTTGCACAGAATCTGGAAAGGATTTCTTAACCTTCTGGATCACAGATTGCACAACATGTGGCACAGTCTGCCATCAGATAACGGGCGATCATGCACGGAAGGATCCTCATCGTTGATGCGACGGCAACCAACCGCGTGATTCACAAGGTAAAGTTTGCCAAAGCATTTTACGAGCCGCTTCTTGCAGCGGATGGGGCCGCATGTCTGCGCATCGCCGCCCAGGACCGGCCCGACCTGATCCTTCTGGACCCCGAACTGCCCGACATGCCGGGCACCGAAGCGCTGGCGCGCCTGCGCAGCGACCCGGCCACGCGCAGCATTCCGGTGATCGTGCTTCTGGCCCGGCGCGACGCAGCCACCCGTCTGGCGGCACTGCGCGCGGGCGCCGATGAGGTGATGGAAAAGCCGGTGAACGATTCCGTTCTGCTGGCGCGGGTGCGCAACCTGCTGCGCGGCCGCGCCGAAGCCGGGATCGTCGCCCAGGCGCTGGGCGATTCCCTGCCGGGCTTCCTGGGCCTGGCCGAACCGCCGGCGGGGTTCGAACCCGCCGGGCTGATCGCGCTGATCGCCGCCCGGCCGGAAACCGCGCTGCTGTGGAAGCGGCAGCTGCAGCAGCGCATGCGCGATGCGCTGGTGGTGCTCAGCCGCGAACAGGCCATGGCGCTGCCGCCCGAACGCGGCGACGGCATCCCCGATGTCTTCGTGATCGAGGCCGATCTTGATCTGGCCGGCGACGGGCTGCGGCTGATGTCGGCGCTGAAGACCCATGCCGGCACGCGCCACAGCGCCTTCTGCATCGTGGCAAAGCGCGGCGACGGTGCGGCGGCCGAAATCGCCTTTGATCTTGGCGCCGATGACGTGGTGGCGCTGGTCGCGCCGGAAGATGAACTGGAACTGCGCCTGCGCACGCTTCTGCGCCGCAAACGCCAGACCGACCGCACGCGTGCCACGCTGGAAGACGGGCTGCGCCTTGCGATGGTCGATCCGCTGACCGGGCTTTACAACCGCCGTTACGCCCTGCCGCGCCTGGCCGGGATCGCCGCCCAGGCCGCCGCCGAGGCGCAGCCCTTCGCGGTCATGGTCGTCGATCTGGATCGGTTCAAGGCGGTGAACGACCGCCACGGCCATGGTGCAGGCGATGCGGTTCTGGTCGAGGTGGCGCGGCGGCTGTCGGACAATCTGCGGATGTCCGATCTTCTGGCGCGGATCGGCGGCGAGGAGTTTCTGGTCGCCCTGCCGCAGACCGGCCTGCCCGAGGCCGAGCGCGTGGCCGAACGGCTGCGCCAGGTGATCGGCGACGAGCCGATCGCGCTGCCCGCCGGCGGGGCGCTGCGGATCACCGTCTCGATCGGCGTGGCCGTGGGCCAGGGCGGCGCGGGGGCCGCCGAAGATGCCGCAGCCCTGGTCGACAGGGCCGATCAGGCGCTGCTTCTGTCGAAATCGGCCGGGCGCAACCTGGTGACCTTCAGCAAAAGCGCGGCCTGACCGCAGGGCCCGAGGGGTTCGGGGGGCCAAAGCCGCGGCGCCGGAAAAGGCGTCAGGCGGCTTTCAGCCCCTCTTTCAACACGGCGGCCAGGCGGCGCACGCCGGTTTCCAGCTCCGACGGGGTGAAGGCCGCGAAGCCCAGCAGAAAACCCGGGCGCGGCGCGGCCTTGGCATAAAGGCCGCTGAGCCCGGTCAGCGCCAGCCCCGCCGCCTCGGCCGCGGCAATCACCCGATCCTCGGGCAGATCGCAGGTCAGATGGCAGGCCATCTGCAAGCCGCCCGCCGGCACTTGCGGCGCCACAAGCCCGGCCAGATGGGTTTCGACCAGCCGCAGCAACAGCCGCATCCGCTCGGCATAAAGGCTGCGCATCAGCCGGATATGGCTGCCGAAATGCCCGCCCTGCATGAAGCGCGCCAGAACCAGCTGCGGGATCGAGGCGGGGTGGCCGTCCTGCTGGGTGCGCGCGATGGTGAAGGGCGCCACCAGATCGGGCGGCAGGATCAGATAGGCGATCCGCAGGCCCGGAAACAGCGATTTGGTGAAGGTGCCGATATAGATCGTCCGCTCCTGCGGATCGAGCCCCTGCACACAGGCCGTCGGGCGCCCGACATAATGGAATTCGCTGTCGTAATCGTCTTCGATGATCCAGCCGCCCCGGGTTGCGGCCCAGTCGATCAGCGCCAGCCGCCGGTCCAGCGACAGCGTGCTGCCGGTGGGGAACTGGTGCGACGGCGTCAGCGCCACCACCCGCGCCAGATCGGGCCGCGCCAGCAGAAGATCGGTCACCAGCCCCTGGCCATCGACCGGCAGCGGCACCGGCACGACGCCGGCCGCCGCAAAGGCCTGGCGCGCGCCGTGATAGCCCGGATCCTCGACAAAGATCCGCTCGCCCGGGTCCAGCAGCAGCTGCGCCGTCAGCGCCATCGCCTGTTGGGCGCTGGTCAGGATCAGCACCCGGTCCGCCGTCGCCCGCGCGCCGCGTTCCAGATTGACGTAATCGGCAATGGCCTGGCGCAGGGGCGCGGCGCCCTGCGGATCGGTCAGCACCAGGGCGGCGCTGCCCTGCTCTTTCAGCACCTGGCGCTCCAGCCTTTCCCACAGCCGCAGCGGGAAATTGCGGGTCTCGGGCAGGCCCTGGCGAAAGATCCTGACCGGGCCGCCGCCGCCGACCGCGCCCCCCGCCACCATCGCCCGGCCGCGCGCGCCCAACCCCGGGCCGCTGCCCGCAGGACGGACCAAAGGGCGGGCGCGGCGCGGGGTCGGCGAAAGGTCGCGGATCTCGGCCACGAAACTGCCGCTGCCGACCCGGCGCAGGATGAAGCCTTCGGCATGCAACTGGCCATAGGCCGCCTCGACCGTGTCGCGCGACACGCCCAGCGAGGCCGCAAGCGCGCGCGTCGCCGGCAGGGGTTTGCCGGCCGTCAGCGCGCCATCCAGGATCAGCTGCCGGATCGCGCGCTGGATCCGGCCCTGCAGTGGCAGCCCGGCATGGTCGGGATGCTGAAGCCAGGCCTTCACGGTTTCAAGCTGGGTATGGCGGAACAATTGGTCTGCCCCCTGGGCCAGGAATGACTTCGCGATCCTGCCAGTTTTCGGCCCCAGACGCCAGCCTGACCCACCCCTGCCCTGCCGCACAGCCAGCGATCCGCGGCCCGATGGCGAAAATTGGTCTGTCCATCGCAGGCAAAATGGCAGGAGCGGACCGTCCTTGAACGGACTAGTCCCGCAGCAGTTCCCTTTGCTGAAAGACCCTTCCCCATGACGGCCTCTGCCCCTGTCTCGACGATCCGCGCCCAGGATCTGCTGCACCCCGCCATTGCCGGGCTGATCTCGGTCATCGTGAATTACGGCGGCACCTTCATTCTGGTCTTCCAGGCCGCGCGCATCGCCGGGCTGGATGCGGCGCAGACGGCGTCCTGGGTCTGGTCGGTGTCGATCGGGGTCGGGCTGACCGGGATCTACCTCAGCTGGCGGACCCGCGCGCCGGTGATCACCGCCTGGTCCACGCCCGGCGCAGCCTTTCTGGTCACGGCCCTGGCCAGCGTCAGCTACCCCGAGGCGATCGGCGCCTATATCCTGTCGGCGCTGGGTTTCGTGATCCTGGGCCTGTCGGGCTGTTTCGACCGGCTGATCCGGCTGATCCCGCCGGCGATTGCCGCGGCCCTGCTGGCCGGGATCCTGCTGCAATTCGGCATCGGCGCCTTTGGCGGGATCAGCGCCGATCCGGCCCTGGTGGGCCTGCTGGTCGGCAGCTACCTGATCCTGAAGCGGGTTTCGGCGCGCTATGCCATTGTCGGGCTTCTGGTCATCGGCCTGGCCTGGCTGTTGCTGCGCGGCGAGGTCGACCTGACCGGGCTGCGGCTGGAACTGGCCGTCCCGGTCTTCACCGCGCCCAGCTTTACCTTGAATGCCGCGCTCAGCGTGGCGCTGCCGCTGTTTCTGATCACGCTGACCGGGCAATACATGCCGGGCATGCTGGTCTTGCGCAATGACGGCTTCCCCACCAGCGCCAATCCGATCGTGACGGTGACCGGGCTAGGCTCGCTGCTGATGGCGCCCTTCGGGTCGCATGCCTTCAACGTGGCGGCGATCACCGCGGCCATCGTCACCGGGCCCGAGGCGCATGAGGACCGCAGCAAGCGCTGGATCGGCGGGATCGCCGCGGGGCTCTTGTACACGCTGATCGGCATTTTCGGCGTCACGCTGGCGGGGCTGTTCATGGCCTTTCCGGCCGGCTTCATCACCGCGCTTGCGGGGCTTGCGCTCTTGGGCACGATCGGCGGCAGCCTGTCCATCGCCATGGCCGATCCGGCCACGCGCGAAGCGGCGCTGATCACCTTCCTGGCCTCGGCCGCCAATATCCAGATGCTGGGGATCGGCGGGGCCTTCTGGGGGCTGGTGATCGGGCTGCTGGCCTGGGCGGTGCTGAGCGCGCGCCGCGGCTAGGCCCGGTCGGGGCCGCCCTGCATCGGTCCCGGCCCCGGGCGGCCGGGGCCGGCGCGTTCACGCGGTCAGGCTGTGCAGGACCGTCTCGACATCGTCCAGCAGGCCGGTCCAGCTGCCCTCTTCGTCGATCCCGTTGATCCGCATCAGAAACAACCCCTCGACCGCCAGGAAGGCCACCCGCGCCGCCCGCGCCTGTGCCCCCTGCCCGCCCAGCCGGGCAAAGATCCCGCGGTACCAGTCGCGGGTTTCCTGCAGATTGGCGGGATCTTCCAGATAGCTGACCAGAAGCGCCGCCATCTTCGCATTCATCGCCTGCTGCGAGGCCCGGGTCGCGGCCAGGTAGCGATGGACGAAGCGGATCGGATCCGGCTCTTCCTCGGGGCCCGGCAACAGCGCGTCGAACTGGCCGGTCCAGCGGTCGATCAGGCCGCGCACCAGCGCATCCTTGCTGGCAAAGGCATATTGCACCCCGCCTTTCGAGATTCCCGCCGCCTGGGCCAGCGCGCCGATGGTCAGCGCCGCGCCGCCGCCCTGCCGCACGATGTCTTCGGCCAGGTCAAGCAATCTGTCGCGGCTGATCGTCGGCGTTCGGCCCATCTGCGTGCGCTGCCTTCTGTCTTGTTGATTTCCATACGGTCGTATTTATATAGCCGCCTGCCGACGAATCTCCAGGAGCGCCCGCATTATGCCCCCCTCTTCCCGCGATCCGAAACGGTGGCTGGTGCTGCTTGCGGTGATGCTGGCCTTCCTGCCGGTGGTGCTGGACATGACGATCCTGCATGTCGCCGTGCCCAGCCTGACCCAGGCGCTGGGTGCCTCGGGAACCGAGGTTCTGTGGATCATCGACATCTATCCGCTGCTGATGGCGGGGCTGCTGGTGCCGATGGGCACGCTGTCGGACCGGATCGGCAATCGGCGCATCCTGCTGACCGGACTGGCGATCTTCGCCGCGGCCTCGGCCTGCGCGGCTTTCGCGCCCAGCGCGCCGGCGCTGATCGCCGCGCGCGTCGCGCTGGCTTTGGGCGGCGCGATGATCCTGCCCTGCGTGCTGGGGCTGATCCGCAAGACCTTTGAGGACGAGGCCGAACGCGCCATGGCGCTGGGACTTTGGGGCACGGTGGGCGCGGCGGGGGCGGCTGTCGGGCCGCTGGCGGGCGGCGCGCTGCTGGAGCATTTCTGGTGGGGCTCGGTCTTCCTGATCAATGTGCCGGTCATGCTGGTGGTGGCGCCGGCCTGCCATCTGCTGCTGCCGCGCCGGGAAAAGACCCTGCCGGGCAAATGGCCGATCGGTCAGGCGCTGCTGCTGATTGCCGGGATGCTCCTGGTCGTCTACGCGATCAAGGCGGGCTTCGGCGCCCGCCAGCCGCTGCCGGTGGTGGCGTTGCTGGCGGGGCTTGGCGCGCTGATCCTGGCGCTGTTCGTGCGCCGGCAGCTGCGGGCGGCCGATCCGATGTTGGACCTGTCGCTGCTGACCCATCCGGCGCTGGTGGCGGGGCTGGTCATGGCCATCGTCACATCGGCAGCGCTTGCGGGGGTGGAGCTGACGCTGGCGCAGGAGCTGCAATATGTCGTCGGCAAGACGCCCTTGCAGGCGGGGCTGTTCATGATCCCGATCATGGCCGCCGCCGCTTTGGGCGGGCCGGTCGCGGGGCATCTGTCGAACCGGCTTGGCCTGCGCCGCGTCGCCAGCCTGTCGCTGCTGACCGCCGCCGCCATGCTGGCCTTTCTGGCGAAAAGCGATTTCCACGATCCGGGCCTGTCCGTGCCGGTGGCGCTGGCGTTTCTGGGCCTGTCGCTCAGCATCGGGCTGACCGCTTCCTCGATCGCGATCATGGGCTCGGTCGAGGCCAGCAAGGGCGGCTCGGCCGGCGCGCTGGAGGCCACGGGATACGAGCTGGGCACCGGCCTGGGCATCACGCTGTTCGGGGTGTTCCTGTCGGGCCTGTTCCGCCATGCGATCGAGCTGCCGGCGGGCCTGTCGCCGGACCTGGCCGATCAGGCGGCCCGCACCATCGGCGATGCCTATATCGTCGCCCATCAGCTGCCGGCCGAGGCCGGCGCGGCACTGATCCAGGCCGGGAAGGATGCCTTCAGCCAGACCCATGCCGTGCTGCTGACCACGTCGGCCGGGGTGATCGCCCTGCTGGCCTGCCTGGTCTTCCTGCTGCTGGCCCGCGCCCCGCAGGCGCAGCCCGCCGCCGATCCCTGACCCCCGGTCGACACCGAAAGGACCCGGACCATGCATCCCATCGAAACCGAACGGCTGCGGCTGCGCCACTTCCGCGCCAGCGATGCCGAGGCGCTGTTCGCCTATCTGCAGGCGCCGGTGTCCAGCTGCTTTCTGTCGCTGAAACTGCCGGATCTGGACGCGGCCCAGGCCGAGGCCGGCAAGCGCGGCGGCGATGAGGCACAGATCGCCGTCGCCCTGAAGGACAGCGATCGGCTGATCGGCGATCTTTTCGCCCATGCCGAAGAAGATACCTATGCGATCGGCTGGAATTTCAACCCGGCCTTCTCTGGCCAGGGCTATGCGCTGGAAGCGGCCCGGGCGCTGGTGGCGCATCTGTTCGAAACCGCGGGCGCCCGCCGGCTTTACGCCTATGTCGAAGAGGACAACCTGCCCTCGCGCCGCCTGTGCGAAAGGCTGGGCCTGCGCCACGAGGGAACCTTCGTCGATTTCGTCTCGTTCACCACCGACGCGGCGGGCCAGCCGATCTACGAGACCACGCTGCAATATGCGCTGCTGCGCCGGGAATGGTCCGGCCTGCCGGGGGGATCGGCGCGACCGCGTTGATCGCGAAGACGCGGGGCCGGCCGTCTGAACGCCCGGACCAAAGCGCCCCCCCCAAGGCGTGCCGCGCAAGCGATTGCACATCGCGCCTGCCCGACGCATAAACCGCCCATGCGCGCCCCTGCCCCCTGCCCCGTCCCGCCCGCCGCCACGGCCGGATCGCCCGGACGGCCCGGCCCGATCGGGGGCCGGCGCGGATGACATCGCTCAAGCGCAACCTGCCGCCGCTGACCAGTCTGGTCAGTTTCGAGGCCGCGGCGCGGCTGGGCAGCTTCTCGGATGCCGCGCGCGAGTTGAACGTCACACGCGAAGCCGTCAGCCGGCAGATCCGCGCGCTGGAAACCCATCTGGGCCTGTCGCTGTTCGAACGCAACGCGAATGGCACCACCCTGCGCAGCTGGGGCCGGCAGTATTTCGAAACCGTCACCGCCAGCCTGGAAACCATCGCCCGCGCCTCGCAACTGGGCCCGGGCGGCGCCGGGCCGGACCCTGAGGCGGCCGATCCCGATGCCGACCCGGTCGAAGACGACCGCCGCCCGCGGCTGCTGATCGTCGACGATGTGCCGGAAAACATCCGCCGCCTGCATGACGCGCTGCGCGACAGCTATGAGATCATCGCCCATCTGTCGGCCTCGGATGCGCTGGATTGGCTGGCGGCCGGCGGTCAGGCCGATCTGGCCATGCTGGATGTCTGCATGAGCGGGATGGACGGCTATGCCCTGTGCCGCCGGATCAAGGCCGATCCCCGCAACGCGGCGATGCCGGTGATCTTCCTGACCAGCCTGGATGCGCCGCAGGATGAAACCCAGGGCTTTGCCGCCGGGGCCTGCGATTTCATCTCGCGCCCCTTCGTGCCGGCGGTGCTGCGGGCGCGGATCGACGTGCAGCTGGAACTGCGCCGCACCACCGCCGCGCTGGAAACCCTGCTGGAGCGCCGCGCCGACCGGCTGGAGCGGGCCGAGGCGCTGATCGCCGCGATCCGGGCGCAGATCGACGGTTACGGCTGAAGCGCGGCAAGGCCCGCCAGCGCGGCGCGAAAGTCCAGCCGCTGGGCGGCCTGGCGCAACCCCTCGGCCGCTTGCGGCGGCAGATCGGGCAGCAGCGCCTCAAGCAGGTCGAAGCCGCGCATCTCATGCCCCGCCAGGGCCTGACGACAGGCCTGCAGGCGCAGCGCCAGCGGATCGGGCGGCTGGGGACTGGGCCGAGAATCGGCCCAAGACCTGGCCGGCGGCCGCGGGTCCGGCGCCAGTTCGGCCAGCAAGGCGTCAAGCTGGGCAAGCAGACGCGGCAGATCGGGATCCGGCGCCCGACCGGCCGCCGCCAGGGCCAGGGCGCCGACCTGCGCCGCCGAGCCTGCGATCAGGTGCAAGACCCCCGGATCGGGCCCGTCGCGGCCCAGCAGGTCGCGCCAGCCTGCGATCTCGTCGGGCAGGCGGCCAAGCCAGTCCGCGGCCAGGGCCGGGTCGCCGCCGGCATGGCGCAGCAAAAGCCCGCGGTCCAGAACGGCGGCGGGGCCCGGTGGCGGGCCTGCCGGCGGGTGCGCGGCGTCAGACGGCCCGGGCGGATGGGCAGGCGGCGGCAGGCGCAGGACGCGGGCGATCTCGTCCAGCAGCGCCTCGGCCGTCAGGGGCTTGGCGACAAAGCCGTCGAACCCGGCCGCGCGGCAGGACTGGCGGGTGGCAGAAGAGACATCGGCGCTCAGCGCCACCACAGGCACCCCCGCCAGACCGGCCCGGCGCAGGGCGGCAATCGCGTCGAACCCGTCCATTGCCGGCATGTGCAGGTCGGTCAGGATCAGATCCGGCGGGCGCCCGCCCTGCCCGGCGAGCCCCAGCGCCTCTTGCCCGCCCGCGACCGGCATGACCTGCGCCCCGGCCCGCGCCAGCAGTGATTCAACCACGGCGCGGTTGATCGCCCGATCCTCGATCAGCAGGATCCGCCGCCCCGTCAGGCGCGCGTCGACCTGCCGCAAAGCCGCGCCGGCCGCGCCGCCCCCCGGCACCAGCGCATCGGCCAGTTCGCGATGCGTCAGCACCAGGGGCAGATCCAGCGTCTCGCCCGCCCCGCGCGCCAACCGCAGGCCGCCCTCGCGCAGCCCCAGCACCAGCCCCGGCGTCGGGGCGGGGCCGGCGCCCAGCCGGGCCAGCATATGGCCGATCCGGCGCTTCAA
>NZ_JAICBZ010000046.1 GCF_020179405.1 Xinfangfangia pollutisoli | reverse complement strand
CGGGGCCGGGGTTGCGGTGCCGCGCGCGGTCACGGCGCCGCGGCTGGCGGATCTGGCCAAGGCCATGGCGGGGCTGACCCCGCCCTTCGCGCTGAAGGGGCTGGGGTTTGCCCACAAGACCGAGGCCGGGGCGGTGCGTCTGGGGCTGGCCAGCCTGGACGGCCAGGCCGAGATGCCGGGCGCCACCGGCTATCTGGTCGAGGAAATGGTGACCGGCGCGGTGGCGGAAATCCTGCTCGGCCTGCGCCGCGACCCGGTCTATGGCGTCACCCTGACGCTGGGCATGGGCGGGGTCACGGCCGAGGTTCTGGCCGATACGGTCACGCTGGTTCTGCCCTGCACGCCGGCGCAGGTCTTGCAGGCGCTGCGCCGGCTGCGGCTTTGGCCGCTTCTCGACGGCTATCGCGGCCGGCCCAGGGCCGACATGGAAGCCGTCGCCGATCTTGCGGTGCGGCTGGGCGATCTGATGCTGGCCGATCCGGGCCTGGAAGAGATTGAAATCAACCCGATCCTCGTGCGCGCCGAAGGCGCTGTCGCGGTGGATGCCTTGATACGGAGGGCCTGACGAATGGCGATGCAGATGCGGACCGAGGGTCCGGTCAAGACCCGGCGCGAGGGCGCCATTCTGGAAGTGACGCTGGACGCGCCCAAGGCCAATGCGATCAGCCTGAAGACCAGCCGGCAGATGGGCCTGGTCTTCCGCGATTTCCGCGACGATGACAGTCTGCGGATCTGCATCCTGCGCGCGGCCGGGGAAAAGTTCTTCTGCCCCGGCTGGGACTTGAAGGCCGCGGCCGAAGGCGATGCGGTCGATGGCGATTATGGCGTGGGCGGTTTCGGGGGCCTGCAGGAATTGCCGAACCTGAACAAGCCGGTGATCGCCGCCGTTCAGGGCATCTGCTGCGGCGGCGGGCTGGAACTGGCGCTGTCGGCCGATCTGATCCTGTGTTCCACCAACGCGACCTTCGCCTTGCCGGAAATCCGCTCGGGCACCGTGGCCGATGCGGCCAGTATCAAGCTGCCCAAGCGCATCCCCTATCATGTGGCGATGGATCTTCTGCTGACCGGGCGCTGGTTCGATGCCGATGAGGCCTTCCGCTGGGGCCTGATCAAGGAGGTTTGCGCCCCCGAGGATCTGCTGGAAAAGACCTGGGCCCTGGCGCGGCTGCTGGAATCGGGGCCCCCGCTGGTCTATGCGGCGATCAAGGAAGTGGTGCGCGAGGCCGAAGACATGCGCTTCCAGGACGCGATGAGCCGGATCGGCAAGCGCCAGTTCCCGACCGTCGACCGGCTGTATTCCAGCGAGGACCAGCTGGAAGGCGCCCGTGCCTTTGCCGAAAAGCGCGATCCGGTCTGGAAGGGCAAGTGAGCGCCCGCCGCAAGCCCGTGCCCCAGACCGAAGGGCTGGAGCGCTTCACCATCGCCCAGGCCGCGATCTGGCCCGGCCCGCTGGCCGAGATCCGCACCGGCCGCAAGACCGGCCACTGGATGTGGTTCGTCTGGCCGCAACTGCGCGGTCTGGGCCTGTCGCCCGCGGCGCAACGCTATGGCATTGCCGGACGGGCCGAGGCGGCGGCCTATCTGGCCCATCCGGTGCTGGGCCCGCGCCTGGCCGAGATCAGCCGGGTGATGCTGGCCCATCGCGCCAAGCCCGCCGCCGAAATCCTGGGCCCGATCGACGCGCAGAAGCTGCAGTCGTCGATGACGCTGTTTGCCTCGGTTCCCGGGGCGGATCCGATCTTTGCCCAGTTGCTGGCCACCTTCTTTGATCGCGGGCCTTGCGAAAGAACCCGCGCCATGCTGACCTTGCCGCGATAGCGGGGAGGCGATCATGGCTTTGAACACCACGGCGGCGGCGATGGTGGCGGCCGCCCGCGCGAAGATCACCGAGATTCCGGCGGCCGAGGCGGTGGCACTGCATGGCGACCCCGCGGTCCAGTTCGTCGATCTGCGCGATCCGCGCGAACGCGAGCGGACGGGCGTCATCCCCGGCGCCTTCTCTTGCCCGCGCGGCATGCTGGAATTCTGGGTCGATCCCGACAGCCCCTATTTCAAGCCGGTCTTCGGCGAAGAGAAGCGCTTCATCTTCCATTGCGCCAGCGGATGGCGCTCGGCGCTGGCCGTCGCGCTGCTGCAGGATATGGGCTTTCCCGCCGCCCATGTGACCGAAGGCTTCACCGGCTGGGTCGCGGCGGGCGGGCCGGTTGAACAGTTGGGCGGCGACGCCAGGGGCTGACTCCCACCATCCCCGACATTCCCTGTCGCAAACCGCCAATTCCCGGCCGTCGCGCCGATTAGGGTGCCGCCGAGAGGTGGCCGATGGACGAGACGGATTACATCATCGTGGGGGCCGGCAGCGCCGGCTGCGTGCTGGCCAACCGGCTGAGCGAAAACGGCCGCCATCAGGTCACGCTTCTGGAAGCGGGCGGCAGCGACCGGCGGTTTTTCGTCCAGATGCCGCTGGGCTATGGCAAGCTGTTCTACAACCCCGCGGTCAACTGGCTTTACGCGGCCGAGCCCGATCCGGGGCTGAACGGCCAGCGCGACCATATTCCGCGCGGCCGGGTTCTGGGCGGGTCTTCCTCGATCAATGCCATGGTGTGGATCCGCGGCCAGAAGCAGGATTTCGACGATTGGGAAGCCGCCGGCAATCCGGGCTGGGGCTGGGATCAGGTTCTGGCCGCCTATAAGGCGCTCGAGCATAACGAGGCGGGGGCGGATGCCTATCGCGGCCAGGGCGGGCCGCTTTACATCTCGCAGAACCGCCGCGGCCTGCACTGGCTGGTCGAGGATTACATCGCCGCCTGCGCCGAGGCCGGCCTGCCCTACAATCCCGATTTCAACGGCGCCGCGCAGGAAGGCGCCGGCACCTATCAGATGACGATCAAGGGAAGGCGGCGCAATTCGGCGGCGCGCGCCTTCCTGCATCCGGCGATGCGGCGGCGCAACCTGCGGGTCCTGACCCATGCCCAGGCGCTGCGGGTGATCGTCGAGAATGGCCGCGCCACGGGCGTGGAATACCGCCAGGGCGGCGAGACGCGGCGCCTGCGCGCCCGGGCCGAGGTGATCCTGGCCGGCGGCGCGATCAACTCGCCGCAGCTTCTGCAACTGTCGGGGATCGGGCCCGGGGCGCTGCTGCAGCAGATGGGCCTGCCGGTCCTGCGCGACAATCCCAATGTGGGCGATCACCTGTCAGACCATCACGGGCTGAACTACACCTGGAAGATGAAGGTCTCGACCTACAATTCCATCCTGCGGCCCTGGTGGGGCAAGGCCCTGATGGGGCTGTGGTATCTGGCGCTGGGCGGCGGGCCGCTGGCCAAGTCGATCAACCATGGCGGCGGCTTCTTCCGCACCCATGACGGCCATGACCGGCCGAACATGCAGCTGTATTTCCAGGCCTTTTCGACCCTGCTGCCCCGCGCGGGCGAAAGGCCGCTGCTGACGCCCGATCCGTTCCAGGGCCTCTCGGTCGGCCTGTCGAACTGCCGCCCGACCTCGCGCGGGCATGTGCGGATCACCTCGCCCGATCCCTTCGCGCATCCCGCGATCACCGCCAATGCCTATTCCACCGCGGAAGACGTGACCGAGATGCTGGCCGCGGTGAAATTCCTGCGCCGGATCATGGCGCAGCCCGCGATGGCGCGCTGGGTCGAGGAAGAGCTGCGCCCCGGCCCGCAGGTACAGTCGGATGCCGACCTGATCGAGGATTTCCGCAACCGGTCGGGCACGGTCTATCATCCCAGCTGCACCTGCCGCATGGGCCCCGACCCGGAAAGCAGCGTGATCGACGCCCGTCTCCGCGTCCATGGCATCGACGGCCTGCGCGTGGCCGACGCCTCCAGCTTCCCCAACCTGATCGCCGGCAACACCAATGCGCCCGCGATCATGGTCGGCTGGAAGGGGGCCGAACTGATCCTGCAAGACGCGCGCTGACCCCCCCGGCGGGATCGCCCGGCGGCACCCTGCGCCTCCGGCGGGGATGGTTCGGGTGGCATTTGCAGTAGGTGGTCGCTTTCTTCAGCTCGACGTGGCGGATGCGTCCGCCATCTGTCTCGTGCTATTCTGGTCGACAGTGAAAGTTTTGGGGGCGCCCAGAGTGATTAGATACCGTCTGCTCTTTATTCTGGCCATTGGATCGGCGTTTTCGGTCCAGACGCTGAGGGCGCAGGATCTCGACTCCGTGCCGCGAGACCCCGTGCCACAAGACGATGCGCCGCTGGAGACCCTGCCGCTTCCTCTTCCAGTCCAGATCATTGAAGACCAGGCAACCGCCGATGCCCGCGCCCGTCGCGAAGCCGAGGCGGTGGAACGCGAGATCCGCGATCTTGCAGCGCAAGAGGGGATGAACCAGGCCTCGCAGGCGATGAATGACGCAACACAACTCATGGCGTGCTATACGTTGTGGTCGACGCTGGTTGGTGCGTTTGGCGTCTTGCTCCTCGTTTGGACCCTTCGCGAGTCGCGAAGGGCCACGCGCGCTGCGACCGATATGTTGCGCCTCGAGGCTACACCTTTTCTTTCCGTCGAGATCATCGACGGGTCACGTGTTAGATTTAAGGACGGCAGATGGGGCAAGATGGATGGTGACGCGTTTCACCCCGAGCCGGTC
This sequence comes from Xinfangfangia pollutisoli, assembly GCF_020179405.1. Lineage (GTDB taxonomy): Bacteria > Pseudomonadota > Alphaproteobacteria > Rhodobacterales > Rhodobacteraceae > Pseudogemmobacter > Pseudogemmobacter pollutisoli. The sequence goes on along the minus strand of NZ_JAICBZ010000046.1, from coordinate 28,441 downwards.
ACCTGCAGGATCGTGAATGGTGGCCGCAGCACTGCTGTAACTTTCAGATACTTTCGTTGCTGGGATTATACATGCAAAGATGGATGCCCGGATGTCATCGACCCCGAGGCGGAGGATGAAGCGCTGAACAAGCTGGGGGTCTCCGGGCGGCTGAACGATCCGTTCCATATGCCTGTCGGTCCGCAAGGCGCGTCCCCGACAATCGCAACATTTTCCGAAGCGCTACCGGCGCCGGGACCCGAAAACTGGGTCTATTTTTACGGATTCCTGGAATTCGCGGAACCGTCTGGAAGGCTGCGCGGACGGATAGGCTTCTGTTTCGTCTATGCGCCCGAATACAAAGAGCGAGGTTTTCACGTGGCCTTCCCCGAGAACCGCGACAAATACTGGTATTACGAGGAATTGCCCCGCGTCCCCGGCTCGAAGGCGTCTAAGATTTCACCCATTTCGTCGTCCCGTGCTACTCGCCCCTAGGAAAGCGCTTCTGCTCTTCCAGAACATTCAGATCCATGTGGTTGCGCATATAGCGTTCGGAGGCCGCGCGCAGGGGCTGGTAATCCCAGGGGTAATAGCTGCCGTTGCGCAGCGCCTCATAGACCACCCAGCGCCGGGCCTGGCTTTGGCGCACTTCGGCGTCATAGGCGGCCAGATCCCAGCGCGCGGCGGCTTCCTTGCGGAAATGCGCCAGCACCTCGGCCGCGCGCGGATCGGCGGCCAGGTTCACCCGCTCGGCCGGGTCGGCGGCCAGATCGTACAGCTGTTCGGGATCGGCGGGGCAGGCGATGTATTTCCAGGCGCCGTCGCGCAGCGCGACCAGGGGCGTGATCGAGCCTTCGGCGGCATATTCCATCGCCACCGGCCCGCGCGTGGCCCCGCCCGCCACCGGCACCAGGCTGGTGCCGTCGGTCCAGGGCATGACCTCGGACAGGTCCACCCCGGCCAGATCGCAAAGCGTGGGCAGCACGTCGATCGACGAGACCGGCCTGTCCACCCGCCCCGGCGCCATGCCGGGTGCGGCCACCATCAAGGGCACCCGGGCCGAGCCCTCGAAGAAGTTCATCTTGAACCACAAGCCCCGGTCCCCGAGCATGTCGCCATGGTCCGAGACGAAGACCACCACCGCCTCCTGCCGGGTCGCGTCCAGCACCGAAAGGATCTCGCCGATCTTGTCGTCGATATAAGAGATATTGGCGAAATAGCCCTGGCGCGCGCGGCGGATATGGTCTTGCGTCACCTCCAGCGACCGCCAGTCGCAGGCATCCATCAGGCGCTGCGAATGCGGGTCCATATCGTCATAGGCCAGCGCTTCGGGCGGTTCGCATTCGGGCGCGCCCTCGTACAGATCCCAGTATCTGCGCCGCGCGACATAGGGGTCATGCGGATGGGTGAAGCTGACCGTCAGGCACCAGGGCCGGCCGTCCTGGCCGCGCGACAGGTCGTACAGTTTCTGCGTGGCCTGGAAGGCGACATCGTCGTCATATTCCAGCTGGTTGGTGATCTCGGCCACGCCCGCGCCGGTGACCGAGCCCAGATTGTGATACCACCAGTCGATCCTTTCACCCGGCTTGCGGTAATCCGGGGTCCAGCCGAAATCGGCGGGGTAGATGTCGGTGGTCAGCCGTTCCTCGAACCCGTGCAGCTGGTCGGGGCCCACGAAATGCATCTTGCCCGACAGCGCGGTCTGATAGCCGGCGCGGCGCAGGTGATGGGCATAGGTCGGAATATCGCTCGCGAATTCGGCGGCATTGTCATAGACCCGCGTGCGCCGCGGCAATTGGCCGGACATGAAGCTCGCGCGTCCCGGCGCGCAAAGCGGTGAGCCGGTATAGGCCTGGGAAAACCGGGTCGAGCGCGCGGCCAGCGCCTTCAGGTTCGGGGCATGCAGGAAATCCGCCGGCCCGTCGGGGAACAGGGTTCCGTTCAGCTGGTCGACCATCAGGATCAGGATATTGGGGCGGGCGGTCATGCGGGGGCCTCCGGCGCGGGATCTGGCCCAAGGTTAGGGGCGCGCGCCCTGCGGCGATAGGGGGGATGCGCCGCCTCGGATCTGCCCTGCGACATCGGCCCGGCGGGCGGGCCGAGAGGATCTAGGCGCTTAGCCGGCTTCCGCTTCGGGGATGTCCAGCTGCGGCGCGCGCAGGCCCATGGCGATCCAGGCCTTCAGCAGCACCCAGAAAAAGCCCGGCGACTGGGTTTTCGCATTGGGAATGTCATCCGGCAGGGCCGCGCGGTCGGGCAGGTCGGCGGTCATCGTGCGCAGCTGCGGGGCGGGGGCGGTGCCCGCGGGCCAGAGGCTGGCATACAGGCTCAGCCAGTGGCCCTTCTGGAATTCAAGGAACAGCGGCGTGTTGCAGCAGGCCGCGACCACCCGGCGCGTCGGCGCATCGGGGCGCAGGCGATGGGCGCGCATCTGTGCCGGCGCGGGCAGCCGGACGCGATCCTTGCGATAAAGGACGAAGCCGGTCTCGCCCTGCGGGCCCAGCATCGGCCGCCCGCCCGTCAGCGCCTCCAGCCGCGCGGCGGCCTTGCGGCAGCTGTCGCAGCAACAGGCCACCGCGATCATCGGCGGGCCGGTCAGGGCAAGGCGGCACTGGCCGCAGCGGCAGGCAAGCTCGGTCATGCGCGGCATCTCCTTCTGCGCGACCCTAGCCTTTCCGCGCTGCGGCGGGCAATGTCGGAAACGGCGGGCCATATGCCGCGATCCGGCAATTTCCGGGGCGGCGCGCTGGTCTGATCAGCCTGAAGGAGCTGCCATGTCCATCCGCACGGACTTTCCCCATGCCATTGCCGAGACCGAGGACATGGGCATTCCGATGCCCGATGGCACCCGTCTGTCGGCGCGGGTCTGGATGCCGGCCGATGCCCTGGCGCAGCCGGTTCCGGCGGTTCTGGAATACATCCCTTATCGCAAGCGCGACGGCACCCTGCCGCGGGATGAGATGATGCATCCCTATGTGGCCGGCCATGGCTATGCCTGCGTGCGGGTGGACATGCGCGGCAATGGCGACAGCCAGGGGCTGATGGAGGACGAATATACCCAGGCCGAGATGGACGATGCCGTCGCGGTGATCGCCTGGCTGGCCGCCCAGCCCTGGTGTACGGGCGCGGTCGGGATGATGGGCAAGTCCTGGGGCGGCTTCAACTGCCTGCAGGCCGCCTTCAACCAGCCGCCGGCGCTGAAGGCGGTGATCTCGGTCTGCGCCACGACCGACCGCTTTGCCGATGACATCCATTTCAAGGGCGGCTGCCTTCTGGGCGAGAATTTCGGCTGGGGGGCGGTGATGCTGTCCTTCTCGTCGCGCCCGGCCGATCCTTTGCTGGTCGAGGATTGGCGCGGCGACTGGATCCGCCGGCTTGAGGCCGATCCCTGGCTGGCGCCGCGCTGGGCGCAGCATCAGGCGCGCGATGCCTATTGGGCGCATGGCTCGGTCTGCGAGGATTGGGCGCGGATGACCGTGCCGGTGATGATCTGGGGCGGCTGGGCCGACAATTACATGAACACGGTCGGCGCGCTGCTGACCCATGCGCCGGGGCCGGTTCAGGGGGTGATCGGGCCCTGGGGTCACAATTACGCGCATAGCGCGCTGCCCGGGCCGCAGATCGGCTTTCTGCAGATGGCAATCCGCTGGTGGGACCGCTGGCTGAAAGGCATCGAGAATGGCGCCGAGGCGGATCCGGCGCTGCGGGCCTATATCCTGCGGTCCGAGCCGCCCGATGCCTCGGCCGCGGCGCGGGAGGGGCATTGGGTGGCCGAGCGCGTCTGGCCCTCGGATCGCGTTCGCCCGATGGCGTTGCATCTGGCTTCCCCCGGGGGGCTGTCTGCCCCCCGGACCCCCCGAGGATATTTGCAGACAGATGAAAGCGGGGCGGCGTTTTCGGTTGAAATCGCCACGCCGCAGCATCTGGGGCTGCAGGCGGGCGAGTTCTTTCCGATGGGGCTGGCGGCCGAGATGCCGGGGGATCAGGCCGAGGACGATGCGCTGTCGGTCTGTTTCGACATGGCGCCGCTGGCCGAGGATCTGCAGCTTCTGGGCCAGGCCGAGCTGCGGCTGACCCTGTCTTCCGACCAGCCCCTGGGCTTTGTCGTGGCGCGGCTGTGCGATGTCGGGCCCGATGGCGCCAGCACAAGGATCTGCCATGGCATGCTGAACCTGTGCCATCGCGACGGGATGGACCGGCCGGCGCCGATGGTGCCGGGGCAGGGGGTGGACCTGGCCTTTCCGCTGGACCTGGCCGGCTATCGCATCGCCGCGGGCCATCATCTGCGGCTGGCGCTGTCGAATTCCTATTGGCCGTTCGTCTGGCCCTCGCCCCGGGCCGGCAGGCTGGTGCTGACCGGCGGGCGTCTGACCCTGCCGGTGCATCAGGGCGCCGATGTCGCCGAATGGCAGCCGCCGCCGGCCGAGCATGCAAGGCCCTGGGCGCATCGCGTCTTGCGCGCGGGCCAGACGCAGCGGCGGATCGAGCGCGATCTGCTGACCGGGCGGCGGGCTCTGGTCATCGAGGACGATCTGGGCGATCATGAGAACATGACCCATGGGCTGATCACGGGCGAAACGCTTTCCGAGCGCTGGGAAATCGACCCCGATGACCCCCTTAGTGCCCGCGCGCTGCAGCGCTGGGAGCAGCGCCTGTCGCGCGGCGGCTGGTCGGTGCGCACGCTGGCCGAGGCGGAAATGACCGGCAGCGAAACCCATCTGCGCCTGGCCGCGCGGCTGCGCGCCTGGGACGGCGAGACGCTGGTTTTCGAGCGCCACTGGGACGAGGAGGTCGCGCGCAGCTTTGTGTAGCCGGGCCGGGAAAAACCGTTGCCGCCCGGGCAAGTTCGCGGTTTATTGATTCCATAATCAACAAAAGAATCCCACGGCATCGCCCGGGGGAAGGACCACAGGGAGACGGATATGAACGACAAGCACACCCAGTTGGACTGGCTTATTTCCCGCGTCCGCAAGGGCGCGATGAACCGCCGCGAATTCCTGGGCCGGTCAACGGCTTTGGGCGTTTCGGCGGGCCTTGCCGGCGCGCTGTTCGGCAAGGTTGCCCTGGCGCAGGAGGCCAAGAAGGGCGGCACGATCCGCGTCGGCATGCAGGGCGGCGAATCGACCAATTCGCTGGATCCGGCGCTGGCCGCCTCGGAAGTGCCGTTCCAGGTCAACATGACCTGGGGCGAGATGCTGGTGGATGTGACCCCCGACGGGCAGATCGACCTCCGCATTGCCGAAGAAATCAGCTCCAGCCCCGATGCGACCGAGTGGAAGTTCAAGATCCGCAAGGGCGTGGAATATCATGACGGAAGCACCGTCACCGCCGAGGATGTGGTGGCGACGCTGAAGCGGCACACGGATGAAAAGTCGCAATCGGGCGCGCTGGGCATCGTCCAGGGCATTTCCGAGATGAAGGCCGAAGGCGACATGGTCACGCTGAAACTGTCTTCGGCCAGCGCCGACCTGCCCTATCTGATGGCCGATTACCACCTGATCATCCAGCCCGGCGGCGGCGTCGACGCGCCCGCGGCGGGCATCGGGGCCGGGCCCTACAAGGTCGTGGTGAACGAGCCGGGCGTGCGCCATACCTTCCAGAAGCATGCGAATTACTTCGACAGCTCGATCGGTCATGCCGACGAGGTCGAGATCCTGGTGATCAACGACAACACCGCCCGCACCGCCGCCCTGCAATCGGGCCAGGTCCACATGATCAACCGGGTCGACCCCAAGATCGTGGAACTGCTGAAAGGCGTGCCGGGCGTGCAGATCAAGGCCGTCGCCGGCCGCGGTCATTACGTCTTCATCATGCATTGCGACAAGGCGCCCTTCGACAACAACGACATGCGCATGGCGCTGAAATATGCGGTCAACCGGCAGGAACTGGTCGACAAGATCCTGGGGGGCTTGGGCTCGCGCGGGAATGACTTCCCGATCAACGCCGCCTATCCGCTGTTCGACGACACGATCGAGCAGCGCGATTACGATGCCGCCAAGGCCAAGGAATATTACGACAAATCCGGCCATGACGGCAGCCCGATCATCCTGCGCACCGCGCCGGGCGCCTTCCCGGGGGCGGTGGATGCGGCCAACCTGTTTGCCGCCTCGGCCAATGCCGCGGGCATTCCGCTGCAGGTGAAGCTGGAACCCGATGACGGCTACTGGTCGAATGTCTGGAATGTCGAGCCGTTCTGCGCCAGCTACTGGGGCGGCCGCCCGGTGCAGGACCAGATGTATACGACCGCCTATCTGTCGACCGCCGACTGGAACGACACCAAGTTCAAGAATGCCAAGTTCGACGAGCTGCTGCTGGCGGCGCGGGGCGAGTTGGATGCGGCAAAGCGCAAGGCGTCCTACAGCGAGATGGCGCATATCCTGCGCGACGAGGGCGGTCTGATCCTGCCGATGTTCAACGATTTCGTCTCGGGCGTGTCCGATACGATCGGCGGCTGGGTCGACGATCCGAATGGCGAGCTGATGAACGGCCGCAGCCAGGTCAAGTGCTGGCTGGCCTGAGGACCGCCCGGTGCATCCCGTCCTGAAACTGGTGGTCCAGCGCCTTGCGCTGGGCCTGATCCTGCTTCTTGCCTGTTCCGCGGTGATCTTCCTGGGCGTCGAGGCGCTTCCGGGGGATACCGCCCAGGCCATCATGGGCCAGTCGGCCACGCCCCAGGCGCTGGCCAACATGCGCGAGAAGATGGGGCTCGATCAGCCGCCGCTGACGCGGTATTTCCAATGGCTGGGCGGGGTGCTGACCGGCGATCTCGGCCTGGCGCTGACCAATGACGCCGATATCGCCCAGTCGATCGGCCAGCGCCTGGGCAATACGCTGTTCCTGGCGGGCTGCGCCGCCGCGATCTCGGTGCCGCTGGCGATCATCCTTGGCCTGATCGCCGCGCGCCATGCCGGCAAATGGCAGGACAAGCTGATTTCCGGCGTCACGCTGACCACGATCAGCCTGCCCGAATTCGTGGCCGCCTATTTCGTGATCTTCCTGCTCACCCAGGACAATGTGCTGACCCAGGCCATCGGCTGGGTCACCGGCGGCTCGGGCCGGCTTCTGCCCGTGGCCATGGTCTTTCCGGGCATGGGGTTCTGGGAAAGGCTGAACGCCGTCATCCTGCCGGTCATCGTGCTGGTCCTGGTGGTGCTGGCGCATATGATGCGCATGACCCGCGCCGCGATCCTGAACGTGATGCAATCGGCCTATATCGAAACGGCCGAGCTGAAGGGTCTGTCGCCGATGACGGTGATCTGGCGCCACGCCTTCCCCAATGCCATTGCCCCCGTCGTCTCGGTCGTGATGCTGAACATGGCCTATCTGGTCGTGGGCGTCGTCGTGGTCGAGGTGGTCTTCGGCTACAACGCCCTTGGCCAATATCTGGTCGATCACGTCACCAAGCGCGACCTGCCGGTGGTGCAGGCGGTGGGGCTGATCTTCGCGGCGGTCTATATCGTCCTGAACATGCTGGCGGATATCATCGGCATCCTCGCCAACCCGCGGCTGAGGCATCCGAAATGAGACTTCCCTTCACCCAGACCCGTCTTCCCCTGGCCGCCTTCATCGGCCTGAGCCTGACCGGCATCTTCCTGTTCTGCGCCGTCTTCGCGCAATGGATCGCCCCCTATCCGATCGACATGGCGGTCGGCGGCGTCTGGGAATCTCCCAGCGCGAAATACTGGCTTGGCACCGATACGATCGGCCGCGATATCCTGTCGCGCCTGATCTATGGCGGCCAGATCACCATCTTCGTGGCGCTTGCCTCTTCGGCGCTGGCCTTCTCGCTGGGCGCCTTCTTCGGCTTCTTCGCGGCGGTCAATGGCGGCTGGATCGACCAGACCCTGTCGCGCATCGTCGATCTGATGATGGCCATCCCCTCGCTGATCGTGGCGCTGGTGATGCTGTCGGTGCTGCCCTTGAACCTGACCGTCCTGATCCTGGTGATCGGCGTCTTGGACAGCACCCGCGTCTTCCGCCTGTCGCGCGCCGTCGCGGTGGACATCGCGGTGATGGACTATGTCGAGGCCGCCAAGCTGCGCGGCGAGGGCGGGGCCTGGGTCATCTTCCGCGAGATCCTGCCCAACGCCCTGTCGCCTTTGGTGGCCGAGTTCGGGCTGCGCTTCATCTTCGCGGTCCTGTTCATCTCGACCCTGTCCTTCCTGGGCCTGGGCATCCAGCCGCCTCTGGCCGACTGGGGCGGGATGGTGAAGGAAAACAAGGACGGGCTTGTCTATGGCAAATCGGCGGCGCTGGTGCCGGCCTTTGCCATCGCCGCGCTGGCGATTTCCGTCAACCTGGTGGCCGACTGGGTGCTGACCCGCACCTCCAGCCTGAAAGGAGGCCGCGGTGGCTGACGACACGCTTCTCGACATCAAGGGGCTGGTGATCGAAGCCACCTCCTACCCGCCGGGCGAGCCGCCGAAAGAGGTGACGCTGGTGCATGGCGTCGATCTGAAACTTCGGCGCGGCAAGGTGCTGGGGCTGATCGGCGAATCGGGGGCCGGCAAATCCACCATCGGGCTTTCCGCCATGGCCTATGGCCGCGGCGGGGTGCGGCTGACCCAGGGCACGATCACCCTGAACGGCCGCGACATCCGCCAGGCCAGCGCGCGCGATCTGCGCACGCTGCGCGGCAAGGAAGTGACCTATGTCGCCCAATCGGCGGCGGCGGCCTTCAACCCCGCCAAGCGGCTGATGGAACAGGTGATCGAAACCTCGCTGGCGCATGGCATCATGACCAAGCCCGAAGCCGAGGCGCGGGCGGTGATGCTGTTTCGCAAGCTGGGCCTGCCCAATCCCGAAGCCTTCGGCAACCGCTATCCGCATCAGGTCTCGGGCGGGCAATTGCAGCGCGCGATGACGGCGATGGCGCTGTGCCCCAAGCCCGATCTGGTGATCTTCGACGAGCCGACCACCGCGCTGGACGTGACGACCCAGATCGACGTTCTGGCCGCGATCAAGGAAGCGATCCGCGACACCCATGTCGCGGCCTTGTACATCACCCACGATCTGGCCGTGGTGGCCCAGGTCGCCGACGAAATCATGGTGCTGCGCCATGGCCGCCTGGTCGAGCATGGCGACACGGCGCAGGTGATCCATGCCCCGCGGCAGGATTACACCCGGGCGCTGGTCTCGGTCCGCTCGCTGGAGCATGAGGAGAAGCCCCCCGCGCCGCCGATCCTGCGGGTCGAAGGCGTGACCGCGCGCTATCGCGGCACGAATTTCGACGTGCTGAAGAACATCACCGTCGATCTGGCCCCGGGCCAGACGCTGGCGGTGGTGGGCGAGTCGGGCTCGGGCAAGTCGACGCTGGCCCGCGCCATCACCGGGCTTCTGCCGCCCACGCAGGGCCGCATCGGCTTTGCCGGCCGGCAATTGTCGCGCGAGCTGAAGGGGCGGACGAAGGACGACCTGCGCGAGATCCAGATGATCTACCAGATGGCCGACACCGCGATGAACCCGCGCCAGACCGTGGGCACGATCATCGGCCGGCCGCTGGAATTCTATTTCGGCCTGCGGGGGGCTGCGCGCGACAAGCGGGTGCAGGATCTTCTGGACCAGATCGAGATGGGCAAGGGTTTTGCCGACCGCTACCCGGCCGAATTGTCGGGCGGGCAGAAGCAGCGGGTCTGCATTGCCCGCGCGCTGGCGGCCAATCCGAAGCTGATCATCTGCGACGAGGTGACAAGCGCGCTGGATCCGCTGGTGGCCGATGGCATCCTGAAGCTTCTGATGGCGCTGCAGTCCGAGGCGCAGGTGGCCTATCTGTTCATCACCCATGATCTGGCGACGGTGCGCGCCATCGCCGACAAGATCGCGGTCATGTACAAGGGCGCGGTCGTTCGTTACGGCCAGAAATCCGACGTGCTGGCGCCGCCCTTCGACGATTACACCGATCTCCTTCTGTCCTCGGTGCCCGAGATGGAAATCGGCTGGCTGGAAAAGACCATCGCGCATCGCCGGATGGAAAGCGCCGGCAACTGACCCCGCGGCGCGATTTCTTCGAAGAAATCGCAGCGGAATTTTCGAAAATTCCGGCGCGGCCCGAAGGGGCCGCGTAGAGACGCGATAGAGACACAAGGAAGACAGAAGAAAGACCTGCGGAAGACATGACAAAACTCTTGCTCATCATCCTGGACGGCGTGCCCTACGCCAATTGGCGGCGGCTGTTCGGCAATCTGGAAGGCTGGGTCGCCTCGGGCGAGGCGCGGGTCTGGAAGATGCGCTCGGTCCTGCCCTCGACCTCGGCCAGCTGCTATGCCTCGATCCATACCGGCCTGCCGCCGCAGGTGCATGGGATCTGGGACAATGCCGATACGCGGCGGCTGGAGTTTCCCGACATCTTCTCGGAACTGACCCGGGCCGGAAAGAAGACCGGGGCGGTAACCCATTCCTATTGGTCGGAATTCTTCAACCGCGCGCCCTTCGATGTGGTGCGCGACATCGAATATGACGAACCCGAAGGCCCGATCACCCATGGCCGCTTCCACACGATGCATGGCTACGGGCATGTGAACCAGATGACGCCGGCGGATTACGATCTGTTCGGCACGCTGACGCGGCTTTGCGAAGTCAAATCAATCGACTACGGCATCCTCCATACCTGCACGCTGGACAGTATGGGCCACCGTTTCTACCACGATTGCGAAGAGATGGATGATGCCTGTTTCAAGATGGATGCCACGCTGGCGCCCTTTGTCCATCGCTGGCGCAAGGCGGGCTATGAGGTGATCGTGACCGCCGATCACGGTCAGGATGCGCGCGGCCATCACGGCGGCGCGGCCGAGATCCAGCGCGATTTCGCCTTCTATTATTTCGGCGGCGCCGACATGCCCGCGCGCGATGTGGTGCTGGACCAGCTGGCCCTTGCCCCCTCGATCCTGACCCGCATGGGCGTGCCGGTGCCGGCAAGCATGAAGGCCGCGCCCTTCATGACGGCCTGAGCGGGGACCCGAATTTTCGTCGAAAATTCGGGCACTTCGCCCCCTATTGGGCGTAATCGGGCGCGTCCTTGTCCAGGATCGCGCGGATCTCGCGCAGGTGAAAATCGGCGGCGCCGGGATAGTCTTCCCATTCCCGCGCGGTCTTTTCGGCAACCTCTTCCGAAAGATGGCGCAGCTTCTGCCCGGTCTGCAGCGCGCGGATATAGGTCTCGGCCGCGCGTTCGAAGTAATACAGGCGGTTGAAGGTCTCGGCCACCGTGCGGCCGATCACCAGCACCCCGTGATTGCCCATGACCATGGTCGTGACCTTCGGATCCTGCAGCATCTGCGCGCAGCGCGCGCCCTCGTCACCAAAGGCCATGCCGCCGTAATGGTCGTCGACGACATGCCGGTTGTGGAACATGGCCGTGTTCTGGTCAATCGCCGGCAGGCGCGAGTCGGCCAGGCTGGCCAGCACGGTTGCATGCACCGAATGCACATGCATGACGCAGCGCGCATGCGGGCAGGCGCGGTGAATGCTGCCATGCAGGCCCCAGGCGGTGGGGTCGGGCGCATCGGCGCGCTGCATGGTTTCGGGATCGTCCGCGTCCAGCTCCAGCAGCGACGAGGCGGTGATCCGGCTGAAATGCCGGCCGTTCGGGTTGATCAGGAAGCGGCTGCCTTCGGGGTTCACCGCCAGCGAGAAATGGTTCGCCACCGCCTCATGCATGTTCAGCCGCGCGGTCCAGCGGAAGGCGGCGGCCAGGTCCTGGCGGGCGGCCTGATGGGTCAGATTGTGATGCAATGTCATGGGCTTCCCTCGAAGGGCCAGTGGCCGGTGGCAAAGGCCGTAATGGTGGCGGTGATCAGGGCGAAACTGTCGGCGGCGCGCGGCACGGTCTTGCGGGCGCGCAGATAGCCATGGACAAGCCCGGTCGCGGTGACGGCGCGGGCCCGGCCGCCGGCGGCGGTGATCGCCGCGGCATAGGCAGGGGCGTCGTCATGCAGCGGGTCGCATTCGGCGCCAATGGCCAGGGTCATTGGCAGGCGGGTGAAATCGCGGTCCTGCAGCGGCGAGACCGTCGGATCCCCCGGCGCAGGCGCTTCGCCGCCATGGCGGATGCCGGCATAGAAATCCAGATCGGCGCGGGTCAGCATCGGCGCCTGTGCATGGGTTTCGTAGCTGCCCTGCGTCCGGTCGCCGCCAAGGCCCGGATAGATCAGCACCTGGCCCAGGATGCGCGGATCGCGAAGGCGATGCGCCGCCGCGGCGCAGAGATTGCCGCCGGCGCTGTCGCCTGCCAGCACCAATTGGCCCGGCACCGCCGCGATCACGGCGCAGACATCGTCAAACGCGGCGGGGTGGCGGTGTTCGGGCGCCAGCCGGTAATCGACGGCGATCACCGTCAGCCCGGTCGCGGCGCGGATCTCGGCGCAGACATCGTCATGGCTGTGCAAGCCGCCCACGACATAGCCGCCGCCATGGCAATAGATCACCGTGGCCGGCCCGGCGCCCGGATAGCGCCGGCAGGGCACGCCGCCGATGGTCAGATCCTCGGCCGTCACGCCGGGCGGGTAGCCCTGAAAGAACAGCCGGCACATCGCATCATAGATCCGGCGCTGATCGGCGATGGTCAGGCTGGCGGTGTCGGGCGGATAGGCGGCATCCGTGGCGCGGATGAAGGCCCAGGTCGGGGCGTCGATAAGGCTTTGGTAATCTGGATCTGCCATGCTGATCTCCGGCGCGAACGGGTCTGGGGCGACGCGTCGGGGGCACTGTGCGGGGTTTCGCGCGTTCGGGCAACCGGGCAGGGCTGGGGCGGCGCCGGGCGCGGGACAAGGCGGCGGAAATGTGGCGCATTGGCGCGATGTTTTCTCGAATATCCCGCAATGTTAACCAAATTGCCCGGCATACCGATGGCAGGCGAACAGCTGCCAGGGAGACGGGCCATGCATTTCACGCGCGATTTCGATCGGGTTTCCGCTCTGCCTGTCGGATGGCGGATCCGGGTGCTGGTCCTGGCCGAGACCGAGGCCGACCCGCTGGTCGACCGGGTGGCCACGCTGGGGGGGCCGGTCGAGGTGGAGGTCGAGCTATACGCCGCGCTGTCGGCGATGATCGACGATCCGTCGGGCTATGGGCTGTTCGTGATGGATTGCGACCGTTTCGGCGGGCTTGAGGCCGGGGAACGGGCGCGTCGGGCGCTGGTGGCAGCGGGGCTGCAGATTCCGGTGCTGCTGATCAGCCGCGATGTGCCGCGGCATGACTTCCCCGAAGAGCGCGCCTTGCCGGTGATGCTGCGCGCGCCGGTTTCGGCCGTGGGGCTGCGGGTCGGGTTCGAGCATGCGCTGCGCGACCGGCTGGTCTGGCGCGCGGCCTAAGCGGCGCCGGACGAAGGGTTCGGATGGCTTGTCCGTGCGGGGTCTTCCGCAGCTCCGGCGGACCCGCGGGGGACCGCCGGAAAGGGCAATCCTGGAGATCAGGCGAGGGCGAGGTTCGTCGCCGATTCGCGGCCGTCGCGGCCGGTTTCGATATCGAAGGTCACGGCCTGGCCGTCCTTCAGGCCACGCAGGCCGGCGCGCTCCAGCGCGGTGATATGCACGAACACGTCCTTGCGGCCGCCTTCCGGGGCGATGAAGCCATAGCCCTTGGTTTCATTAAACCATTTCACGGTGCCCTTGGCCATCGTGAGTTCTCCTGTTGCTGCCGCCCGCGGGAGTGCGGCGGCCCGGCGCAGTCAGCTGAGGTCGAGGCTGTGCCGAGGATCGGAGACAGGTCGAAAAAGATAACGTCGCGGGCCTGATATGCCGTAAAACAAGGGTTATTTCAAGCCTCGGTCCGGCGGCGCCGGGTGCTGCGCCGCCGGTGTCTGGCCAAGGCCAGAAGGCCGTAGATCACGGCTGTGGCCATCACGCCCGCCACAGGCCAAACTGCAATCGCCACCAGCACCGGAACTTTGAAGGCCCAGTAACTTGCTGCTGCGACCACCAGCCCGATCACACTGCCGATCGTAAAAACCAGAAGTACCATTCAATCACGACCGTTTTACACCCGTTCCACAAATATGCCGCAATTCGTAGCAAAGCCCAAATGAATGATATTCGAATCGACGGAATTCTTTGCGCAAATAACATCAATCTGGATGGAAGCCGGCGGTTTTGCACTTGCGCTGCGGGTCGGGCGTGTTCCGGTGCGTTGTTGCACCGAATAAATCGGTGAATTTCAGACGGATTTGGCGCGCGAAACCCGGGTGCGACGGTCTGACACAGCTTCGGGTTGTGTGCCGGCCAGGCTGGCGAGAATCAGCAGCATCGCCAATACCAGCCCACTGCCCGACCAGACGGCCAGCGCCGCAAGCGGGCCAAGCCCGGCAATCAAGGTGGCCAGGGCCAGAACAAAGCCTGCAACGCCTGCAATGACAACAAGAATGGGTGCCATGATTTCCCTCATTACCCTTCCATCATGCCGTGAGGCCGATGGCGAAATTGGGGCCGGCGCATGGAAAGCCGAAGGCGCGGGGACAGGATTTGCAGCGACCGCGCCGATTGGCGCAAAAGCCCGCCGGGGCAGGGGCCCGGGGGCCCCCGCCGGCTCGGGTCAGAAGACGTCGAGCAGATACAGAATGATGATGATCGGGATCGGAATGCCGATGACCCAGGCCAGAATGCCCTTCATATGCGCTCTCCTTTGACGGATGGACTTGCCGGGCAAACGCGTCTGCCTGCGGTCGGTTCCCCGGCTCAGGGTCCGCAGATCGGGCGATCGTGGAAAAACCAGTCGCGCACCCGCGGGGTCAGGCCGGGGGCGGTCAGGTAAAGCAGATGCCCGGACTCGGGCCAGAGGCAGATCTGCCCGCCCATCTTGCCGGCCAGGGCGCGAATCTGCGGCAGGGGAAAGACCGGGTCGCGCCCGCCATGCAGGAAGGTGATCTGTGGGCCCGGCCCACCCGCGCGGGCGGGCAGGGTCCAGCCCAGCAGATCGCGGGCCTGGGCGCGGGTCTGGCCGCCCTTCGGCGGCTCGATCCGGTTGCGCCACTGGTCCAGCACCGCCAGGCCCCGGGCGCGGCGGGGCGGATCCTGGCGCCAGCCGGGGCCCAGCAGCAGGGTGATGGTGTAATTCTCCCAGACCCGGCGGCGGTTCAGGCTGCCCTCGTCCAGCGCGGCCGCGGCCAGTTGCGGTCCGGCGCGCAGCAGGGCCAGCAATGCGCCGGGAAAGGGTGTGGCCGAGGACAGGGCGGCCACCTTGACCCGCCCGGGGTTGGAAATGCGGCCGGCCGCGGTCAGGGCGATGGCGGCGCCGGTGGAATAGCCCATCAGGTTGATGCGCGCTTCGGGGTAGCGGGCGGCGTATTCGGCCACCCATTGCGCGGCGCGGTCGATGTCCAGCGGCGTGGACAGCGGCTGCCCCTCGGTGCCGGGCAGGCGGTATTCCACGACCAGATTGCGCGCATCGCCCCAGGTGATGGCGGGGCCGAAGATCTGCGCGGTGGTCAGCGCGCCGGGCAGAAGGAAGGTGACGCTGTCCGGCGCGCGGGCGCTGCCCGAAACCGGGGCCAGGGGCGGTGGCGTGCCGGGCGCGGGCGCCGGGCCCGCACAGGCGGCCAGCAGCGCCACGGCAAGCGCTGCAAGGCCGGGCAGACGAGAAGGCAGGCGCGCGGACATGGCCCATCCTGCCCCGGTGCGGCGGGCGGCGAAAGGGGGCTGGGGGCAGGCGCCAAAGGCCTGCGCAGCAAAAAGGGCGGGAGTGACCCGCCCTTTTCGTCCGAATGCCGGAAAAGCGCCCGCCCTAGCGGGTGAACTTCTTGTACTTCACCCGCTTCGGCTCGACCGCGTCGGGGCCCAGGCGGCGGATCTTGTCCTGTTCGTAATCGTCGAAGTTGCCTTCGAAAAACTCGACATGGGCGTCGCCCTCGAAGGCCAGGATATGGGTGCAAAGCCGGTCCAGGAAGAAGCGGTCGTGCGAGATGATCACCGCGCAGCCGGCGAATTCCTCGATCGCGGCTTCCAGCGCCTGCAGGGTTTCCACGTCCAGATCGTTGGTCGGTTCGTCAAGCAGCAAGACATTGCCGCCGGATTTCAACAGCTTGGCCATATGCACCCGGTTGCGTTCGCCGCCCGACAGGATGCCGACCTTCTTCTGCTGGTCCGAGCCCTTGAAGTTGAACGACGAGCAATAGGCGCGGCTGTTCACCTCGGCATCGCCCAGGACCACGATGTCCAGACTGTCCGAGATTTCCTCCCAGACGTTCTTGTTCGGATCCAGGCTGTCGCGCGACTGGTCGACATAGGACAGCTGCACCGTCTCGCCCAGGGTGATGGTGCCCGAGTCGGGCTTTTCCTGGCCGGTGATCATCTTCATCAGCGTCGACTTGCCGGCGCCGTTCGGGCCGATCACGCCGATGATCCCACCCGGGGGCAGCATGAAGGACAGGTTGTCGATCAACAGCTTGTCGCCCATCGCCTTCGAGACGCCCTCGAATTCGATGACTTTCGAGCCAAGGCGCGGCCCGTGCGGGATGATGATCTGGGCGCGGCCGACCAGTTCCTTGACCGACTCGTCCGCCAGTTTCTCGTAAGCGCTGATCCGGGCCTTGGATTTGGCCTGACGGGCCTTCGCCCCGGCGCGGATCCATTCCAGTTCCTTTTCCAGAACCTTCTGCTTGGCCTTGTCTTCGCGGGCTTCCTGCGCCAGCCGCTTGGCCTTGGCATCCAGCCACGAGGAATAATTGCCCTCATGCGGCAGGCCGCGGCCGCGTTCCAGTTCCAGGATCCAGGTGGTGATGTCATCCAGGAAGTAGCGGTCGTGGGTGACGGTCAGGATCGTGCCCTTGTAATCGATCAGGTGCTTTTGCAGCCAAGCGATGGTCTCGGCATCGAGGTGGTTCGTCGGTTCGTCAAGGAGGAGCATGTCCGGCTCTTCCAGCAGAAGCTTGCACAGCGCCACGCGGCGGCGTTCGCCGCCCGACAGGGTCGAGACATCGGCATCATCCGGCGGGCAGCGCAGGGCCTCCATCGCGATATCGACCTGGCTGTCGAGATCCCACAGGTTCGCGGCGTCGATTTCATCCTGCAGACGGGCCATTTCCTCGGCCGTGTCGTCCGAGTAATTCATCGCCAGCTCGTTGTAGCGGTCGAGCTTGGCGGTCTTGGCCTTGACGCCTTCCATGACATTGCCGCGCACGTTCAGCTGTTCATCCAGCTGCGGCTCTTGCGGCAGATAGCCCACGGTCGCGCCCTTGGCGGCCCAGGCCTCGCCCTGGTAATCCTTGTCCCAGCCGGCCATGACGCGCAGCAGGGTGGATTTCCCCGCGCCGTTCACGCCGACGACGCCGATCTTCACGCCGGGCAGGAAGTTCAGGCGAATATTCTCGAACACCTTCTTCCCGCCGGGATAGGTCTTCGACACGCCGTCCATGTGGTAGACATATTGATAGCTGGCCATCGGGATCTCCTGTCGCGGGTTGCGGCTGATCTAGCCGTCCGGGGCCAAAGCTGCAACCGCTGCGGCAGGGAATCACAGGGCTTTGGCAAACCAATGCGTGGCGGGGAAGCTGGTATAGGGCGCGGTCTCGGCCCAGCCGGTGGATCGGTACAGCGCCAGGGCCGGCGCCAGGGCCTCGTTGGTGTCAAGAAGAAGCCGCGCATAGCCCAAGGCGCGGGCCCGGTTTTCGGCGGCCGCCATCAGCCGGCGGGCCAGGCCCTGGCCGCGCGCCTGGGGGGCAACCCAAAGCCGCTTCAACTCGCCCGTATCGGCCGAGTGGCGGTGCAGCGCGATGCAGCCCAGGGGCTGGCCCGCGGCTTCTGCCAGCAGGAAGGCGCCATCGGGCGGGCGGTAGGTCGCGGCATCGGGCAGGGGCAGGGGCGGCGGCGTCTCGCCGGGGACGGTTTCGGCCAACAGCGCGAAATAGGCGGAAAGGCAGGCCAGAGCGGCGGGCTCGTCCGGGTCGGCATCGCGGATCAGGGGCGGTTCCATGCGGTATATGGGGCAAGGCGGCGGGCCTGGGTCAAGCGGGAAGGGTTGACTTTGCCGCCGCGCGCCCCGGATGAAGGCGCTTCGGGGGGAAGGAGACCCAGGGGCAGATGCGGCAGGGATTTCCGGTGGCGCGGCGGGGGATGGTGATCGGGCTTCTGGGCGGGTCTTTCGACCCCGCGCATGAGGGCCATGTCTCGATCACCCGCGAGGCGTTGAAGCGGATGGGGCTGGACCGGGTCTGGTGGCTGGTCACGCCGGGCAACCCGCTGAAGCCGCGGCCTCCGGCGCCCTTGGCGCAGCGGCTGGCGCATGCGCGGGCGCTGATGCGGCATCCGCGGGTCGAGATCACCGATCTGGAGGCGCGGCTGGGCACCCATCTGACGGCCGACACGCTGGCGCGGCTGCGGGCGCTGTATCCGGGTGTCACCTTCGTCTGGCTGATGGGGGCGGACAATCTGGTGCAGCTGCACCGCTGGGCGCGCTGGCGCCGGATCATGGCGCAGGTGCCCGTGGGCGTGCTGGCGCGGCCCGGATCGGGCTTGCGGGCGCGGCTGTCGGTGGCCGCGCAGGTGTTCCGCGGCAACCGGCTGCGACGGGGCGAGAACCTGGCCGCGGCGCGCCCGCCGGCCTGGGTGTTCGTCAATGTGCCGATGAACGATGCCTCGTCGAGCGAAATTCGTGCACGGGGCGGCTGGCGGCGCGGCGGCGGATGAGCCCGGGCCGCGGCTCTGGTGCCGGGTCACGTCTTCGCGACTGGCAGCGGGCGGCGAATCGGGTATCACGGGCGGCAAACGGTACGGGGGAAGACGGGTGATCACGCGGCGTGGGATGCTGGCCGGGATTCTGGCGGGAACGGCGCTTCCGGTCTGGGCGGAAGGGATGGACAGCTCGGTTCGGCCGCGGCCCAAGGGCCAGGGCCAGGTCTCGGGCGGGGCCAGCGCACCCGCGGCGCCGGTGCAGGTTCAGGATGCCGAGGCGCTGGTGACGGCGGCCAAACTGACCGGCACGGTGGGCTTCGTGGTGGCCGATGCCGCGACCGGCAAGGTGCTGGAAGCGCGCGCGCCGGAAACCGCCATGCCGCCGGCCTCGGTCGCGAAGGCCGTCACCTCGCTTTTCGCGCTGGAGCGGCTGGGGGCGGGGCATCGCTATGTCACGCGCGTTCTGGCCACCGGCCCGATCGAGGCCGGCGTCCTGAAGGGCGATCTGGTGCTGGCGGGCGGCGGCGATCCGACGCTGGAGACCGATCAACTGGGCGATCTGGCGGCGCGGCTGGCGAAATCGGGGCTGAAACGGGTGACCGGGCGGTTTCTGGCGGCCGATGGCGCCCTGCCGCGGATGGACGCTTTGGTCCCCGATCAGCCGGTGCAGGTGGGCTACAACCCCGGCCTGTCGGGGCTGAACCTGAACTTCAACCGGGTCTATTTCGAATGGAAGAAATCCGGCGGCGACTGGACCGTGGGCATGGATGCGCGGGGCGCGCGCTTCGTGCCCGCGGTCAATCTGGTGCGCATGGCGGTGAAAAAGCGCCAGTCGCCGCTTTACACCTATGATCGCGGCCCCGAGCGCGAGGATTGGACCGTCGCCTCGGGCGCGCTTGGCACCAAGGGCGGCAGCCGCTGGCTGCCGGTGCGGCTGACCGGGCGCTACACGGCCGAGGTGTTCCGCACGCTGGCCCGGGCCCAGGGCATCGACCTGCCGGCGGTCGAACTGGTCGCCGCAGCGCCAAAGGGCCGCGAGATCGGCCGGATCGAAAGCGAGGCCTTGCCGGCGATCCTGCGCAGCATGCTGAAATTCTCGACCAATCTGACCGCGGAATGCAACGGGCTGACCGCCAGCGGCGCGGGCACGCTGGCCAGATCGGGGACTGCGATGAGCGACTGGGCGCGGCAGAATTTCGGCGTCGATGCGCGATTCGTCGATCATTCCGGCCTGGGCGGCGCCTCGCGCATTTCGGCGGCGGATATGGTGAAGATCCTGTCGGCCGCGCATGTGCAGGGCCGCGGGCTGAAGCCCCTTTTGCGCGATGTCGGAATGAAAGATGACAAGGGCGCGGTGATCAAGGGCCACCCGGTCAAGGTGGTGGCGAAATCGGGCACGCTGAACTTCGTCTCGGGCCTGGCGGGGCATATCACGCCTCCGGCCGGGCGCGAGATGGTGTTTGCGATCTTCACCGGCGATCCGACGCGGCGCGATGCGGTGCCGGTTGCGGCGCGCGAGCGGCCCGAGGGGGTGGAAGCCTGGATCAAGCGGTCGCGCCGGCTGCAGGGCCAGCTGATCAGCCGCTGGGCCGGGCTTTACGCCTGAGCCCTGCGGCGATCCTAGGGCTGCATGTGCCGCACCCTTGCGCCCCATTCGATCGCCGCGGCATGCAGCCGGTCGACGCCCAGCTGTTCGCGCACCTCTTCCAGCATCTGCAATTCGGTCTGGCTGTGGCGGCCGTCCGAGGTGACGACATCGCAGGCCAGCGCATAGGCGGTTTCCGCCAGGCGCGGCGGCAGACTGTCGCGGATCAGGCCGAACAGCGCATCCAGCCCGTCTTCCTCTTCGAACAGGTCAAAGACGGTGCGCGCGACCCGCCGGATGCGATCGGCATCATAGGCGGCGAAGACCGGCAGGTGATTGACCATGCGGGTGATCGCCACCAGCTCGGCCGTGCGCATGTCCTGATCCGAGGCCGAACAGGCGACCATGATCGCCACAAGCGCATCCTGGGCGGAAAGGGCGGGGGTGTCGATCATCGGGCTCTCCCTAAGGTTGAGGCAGAGATTATTGACGGGGCGGGGCCACGGCAATAGAGGACGGGGGTCCGCGGCGCGGGGTCGCGGCAGCAGGGGAAGATGGTATGGCGAGCTTGCGTGAAGCGGCGATGAATTCGAAGGCCTGGCCCTTTGAAGAGGCGCGTGCGCTGCTGAAACGCTACGAGAAAGCGCCGCCCGAGAAAGGCTATGTCCTGTTCGAGACCGGCTACGGCCCCTCGGGCCTGCCGCATATCGGCACCTTCGGCGAGGTGGCGCGCACGACGATGATCCGCCGCGCCTTCGAGGTGATCTCGGACATTCCGACCCGGCTGATCTGTTTTTCCGACGATGTCGACGGGATGCGGAAAGTCCCGGAAAACGTGCCGAACCAGGCGCTCTTGAAGGCGAATATCCAGAAGCCGCTGACCTCGGTGCCCGATCCGTTCGGCGAATTCGAAAGCTTCGGGCATCACAACAACGCGATGCTGCGGCGGTTCCTGGACACGTTCGGCTTTGAATATGAATTCATCTCGGCCACCGAATTCTACAAGTCGGGCCGGTTCAACGACACGCTGCGCCTGGCGGCGGAACGCTATGACGCGATCATGGCGATCATGCTGGCCAGCTTGCGCGAAGAGCGCCAGCAGACCTACAGCTGCTTCCTGCCGATCCATCCCGAGACGGGGCGGGTTCTGTATGTGCCGATGAAAGAGGTGAATGCCAAGGATGGCACCATCACCTTTGACGACGAAGACGGCCGCGAATGGACGCTGCCGGTGACCGACGGCCATGTGAAGCTGCAATGGAAGCCCGATTTCGGCGCCCGCTGGGCGGCGCTGGATGTGGACTTTGAAATGTACGGCAAGGACCACAGCACCAATACGCCGATCTATGACGGGATCTGCGAAGTGCTGGGTGGCCGCAAGCCCAACCATTTCACCTATGAGCTGTTCCTGGACGAACACGGGCAGAAGATTTCCAAGTCGAAGGGCAATGGGCTGACCATCGACGAATGGCTGACCTATGCGGCGTCGGAATCGCTGTCCTATTTCATGTATCAGAAGCCCAAGACCGCGAAGCGGTTGTGGTGGGATGTGATCCCCAAGGCGGTGGATGAATATCACCAGCAGCTGCGCGCCTTCCCCGATCAGACGGTGGAGCAGCAGGCGGCGAACCCGGTCTTCCACATCCATCATGGCAAGCCGCCCGAATCGAAGATGGTGGTGTCCTTTGCCATGCTGCTGAATCTGGCCTCGGTGGCCGGGGCCAAGGATGCGGCGGGGCTTTGGGGCTTCATCCGCAAATATGCGCCCGAGGCGAGCCCCGAGAACAACCCCGATCTTGACGCTGCGGCGGGCTTTGCGCTGCGGTACTACACTGACAAGATTGCGCCCTCGCGGGTGTTCCGTCTGCCCAGCGACAAGGAACGCGCGGCGATCCTGGATCTGCGGGCGCGGCTTGCGGGTTATGACGGGCCGGTCGAGGACGAGGCCCTGCAGAACATCTGCTATGCCGTTGGTAAGGATCATGAATTCGATCCGCTGCGCGACTGGTTCAAGGCGCTGTACGAAGTGCTGCTGGGCGCCAGCGAAGGCCCGCGCTTCGGCGGATTCGTGGCGCTTTACGGTGTCAAGGAAACGCTGGCGCTGATCGACCGGGCGCTGGCGGGCGACCTGGTCCAGGGCTGACGATCCAGGGAAGGGGCCGGCAGTCGCAAGACGCCCGGCCCCGGCCTTCTCCGCTTCCCAACCGTTGCCCAAAGCCGCGCCGCGCCGCGCGGCGGGCTGAGATCCGGTTAACCCTTCCTTGATACCTCCCTTGCCCCAAGGCGCGAGACCCCGGGGTGGGCCCGCGTCCGGTTTCGGATCGAACGGGCAAGGGGACGGATCAGATGAACAAGGCGATTACCGACGGGCTCGTGCTGATGCCGCCGCCCTTTTCGGCGGGGCTGAACCAGTGGTCCAGCGCGAACGGCCTGCCGGGGGATGCCAGTTACAGCGGCGCGCCCAATGCGGCCCTGGTGACCAATGACCAGGATTTCGCCGGCTGCCTGGAGCTGCAGAAGACCTCGTCCACCCAGAAGCTGCGCGCCTTCGCCGAAACGCCGCTGCGGCCTGACATGTATATTCGGGTCAGCGCGCGGGTGAAGGCGGTGTCGGGCAATCTGCCCGCGGTGCGGATCGCGGCCTGGGCGGGCAATCTGGGCGGCGCGAATGTGGGCTCGGTGCCGCAGACCGCCAGTTCGGTGCAGCTGACCAGCTATGGCGAGGTCGTGACGGTGCAGGCGATCATCGGCGCGGGCAATCGCACCGGCGTCGACCTGGTCTGGGGGCTGCAGCCGGTCTTTGCCCATGTCGGGCTGGATCTGACCGGGCCGACCGGCGGGGTGGTGCGGATCGACGATATCGTGGTCGAGGATGTGACCGAGGTCTTCCTGCGCGATATGGTCGATGTGGTCGATGTGCGTGATTACGGCGCGGTCGGCAATGGATCGACCAATGATTTCGCGGCCTTCCAGGCGGCGGATGCGGCGGCCGCGGGCCGGACGATCCTGGTTTCGGCGGGCAGCTATCTGATCTCGGGCAATCTGACGGTCAATGCGCCGATCCGCTTCATCGGCACGGTTACCCAGCCCGCGGCCAACCGCATGGTGCTGACGCGGAATTTCGATCTGGACACCTACGCCGCCGCCTATGGCAACGATGAAGAGGGGTTCCGGCGCGCGCTGCAGGCGCTGTTCTATTTCAGCGATCACGTTACCTTCGACATGTCGGGCCGGCGGGTCGATCTGACCGGCCCGGTCGATGTGGCCGATGTCTCGGGGTTGAGCAGCTTCTCGACGCGGCGCATCCTGCGCAATGGCTCGATCAATGCGGTCGCTTCTTCCAACTGGAACACCACGACTGTCACCTCGGTTGCGACCTATGCCACCGCGAATTCCACCCGCCTGACCGCGGTTGCCAATGTGGCCAATGTGCCGGTCGGCGCGCTGGTCAGCGGCACGGGCGTCGGGCGCGAGGTCTATGTGAAGTCGAAGAATGTGGGCGCCGGCACGATCGAACTGTCGCAGCCTTTGTACGGCGCGGCGGGCACGCGGACCTACACCTTCAAGCGCTTCAAATATCTGCTGGATTTCTCGGGCTTCTCGGTGCTGTCGCTGTTCGAGATGCATGCGATCGAGTTCAATTGCCTGGGCCTGTGTTCGGGGGTGATGATGCCGCTGGCGGGGTCGGTCAACCGCTTTGACAGCTGCACCTTCAACCGGCCAATGGATCGCGGCATCACCTCGACCGGGTCGGGCTGTCAGGGGCTTTTGCTGGACTACTGCCAGTTCCTGTCGAACGAACAGGCGCTGGATGCGCAGAACCGCACGACGATCGCGCTGAACGTGCAGGCGAATGACGCAAAGATCCGCAACAACCGCATCGTGCGCTTTCGCCATTTCGCGGTGATGAACGGCACCTCGCACATGATCTACAACAACCACTTCTTCCAGGGCGACGATGCCACGGCGGGGGTGCGGGTGGCGGGGCTGGTCTTCACCCAGACCAATGTGGCGACGGTGGTGCAGGGCAATTACGTCGACAATTGCTTCATCGAATGGGGCAATGAGCATGACCCCGAACCGGCCTTCTCGAACGAATTCTCGTTCGGCGGGCTGAACCTGATCGGCAATATCTTCATCGCCTCGGATGTGTCCTCGGCCTTCCGCTGGATCGTGATCAAGCCCTATGGGGCGGGCCATTTCCTGAACGGCTTCACCCTGGTCAACAACACTTTCCGGGTGTTCAGCGCCACGGTCGACCGGGTCGAGGCGCTGGACACCAGCTTCGCGACGCTGGATTTCAGCCGTTCGCGCGATGTGCTGGTCGAGGGCAACACGTTCAACCAGGTCAACCAGCGCATCGCCAACCCGATCGTGACCGATCACAGCCAGAACACCGAGGCAGCAACCTGGACCGTCGATGCCTCGGCCTATATCCCCTTCGGCGGGCGGATCCGCATGGTGGAAAGCGTGCAGCCGACCAGCAATATCACCAACGCCGCAGGCGTCGTGCGCTACACCATGCCCAATGCGCTGGCCGGGCAGGGGGCGGGGGGCGACCATGTCAGCCTGCGCTGGGGCGAGGCGGTGAAGGGCTCGGCCGTGGTGCGGATGCGGATGGACGTGCCGGCCTGAGGCGCGCAGGGACGGTCGGTGCCGGACGGGCGCCGGCCGTCAGGTCAGCGGGGTCATCACCGCCTTGCGATAGGCCGGCCGCTCGGTCAGGCGCGCGTACCAGTTGGACAGCGCCGGCACCGCGGGCCGCTCGATCGGCAGGTTGAACCAGCCATAGGCCAGGCAGCCGAGCGGGATATCGCCAATGCCGAAGGCCGCGCCCGAGAACCAGGGCGCACCGGCAAGCCCGGCATCGGCGCGCTGCATCAGCCGGTTGGTCTCGGCCGTGCCGCGCGCCATCGCCTCCGCATCGCGGGTTTCGGGCGTCAGGCGGACCATGTTCCAGAACATGTCGCGGAAGGGCTGGGCGAAGGACAGCGAGGTCCAGTCCATCCATTTCTCGGCCGCGGCCCAGGCCTTGGGATCGGCGGGCGCGAAGGGGGGCTGGCCATATTGCCGGGCCAGATAGCGCACGATGGTGTTCGATTCCCACAGCACCAGCCCGTCATCTTCCAGGCAGGGCACCAGCCCATTGGGGTTCAGCGCCCGATACTCGGGCGTATCGACCACGCCGAAGGCGCCGCCGGCGTCTTCGCGCGTGTAGGTCAGCCCCAGCTCCTCGGCGCACCACAGCACCTTGCGCACATTCGACGAATTGACGCGGCCCCAGATCTTCATCGCTGCCCTCCGGTCGGATCGACCCCGGCATAGCGTGGATCGCGGGGCCGCGCCATCATCTTGCGCGGTCAGGCCGCCGGATCGGGAAGTGCGGGGGTGGGCGCGACCAGATCCTCGGGTGCCAGCCGGAAGGCGCGGGCGAAGCCGCCGTTCAGCAGCGCCGATTGCGGCACCAGGCGGACAAAGGCGAAATCGGGCAGGTCGATATAGGCGATGGCCTTGGGATTGCGCGTCAGCCAGCGGTCGCGCAGCGCCGCGCGCTCGGCGGCATCGGCGGGCAGGAACTGGGCGCGGGCGCGGATCATCAGCCGCGGATGGGTCATCGGGTCGCCCTTGGCGCCGACCTCGCCCACCATCAGCGCGCAATCCGGCCGCGCGCGCAGCGCCGCCGTATGCGGGGCAAGGCCCGAGATCAGCGTCAGCGGGCCCGCTTCGGGATCCAGCGCAAAGGCGATGCGGCTGATGCCGGGCAGGCCGGTTTCGGCATCGGACCAGGCCAGCGCCGCATGGCCCGCCTGGGCCAGAAGGTCATGGGCCTCTTGGCGCGAATCGGCATCGGCGGCGGCGACGGGATCGGAACGTTTCATCGGTTTTCTTTCCGGAGCAGTTGACAAAGGGGCTGGCGGGGGAGTGATCTGTCGGCATTTGACGCCCGACCAGCCGGCATTTCCGGCGCGATCCCTTGCTGGACAAGATCATGACCGAGCTGACCGGCCGCCACAAGAACGCGGCGGATTTCCTTCCCAAGATCATCACGGTCTGGCGCGAGGGCTATGGGCTTTCCGACCTGAAGGCGGATCTGCTGGCCGGGCTGACGGTCGCCATCGTGGCGCTGCCCCTGTCGATGGCCATCGCCATCGCCAGTGGCGTCGGGCCCGAACGCGGGCTGTACACTGCCATTGTCGGCGGCTTCCTGGTCTCGGCGCTGGGCGGCAGCCGCTATCAGATCGGCGGGCCGGCGGGGGCCTTCATCGTGCTGGTCTCGGCCTGCGTGATGCAGACCGGCATCGAGGGGCTGATCACCGCGACCTTCCTGTCGGGTTTCGTGCTGATCGCGGCGGGTGGGCTGCGGCTGGGCACCTATATCCGCTACATCCCCTATCCGGTGACGGTGGCCTTCACCGCCGGGATCGGCATCATCATCTTCGCCAGCCAGCTGAAGGACCTGTTCGGGCTGACCCTGCCCGGGGCCGAGCCCGCGCCGATCCTGGACAAGCTGGCCACGCTTTGGGCCGCGCGCGGCACGATCACGCCGGCGGCGGTGGCGATTGCGGCCCTGTCGGCCGGGGTGATCCTGGGCCTGCGGCGCCTTGCGCCGAAATGGCCGGGCATGCTGATCGCGGTGGCGCTGACCGGGCTGGTGGCCGTGCTGTTCCACCTGCCGATCGAGACGATCGGCTCGAAATTCGGGGCGCTGCCCAGCCTGCCGCCGGTGCCGGCCCTGCCGGTGCTGGACCGGGCGCATCTGCTGGCGGCGCTGCCTTTCGCGCTGTCCTTCGCGCTTCTGGGCGCCATCGAGTCGCTTCTGTCGGCCGTGGTCGCCGATGGGATGAGCGGCACCCGCCACCGCTCGAATGCCGAGCTGGTGGGGCAGGGGGTGGCCAATATCGGCTCGGCGCTGTTCGGTGGCTTCTGCGTCACCGGCACCATCGCCCGCACCGCAACCAATGTGCGTGCGGGCAGCCGAGGGCCGGTTTCGGGCATGCTGCATGCACTGTTCGTCCTGGGCTTCATGGCGCTGGCAGCCCCCCTGGCCGCCTATATCCCGCTGGCCGCCCTGGCCGGGGTTCTGGCCGTGGTCAGCTGGGGGATGATCGAGAAAGAGGAACTGGTGGCGCTGGTCCGCTCGTCCTGGGGCGATATGCTGATCGTCGCCGCGACCTTCCTTCTGGTGGTGTTCCGCGACCTGACCGAGGGGATCGTCGTGGGCTTTGCCCTGGCCGGGCTGGTCTTCATCAAGCGCATGTCGGATGCGACGGCGCTGGACCGGCCGGCCGAGGATGCGCCCGAGGGCGGCGGGCATCGCGGCGGGCTGATGGTCTACCGGCTGCACGGGCCGTTCTTCTTCGGCTCGGCCGCGCAGGTGGGCGCGGTGCTGGACCGGATCTCGGACCGGCCGGCGGGCTTTGCCATCGACTTCACCGATGTGCCGCTGATCGACAGTTCCGGCGCGCGCAGCTTTGCGCTGCTGGCCCGGCGGGTCGAGCGGCAGGGCGGGCGGCTGACCATTCTGGGCGCCCGGCCCGAAGTGCGCCAGGTCTTGCTGGCACAGGGTCTGCGGCCGCCGGCCGTGCGCTATCTGGCCGGCCCGGCCGATCTGGAAGAGGCGCTGGCGCTGCCCCCCGAAACTGGGCCTCAGAACGGACCCCAGACTGGGCCCCAGACCGGGCTCTAGGCCGGTCCCTGGAATGGGCCCGGGGCGACCGTTCCCCCGGCCGAATCAACCGCACCGCGAAACTGACGCTGGGTCAGTGCCCGGCCCGCGACGGCGGGGCGCGACACTCTGTCCGCGTGGCATAATCCGCACAGCCGATACGGAATTCACGCCTTCTCGCGGGGTTGTGAACGCGCAGGCTGTTGAAATGCCATGTCAAAATTGCCGCATTTTTGACCGATTTGCAGGTTTGACATCAAATCAGTCAACAAATTTACAGGAAAGTGTTTGCGTTAAAAGGGGTTACGCAATCTTTGACGGCGCGTTACTGTGACTGCGGAGGAAATCGTGCCGGAAGGTCGGTGCGATGGGGCTGCGGGCCGCTGGCTCGACCCGTGGCAGGTATCAGGGGAGGACGCCATGAAGGATCAACCTGTCGCCAGCGGCATCTATCCGGCTTCGGACGAGTTCATCGCCAAGGCGCATATCAACGCCGAACAGTATGACAAGATGTACAAGGCCTCGGTCCAATCGCCCGAGGCCTTTTGGGCCGAGCAGGGTCAGCGGATCGACTGGATCACGCCGTTCAGCAAGGTGAAGAACACGAATTTCGAC
>NZ_JAICBZ010000045.1 GCF_020179405.1 Xinfangfangia pollutisoli | reverse complement strand
GAGCGGCCCCTTCCTGCGCCCCGAGGCCACGCGCTTCGTTGCCCGCTGGGCCGAGCCGGCGCTTGGCGCGGCGCTGTGCGGGCTGGGCCTGTGGATCGCCACACGCGGCGGCTGGCTGCTGCCGGTTCTGGGCCTGCCCCTGGCGGGCTTGGGCGCCGGGTGGGCGCTGCTGGCCTGGCGCCGGCTGCGCTTTGCCCCCGAAATCGCCTCGCCGGGGCTGGTGGAACTGGACGAGGGCCGGCTGCGCTATCTGCATCCGCGCATGCCGGGCGAGATCAGCCTGACCGATCTGGCCGAGTTGCGGCTGTTGTCGCTGCGCGGTCGGCGGGTCTGGCGGCTGCGCGATCTGTCGGGCGCTACGCTGCTTGTGCCGCTGGATGCCGCCGGCGCCGAGCGGCTGTTCGACGCCTTCGCAGCCCTGCCGGGTCTGGGCTCGGCCGGGCTGGTCGCGGCGCTGGACGGGCCCTCAGCACTGAATAGACCGGCCCCGCCGGGCGGCACGCTGCCCGCGCCGGCCCTGGCCGACCGGTTGGTCTGGCGGCGCAGCGGGCAGGGGCTGGCGCCGGTCTGACCGGGCCCGGCCCAGCGCCGCGATCCATGACCTTTCGTGATCATTCTTGTGGCGGGCTTGACAGTGGCGCGGCCCGGCTGCACCTCTGTGCGGCCCCGCGGGGGCGCCAAGACCTTAACGCACGCGGAGCTTTTGCATGTCGATCCCTCAATCCGGCGGCGGGCCGATCGAAAGCTTTGATCAGCTTGCAGGGCTTCTGGAAAGCGGCTGCAAGCCGCGCGACGATTGGCGCATCGGCACCGAGCATGAAAAATTCGGCTGGCTGACCGACAGCCGCACCCCCTTGCCCTATGCCGGAGACCGTTCGATTTCCGCGATCTTCCAAGGGCTTGAGCAGCGCTTCGGCTGGGAGCCGCTGCGCGAGGGCGACAACGTCATAGGCCTGACGCGGCGCGGCGCCAATATCAGCCTTGAACCGGGCGGGCAGTTCGAACTGTCGGGCGCGCCGCTGCGGTCGGCGCTGGAAACCGAGGCCGAGCTGGACAATCATTTCAGCGAGGTGGCGGCGATCGCCGAACCGCTGGGCATCCGCTTCATGGGCATCGGCGCCGCGCCGGACTGGTCGCATGACGAGATGCCGGTGATGCCGAAGGGCCGCTACCGGCTGATGACCGATTACATGGGCCGCGTCGGCACCCATGGCACGCAGATGATGTACCGCACCTCGACGGTGCAGGTGAACCTCGACTACGGCTCGGAAGCCGACATGGTGCAGAAGCTGCGCGTGGCGCTGGCGCTGCAGCCGGTGGCGACCGCGCTTTTCGCCAGTTCGCCCTTCTTCGACGGCAAGCCCAATGGCCATAAATCCTGGCGCTCGCGCATCTGGCGCGGGCTGGATGACAGCCGCACCGGTATGCTGCCCTTCGCCTTTGAAGACGGCATGGGGTTCCAGCGCTATGTCGACTGGGTCTTGGACGTGCCGATGTATTTCGTCTATCGCGACGGCAAATATATCAATGCCTTGGGCCAGTCGTTCCGCGCCTTCCTGAAGGGCGAACTGCCGGCTCTGCCGGGCGAGAAGCCGACGCTGTCGGACTGGGCGGACCATCTGACCACGGTCTTCCCCGAGGCGCGGGTGAAGAAATACATCGAGATGCGCGGCGCCGATGCCGGCGACCGGGCGCATCTTCTGGCGCTGCCGGCGTTCTGGACCGGGCTCATGTACGATCAGGGCGCGCTGGATGCGGCCTGGGATCTGGTCAAGGGCCTGGATGCCGAAACGCGCGAGGGGCTGCGGGTTGCCGCCTCGGTTTCCGCGCTGCAGGGCGAGGCGGGGGGCGTCAGGCTGATGGATCTGGCCCGCGCCGCGCTGGACCTGTCGCAGGCCGGGCTGGCCGCGCGGGGCCTGGGCGAAGAGCGGCTTCTGGCGCCGCTGGTCGAGAACATGGCCACCGGCCAGGTCCAGGCCGACCGCTGGCTTGCGCTTTACACCGGCGAATGGCAGGGCCGGTTGGAGCCGATCTACGCGGCGGCAAGCCTGTAGCGCCCTTTCCCGCAAGGCGTGAACCCCGCCGCCCGACCTGCCCGCCCGGGCGGGAAATCCCCGCTTGACCCAAGGTCATGGCCAGATGCAGGTTTGCGTCGGGCAGGGCCCCATTTCATTTTCAATCACGGTTTTCGGGCCTGTCCCAGGGCATTTCACAGCAAAAGGGAACGGGATATGCGCACATTCATCATCAATTCGCTTGACGTGCTGGTCTGGTGCCTGGCGGCGCTGATCGCCATCGGCGGGATCGCGGTGGGCTTCATGGCCATGGGCCAGGGCCGGATCGAGGGTCTGGGCATCGTCATCGGCGGCATTCTGTATGCCATCGTCTTCGCCGGGATGTTCTTCATCGTGATCGGCATTCACGACAATACCAAACGCACCGCCGAAGCGGTCGAGCGGCTGGCTGCCAAGTAACGCGCGATGCCGGGGCGGGGCCGGGCCATGGCCTGGGGCCGCCCCTTTTCTTCGGGGTCAGCCGGGCCCGGGGGCGCTTTTCTGGCCGATCTTCGGCTCGGTCCCGGCCTTCAGCCGCGCCAGATTGGCGGCGTGGCGGAAGTAGATCAGCAGGGTGAAAATCGCGGTCAGCGCCAGCAGGCGGCCGTGATCGAAGACGAACAGCCACAAGGGCGCCAGGCCCGCGGCCATCAGCGCGCCGACCGAAGAGATGCGCGTCACCAGCACCGCGACCAGCCAGGTGGCGCAGCAGGCCAGACCGACCGGCCAGGCCAGCGCGATCATCGTGCCCAGGAAAGTGGCCACGCCCTTGCCGCCCTTGAAGCCCAGCCAGACCGGGTAAAGATGGCCCAGAAACGCCGCCAGACCAGCCACTTGCGCCGCATCTTCGGCCCCCACCAGCGCCCTTGCCAGCAGCACCGCCACCGCGCCCTTGCCGCCATCCAGCAAAAGCGTCGCCAGCGCCGCGGGCTTGTTGCCGGTGCGCAGCACATTGGTGGCGCCGATATTGCCCGATCCGATCCGGCGCAGATCGCCCAGGCCCATCAGCCGCGTGGTGACCACACCGAAGGGCACCGAGCCCAGCAGATAGGCGCAGATCGCGGTCAGGATCAGCACCGTCGTGTCGCTTAGCAGTTCCGGCATGATGCCCGCCCCGTTCTTGTCTGCCCTGTTCTTGTCTGGCCCCTTCGCCAGAGCCTTGTTGCGGGCCTTCTTGCAGGCCCGCGGCTTCGCCCCTAGCCCTCGGCCCGGAACACTTCGGCGCCGCCGACCCAGGTTGCCAGGACCTTACCTTCCATCCGCGCGCCGTCAAAGGGCGTGTTCTTCGATTTCGAGCGCAGCTTGAAACGGTCCATCTGGAAGGGCGCGTCGGGGTCGAACAGCACCAGATCGGCCGGCGCGCCCGGCGAAAGCCGGCCCTGCGGCAGGCCCAGCCGCCTGGCGGGGTTCAAGGCCATGGCGCGGAACAGTTCGGGCAGCGACAGATGCCCGCCATGATACAGCCGCATCGCCGCGGGCAGGAAGGTTTCCAACCCCACCGCGCCCGAGGCCGCCTCCTCGAAGGGCAGGCGCTTCGATTCCTCATCGGCCGGGGTGTGGAAACTGGCGATCACGTCGATCAGCCCATCGGCCAGCGCCGCGATCACCGCCTGGCGGGCTTCTTCCGACCGCAGCGGCGGGGTGAATTTGAAGAAGGTGCGATAGTCGCCGACATCGAATTCGTTCAGCGTCAGATGGTGGATCGAGGTGCCCGCCGTCACATCCAGCCCCGCCGCCTTGGCGCGGCTCAGCGCCGGCAGCGACACCGCGCTGGTCACCTGATCGGCATGGAAGCGCACGCCGGTCATTTCGGCCAGCGCCAGATCGCGCTCCAGCCCCATCCGTTCCGCCATGGGCGAGACATGCGGCAAGCCGCGCAGGCTGGCGAATTTGCCCGAGGTCGCCGACCCGCCGGCCGACAGGCCCGGCTCTTGCACATGGCCGATCACCAGCGCGCCCAGAGAACGCGCATAGGTCAGCGCGCGGCCCAGCGCCTTGGTATCGGTCGAGACGGCGAAGACATCGGTAAAGGCCAGGGCGCCGGCATCCAGCAGAAAGCCGATCTCGGTCATCTCGCGGCCCTGCCGGCCCTTGGTCAGGGCGGCCATGTGGCGGATGCGCACGGGGCTTGCCTCGGCCGCGCGGCGGGTGACGAATTCCAGCGTTTCGGGCGTGTCGATCGCGGGCGTGGTGTCGGGGCGCGCGATGATCGTGGTCACCCCGCCCGCCGCCGCGGCCAGCCCGGCCGAGCGGAAGCTTTCGCGGTGCCGTTCCCCGGGCTCGCCGATCTTCACGCCCCAGTCGATGATGCCGGGGGCAAGGCATTTGCCGCCGCAATCCACCACTGTGGCGCCCTTGGGCGGCTTGGTCTCGTTCACGGCCAGGATCTGGCCATCGCGGACCGTCAGCGTGCCCAGGGCATCGCTGCCGCTTTCGGGGTCGATCAGGCGGGCATTGGAGAAGTGAAGGATCATGCGTGTTTGTCCGCGGGGGAAAGGCGGGCCGTGGCCTCGCGCAGAAGCTGGTAGACGGCGCGCGCATCGGCGATGCGCTCGAACCCGTGGCGGCGGCGTTCGGTGAAGCTGCGGGTCCGGCCATGGCGGCCCATGCCATGCCAGCCCGGGCCCGAGACGCCATGCCGGATCGCGCTTTCGCCGAAATAGACCGAGCCGGGCGGGCCGATTTCCAGCACCAGCGGCGTCTGGGCATCCAGCGCGAAACGGTCAAGCCGGCGCTTGCCAAGGGTGCGGGTGGCGATGAAGGCGTGCCGGTCGGTCAGGGTGTAATGGGTGCGCGCCCGCAGATGGGCCTCCCAGATCACCCGCCCGAAGGCCATGTGCAGCCCGGCAAGCAGGAAGGGCAGGCCGAAGACGGGAAAGACCGCGCCGGTGCCGGGCATCTGGCGGGCGGTCATGGTCCAGAACAGGGCGAAACCGGCGAAGAACAGGCCAAAGGCTGTGCGCGGATCGACCAGCGCCGCCCAGTCTACCCCCGGCACGGGCTGGTCCTGCCACAGGATCCGCTCATCCGCGTCAAGAATGCCGTCCCAGCCTGCCGGAACCGGCGCGGGCGGCGGTGCAGAAAGCGCGGGTTCGGCCAGGTCGGTCATCGCCGCGCCTCGTCGATCCGGGCGATCACCGCCCGGGCGTCGGCCAAGTATTTCATCAGATGCTTGTCGCCGGAATGGGTGACGATCTGTGCATCGCCCAGGAAGGGGCGCACCTCCTTGATCGCACGCAGCAAGATCTCGCGCCCGCCCGGGCCCAGAAGCCGGCGCTGGGTCAGCCGCCAGCTGTCGCCCAAGGCTTCCGAGCGCAGGTAGAAGGCGCGGGCGAAGATCGCCAGAACGGCCGCGACCGGCCCGGTCCAGGGAAAGGGATTGCCCAGCCAGACCAGCACCAGCCCGGCCAGAAAGCCCAGGATCACCGCCAGGATCAGGTGGTTCTTCCAATAGGTGACCGGATCGGCCCGCCATTCGGCCAAAAGCCTTTCGTCGCTGTCCAGCGGCAGGTCGCGGCGCAGAAGCGGATCGGGCGAGATCTTGGCCATGACCGCTAGCCCATCGCCACGAAGATCACGGTGAAGACGGCCAGAAACAGCAGCACCGCCGCCGCCACCATGCCCCCGGTGCGCATCTCGGCCCTTGTGGGCTTGCGGTCGGGAATGGGGTCGCGGTCGGGCCGACCGGTCATACCATCGTCCCCACCAGCTTGCGGCCGCGTTCGGCGCGCAGGTTGCGGGCCAGCAGGTCCATGCAGGCCATGCGCACGGCCACGCCCATCTCGACCTGATCCTGGATCACCGAGCGGTTGATGTCATCGGCCAACTCGCCGTCGATCTCGACGCCGCGGTTCATCGGACCCGGATGCATCACGATGGCATCGGGCTTGGCATGGGCCAGCTTCTCGGCATCCAGCCCGTAGCGGTGGTAATATTCCCGCTCGGACGGGATGAAGCCGCCGTCCATCCGTTCCTTCTGCAGCCGCAGCATCATCACGACATCGGCGCCCTTCAGCCCCTCGGCCATGTCGCCATAGACCTCGCAGCCCAGATCGGCGACGCCGGGCGGCATCAGCGTCGGCGGGCCGACCAGGCGCAGGCGGTTTTCCATCTTGCCGAGCAGGATCAGGTTCGACCGCGCCACCCGGCTATGCGCCACGTCGCCACAGATCGCCACGGTCAGCCGCTGCAGCCGGCCCTTGGCGCGGCGGATGGTCAGCGCGTCCAGCAAAGCCTGGGTCGGGTGTTCATGCCGCCCGTCGCCCGCATTCAGAACCGCGCAATCCACCTTCTGCGCCAGAAGGTTCACCGCGCCCGAGGACTGGTGGCGTACCACCAGCAGATCGGGATGCATGGCGTTCAGCGTCATCGCCGTGTCGATCAGCGTCTCGCCCTTCTTCACGGAGGAATTCGCCACCGACATGTTCATCACATCGGCGCCCAGTCGCTTGCCCGCCAGTTCGAAACTGGATTGGGTGCGGGTCGAATTCTCGAAGAACAGGTTGATCTGGGTCATCCCCGCCAGCACATCCGACTGTTTCACGGTGCGGCGGTTCAGGTCGACATAGCGCTCGGCCAGATCAAGAATGGTGGTGATCTCAAGCGGCGTCAGCTGCTCGATCCCCAGAAGGTGGCGCGCGCGGAAGGCCATGGGCAAATCCCCTCGGTTTGGCCGCTTATGGCAAAGCCGCGGGCAGGGGGCAAGCGGCAGCCTGCCGGTCGGGGCCCATTGCCGCGGCCCGCGCCCACCCCTAGGCTGGCGGGCATGGGAATCGAGACCGCCATGACCGGGATCGCTGCGGAGAGGATCGCCGCGGATTGGCACGCCGCACTTGCGGCGCTGGCCTGGCAGCTGGATGCCGGGGTGGATGAGGTGCTGGGCGAGGGCCCGGTCGACCGCTTCGCTTTGGCCGCGGAAACCGCGGCCCGCCCCCCCGCATCGGCGCGCAGCACCGCCCCCGCCGCTGCGGCCGCGCCCAAGCCCGCGCCCCGCCCGGCCGAAGACCCGGTCGCGGTCGCGCGCGCGGTGGCGGCCGCCGCCGGCTCGCTTGAGGCGCTGCGCGAGGCGGTGCAGGGGTTCGAGCTGTGCGACCTGAAAAAGGGCGCGCGCAACACGGTGTTCTCGGACGGCAACCCCAAGGCGCGGGTCCTGATCCTGGGCGAGGCGCCGGGCCGCGACGAGGATATCGAGGGCAAGCCCTTCGTCGGCCGCGCCGGCCAGTTGCTGGACCGGATGTTCGCGGCGATCGGCCTGTCGCGCCACAGCCCCGATGCCGAGGCGGCGCTGTATATCACCAATGTCATGTATTGGCGCCCGCCCGGCAATCGCGACCCCGAACCGGCCGAGATCGCGATGATGCAGCCCTTCGTCACCCGGCATATCGAACTGGTCGACCCGGAAGTGATCGTGGTCATGGGCAATACGCCCCTGTCGGCGCTGACCGGCCATCGCGGCATCCTGCGCGCCCGCGGCAATTGGGTGACCGCGCTGGGCCGGCCGCTGCTGCCGATGACCCACCCGGCCTATCTTCTGCGCAACCCGATTGCCAAGCGCGAGGCCTGGGCCGACCTTCTGGCGCTGAAGGCGCGGCTCGGGCGATGATCCTGCCGGTCGAGCCGCTGACGCTTCTGGCCTTCGCCCCGGCCGCGCTGGCGCTGAACCTGACGCCGGGGGCGGATATGATGTTCTGCCTGGGCCAGGGGCTGAAGGGTGGCAAGAGCGCCGGAATGGCCGCCAATCTGGGCATCGCCGCCGGCGGGATGGTGCAGGTTCTGGCGGCAGGCCTTGGGCTTGGCGCGCTGGTCGCCGCCCATCCGGCCGCGTTCGAGGCGATCCGCTGGGCCGGCGTGGCCTATCTTCTGTGGCTTGCGGTCAAGGCGCTGAGGGCCCCGGGCCCGGTCGCGACCCAGGTCGCGGCGCGGCCGATGGGCCAGGTGTTCCGCGAGGCGGCGCTGGTCAACCTGCTGAATCCGAAAGTCATTCTGTTCATCCTGGCCTTCCTGCCGCAATTCGTCGATCCCGCCCGCGCGGTTCTGCCGCAAATCCTGACGCTGGGCGCGGTCTTCTGTCTGGGCGGGCTGGCGGTGAATGGGGTGGTCGGGGTCTTCGCGGGCTCGATCGGCGGGCGGCTGGCGCGGTCCGCCCTGCTGTCGCGCTGGCTGTCGCGCGCCTCGGCCGCGATCTTCGCCGGGCTGGCGCTGCGGCTGGCGGTTCTGCAAAGGGGATAGCGATGGGACGGATCGACGAGACGAAAGACTTCATCCCCGTCCGCATCGCGGTGCTGACCGTGTCCGACACCCGCAGCGCGGCCGAGGACCGTTCGGGCGATACGCTGGTCGAGCGGCTGACGGCGGCGGGCCATGTTCTGGCGGCACGCGGCATCGTGACCGATGACCGCGACAAGATCGCCGCCCAGCTGCGCGCCTGGATCGCCGATCCGCAGGTGGACGTGATCCTGTCGACCGGCGGCACCGGCCTGACCGGCCGCGACGTGACGGTCGAGGCGCATCGCGATGTCTATGAAAAAGAGATCGAGGCCTTCGGCACTGTCTTCACCATCGTCTCGATGCAGAAGATCGGCACCTCGGCAGTGCAGTCGCGCGCCACGGGCGGGGTTGCGGGCGGCACTTACCTGTTCGCGCTGCCCGGCAGCCCCGGCGCCTGCCGCGACGCCTGGGACGAGATCCTGGCCGCGCAGCTGGACTACCGCCACCGCCCCTGCAATTTCGTGGAAATCTTTCCGCGGCTTGAGGAACACAAGCGGCGGAAATAGCCCGCTTCAGTTCTGCTTGCGCGCGGGACGGAAGGGCAGGGGCGCCACCGGCACGCCATCCTCGATCAGCTGGCGCGCCTCTTCCGGGCGGGCCTCGCCATAGATCGCGCGTTCGGGGGCGTCGCCGTCATGGATGCGCCGCGCCTCGGTGGCGAAGTTCATGCCGACATATTCGGAATTCGCCTCGACCTGGCGGCGCAGTTCCTGCAGCTTTGCCTCGATCTCGCTGCCCGGATCGGCCAGGGCCGGGCGGCTTTCCACCGTCGCGGCGGCCGCGGCCTTGCGGGCCGGACGCACCGCGGGGGCCATCAGCCGCTTTTCGACCTTGGCCGAGCCGCAGATCGGACAGCCGACCTGGCCGGCCGCCTGCAGCCGGTCATAGCCCGCCGCATCGGCGAACCAGCTTTCGAATTCATGGCCTTCTGCGCAATGCAGCGTGTAGCGGATCATGGCTTTCGTCTCTGCGACCCGGGGCGCCGGTGCCGGGCCAGATGCCAGGCGATCCGGCGCGCGGGCCGATCCATCATAGCTAATGCGCCGGGCCGCGCCGTCAAGCGGTCGTGCGGCCGGCGGCGCCTGGCCTCAGGCGGTCTGGTCGCTGGGCAGCGGGGCCAGATCGAGCGCCGGATCGGGCAGCGCCTCGGCCGGCGCGGGCGCCTGGGGGGGGCCGGGCGGGGTTTCGGCCAGGCTCAGGATCAGGGCGCGCAATTCCGGCTCGGCCACTTTGCGGGCGGCCTTGGCGGCGGCAAACCACTTGCGGCGGCGCTGCCGGCGTTCGGGATAGCGATGCGCCAGTTCCTCGACCCGCAGGGGAAACACCTCGACCATGCAGATCCGCGGATCGGCATCGCGATAGGTTTTCGGATAGACGAAGCTGCCCAGGCTTTGCTCGGCCACCGCGCCCTTCACCCCGGCCTCTTCCCAGGCCTCCTGCGCAGCGGTGGCGGCGGCGGTCTTGCCTTCCATCGGCCAGCCCTTGGGCACGATCCAGCGGCCAGTGTCGCGGCTGGTGATCAGCAGCACCTCGGCATGGCGCCCGTGCAGACGCCAGCACAGCGCAGCCACCTGATGATGCTCCGCCTCGATCCCGGGTGCGGGATCCGCCACGATCTGTCCCTGACTGCTCATCCTGCCTGCCATTGCCCCGATCTGCCGGGGGTGTGCCTTTCCGCCGAGTTTTCCATGCTTTCCTTGCAATTGGTAGTCGTAACGCCTTTTCTCAATACAAACCGAAGGAAAACCTGACCCGGCGTCGCCCCAGGGTCACGCTTCGGCCGCCGTTGCAGGACCAGGATGGACAGGACCGACGCCCCCGCCCCCGAAAGCCGCCCGCCCGCCCGAAGCCCTGTGGGCACGCCCGTGCCCGGGCCGGCGGCGCCAGCGGCGTTTGGGCCGGTTTTGGGGCCGCTGTTCCTGGGGGCCGAGATCTATCGCGGCTCGTCCTATGGCGGGGCGCATCCGCTGCGGGTGCCGCGCGTGTCGACGGTGATCGACCTTGGCCGGGCGC
This sequence comes from Xinfangfangia pollutisoli, assembly GCF_020179405.1. Taxonomy (GTDB): domain Bacteria; phylum Pseudomonadota; class Alphaproteobacteria; order Rhodobacterales; family Rhodobacteraceae; genus Pseudogemmobacter; species Pseudogemmobacter pollutisoli. Next base: position 23,143 of record NZ_JAICBZ010000045.1, on the reverse strand, counting down.
TGGGCTGGCTGCCGCCTACGCGCTACCGCATCAGCCCGCGGGCGAAACCGGCGGCGCTGGGCCTGTGGCACGATCCGGTCTATCTGGCGGCGCTGGAACAGGCCGAGGCCGCGGGTGCGGTGACCGACGAGGTGCGGGCCCGCCACGGTCTGGGCACCGTGTCGAACCCGGTCTTCCCGCAGATGTTCCGCCGTCCGGCCACCGGGGCCGGGGGCACGATGTGGGCGGCCGAGGCGCTGGCGGCGGCGCCCGCGGGCGTGATCCATGTGCCGGGCGGCGGCACCCATCACGGGCTGCGCGACCGGGCGAACGGCTTCTGCTATCTGAACGATGTGGTGCTGGGGATCGCCGTCCTCTTGCGCGCGGGGCTCAGCCGGATCGCCTATGTCGATCTGGACGCGCATCATTGCGACGGGGTGGAAAGCGCCTTTGCCGGCGATCCGCGGGTGCGGATGATCTCGGTCCATGAAGAGGCGCGCTGGCCGTTTTCCGGCGCGCTGACCGATACGGCGGGCGGGTCGGGCTTCTTCCTGCCGGTGCCGCGCGGTTATAACGACACCGAGGCGCGGGCGGCGCTGCAGGATCTGATCCTGCCGCGCGTGGCCGAACATGCGCCGCAGGCGCTGGTCGTGCAATGCGGGGCCGACAGCCTGCTGGAAGACCCGCTGTCGCGGCTGGCCCTGTCGAGTCGCGCCTATCTTGAGGCGCTGGCGGCGCTGCGCCCGCTGGCGCCGCGGCTTCTGGTGCTGGGCGGCGGCGGCTACAACCCCTGGACGGTGGGCCGGCTTTGGACCGCGATCTGGGGGCTTCTGTCGGGGCAGGACCTGCCCGATCGGCTGCCCGAAGCGGCCGTGGTGGTGCAGGCGGGCCTGTCCTGGAATGGCGGCGCCCGACCGCCGCCCGCGCCCGCGCTTTTGCAGACCCTGGTCGATCCCCCGCGCGAGGGCCCGGTTCGGCCCGAGATCCGCGAACGGCTTGCCGTGTTGAGGCGGCGATGAGGCGGGTCTTTCTGGGGCTGGACCTGCCCGATCCGATCCGCGCGGCGCTGGCGATGCAGCAATTCCTGCTGCCCTTGCCGAAGAAAGCCCCGCCCGAGCAGTTCCACCTGACATTGCTGTTCGTGGCCGAAGCGCCCGATGCGGCGCTGGAGGCCGCGCATGAGGCCTGGTCGGCCCTGCGCATCGCGCCGTTTCCGCTGCAGTTGCAGGGGCTTGGTCTTTTCGGTGGCGACAGGCCCCGCGCGGCCTGGGCGGGCGTGGCGCCCTCGGAACCGCTGATCCGCCTGCAAGCCCGCTGTGAAGGTGCCGCGCGTCTGGCCGGGCTTGACCCCGAACACCGCCGCTTTTCGCCGCATGTCACGCTGGGCATGTTCCGCCCGCCGGGCTTTGCCGAGACCGCCGCATTGGAACGCGCCGTCGCGGCCGGCGCCGATTTTCGTGCCGGCCCCTGGGAGGTGGCCGAGATGGTGCTTTGGCAAAGCCATCTCGGCGCGCGGGGCGCCCGGCACGAGGAACTCGCTCGCTATCCGTTTTCTTGACAAGCCGCCCGCCCCCGTGCAGCACGGGGCCCAAAGGAGCCTTCGATGCCCAACGAGATCACCATCGCCGGCCGCAAGATCGGCCCCGCCCATCCGCCCCTGGTCATCGCCGAGATCGGCATCAACCATGGCGGCGATCTTGACACTGCCAAGGAGATGGTCCGCCTCGCCGCCGGCGCCGGCTGCGAGCTGGTCAAGCACCAGACCCATATTCTGGAAGACGAGATGACGGATGAGGCGAAGGCGATTTTCCCGCCCAATGCCGATGTCTCGATCTGGCATGTGATGGAACGCTGCGCGCTGAGCCTGGACGAAGAGGCCGAGCTGAAGCGCTATACCGAAAGCCTGGGGATGATCTGGATTTCCACCCCGTTTTCGCGGGCGGCGGCGGATTATCTGGAAGGGCTGGATGTGCCGGCCTACAAGATCGGCTCGGGCGAGGCGGACAATCTGCCGCTGATCCGGCACATCGCCCGCAAGGGCAAGCCGGTGATCCTGTCGACTGGCATGCAAACCATTGAAACCATTCGCGCCTCGGTCGATATCCTGGATGCGGCCAGGGTGCCCTATGCGCTGCTGGAATGCACCAATCTGTACCCCAGCCCGGCGGAAATCGTCAGTCTGCGCGGCGTGACCGAGTTGAAAGAGGCCTTCCCCAGGGCCGTTGTCGGCTTTTCCGACCATTCGATCGGCCCGGAAATGGCGCTGGCCTCGGTGGCGCTGGGCGCCTGCATCCTTGAACGGCACTATACCGACACGCGCTATCGCAAGGGGCCGGATATCATCAACTCGATGGACCCGGCGGAACTGCGGTTCCTGATCGACCGGTCCAAGGAAATCTGGATCGCGGCGAACAATCCGAAACAGCGGTCCGGCCCGGAAGAAGACGTCTACCGTTTCGCCCGCGGCTCGGTCGTGGCCGATGCCGATCTGCCGGAAGGCCATGTGATCCGCGAACAGGATATCTGGGCGCGCCGCCCGGGTTCGGGCGAGATCGCGGCCTATGATTTCGACAAAGTGCTTGGCAAGCGGCTGACCCGCGCGGTCACCCGCAACACCCAGCTGAAATGGGCCGACCTGGCATGAGCCTGAGCCGCGCCGATATCGGGGTCTGGCTGATCAACCTGCCGCGCGCCACCGAACGGCGCGCGCGGATGGAGACGCAGCTGGCCCGCATGGACCTGCCCTATACCGTGTTCGACGGGGTGGACGGCAAGGCGCGCAAGGACGAGCTGGTCAAGCTGATGGATCTGCCGGCCTTCGAACGCAATCTGGGCCGCAAGGTTCTGTGGGGCGGGATCGGCTGCTACAACTCGCATCTGGGCGTGTGGGGGGCGTTTCTTGACAGTGGCAAGCCCGCGGCGCTGATCCTGGAAGACGACGTGGTCTTCCATGACGATTTCCTGGAAGCGGTGGATCTGGCGCTGGCCAATGACCAGGCCTGGGACATGCTGAAGCTGAACCGGATCCGGGCGAAGATGCCGATCTGTCAGGGCCGCCTGGGCCGCTGGCGGATCAACGCCTATCTGGGGCCGGCGACGGGAACGGGCGCCTATCTGATCCATCGCGAGACGGTGCAGAAGATCCTGCCCGGGATGATCCCGATCACCCGCGCCACCGATCACGAGATCAACCGCTTCTTCAAACACGACTTCCGCCTGTTCGGGATGGAACCCTTCCCCAGCCATGTCGACGATATGGGCCAAAGCCTGATCACCGGCACCGGATTTGGCGATGTCGCGAAATTCCCGAAATGGCGCCGCCTGCCGCATTACCGGCTGCGGGCGGCGAATTACTTCCGCCGCTTCTGGTGGCTGCTGAAGAAGGGCTTTCTGCTCCCGCGCTGCGGGCGGGATCTGACGGAGGGCGGAAAATGACCATCCGGCTGGTGGTGGACGGGCGCGGCGCGCATCGGCGCGCGATGGTCGAACAGCTGGTCGCCCGCGCGCAGGGCGCGGTGGAAATCGCCTTCCATCTGGGCGATGTGGGCGCCGATCTGTCGGGCCCCGAGATCAACCGCATGCGCCCCGGCCATGCCGGCACCGACGATCTGATGCAGCGCTTTCGCCTGTCGGGGGCGGATCTGCCGCTGATCCTGTCGCCCGACTATCACCAGATGGTCGAAACCGCGATCGACCAGTTGCAGCGCAGCGACGCCGCCTATCGCTACCGCGCGCACAACCTGCGGAACTTGCAGGACTATCTGGATTTCTACCATCTGCTCGCCGGCGCCTATGCCCAACGCATCCGCGAAACCGGCGCCACCCATGCGCTGTTCATGAATGTGCCGCATGTCGGCTATGACACGATCCTGTATCAGGTCGCGCGCGCCTTGGGGCTGAAGACCGTGGTCCTGTATCAGACCCTGTTTCCCGGCCAGTTCTTTTCCATGGCGCGGGTCGAGGATCTGGGGCGGCTTGACACATCGGGCATCGACGCGCCGCCGATGCCGATCGAAAAGGGATCGTCGCCCGATCTGTTCTACATGGATGCGCGCTGGCAGGAAAAGGCGCCGCGCGGCAGGATCAGCGGCCGGGCCGTGGCGCGTTTCGTCAAGTTCATGGCGCTGCGCGATCCGAAGAAGCTGCTGAACCCGGCCTATATGCGCCGCACCCTGGGGCGGATTTCGGCGCTTTATCAAGGCCTGCCCGACTGGCGCGATCCCTTCGCGCGGTTCTTCCACGAAAACGAACTGGCCTACTTCGAGAATCTTGCCGAATACGAGTCCGGCGATTTCGATCTGGAGGCCGATTTCATCTATGTGCCGCTGCAGAACCAGCCCGAGCTTTCGACCTCGGCCCTGGGCGGGATCTGGCGCGACCAGTTGCTGATGATCGAGGCGCTGGCCCAGGATCTGCCGGCGGGCTGGAAGATCTATGTGAAGGAAAACCCGCGCCAGACCGCCTTTGCCCGCGGCCCGCTGTTCTTTCACCGGCTGAGCCGGATCCCTTCGGTGCGCTTCCTGCCCTCGCATGCCAATACCCATGCGCTGTCGTCGCGGGCAAAGTTCACCGCGGCCGTGACCTCGAATGCCTGCTGGGAATCGATCCGCAAGGGCAAGGCGGCGGTGGCCTTCGGCGCGGCCTGGTACCGGTCGCTGCCCGGGATCGTCGCCTGGCGGCCGGGCCTGGATTTCCACCAGATCGCCGCGCTGCCGGTCGATCATGCCGCGCTGGAAAAGGCCGCGGGCGCGGTGCTGTCGCGGGCGCATCAGGGCGTGCTGGAAACCGTCTATACCGAGATCGTGCAGGGCTATGACGCCGAGGCCAACACCCGGACGGTCAGCGCCCAGCTGCTGGACATCCTGACCGGCAAGGTGCCGCTGACCTTCCCGGATGCCTCGGCCCCGGCAGAGCGGGGGTTGGCATGACCGACCGGCTGATCGTCTGCATGAAATACGGCCGCGCCTATCCGGCCGATTATGTGAACGTGCTGTACAATGCCAGCCGCAAGGCGCTGACGCGCCCGGCGCGCTTCGTCTGCCTGACCGATGATGCGACCGGCCTTCTGCCGGGGATCGAGACCTTTCCGATCCCCGAAACCGGCCTTGCGCCCGAGGAATGGTTCCGCCCCGGCGTCTGGCCGAAGGTCTCGCTTTTCGACCGGCAGTTCCACGGCTTGCGCGGCCGGGCGCTGTTCATCGACCTCGACATGGTGATCGTGCGCGATCTGGACGCCTTCTTCGACCTGCCCGGCACGGTGATCGGCACCAATGCCAGCCCGTCCTGGGGTAAGCCTGGCCAGGCCGCCGAAGCGCCGGAATTCGGTTCGATGATCTTCGCCTGGAACCCGGGCCAGCACCCCGAAGTGGCCGAGGATTTCCGCGCCGACAAACAGGCGGTCTGGGCGCGCTTCCGTCAGGAACAGCAATATCTGCATTCGCGCTTCCCCGATGCCGGCTTCTGGCCGCAGGGCTGGGTCGCCTCGTTCAAGCGCAGCCTGCGCCGCCCCATCGGGCTGGACCTGGTGCTTGACCCCAAGGCCCCCTCGGGCGAGACGCGGGTTCTGGCCTTCCACGGCCGCCCCCGTCCGATCGACCTGATCCGCGGCAAGCCCTATTTCTGGGACCGGTTCCCCCATATGGGCCATGGTCGCGTGCGCTGGATGGCCGAGTACTGGACCTCGAACGGAGGCACGATCCCGGCATGACCCGCTCCATCCTGTTCCTCACCGGCACCCGCGCCGATTTCGGCAAGCTTGAACCCCTGGCCGCCGCCGCGCGCGATGCGGGGCACCGGGTGTCGTTCTTCGTGACCGGCATGCATATGCTGGATCGCTACGGTCTGACCAAGCTCGAGGTGGCCCGCATGCCGGGGGTCGGGGTCTATGATTTCGTCAACCAGCGCAGCGGCGATCCGCAGGATATCGTGCTGGCCAAGACGGTGATGGGCTTTTCCGACTATCTGATCGAACACCGCCCCGATCTGGTGGTGATCCATGGCGACCGGATCGAGGCGTTGGCAGGTGCGCTGGTGGCGGCCACGAATTACATCCGCTCGGCCCATGTCGAGGGCGGCGAGGTGTCGGGCACGATCGACGAGGTGTTTCGCCACTGCAACACCAAGCTTTGCACCCATCACTTCGTCTCCTCCGACAGCGCCAAGCGCCGGGTCATGGCGCTGGGCGAACCTGCCGACAGCGTGCATGTGATCGGCTCGCCCGAGCTGGATTTCCACGCCAAGCCCTCGGGCGTGACGCTGGATCAGGTGCGCGCGCATTACGCCATTCCCTTTGACGATTTCGGCATCGCGGTCTTCCATCCGGTGACCTCGGAACAGGCGACGATGGGCGCGCAGGCCCAGGCGCTGTTCAAGGCGCTGGAGGCGTCGGGGCGGAATTTCGTGGTGATCGCGCCGAACAACGACCCGGGATCCGAGGCGATCTTCGCCGCGATCAACGCCTTGCCAGCGTCAAGATTCCGGGTCCTGCCTTCGATGCGTTTCGCGCATTTCTCGGAACTGATGAAACATGCCGCCGTGATGGTCGGCAATTCCAGCGCCGGCGTGCGCGAGGCGCCCTTCCTGGGCCTGCCCTCGTTGGATGTCGGCACGCGGCAGTCGAACCGGTCCGAGGCCGGGTCCGTCACTGCCTGCGCGGCCTTTGACAGTGACAAGATCGCGGCTTTCCTGGCCCGCGCCTGGGGCCATCGCCTGCCGCGCGATGCGGGCTTTGGCGAGGGGCTGGCGGCCGACCGGTTCGTGCAGGTGCTGGCCGATCCCGAATTCTGGGCGCGCGGATTGCAGAAATCCTTCCAGGACGCCGGCTGATGTCCTGGCAGCTGGCCGCCTATCGGGGGGCGACGCGCGCGCTGACCCCGCTTGCGGCACTGATGCTGCGGCGGCGCCTGGCGCGCGGCAAGGAAGACCCGGCGCGCTGGCGCGAAAAGCTGGGGCAGGCGTCGCTGCCACGCCCCGAGGGCCGGCTGATCTGGCTGCATGCCGTGGGTCTGGGCGAGGTGCTGGCGCTGCGCGGGCTGATCGCCGCGCTGGCGGAACAGGCGCCGGACCTGTCCTTTCTCGTCACCTCCTCGGCCCGCTCCTCGGCCCAGGTGATGGAAGCGAACCTGCCGCCGCGCACCCAGCACCAGTTCCTGCCGCTGGACGCGCCGCGCTTTCTGCGCCGCTTCCTAAACCATTGGCGTCCCGATCTTTCGATCTGGGCCGAGCAGGATCTGTGGCCTGGCGCGGTGGCTGCGGCCGATGCGGCGGGCGTGCCTTTGGCGCTGGTGAACGCGCGGATGAACGCCGAGTCCTTTGCCCGGCGCGCGCGGGCGCGCGGGCTTTATGCCGACCTGCTGGCGCGCTTCCGTCTGGTCGCCGCGCAGGATGCCGAAACGGCACGGCATCTGGCCGCGCTGGGCGCGCCGTCGCCGCAGGTCACCGGATCGCTCAAGGCCGCGGCACCGCCCTTGGCGGTGGACGATGCGCGGCTGGCCGATCTGCGGGCGCAGCTTGCGGGGCGCAAACTCTGGCTGGTCGCCTCGGCGCATTTCGAGGAAACCGCCCTCGCGCTTGACCTGCCGCCCGAAGACCGGCTTCTGGTGATCGTGCCGCGGGATGTCGCGTATGGGCCCGGCATTGCCGAACGCGCGCGCGGGCTTGGCCGCAAGGCCACGCTGCAATCCGCCGGCGAGCCGCCTTCGGGCGAGGTTCACATCGCCGATGCATATGGCGAATTGGGTCTTTGGTATCGGCTGGCGCCGGTTGCCCTGATCGGTGGGAGTTTCGGCCCGGTGCAGGGGCACAACCCCTGGGAAGCGGCCGCCTTGGGCTGCGCGGTGCTGCATGGCGCCTGCACCGCGAATTTCGCCGCCGATTATGCCACGCTGGATGCGGCCGAAGCGGCGCTTCTGGTCCGCAAGGCCGATCTGCCGGCAGCGGTCGCGGCAGACCATTCGGCAATGGCGGCCCGGGCGAAGGCCCTGTCCGACGCCGCGCAGGGCAGCCTTGCGCCCTTGGCCCGCGCGTTGCTGGGGCTGCTGGGATGAGGGTTTTCCTGGCCATCTGGTCGGCGCTTTGGACGCTGTGCCTGCCGCTGGTGCTGCTGTATCTGCGCCGTCGCGGCCGCAAGGATCCGCTTTATGCGCAGCATCTGGCCGAACGCTTCGGCCGCCATGCCCTGCCGCTGCCGGGCGCGGTCTGGATCCACGCCGTCTCGTTGGGCGAATTGCGCAGCGCGGTGCCGCTGATCCGCGCCCTGCTGGACCGCGGCGAGACGGTCGTCACCACCCATTTCACCCCCGCCGGCCGGCGCGAGGCCGAGCGGGTCTTTGCGTTGGAAAGATCGCAGAACCGGCTGCGCGCGGTTTGGGTGCCGTTCGAGCTGGCCTGGTGCTTCCGGGGCTTCTTCCGCGCCTTTCGCCCAAAACTGGGCCTGGTGATGGAGATCGAGATCTGGCCGCGCATGGTCTTTGCGGCGCGGGCGGCCGGCGTGCCGCTGGTGATGTGTAATGCGCAATATCCGGTCAAAAGCATCGCCCGCGACGCGCGGTTTCCGCTGCGCCCCGCCGTGATGCGCGGCTTTGCCGGCGCCTTGGTGAAATCGCAGCTGCAGGCCCAGCGTTTCGCCGCGATCGGGGTGCCGAACATCCAGGTCACGGGTGAGTTGCGTTTCGACCAGCCGATCCCGCCGAGGCTGACCGCCGCCGCTCCGGCTGCACGGCAGGCGCTGGCCGCCGGCCGGCCGGTCCTGTGCTTTGCCTCGGCGGTGGAAGGCGAGGATGACCTCTATCTTGACACCATCAAGACCCGCCTTGCCGCCGCGGACCGGCCCTTTGTCATCTATGTGCCGCGCAAGCCGGAACGCTTTGACGACGTGGCCGGGATGATTGCGGCGCGGGGTATCACCTTCGCGCGACGGTCGCAGATTTTCGACGAAAATCTGTCCCCACGCGCGGCCCCGGCAATGGATCTGCTTTTGGGCGACAGTCTGGGCGAGATGTATTTCTACCTGGCCATGGCCGACCGCGTGGTGACCGGCGGCGGCTTCACCCCGCATGGCGCGCATAACATCATCGAACCCCTGGCCCTGGGTCGGCCGGTGATCGTCGGGCCCGAGATCCACACGATCGAATATCCGGCGGTCGAGGCGATTGCCGACGGTGTCTGCTTTCATGCGAAGTCGCCGGAAGACCTAGCCCGGGCCCTGACGCCCGAAGGCTGGCAAGGTCCTGATCCGCAAGCGATTCAGGCCTTCCTTGCCGCCCATTCCGGCGCCACGGAAAAGACCATGGCCGCCATCGCGCCCCTGCTTACCAGGCGCTGAACCCGCCATCGACATTGACCAGCTGCCCGGTCATGTAGCCCGAAGCCGCGCTGGCCAGGAACAGCATCGCATCGGCGATCTCATCCGGTTTGGCCATGCGGTTCAGCATGATCAACTCGCCCACGCGGCGCTGGAATTCCTCGGAATGGTTGTTGAAGACGGCGCCCGGCGCGATGGTGTTCACCGTCGCCCCGCGCGGCGCCCAATAGCCCGCCAGCCAGACCGTCAGCCCGTGAATCCCCGCCTTGGTCACGCCATAGGCCGAGAAATTCTTGAACGGCATGCCGTCATAGATCGGATGATGCGCGCCGTTCAGCGCATACATCGAGGCCACGTTGATCAGCGTGCAGGGCCATTTCCCCACGATGTCGCGGTCCATCTGGCGGGCCACCATGAAGGGGCCGGTCAGGTTGGTGCGCAGGGTCTTTTCCCAATCTGACACTGTCAAGTCGCAGAAATCCGGAAAGCCCTTGCCGGCGCCCATCAAGAGTTCGCCGGTGATCGCGGCGTTGTTCAAGACCACATTCGGCTCCCAGCCGTCCTTCAGGATGCGCTGGAAGATGCCCTCGACCTGGGCCTCGTCGGCCACGTCCAGCTCGTAGAAGCGGAAGGCCTCATTGGCGCCATGCGCTTCCATCAGCGCCTCGGCCCGCTTGCCGGGCAGGTCCGAGGCGATCACCCGCGCCCCTTCGGCCAGCATCCGGCGCACATAGGTGCTGCCCAGCACGCCACCCGATCCGGTGATGAAGACGGTACGCCCCTTGAGAGTCTCAGCCATTGTTTTCAACCCCTTGGGCCTCCTTCAGCAGAAATTCGACCAGCCGGAAATCGAAAGGGCTGTCGATATCGACGCAGCGTTCGGGGGGCATCAGAAACGGGATCACGCGCCCCTCCCACAGGCCCTTGGCCCGACGCAGGTAATCCGGCGCGACCACATAGGTCGAGGCCGCATGCTCATAGACCACCGGCGCCTGCTGCCGCGCGACCACGCCGCCGGGCAGCGGCTTCGACACATGCAGGGCACCCGAGGCGTCAGGTTCGACAAGGTTGAAATATGGGTTCTTTCGCGCCTCACAGCAGCTCATCACCAGGTCGGGATGTTCGCTTTTGTAAAGCTCCAACGCGCCAGTGATGTCTTCCGGCAGGCGCAGGGGCGAGGTGCAGTCCAGATCCAGAAAGGCCGAAACCGTGCCGCAAAGCGGCTCGGACACTGAAAGCGCATGCTGCCAGACGCCGAACTTGCCGGCCGTATCGGTGGCCAGATGCGCGGGCCGCAGCCCCACCGCCAAGGCGCCCTTGGCGACGGCATGGTCGTAGATTTCCTCGTCATCCGTGGAAACCACCACCGCATCGACCATCGGATGCGCGAACAGCTGGTCCAGCGACCAGTCGATCAGCGGCTTGCCGCAGATCATGCGGAAATTCTTGCGCGGCACGCCTTTGCTGCCCTTCCGCGCGCCGATATGACCCAGGATCATGGGATCTCCTTCGTGATCTGTCCGACAAAGCGCCGCGCGGCCCAGGCCTGGGCCACCAGCCGGGCCGAGCCCATGGCCAGATCCAGACGCGGCAGCAAGGGATTGGCCGAAGGCGCGCGGCCCACGGCCAGGGCCAGGAAGTCGCGCATCGCATCCAGGAACATCGCATTGCGTTCCAGGGGCAGGTCCAGCATCCGCCCGCCGGCGCCATCGGTCACCCGATAGGCCTGGGCGGCGAAATCGAAATCATGCATCCGCTCGGACCCGCGCAGATGGGCGCGGCGATGCAGGCCCGGCGTCAGGTAATCCATCGACACATCGCCCACCAGGGCGCCGCGGCGCAGCGAGATCCGGCTGGCGAAATCGACGCCGGGAAAGGCGGGATGGGCCAGCGATTCAACGCCCGTCAGCTCCAGCCCCGGGAACAGGCAGGCTGCCATATCCAGCTCGTGGCACAGGTCCAGAAGCACGCCGCCACCTTCCGACCGCGCCGCATAGCTTTGTGAAAACAACCAGTTGGCCCGCCATTGCGTCACGTCATGGCCGATGGTCAGGGCGAACTGGAACACATCCGACAGATCCGCCTCGGCCAGGGCCCGCAGGGCGGGATGGTAGCGCATCATATAGCCCAAGACCGAGCGTTCGGCGACGGGCGCGGTCACGGCGGCAATCGCCTCGACTTCGTCGGGGGTGAAGGCCAGCGGCTTTTCGATGTAAAGCGGCAGGTCGCGGGCGGCAGCGGCCTCGATCACGGACAGGCGGATATCGGTTGCGGTGGCCACCACCACCGCCTCCGCCCGATCCATCGCCGACAGCGCGCCCGCCAGCCCGGCCTCGCGCCAGGACAGCAGCTGCGGCGCAGCACCCAGCGTGGCCAGGTTGTCGTGATGCCGGCGCCCGATCGACCCCGAGCCGATGACCAGAACCCGCATGCTCCGCCCCCTTTTCGCCAGCCCTAGCGCGAAACCGACCCCACCGCCAGAGGCGGGCGCTGCTGCGGCCAGCCGGTTGCGCGGTGATAGGCCTGTCCGATGGCCAGAACGCCCGCATCATTGCCGGACCGGCCGATGATCTGCATGCCCGACGGCAGGCCCTGCGGCCCAAAGCCCAGGGGCACCGACAGGGCGGGCAGACCGATCAGGCTGGCGGGGATCACAACCTCCATCCAGCGGTGATAGGTGTCCATCTTCCGCCCGGCGATGTCTTTCGGCCAGTCCCATTCGGCGGGGAAGGGCCAGACCTGCGCCGTGGGCAGAACCACCGCGTCAAAGCGCGAAAACAGCCGTGCCGCATGGGCATACCAGCGCGAGCGGATCACGCTGGCCTCGTAAACCGCCTGCGCCGACAGGCCCAGACCCTGCTCGATCTCCCAGATCGTTTCGGGCTTGGTCAGGGCGCGCTTGGCCGGGTCGTCATAAAGCGCCCGCTTGCCGCCGGCCGACAGCATGGCCCGCAGGGTCACCCAGGCCGACCATAGCTTTTCCGCCGGGAAAGGCGGCGCCAGCGGTTCGACCACGGCACCCAGACCTTCCAGCACCTTCAGCCCGGTCTCGCAGGCGTCCAGAATGCCCGGCTCCATCGCATAGGCCCCGCCCCAATCGGCCAGCCAGCCGATCCGCAGCCCTGTCACGCCCTGCTCCAGCCCCGACAGCAGATCCGGCACCGCGCGGGGGAAGGGCACTTCGGGGTTCTCGCCCGCCTGCACCTGCAACAGCCGCGCCAGATCCTCGACGCAGCGCGCCATCGGCCCTTCGGTCGCCAGCGTCGCCAGATGGGTGTCGCCCACCGCATCGCCCGGCACCAGACCCCAGGTCGGGCGGAAGCCATAGACATTGCAGAACCCGGCCGGATTGCGCAGCGAGCCCATCATGTCGGACCCATCGGCCACCCAGGCCATCCGCGTGGCCAAAGCCGCCGCCGCCCCGCCCGAAGACCCACCGGCCGAGCGTGTCAGATCATAGGGGTTGCGGGTGACGCCGAAGATCGGGTTGTAGGAATGCGAGCCCTGGCCCCATTCCGGCACATTGGTCTTGGCGGTGAACACCGCCCCTGCCGCCCGCATCCGCGCCGCCAGAAGATCGTCCTGCGCCGGCACATGATCGGCATAGACGGGCGAGCCCCAGGTGGTGCGCAGCCCCGCGGTTGCCTGCAGATCCTTCACCGGCAGCGGAATGCCATGCAGCCAGCCCCTGGGCGCCACATTGTCCAGGGCCCGCGCCTCGGCCATCAGCACATCCGGGTCGCGGCAGGACACCAGCGCATTCACCGCGCCATTCACCGCCTGCACCTGCGCCAGATGCGCCGCCATCACCTCGGACGGCGCGACTTTCCGCGCATGGATCGCCCGCGACAGGTCTGTTGCCGACCATTCCAGCACGTCTGCCTCTTTCATCTGTCCAAAAATATCCCACGGGGGTCCGGGGGTGTGAAACCCCCGGGGGCTGCCACAGACGCAAAGGCCGGGGTCCCGCGGAACCCCGGCCCTGCCGTTGCAGCCTAGCCTTACTTCTGCAACTCGGTCCAGATCGCGGTCATGTATTCCTGCGCCTTGGGGCTGCAGGTCGGAATGAACTTGCCCGCCGCCTTCGAAGCTTCCGGCACCACGATTTCCGGCGCGGTCTTCATGTCTTCCGGCATGAATTCGTCGGATCCGGCAATGCCATTGGCATAGCGCGCGAACGCGCTGATCATCGCGGCATTTTCCGGCTGCTCGATGAAGTCGAGGAACTTGTAGGCCTCTTCGACATGCTGGGCATCGGCCAGCAGCGCCACCGAATCCATCCAGATCGGATAGCCTTCCTTCGGATAGCCATAGGCCACCGAAGGATTGGCGATCCGCGCCCGCATGGTCGAGCCGTTCCAGTTCACCGAAGCGGCCCAGTCATTGTTCGACAGCTTCTCGGTGGCGCCGTAATCCATCGAGATCCAGTCGGGCTTGGCCGCGATCAGCGCGTCGCGGGCCTTCTTCAGCACTTCGGGATCTTCCGAGCAGGGCTCGCCGCCGGCCCACATCACCGCCAGGTTCACCACGTCGTTCATCTCGGGCACGACGTTGATCTTGCCCTTCAGCTCGGCCGGCACATTCATGAAGATGTCCGAGGTGTTGATGTCGCCGGAATAGACCGAGGTGTTCACACCGACGCCGGTCGTGCCCCATTGCCACGGGATCGTGTAGGCGCGGCCCGGATCCCAGTCGACATTGGTCCATTCGGGGGCGATGTTTTTGTGGTTCGGCAGTTTCGACAGATCCAGAGGCACGATCAGCCCCTTCTCGGCATAGATCTGCACATATTGATGGGTCGGCACCACCAGGTCAAAGCCATGGCCGCCGGCCTCGATCTTCGCCAGCGCGCCGTCATTGCTGTCGTAATCGGTCACCGTCACGGTGATGCCGGTTTCCTTCTTGAACTTCTCCAGCAGCTCGGGGCTGGTGTAATTGCCCCAGTTGAACAGCTGCAATTCGCCCTCGGCCGCGGCCAGGCTGGTCGTCGCCAGCAGGATCGCGGTTGCGCCAAGCAGTTTGGTCATGGATCGTCTCCCGGTTGGTGGTCTTGTTATCGGTGGATCGGGTCAGCCGTCATTCTTCTTGCGCGTCAGCAGGAAGAAGGCGGTCAGCAGCGCCACGGTCACCAAGAGCAGCATCGAGGAGACCGCGTTGATTTCGGGCGTCAGCTGGCGCTTCATCTGGCCCAGCATATAGGTCGGAAGCGTGTCCTGCCCGCCCGCCTTGACGAATTCGGTGATGACCACATCGTCCAGCGAGATCACGAAGGCCAGCATCGCCCCCGCCGCGATCCCCGGCGCCAGCAGGGGCAGCGTGACCCGGCGGAAGGTTTGCCAGGGCGTGGCGTAAAGATCGGCCGCGGCGGTTTCCAGCGACAGGTCCATCCCCTCCAGCCGGGCGCGGATCGGCAGATAGGCGAAGGGAATGCAGAAGGCGCTGTGGGCCAGGATCACATAGCCGATGCCCTGGATGCCGGTCGCCTGCTTGATCATGCCGAACAGGATCAAAAGGGCGACGGCGGTGACGATTTCCGGCACCATCAGCGGCTGGTTGATCATCACATAGATGAAGGTCTGCCCCTTGAAGGCCTTGCGCCGCGTCGTGCCCAGGGCCGCCATCGTCGCAACCGCGGTCGAGATCGCGGCGGCGAAACAGGCGATGATCAGGCTGCGCAGCGTGGCATCCTTGATCTGCTGGTTCGACCAGGCCTTCACATACCAGTCGGTCGAGAAGCCGCCCCAGACCGCAACCGACATCGAGGCGTTGAAGCTGTAGGCGACCAGGGTGAAGATCGGCACGTAAAGCGCCACGAAGACGATGATCGCGGTGGTGGCAAAGCCGGGCAGGCGCGAGACTTCGAAATGCTTCTCAGCCATGGCGCGCGTCTCCATCCCGGCCCGCATAGCGGACATAGACCAGCAGGGCGACCGTCACCACGATCAGCAGCGTCATCGACAGCGCCGCCCCCAGGGGCCAGTTGCGGCCCTGGCCGAATTGCAGCTCGATGAAATTGCCGATCATCATCTGCTTGCCGCCGCCCAGGACGCGCGGCGTGACATAGGCGCCCAGGCTGGGCACGAAGACCAGGATCGAGCCGGCGATGATGCCGGGCTTCACGATCGGCAGGATCACCCGGCGCAGCAATTGCCAGCGGCTGGCGTAAAGGTCATGCCCGGCCTCGAGCAGTTTCATGTCGAAGCGGTCGATCGAGGCGAAAAGCGGCAGCACCATCAGCGGCAGATAGACATAGGTCATGCCCACGAAGATCGCGAAGGGCCCGTACAGCATGTCCAGCGGTTCCGACAGCACATGCAGCTTGATCAGCACCGTGTTGACCAGGCCTTCCTTCCGCAACACCTCGTTGATCGCATAGGTGCGGATCAGCAGGTTGGTCCAGAACGGGATGGTGATCAGGAACAGCCAGAAGGCGCGGTGATTGGCGGGGCGGGTGGCGATGAACCAGGCGGTGGGGAAGCCCACCAGAAAGGTGAACAGCGTCGTCAGCAGGGACAGGCTGACCGAGCGCCAGAAGATCGCCAGATGGGCGTCGGCCAGATGCCAGGTCTCGTCGAAGATGTCCTTGGTCCACAGGATCCCGACCCAGCCCGCGGTCGAGAACTGCCATTCGACATTGCCGTATTTGCCCGGCGCCAGGAAGGAATAGATCACCACGATCAGCAGCGGCCCGGCCGCGGCGCAGAACAGCAGGATCAGCGCCGGCGTCGACAGAAGCCAGCCATTGCGGGCCGAGCGTCGCGTCTCGCGCAGTTCGGCGGGGCTCATGGTCATTCCTCCACCTTCTGCACCGCGCCCTCGGCAAAGCGCAGGCCGACCTTCTGGCCGGTGACAAATCCCGCCTCGCCCGAGGCCGGGCTTTGCAGCCGCGCCACCAGTTCGGTGCCGTCTTCCAGCAGCAGATGGCAATGGGTGTCAGTGCCGAAATAGACCAGATCGCGCACCGTGGCGGGCAGGCCGCCCTCTGCCGGCGGGCCCAGCCGCAGCTGTTCGGGCCGCACCGTCACCGTGGCCGCCCCACCCGCGCGCAGGCCCGGCACAGGGATGCGCGCGCCGCCCGCGATGCGCAGCGCGTCATCCTCGGCCGTGCCGGTCAGGAAATTGGTCTCGCCGATGAAGCTGGCGACAAAGCGGTTCCGCGGCCTTGTGTAGATGTCTTTCGCCGTGCCGACCTGCTGCAGCTTGCCGTTCGACATGACGCCGATCCGGTCCGACATGGTCAGGGCCTCTTCCTGATCATGGGTCACGAAGACGAAGGTGATGCCGGTCTCGATCTGCAGCCGCTTCAACTCGACCTGCATTTCCTTGCGCAGCTTCAGGTCCAGCGCCGACAGGGGCTCGTCCAAGAGCAGAACCTTCGGCTGCGGCGCCAGCGCGCGCGCCAGCGCCACCCGCTGCTGCTGGCCGCCCGACAGCTGCGCCGTCTTGCGCCCGGCCAGATGGTCCAGCTTCACCAAGGCCAGCATCCGCGCGGTGGTGGCCTTCACCTCGGCCGCGGGCTTGCCCAGCATCTGCAGCCCGAAGGCCACGTTCTGCGCCACGGTCAGATGCGGGAACAGGGCATAGCTTTGGAACACCGTGTTCACCGGCCGGCGGTTCGGCGGCAGGGTGGTGATATCGGCGCCATCCAGCAGGATCTGTCCGCCCGTCGGCATCTCGAAGCCCGCGATCAGGCGCAGAAGCGTGGTCTTGCCGCAGCCCGAGGGGCCCAGAAGGGTGAAGAATTCGCCGCGCAGGATGTCAAGCGACACATCGTCCAGGGCGCGCACCGCGGCCGCGCCCTGGCCGAAGGCCTTCACCACATTGCGGGCCGAGATGATCGTCTCTGCCGTCACGTCTTGCTCCCCGTTGATCGGTCGCGGCCGCGTTGCGGGCCTTATTTGATCATATTGTGCGGCAGCCCCGCGGCTTGTCGAGCGATTCCTTGCCCGATCAGCCGGCAATCGGCGCGCGCTTCAGCGCCCAAGGGACCGCACGCTCAAGTTCTGCGCAAAGGCTGATCAGGGTTTCATCCGCGCCGAAGGGGGCGGCCAGGTGGATGCCGATCGGCAGGCCGGATTTCGACCAGCCCAGGGGCAGGCTGGCGGCGGGTTGGCCACTGGCGTTGAACACCGCGCAGAAGGGCGAATAGGCGAAGATCCCGCCGGGGCCGGTGCGGAAGGCCACGTAATCCTCGGTCGCATGGCTGAAGCGGCCGACCTTGGCCGGCGGCTCGGCCAGGGTGGCCGACAGCAGGATGTCATGGCCCGGGCCGGTTTCCGAGGCGAAGAACCGCGCCATTTCGCGGCCGAAGGCATGGATCTTGCCCACGGCTTCCAGATAGCGGGTCGGATGCAGCGTCTCGGCATGGGCGCAGGCGCCGCGGCTGACGCCCTCGACCAGGGCGTCGCTCAGCGGGCGGCCGTCCAGCGCGTGGCGGATGCCCAGTGCCGTGCCCACGGCGACGATATCGGTCCAGGCCCGCATCATGCCGCGCACATCGGCGCGGGGCAGGGCGGGGGTCACCTCATGGCCCAGGCTTTCCAGAAGCTTCGCCGTGTCCAGCACCGCGGCGCGCACTTCGGGGTCGATCGCCTCGCCGGTGAAGGTGGTGTCGCACAGCGCCACCCGCAGCCGCCGCGGCGGGCGCGAGATCGCCTGGGCATGGCCCTGGTCCAAGGGCGGCGCCCAATAGGGCGCGCCCGGATCGGCGCCGGCGCAGGCATCCAGCATCACCGCCGTATCGCGGACCGAGCGGGTCAGGAAGCCGTCAATCGCCATCCCCGCCCAGCCCTCGCCGGCATAGGGCCCGTCGGGCAGGCGGGCGCGGGTGGGCTTGAAGCCGAACAGCCCGCAGGAAGACGCCGGGATCCGCACCGAGCCGCCCCCGTCCGAGCCATGGGCGATGCTGACGATCCCCGCCGCCACCGCCGCCCCCGCGCCGCCGGACGAGCCGCCCGAGGTGTGGTCGGTGTTCCAGGGGTTGCGCGTCGGCCCGCCATAGACGGCGCTTTCGGTTGCCGCGCCGATCCCGCCCTCGGGGCTGGTGGTGCGGCCGAAGGTGACGACGCCGGTGGCCTTGATCCGCGAGAAGATCGCGGAATCGCCCGGATAGATCGTATCGGCCAGCAGGCGCGAGCCGTTATGCGCGGGGAAATCCTTGGCCTCGACGCCCAGATCCTTCAGCAGGAAGGGCACGCCGCGGAACGGGCCCGGCGGCAGCCCGGCCTTGATCGCCGCCCGCGCCACGCCTTCCTGCACCAGCACCACCGCATTGATCGCCGGATTGCGTGCCTCGACCGCGGCCAGCGCCGCATCCAGCAATTCGTCCGGCGTCACCTCGCCCCGGGCCACCAGCCCGGCCAGTTCGGTTGCGTCGCGCGCGCCAAGGTCTCCGATCATCCGACTCTCTCCTGTCTTTCGCCGCCATGCTGGCCCGGGAAGCCTCGGACGGTCCAGCCCGGAAACCCCTGCTGCGCGGTCGAAACGCGACGCCTGCCGGGAAATGCGCGACCGCGCCCGGGCGGCGCTTGACAGGCCGGTCCATGGCGGCCAAGGAAAGGCTGCCTTAGGTTCCGGGGGTCATGCCCCGGGCAAAAGGGAACGCGGTGCGGGGCCTGCCCCAATTCCGCGGCTGCCCCCGCAACTGTAGGCGGCGAGCGACGGTGCGACAGGCCACTGGGAAACCGGGAAGGCGCATCCGAGCGATGACCCGCAAGCCAGGAGACCTGCCAAGGTGATCACCCTTTCCGCCGCGCGGGGTGCGTGGAGGAGGGCGGGCATCCGCCAGAGGTGACGTGTCAGCGTCGCGGGCGGGCCATTTCCCTCGCGACAGATCGCATCGCAGGCGGCAGGACCGCAGCAAAGGGGAAGACAGATGCAGGGCATCTCACGCATCGCATTGATCACGGCACTGGCCGCAACCGGCGCCACGGCCGCGGTCGGCCAGGCCAGGGCGCAGACGCAGGACGACGACACGATCCTGCTGGGCACGATCACCATCACCGCCTCGACCGAGCCGGTGGGCCTGTCGAACACCGGGGCCACGGTCGATGTGGTCACCGAGGACGACATCAAGAAGACCGGCGGCCAGTCGGTCGCCAGCATGCTGGCGCGCCTGCCGGGCGTCACCATGACGCGCAATGGCGGGCTGGGCACCTCGACCGCGCTGCGGCTGCGCGGCCTGCCGGGCGCCTATATCGGCGTGCGGGTCGACGGGATCGACGTGGCCGACCCTTCGGGCACGCAATGCGCCTATGATTTCGGCTCGACCACGCTGGGCGGCATCAGCCGGATCGAGGTTCTGCGCGGCTCGCAATCGGCGCTGTACGGCTCGGAAGCGATCGGCGGCGTTGTCGACATCACCAGCTATCGCCCGACCAAGGACGGCACCTCGGCCGAGATCGGGGTCGAGGCCGGCTCGAACGGCACCTATAGCGGGCTGGCCGCGGTGGGCCTGCGCACCGACCGGCTGGAACTGGCCTTCTCGGTCAGCCGCACCGTGACCGAAGGCATCTCGGCCTATGCCTATGGCACCGAGGATGACGCCTTCCGCGCCACCACGCTGACCTTCCATGGCAGCTACAAGGCCACCGATGCGCTGACCATCGGCGCCAATGCGATCTGGCGCGACAGCACTTCGGAATATGACAGCCAGACCGCCGACACGGCCGACAGCGAAAAGGGCGAATTGCGCGGCGGGCGGGTCTTTGCCCAGCTGGATCTGGGCACGGTGCGGCACGAATTGTCCTATGCCCATACCGAAACCTCGCGCTTCTACGCGCAGGGCTATTACAAGCTGTATGAAGGCACGCGCGACCAGCTGGCCTACAAGGGCGGCTGGGATGCGTCCGAGCAGGTGACGCTGAGCTGGGGTCTGGACCGGACCGAGGAAGACTTCACCTCGGATTCCGACCGGGGCGACAGCGCGACCTCGGCGATCTATGCCGAACTTCTGTACACGCCGCGCAGCGATCTGGACCTGTCGCTGGCCCTGCGCCATGACGATCACGACACGTTCGGCGGCAAGACCACCGGCCGCGCCGCGCTGGCCTGGCGGCCGACGGCAGATTGGGTGATCCGCGCCGTTGCCTCGACCGGCTTCCGCGCGCCGTCGCTGTATGAACTGCACAGCGCCTATGGCAATGGCGATCTGAAACCCGAAACCAGCACCAGTTTCGAACTGGGCGCCGAATATCTGCTGCCGGGCGGCGGGGCGATTCAGGCCACGCTGTTCAATACCGAGATCGAGGACAAGATCGGCTTCGATTCCGGCGCCACCTTCTGCCCCTCGGGCTGGGGCTGCTACGCGCAGATCCCGGGCACGACCCGCACCCGCGGGATCGAGCTTAAAGGCGAAACCCCTGTGGCCACCGGCTGGACCGTGTTCGGCAATTACACCTATACCGATGCGGTCAGCACCGATGCGGGCGTCGATACGCGGGCGGTGCGGGTGCCGCGGCACGACCTGACGCTGGGCGTCGAGGGCCAGTTGGCCGATCGGCTGTCGGGCATCCTGACGCTGCAGCATGTCGCCGATTTCCTGGACAACGGGGTCTATCCCGATCCGGTCTCGGCCATGCCGGATTACACGGTCGCGAACCTGACGCTGACCTATGAGGTGACGGATGCGACCCAGGCCTATCTGCGCGTTGAAAATCTGTTCGACGAAGATTATCAGACGGTACGCAACTACGGACAGCCCGGCCGCCAGGTCTTTGTCGGGCTGCGCAGCACCTTCTGATGCCGGGGCGGGATCGGCTTCCCGCCCAAGGCGTCTGACGATGCTTCCTGCGCTCTTCCTTGCTGCCTCCGTGCTGGGGACGGAGGCGGCAAGGGCCGAGACGATGCGTGCCGGTGCCGAACCCGGCCCGGCGCGCGTCGTCTCGATGAACCTTTGCACCGACCAGCTGGCCATGCTGCTGGCCGCGCCCGGGCAGCTGGTCTCGGTCTCGCATCTGGCCTCGGACCCGCTGTCCTCGTCGATGGTGGACGAGGCGGCGGCCTATCCGGCGAACCGGGGCGGGGCCGAGCAGATCTTTCTGATGCATCCCGATCTGGTTCTGGCGGGCACCTATACCTCGCTGGCCTCGGTGGCGCTGCTGCGCGACCTGGGGGTCGAGGTGGTGCAGCTGCCGCCGGTCAATGCGCTGGATCAGGTGCCCGAGCAGATCCGGGCCGTGGGCGCGGCGCTGGGCCGCGCGGCGGCGGCCGAGGCGCTGGTGGCCGAATTCGAACAGGGGCTGGCCGCGCTGCGAAGCGACCTTCCGCCCCGCAGGGCCGCGCTTTACTATCCCAACGGCTATACGGTGGGGGA
The DNA here is from genome assembly GCF_020179405.1 of Xinfangfangia pollutisoli. Lineage (GTDB taxonomy): Bacteria > Pseudomonadota > Alphaproteobacteria > Rhodobacterales > Rhodobacteraceae > Pseudogemmobacter > Pseudogemmobacter pollutisoli. The sequence goes on along the minus strand of NZ_JAICBZ010000045.1, from coordinate 1,550 downwards.
AGGAACGCTGGCGGATGACGTGCTGAACCATACGGGTTTCACCAATGTGGGCGCCACGGCCGGGCTGACCGGCGGCGGCACCCTGCCGCTGGAACGTCTGGTTCTGGCCGCGCCCGATCTGATCGTGACCTCGACCCCCTATCCCGGCGCCTCGCGGTCCGAGGAAATCCTGCGCCATCCGGCCCTTGCCGCGCTGCGGGCGCGGGCCGGCAGCGTGGTGACATCGGATGCCGACTGGGTCTGCGGCACGCCGCATATCCTGCGGGCCCTGGCGGCGATGAAGGCCGCGCGCGAGGCCTTGCCGTGAAAACCGGGTTCGCGCTGCTGTCGGTGCTGGTCGTGCTTCTGTTCTTCGCCTCGCTGCTGATCGGGCCGGCGGGCCTGGGCCTGGGCGACAGCCTGGCGGCGCTGTTTCGCGGCGAGGGCGGGCCGGTCGTGCTGGTCATGCGCGAGATCCGCCTGCCGCGCGCGCTGCTGGGCCTGCTGGTCGGCGCGGCCCTGGGCCTGTCGGGGGCGGCGATGCAGGGCTATCTGCGCAATCCCCTGGCCGAGCCGGGGCTGATCGGCGTCTCGGCCTCGGCCGCGCTGGGCGCGGTGATCGCGCTGCAGACCGGGGCGGCCGCCGCCTTCGCGCTGCCGCTTTCGGCGCTGGCCGGGGCGGGGATCGCCGTTCTGCTGATCCTGCTGCTGGCCGGCCCGCGCGGCGGCGCGCTGGCGCTGATCCTGGCGGGGATCGCCATTTCGGCGCTGGCGGCCGCGCTCAGCTCGCTGGTGCTGTCGCTGTCGCCCAATCCTTTCGCGGGAATGGAGATCGTCTACTGGATGATGGGCTCGCTTGCCGACCGCTCGATGACCCATGTCACGCTGGCCGCGCCCTTCCTGCTGGCGGGCATGGCGGCGTTGCTGACGCTGGGGCGGGGCTTCGACGCGCTGACCCTGGGCGAGGATGCGGCCCAGGCCCTGGGGGTGAACCTGCCGCGGCTGCGGCTGGTGCTGGTCCTGGGCACCGCTTCGGCGGTGGGGGCGGCGGTGGCGGTGGCCGGGTCGGTGGGCTTCATCGGCCTGGTCGTGCCGCATCTTCTGCGCCCGATGACCGGCGCGCGGCCCTCGGTCCTTCTGCCGGCCTCGGCGCTGGGCGGGGCTGCGATGCTGTTGGCCGCCGATATCGCCACAAGGCTGATCGCGCCCGATGCCGATCTGAAGCTGGGCGTGCTGACGGCGCTGATCGGCGCGCCCTTCTTCCTGCATCTGATCTGGCGGATGCGGAGGGTCGAGGCATGAGCCTGCTGGAATTGCAGAACCTGACCTCGCGCCGCGGCAGCTGCCCGGTGGTCGACCAGGTCTCGCTGAAGATCGAGGCGGGGGAATGCGTCGGGCTGATCGGGCCGAATGGCGCGGGCAAGACCAGCCTGCTGCGGGCGGCAATGGGGCTTCTGCCCTTCGAGGGCCGGTCGTCGCTGGCCGCGCTGTCGCCGCGCGACCGCGCGCGCGCCGCGGCCTTCCTGCCGCAGGGGCGCGAGATCGCCTGGCCCGTCGCGGTCGAGGTGCTG
>NZ_JAICBZ010000044.1 GCF_020179405.1 Xinfangfangia pollutisoli | reverse complement strand
GCCAAGCCGCGCCGATAGGCGGGTTGGCCCGGCGCCAGGGCGGGATCGGCAAAGACTTCGGCCGCCGGCCCCGCGGCAGTGACCCGGCCCGCCTGCAGCAGGACGACCGTGGTCGCCAGCCGCGCCACTTCGGCGGCGGAATGGCTGACATAAAGGATCGGCAGATGCAGCAGATCGCGCAGCCGTTCCAGATAGGGCAGGATCTCGGCCTTGCGCGCCTCGTCCAGCGCCGCCAGCGGCTCGTCCATGATCAGAAGATCGGGGCGCGACAGGATGGCCCGGCCCAGCGCCACCCGGCTTTTCTCGCCCCCCGACAGGGCGCCCGGCCGGCGGGCCAGAAGCGGCTCCAACCCCAGAAGATCGGCGATCCTGGGCAGCGTCGGGCCTTCGCCCTTCGGCGCGAAGAATCGCCCGTATAGCAGGTTCTGGCGCACCGTCAGATGCGGGAAAAGCCGCGCATCCTGAAAGACATAGCCAATGCGCCGGCGATGCGGCGGCACATGGGTGCCCGCCGCGCTATCGGTCAGCACCCGGCCATCCAGCACCACCCGGCCCCGCTCGGGGCGCATCAGACCCGCCACCGCATTGACCACCGTGGTCTTGCCCGAACCCGAAGGCCCGAACAGCGCCGTCACCCCCGGCGGGGCCGCGAAGGACAGCTCCATCGTGAAGCCCGCGAAGCGATGTGACAGCGCCACCTCCAGCGTCATTGGCCCGAGATCCGCCGTGCCACCGCCCGCGCCACCCATTCCGACAGCAGCAGCGCCGCCATGGCGATCGCGACCGCCACCAGCACCAGCCGGCCGGCCTGCGTCTCGCCGCCCGGGACCTGCAGGAAGGAATAGATTGCCGAGGGCAGGGTCTGGGTCTGGCCCGGAATGTTCGACACGAAGGTGATCGTGGCGCCAAACTCGCCCATCGCCTTGGCAAAGGCCAGGATCGCCCCGGCGATCACCCCGGGCAGGATCATCGGCAGGGTCACGGTCAGAAACACCATCGGGCGCGAGGCGCCCAGCGTGCCGGCGGCCTGTTCCAGTTTCGGGTCCACCGCCTCGATCGCCAGGCGGATGGCGCGGACCATCAGCGGGAAGGCCATGACGCCCGCGGCCAGGGCGGCGCCGGTCCAGCGGAAGGCGAAGACCAGGCCGAACCATTGGTCAAGATATTGGCCGACATAGCCTTTCCGGCCAAAGGTCAAGAGCAGCAGATAGCCCGTCACCACCGGCGGCAGGATCAGCGGCAGATGCACGATGCCGTTCAGCACCTGCCGGCCCCAGAAATCCCAGCGCGCCAGCGCATAGGCCACCAGCACGCCCAAGGGCAGGCTGACCGCCACCGCCCAGAACGAGACGCGCAGGCTAAGCGCCACGGCGCGCCATTCTTCGGGGGAAAGCCAGTCGGTCATGCGGCTCCGTTTGGCAGGCGGGCGCGCGGCGCGGCCCCGGTCTTGGCGTCAGTTCAGGATCTTGAAGCCCTGGGCCGCGAAGATGGCATCCGCCGCATCGCCCGACAATGCCTCGAAAAACGCCTTGTCGGCCGGATCCACCGCGCCGATCAGCACGGCGCCCGGATAGATGATCGTCGGATAGCTGGTTTCGGGGAAGGTGCCGACCACCGTCACCGCGTCATCGGCCGCCGCATCGGTTGCATAGACGATGCCATAGGGCGCCTCGCCGGTCGAGACCAGCGCCAGCGCGGCGCGGACATTGTCGGCCTGGGCCACATCGGCCTCGACCCCCGCCCAAAGCCCCAGGCTTTCCAGCGCGGCCTTGCCATATTGGCCAGCCGGCACCGAATCGACCAGCGCCATGGACAGTTTGCCCCCGCCCAGCAGCCCCGCCAGATCGGTGCCCGGCCCGATGTCGACCGGCGCCGCATCCTTGCCATGGGCGATCAGCACCAGCGTATTGCCGAACAGATCCCTGCGGCTGCCTTCGACGACAAGCCCGGCCTTTTCCACCTCGTCCATCCAGTTGACCGCCGCCGAGACGAAAAGATCGGCCGGCGCGCCCTCGATGATCTGCTTGGCCAGCGCGTTCGAGCCGGCATAGGAAATCGTCACGGTGTTGCCGGTGGCAGTCTGGAACTCGGCGGCGACCTGATCCAGTGCCGTCTTCATCGAGGCGGCGGCGAAGACCACAACTTCTTCGGCATGGGCGGGCGCGGCAAGGGTCAGCGCAAGAAGGGCAACGGACAGACGGCGGGTCATGGAACCTCCCAATGGATATGTTTTGCGAAACATATCACCAGGGGCCGGCGGCAGGGCAAGCGCTATTTTCCGCCAGACACATCACTCGGCCGGGCCAGCATCGCCTCCAGCGCGGCCAGATGCGGCGCGGCGGCGGTTTCGGCGGCCGACAGCGTGGCGCGATACAGCCCCAGCACCGTTTCGCCCGCTTCGGTCAGCTGCGCCCCGCCGCCGCCAGGGCCCCCGCGGCTGCTGGCCACCAGCGGCGCGGTGAAGGCGGCATTCATCTCTTCGACCAGCGACCAGGCGCGCTTGTAGCTCATTTCCATGCCGCGGCCGGCGGCCGAGATCGAGCCGGTGTCGCGGATCAGTTCCAGCAGCCGGGCCTTGCCCGGGCCTAGCATGGCGCCGTCGAAAAGGATGCGGAGTTTCAATTCGGTCATGCCGCCACTTTCCCGCCCGGGGCCGCGCCTGGCAAGGGGCAGGATGCGTCAGCGACCCCCTGCCCCTGCCCGGCCGGATCAGTAGATGTAGCGGATCTGTTCGGTCCAGAACCGTTCCATCCGGCGCAGCGCGGTGTTGATCTCTTCCATGCCCGACACATCGACCAGCGCCCGCTTCTCGATCGCTTCGGAATGGCGGGCGAACAGCTCGCTCAGCATGCCGCGCACCCGGCGGCCCTTGTCGGTCAGCCGCACCCGCACCGAGCGGCGGTCGATTTCCGACCGCTGGTGGTGCATATAGCCCAGTTCGACCAGCTTCTTCAGATTGTAGCTGACATTCGAGCCCTGGTAATAGCCGCGGCTTTTCAATTCGCCCGCCGTCACCTCGTTCTCGCCGATGTTGAACAGCAAAAGCGCCTGGACCGAGTTGATCTCAAGGATTGCCAACCGTTCGAATTCGTCCTTGATCACGTCCAGCAGCAGCCGGTGCAGCCGTTCGATCAGGGCAAGATTGTCAAGGTAGCAGGACAGGAACGCCTTCTGCGATCCATCAAGAAGGGGTTGAAGGATGGACATCACGCTTGCTCCACCTGGATTTGACAGGCAGAGAATCGGCACAAAGCGCAAACATTCCGTAAACTCGCGCCGGTTTCGCCTCAATTGCAGCGAAGTCGGCGCCGCGGCGGCGCGCTAGGCCGCCGGACCGGCCAGCCGGGCCCGGGCGAAATCGCCGATCCGGGCGATCAGCGGCGCGGCCCAGTCGGGCGCGGCCGCGGTGCCCATGACCCAGGTGATCAGATCCTGATCATTCTCGGCCAGAAGCCGATCGTACAGATCCAGATCCGCCGGCGTCAGCGCCGCAAGCTGCGAATCGGCGAAGGGGCCCAGGACCAGATCCATCTCTTTCGTGCCGCGCCGCCAGCTGCGCATCCGCATCCGCCGCAGCCGATCTTCCGCCGTTTCCGCCATCGCCTAGACCTCTTGTTGCACCAGCAGCCGCAGCCGCCGTTCGACCGCGCCGATTTCCGCCGCCAGGCCCGCCAGCTGCGCCTGCAGCCGCGCCAGATCGGCCAGAGCCTCGGCCGCCGCCGGAGCGGGACGCGGCGCCTCGCCCGCGGGCACGTCCAACCCGTCGCCCTCGGCCGTCAGCAGCCATTTCAGCGACACATTCAGCATCCCCGCCAGCATCTGCAACCGGTTTCCGCGCGGCTCGGCCAGGTCTTCCTCCCAGGCCTGCACCGTGGTCAGCCGCACGCCCAGCCGCTGGGCCAGATCTTCCTGGCTTAATCCCGCCGCCTCGCGCGCGCCCGCCAGCCTGTCGCCGAAAGTCGCCACATCCGCCGCAAACCAGCTGCTTGTCTCCGCCATCTCGCCTCTCCTTCTTTCGATATCGCTTGTATGACCGGGGCCCCAAGCCTAAGACCCTTGGCCGGAAATCGCAAACCGATGGCGGGTGCGTCCCGGCCGTCCCCTCAAGGAGTGCCGCATATGGCCTTTCTGTCCGACACGCTGGCGCGGGTGAAGCCCTCGGCCACGATCGCGGTCACCAACAAGGCGCGGGAACTGGCGGCTGCCGGGCGCGACGTCATCGGCCTGGGCGCGGGCGAGCCCGATTTCGACACGCCCGAAAACATCCGCGAGGCGGCCAAGCGCGCCATCGACAGCGGCAAGACCCGCTACACCGCCGTCGACGGAATCCCCGAGCTGAAGGCCGCGATCTGCGCCAAGTTCCTGCGCGAGAACGGGCTGACCTATACGCCGGCGCAGGTGACGGTGGGCACCGGCGGCAAGCAGGTTCTGTACAATGCGCTGATGGCGACGCTGAACCCCGGCGACGAGGTGATCGTGCCGGCGCCCTATTGGGTCAGCTACCCCGACATGGTGCTGCTGGCGGGCGGCACGCCCGTGCCGGTGGTGGCCTCGATCGAGACCAATTTCAAACTGACGCCCGAACAGCTGGAAGCGGCGATCACGCCGAAGACCAAGTGGTTCATCTTCAACTCGCCCTCGAACCCGACCGGCGCCGCCTATTCGCGCGACGAGCTGAAGGGGCTGACCGATGTGCTGATGCGCCATCCGCATGTCTGGGTGATGTCGGATGACATGTATGAACATCTGGTCTTCGACGATTTCGAATTCGTGACGCCCGCCCAGGTGGAGCCCGGCCTCTATGACCGCACCCTGACCTGCAATGGCGTCAGCAAGGCCTATGCGATGACCGGCTGGCGGATCGGCTATGCCGCGGGTCCGGTGGCGCTGATCAAGGCGATCGGCACGATCCAGTCGCAATCGACCTCGAACCCGTCCTCGGTCAGCCAATGGGCCGCGGTCGAGGCGCTGTCGGGTCCGCAGGATTTCCTGCCCGGCTTCCGCAAGGCCTTTCAGGGCCGGCGCGATCTGGTCGTGTCGATGCTGAACCAGGCCAAGGGCCTGCGCTGCCCGCGCCCCGAAGGCGCCTTCTATGTCTACCCGGATATTTCCGGCTGCATCGGCAAGGCCACGCCCGGCGGCACCGTCATCACCAATGACGAGGTCTTCGCGACGGCGCTTCTGGAAGAGACCGGCGTTGCCGTGGTCTTCGGCGCGGCCTTCGGGCTTTCGCCGAACTTCCGCGTCAGCTACGCTACCTCGGACGAGGTGCTGCGCGAGGCCTGCGCCCGCATCCAGCGCTTCTGCGCCTCACTGGTCTGACGCGAAAGGGGCCCGATGGCCGACAGGATCACCGCCAACCTGCCCAGCCGCGATTTCGCGGCGACGGCGGCGTTCTACGGAAAGCTGGGCTTTGTCCCGGCCTTCCGCGACGACGGCTGGATGATCCTGACCCGCGGCGATCTGGTGCTGGAATTCTTCCCGCATCCCGACCTGGACCCCTGGTCCAGCTGGTTTTCCGCCTGCATCCGGGTCGATGATCCGGATGCGCTTCTGGCGACCTGGCGCAGCGCCGAGCTGCCCTCGGACCGAACGTCGATCCCGCGGCTGACCGGCTTCTTCAAGCCGGGCGCCGCGCCGCGCATGTTCGCGCTGGTCGACGAGGACGGCTCGCTTCTGCGGGTGATCGACAATCGCGATGCCGGAGAAACCGATGGCCGGTGACCTGCCCGACTATTATTTCCGCATTCGCGAGAATGGCGCCGCCGTGTTCAAGGTCGATACCGAGAACCGCCAGCGCCGCATCGAGTTGATCGAGATCGCGACGGTCAACGTGAAAAACGGCAATATCAAGCCGCATGGCGAGGGCAAGCTGACCGCAGCCGAGCAGCAGTTGATCGGCGACTGGCTGGCCAAGCGGCGCGCGGTGCTGGACGCGCGCGATGTCGACGACATCCTGCGCGCCGTCGACCACCTGAACCTGACCACGCAATGGGCGCAGTCCAAGGCCAGCGACGATCAGCTGGAAGAGGTGACCGACGCGCTTTTGCTGGCCATGCACGACCTGCGCGCGGTCCTGGTGCGCAAGAAGGCCGAACGGCTGACCCGGGGCGATCAGGCGGCGGAATAGGGACGCCCGGAATTTTCAAAATTCCGGGCAAAATTCTTCAAAGAATTTTGCGATTTTTCGCTGAAAAATCGCGCGCGTCCCTGCCGGGTCAGATCTGCTTTTCCGGCATATGAACGACCAGCCCGTCCAGCGCCGGCGTCACCTTGATCTGGCAGGTCAGGCGCGAGCGGACCGGATCGGGCTCATAGGCGAAATCCAGCATGTCGGCTTCCATCGCGTCCTTCTTCGGCAGCTTCTCGACCCAGTCGGGCGCCACATAGACATGGCAGGTCGAGCAGGCGCAGGCGCCGCCGCAATCGGCCTCGATGCCGGGGATGCCGTTGTCGCGGGCCCCTTCCATCACGGTCAGCCCGGCCGGCACCTCGACCTCGTGCGCCTTGCCGTTGAATTCGACGTAAGTGATCCTGGCCATGGGCCTCTCCGGGTATCTGCCTCGCGTCTCGCGACATAGGCGAGATTTGCGGGCTTTTCCAGAGGGGCCGGTACCTCGCCCCTGCCCCGCCCGTCCTCCGCCCGTGCCCCGAAAGCCACGCCGCCCGCCGCGGCGCCCGTGGCCACCTTCCCTGCCCCGGCGCGCGCGGCTATCTTCCGGGGTCACGACCCGGACCAATCCGGGCGAAGACAGGCCGATGATCCGCACCCGCCGTTCCGCAGCCCTTCTGCCGCTGGCCCTGCTTTCGCCGGTGCTGGCCGCTTGCGTGGCGACCGCGCTGCCCGATCCCGCCGCGCGTGCCGATTTCTCGGCCGAGCTGATCGACCTGCGCGGCCGCGCCGGCCCCCCCAAGGGGCCCGAAGGCGCCTGCTGGCAATCCGATATCCGGCCCGCGGTGATCGAGACCACGACCGAACAGGTTCTGGTCCGCCCCGAGTCGCGCGCGGCCGATGGCAGCGTGGTCCCCGCCGTCTTCGCCACCGAGACGCGGCAGGAAATCGTCTCGGATCGCGGCACGGTCTGGTTCCGCGCCCCCTGCGCGGCCGAGATGACGCCGGATTTCGTGGCCACGCTGCAGCGCGCGCTGAAGGCGCGGGGCCTGTATCTGCTGCCGCTGACCGGCAGTCTGGACGCGCCCACCCGCGACGCGATCCGCCGCTATCAGCGCGCCCGGGGGCTGGACAGCGATCAGCTGTCGCTGGCCGCCGCGCGCGATCTGGGCATTGTCGCGGCGCCGCGGGTCGAGCGGTAAGGAAGAAAGATGACGATGGCACCCGACCTGCTGCAGCGCCTGTGCGAAGCCGAACTGGCCCGGCTTTGGGGCAGCCAAAGCGACGGCGCGCATGATCTGGGCCATGTCCGCCGGGTTCTGGCCAATGCCCGCATCCTTGCGCTGAACGAAGGCGGGGCGGATGACGCGGTGCTTGTGCCGGCCGCGATCCTGCATGATGCGGTGAACCTGCCCAAGGACCACCCCGAACGCCACCGCGCCTCGGTGCTGTCGGCCGAGGCGGCGGCGGATTTTCTGGCCGGGCTGGCCGACTATCCGGCCGAGAAGATCCCCGGCGTCGCCCATGCGATCGCGGCGCACAGCTTTTCCGCCGGGATCGCGCCCGAAACGCCCGAGGCGATGATCCTGCAGGATGCCGACCGGCTGGAGGCGCTGGGGGCGATCGGGCTGGCGCGGATGTTCCATGTCGCGGGGCAGATGGGCGGCGGGCTGTTCGATGCCGACGATCCGCTGGCCCGGCGCCGGCCGCTGGATGACCGGCGCTTCGCGCTGGACCATCTGGAGGTGAAGCTGTTTCCCGTCGCCGCCGGCATGCGCACCACCGCAGGGCGGCAGATGGCGGAAGAGCGGGCGGAATGGATGGAAAGCTTCCGCGCCCGGCTGCTGCGCGAGATCCAGTAGCAAAAGGCGCGGCAGGTTTCCCCACCGCGCCCCTTTTTCTGGCCTTCCCCGCCGCGACGGGGGGGAACGCGCTGGCTTAGTCCAGCGCCAGCGCCACGAAGCGCGGATCGCCGCCGCGGCGGATCAGCAGCAGCAGCGACTTGCGCCCCGCACCTTTGGCTTCCTTGATCCGGTCCTCAAGATCGCTCAGCCGCGCGATGCGCTGCTGGCCGGCCTCGGTGATGATGTCGCCCTCGCGCAGGCCCTTGGTATAGGCCTCGGACGAGGGATCGACCTTGGTGACCACCAGCCCCTCGGCGCCGGGCTCCAGCCCCAGCTTGCCGCGGATCTCGTCGCTCATCGGCGTCAGGGTCAGGCCCAGCATATCCATATGCGAGGGCTCGGCCGGGGCGGGCGTGGCGGCGGGGAAGGCCTTGGTCTCTTCATCCTCGCGCCGGCCCAGCGTGACCTGCAGCGTCTCGGTCCGGCCTTCGCGCAGCACCACCACCGGCACCGCCTGCCCCACCGGCGCATCGGCGACGCGGCGGGTCAGCGCGCCGGCATCGTCGACCGGATTGCCGTCGAACATGGTGATCACGTCGCCCGGCTTGATCCCGGCCGCCTTCGACGGGCCATCCGGCACATCGGTGACCAAAGCACCCTTGGCCTCGGTCAGGCCCATGCTTTCGGCGATGTCGGGCGTCACGTCCTGGATCCGCACGCCCAGCCAGCCGCGGCGCGTTTCGCCATATTGCTTCAGCTGGTCGACGACCTTGTTCACCACATTCGAGGCCATCGAGAAGCCGATCCCGATCGAGCCGCCATTGGGCGACAGGATCGCGGTATTCACCCCGATCACCTGGCCGTCCATGTTGAACAGCGGGCCGCCCGAATTGCCGCGGTTGATCGCCGCATCGGTCTGCAGATAGTCGTCATAGGTGCCCGACAGCTCGCGGTTGCGCGCCGAGACGATCCCGGCCGAGACCGAGAAGCCCTGGCCCAAGGGGTTGCCCATGGCCACCACCCAGTCGCCCACCCGCATCAGATCGGAATTGCCGAACTGCACATAGGGCAAGGGCTTGTCCGTCTCGACCTTCAGCAGGGCGATGTCGGTCTTGGGGTCGGTGCCGACCAGCTTTGCCGGCAGTTTCTTGCCCGAGAAGAACTCGATCTCGATCGTGTCGGCGCCTTCGATGACGTGATTGTTCGTCACGATATAGCCGTCTTCGCTGATCACGAAGCCCGAGCCCAGCGCCTCGGACCGCTGCGGCGCGTCGGGGCCCTGCAGGTCGGGGAACAGATCCTCGAAGGGGCTGCCCTCGGGCACCATCGGACCCGCGCCGGTCGAGGCGGCGACGGTCGAGGTGGTGGTGATGTTGACGACCGCCGGGCTGATCTTGTCAGCCAGATCGGCAAAGCTTTCCGGCGCGCCAAAGGCCAGCACCGGGGCGGGGGCGACAAAGCTTAGCCCCGCGCTCAGCGCGACGGCGAGCAGGGTGCCGGTCTTCAGCTGGGCGAGAAGCGATTTCGGGTGAACGGACACGGCTCGGGGCTCCTTTATTCCGTTACGTCAGCCTTGGGGTTCAGACGCGGGCGGCGGCTTGGACTGCCGCTCCGCTTGGCTTCACTAAGAAGCTTGGGCCAAGCCCGCGCGCAATGCAAACCCTGTCGCGGCGTTTCAAGCCCGTGTGAACGGCTGACATGAAACCCGCGCGGGATCGGGTCGGGCAGGGCCGGCGTCAGCCGCCCCAGGCCCGGGCCAGCGCCAGAAGCACCACCCCCAGCGCCAGCGCGGCCAGGCCGAACATCCGCCGCCGCTCGGGCGGCATCTCGGCCAGAAGCCGCAGCACCTCTTCCATGCGCGAAGGGGCCAGCGCAAGCGCCAGCCCCTCCACAGCAAGAACCAGGCCCAGGGCCAGAAGAACCGTCGTCACGGCGCGGCGGGCGCCGTTGCCGGAGCCGCCGCAGGCGCCGGGGCCGCAGGCCGGGCATCCGGGGCACGATCGCCGCGCAGATAGTCGAAGAACTCGCTGTCGGGCGACATGACGATCGACGAGCTTCCGCCCTTCAGCGCCACGTCATAGGCCGTCAGCGACCGCAGGAAGGCGAAGAATTCCGGGTCGCGGCCATAGGCCTCGGCCAGAACCCGGTTCCGTTCGGCATCGGCCTCGCCGCGGATCACGTCGGCCTGGCGCCGCGCATCCGAGGTCAGTTCCACCACCGTCCGGTCGGCCGCCGCCCGCACCCGCTGCGCCGCTTCGCCCCCGCGCGCCTTTTCATCGGCCGCTTCGCGTTCCCGCTCGGCCCGCATCCGCGCGAAGGTGGCCGACAGGTTCTGCTCGGGCAGATCGGTGCGGGTCAGCCGCACGTCGATCACCTGCACGCCCAGCGCCTCGGCCTCGCGCTTGGCGATGGTGAGGATGTCGTTCATCAGCACGGTCCGGTCCTGGCTGAGGACGTTTTCCTGATTGGTCCGGCCCAGAACTTCGGGGATGGACTGGGTCAGGATATTGCCCAGCAACTGCTGCGCCCGCTCTTCGCCGCCGGCACCGACCGACTGGCGGAACTTGACGACGTCGGTGATGCGCCAGCGCGCGAAGGCGCTGACCACCAGCCGGCGGTCGGACAGAAGCGTGACTTCGATCGGGGCGGTTTCCAGCCCGAGGATGCGGTCCTCGTAATAGACCACGTCCTGGATGAACGGGATCTTGAAGCCCAGACCCGGGGTTTCCTTGACCTGGGTCACTTCACCGAATTGCAGGACCAGGCCCTTCTTGCGCTCGTCCACGATGAAGACCGAGGACAGCGCCGTGACCAGAATGACGACAATGACGGGGATGACATAGATCGCGCGCATCAGTTGGTCCCTCCGGTCGCGGCGGCACCGGCGGCGGGGGCCGCGGGCACCGGGCGGGCAAGATCGTTCAGCGGCAGGAAGGGCACCACGCCCTGGCCGCCTTCGGGGCCGCCCTGCACGCCGTCGAGGATGACCTTGTTCATCCCGGCCAGCACCTTTTCCATCGTCTCCAGATACAGCCGGCGCCGGGTCACTTCGGGCGCCTTCACATATTCGTCGTAGACCGAGATGAAGCGCGCGGCCTCACCCTGGGCCGAGTTCACCGCATTGGCGCGATAGGCCTCGGCCTGTTCCAGAAGCTGCGCCGCCTCGCCGCGCGCGCCCGCCGTCGCCTTGTTGGCATAGGCGTCGGCCTCTTTCTCAAGCCGGTCGCGTTCCTGCTGGGCGGCCTGCACTTCGCGGAAACTGTCGATCACCTCACGCGGGGGCTGGGCCCGCTGCAGGTTGACCCGGATCACGTTGATGCCGGAATTGTAGCTGTCCAGCGTCGCCTGCACGGCCTTGCGCAGATCGCTGGCAATCACGCCCCGGTCGCGGTTCAGGATCGGCGACAGCTCGCTGCGGGCGATGATGTCGCGCATCGCGCTTTCCGAGACGGCGCGGATCGTGTCTTCGGGATTTTCCAGGTTGAACAGGTATTTCTCGGGGTCCGAGATGTTCCACACCACCTGGAAGCCGATATCGACGATGTTCTGGTCGCGCGTCAGCATCAGCCCGCCATCGGTGGTCGAGGCCATGCCGATTTCGGTCGTGCGCTCGCCCGTCACCAGGATCTTTTCATAGGTCACCAGCGGCCAGGGCGCGAAATTCAGGCCCGGCTGGCCGACGCCCGCCGTCTCGCCCAGGAACAGCTCGACCGAGCGTTCTTCGGTCTTGACCGTGTAGAAGGACATGAAGGCCCAACCCGCCACCAGCGCCAGCGCGCCCAGGGCGATGCCCTGCGGCGTGAACAGGGGCGGCAGGCCCGACCGGCCCGGGCCACGGTTCGGCCCGCGCGGGCCGCCGTTCTGGCGGCCACGGCCGCCCATCAGCACGCGAAGCTGTTCCTGCCCCTTGCGCATGATCTCGTCGATCTCGGGAATCTGCGGCCCGCCTTCGCCCGGTCGCCGGTTGCCCGGGCGGCGGTCATCATCGCCCTGCCCGCGGTTTCCGCCCCGGTCGTCATCGCCACCGCCGCCTCCGCCCCCCCAGGGGCCTCCGCTTCCCGCCATAAATCGTCCCTCTCTGTCCTTGCTGCCTCGGAATTGTGCATCCCGCGCGAGAATTCAAGCGCGCATCAGCCCTTTCGCACCGGCTGGCGCATCGTCACCATCTCTTCGGCCATGGTCGGATGCACCGCCACGGTCCGGTCGAAATCCTCTTTCGTGGCGCCCATCTTCACCGCGATGGCGGCCAGCTGGATCATTTCGCCCGCATCGGGCGCGACGATATGACACCCCAGAACCTTCCGCGTGGCCTGCGACACGATCAGTTTCATCAGCACTCGGTCCGACGCCCCGGCAAAGGCGCTGCGCATCGGGCGGAACGAGGTGGCATAGACCTCGATCGGTTCCTGCGCCCGCGCCGCTTCCTCGGTCAGCCCGACGCTGCCCAGTTCGGGCTGGGTGAAGACCGCGCTGGGCACCAGATCATGGTCCACCGCCGTGGGCAGGCCCTCGAAGACGGTGCGCGAAAACGCCATGCCCTCGCGGATCGCGACCGGGGTCAGGTTGATGCGGTCGGTCACATCGCCGATCGCGTAGATCGAGGGCACGGCGGTCTGGCTATAGGCATCCACCACGATCTCGCCGCGGCGGCCCAGCTGGACGCCCAGGTCTTCCAGCCCCAGCCCCGCCGTGTTCGGCCGGCGGCCGGTGGCGAACAGCACCGCGTCAAAGGTGGTTTCCGTGCCATTCGTGGCCTTGACCCAGATCGGCCCGCCCCGTTTGCCCTGCGGCGCGCGGGTCTCGCCCACCGGGGCGCCCATCACGCCGCCCGTTTCGGTGCCGGTCAGGCTGTGATCGGCGCCCGCCTCGGCCATCTCGACGATAGTCGTGCCGCAATGCAGGTTCACCCCGCGTGCCTTCATCGCCTCGGCCACCAGCCCGCGCGCCTCGTCATCGAAGCCGCGCAGGATCTGCGCGCCGCGGTAATACTGCGTCACCTCGACGCCCAGCCCCTGCAGGATGCAGGCCATTTCGCAGGCGATGAAGCCACCGCCGACGACCAGGATGCTGCGCGGCAGCTTGTCCATCAGGAAGATGTCGTCCGAGACCATGCCCAGCTCGGCGCCCGGCAGATCCGGCCGCTCGGCCCAGCCGCCGGTGGCGACCAGAACATGTTTCGCGGTGAAGCGCTGGCCGTCGGCCAGTTCGACCGTATGGGCATCGGCCAGCCGCGCCCTTTGGTCGTGAATCGCAATGCCCGAGCCCTCCAGCAGCCGGCGATAGACGCCTTCCAGCCGGTCAAGTTCGGCATGCAGCTTGGGGCGGAACGCCGTCCAGTCGAAGGCGCCGTCGGGCATGTCCCAGCCATAGGCCCGCGCCTCGGCCGGCATCTCGCGGAACGAACTGGCGAAGACCATCAGCTTCTTCGGCACGCAGCCGCGGATCACGCAGGTGCCGCCCATGCGGCTGGCCTCGGCCAGCGCGACCCTGGCGCCCGTTGCCGCCGCCATCCGCGCCGCGCGCACCCCGCCCGAGCCGCCGCCGATGACGAAAAGGTCAAGATCGAATGTCATCCATCATCCTCATCAAGGGTTGTCCGGGTATCCCACAGCGCCCCCCGAAAGGCCAGAGCGGCGTGCCGCGCCCCGCCCCCGTCGCCCTTGCCCCCGTCGCCCCTGCAGGACGCAGGGCGCAGGCCGCCAGGGCGGCCAAGCCGGCCCCGCCCGTTGCGCAGGCCCGCCCCCCGGCCTAGGCTGCGGCGGCACCACTGGCTGGATCCCGCAATGCCCGCGCCTTACGACTGCTATCTTCTGTGCAGCACGCCCCGCAGCGGCAGCACGCTTCTGTGTGATCTGCTGGCCGCGACCGCGGGCGCCGGCACGCCGGATTCCTTCTTCATGGCCGATGTCGATCCGGTCTGGGCCGCCGAATGGGGCCTGCCGCCCGAGACCGACCGGGGCACGCCTTCCCATGCCCGCGCCATGCTGGCCGCGGCGCGCACGGCCGGCCGGGGCGCGGGCGATATCTGCGGCATCCGGCTGATGCAGGACAGTCTTGCCCGTCTGATGGCGCTGATCGACCTGGCGCATCCCGGCCAGGCCTGCGATCTCGACCGGCTGCAGGCGGCATTCGGGCGGGTGCTGTGCATCCATCTGACCCGGCCCAACAAACTGGCCCAGGCGATCTCGCTGGTGAAGGCCGAACAGACCGGCCTGTGGCATGCGGCCCCCGACGGGACCGAGGTGGAACGCCTGGCCCCGCCCCAGCCGCCCGCCTATGACTTCGCCCGGATCAAGGCCCGGCTCGACGGGCTGGAGCGGGCCGAGGCCGCCTGGCGGGCCTGGTTCCGCGATCAGCGGATCACGCCCCTGACCATCGACTATGACGCGCTGTCAGCCCGGCCCGCGGCCGCGGTTCACCGGATCTGCGTGGCACTGGGGCTGCCTGCGCCGCCTGATGCGCTGCGCCCGGGTCTGGCCCGGCTTGCCGATGCGGTCAGCCGCGACTGGCACGCCCGCTTCCGCGCCGAGATACGCGCCGAAACGCGGGCAGAACACGGCGCCTGACGGCGCCCCCCGCCCGGTCAGTCGAGATCGGCGAAGATATTGTCTGACGGCGCGAAATAGATCTGGTCGTCCTCGACCCGCCCGGTGTTCACGTCGCGGACGGACACCTTGCCCGAGGCCTCGCCGATCACCACGATGTCGCAGATGTCGATGAACAGCCCGTTTTCCACCACGCCCGGGATCTGGTTCAGCACCAGCGCCAGTTGCCGCGCATTGCCGATCCGGTTCAGATGCAGGTCCAGGATGTAATTCGCCTCATCCGTCACCAAGGGACGGTCGCCGTTCATCCGCAGCGTCACGTCGCGGCCCATCACCTCCATCGAGACCAGCGTCTCCTCGACCAGCGCCTTGGTCGTCTGCCAGCCGAAGGGGATCACCTCGACCGGCAGCGGGAAGGCGCCCAGCTGGGTGACTTCCTTCGCGGCATCGGCGATCACGATCATCTGGTCCGAGGCGGTGGCGACGATCTTTTCCTGCAGCAGCGCCGCGCCGCCGCCCTTGATCAGGTTCAGGTTCGGGTCGAATTCATCGGCGCCGTCGATGGTCAGGTCCAGCCATTTCACATCGTCCAGGCTGCTGACCGGAATGCCCAGGCTTGCCGCCAGTTCCGCCGTGCGCCGGCTTGTCGGCACGCCCACCACCCGCAGGCCTTCCTCGCGCATCCGCTCGGCCAGGCAGCGCACCATCCAGGCCGCGGTCGAGCCGGTGCCAAGCCCCAGCTTCATCCCGTTTTCCACGAATTCCACCGCGCGCTTGGCCGCGACGAACTTGGCCTTGTCGATGGGGTTCAGATCGGCGGGCATGATCGGTCTCCGGCAGGAAGGCGGTCCCCGGGGCTTAGCGCAAAGCCCCCCGAAGGGCGAGAGGCTTTTGCCGGCCCCGCCCCCGCAGCCCGCCCCGCAGCCCTGCCCGAAGCGCAGCCGAACCGCCGCGAAACGCGGCCCGGACCCCGGCCTTTTCCGACCCCTGAACCAGCGCCCCCGGCGACCGCCGGACATTCTTTTCCCCAGACTCGCCCTGCGGATGATTGCAGGGGATGACAGCCCGTTCCATTTGGTGCAAGTTGGCATCAAAAGTATACAGAGCATAGCCATGCTTCGGCTCCATCACTCCCCCGATACTGCCGCAACCATTCTGCGCCTCGTCGCCAGAGAGGCCGGAATTGCGCTTGATATCGTGTCGATCGACCGGCGCGCGGGGGGGCTCGACTCGCCCGCCTATCGGGCGCTGAACCCCACGGGAACGATTCCCGTGCTGGAAACGCCGCAGGGGCCGGTCTCGGAAACCGGCGCCGCGCTTCTGTGGCTGGCCGAGACCTACGGGCTTGGCCCCGCGCCCGGCACGCCGAACCGGCCGGCCTTTCTGAAATGGCTTTTCTTCCTGTCGAACACGCTGCATGCCGATCTGATCCGGATGATCCGGCCCTGGCGGCATGTCGACCCGGAAGGCGAGCCGGCGATGATCACGCTGGCCGCGGCCCGGATCCTGAATTCGCTGGGGCTGATCGAGGCTGCGATGCGGCGCACGCCCGAACTGTTCCCGCCCCTGGGCCCGCTTTCGGCCTATCTGGTGGTGCTGACCCGCTGGGCGGCGCAATATCCGGCCGAGCATGTGACCTGGTTCCATCTCGACGCCTTCCCCGGTCTGGCCGAACATGCGGCAAAGGCCGAGGCACGGCCGGCCGCCGTGGCGATTGCGGCCGAGGAAGATCTGGGCCACCGGCCCTTCACCGCCCCGCCGCGGGGCGAGATCCCCTCGCGCTGAGCCGATCGGGGCGGCCCGGCGCGCGTGGCCCGCACGCGGTGCCGCGCCGGCCCATCCTGCGGCTGACGCCACCGCCCCCGGCAGTGTCGCTTTCCGCCTTTCACCGCGCGGCGGGCCGGGCCATGGTGCAGCCTCAGCGCGAGGAGACCCGCCATGTTCCTTTCCGTCTTCGACATGTTCAAGGTCGGCATCGGCCCCTCGTCCAGCCATACGATGGGCCCGATGGTCGCGGCCGCGCGCTTTCTGGACCTGCTGCGCGCCTCGCCCTTCCAGGCCCATGGCCTGCGCGCGGCATTGCACGGCTCCTTGGCCTTCACCGGCGTCGGCCATGCCACCGACCGCGCCACGATTCTGGGCCTGGCGGGCTTTGCCCCCGAAACCTATGACGCCGAGAAGGCCGAAGCGGCACTGCAGGCGATCCGCGAGACGAAGCAGATCACCGCGCCCGGCCTGCCGGTTCTGGCCTTCGATCCGACCAAGGATCTGTTGTTCGACTATGGCCCCGCCCTGCCCGGCCATGCCAATGGCATGGTGCTGCGCGCGACCGACGCCCAGGGCGACGTGATCCTGGAAGAGACCTATTATTCGATCGGCGGCGGTTTCGTGCTGACCGCGGCCGAACTGGCCGAGGCCGGCGGCGCCAAGGCCCGCGCCCGGGCCGATGTGCCCTATCCGTTCGAAAGCGGCGCCGAGATGCTGGCGATGGCCAGGGATTCGGGCCTGTCGATTGCGGCGATGAAACGCGCCAACGAGCTGAAATTCCGCTCGGCCACCGAGCTGGACCGCGGCATGGCCCGGATCTGGGAGGTGATGAACGCCTGCATCAGCCGCGGCATGAAGGGCGAAGGCATCCTGCCCGGCGGGCTGAAGGTGCGCAGGCGCGCAAAGGGCATTCACGACGCGCTGCTGGCCGAACGCGGGCTGAACCTGGTCGCGCCGCATGTGATCAACGACTGGATGAGCCTCTACGCCATGGCGGTGAACGAGGAAAACGCCGCCGGCGGCCAGGTGGTGACGGCGCCGACCAATGGCGCGGCCGGCGTGGTGCCCGCCGTGATCCGCTATTGGCTGGACCATGTGCCCGGCGCCTCGCCCGCGCGGGTGGGCGAGTTCCTGCTGACCGCCGCCGCGATCGGCGGGCTGGCCAAGCACAATGCCAGCATCTCGGGCGCCGAATGCGGCTGTCAGGCCGAAGTGGGCAGCGCCGCGGCCATGGCGGCGGCAGGTCTGGCCGCCGTTCTGGGCGGCACGCCGGAACAGGTGGAAAACGCTGCGGAAATCGCGCTGGAACATCACCTTGGCATGACCTGCGACCCGGTGAAGGGCCTGGTGCAGGTGCCCTGCATCGAACGCAACGGGCTGGGGGCGATCAAGGCGGTCTCGGCCGCCTCGCTTTCGCTGCGGGGCGACGGGCAGCATCTGGTCAGCCTGGACGCCTGTATCGAGACGATGCGCCAGACCGGCCATGACATGCACGAGAAATACAAGGAAACCTCGCTGGGCGGGCTGGCGGTCAACGTGCCGAACTGCTGAACCCGCCGGGGGGCCAGCCCCCCGGCCCCCCCGGGATATTTCTGCAGAGAGGAAGGCAGCAGAAGAACCGGGTCTCGCCTTCCTCTCTGCCCAAATATCCCCGCGCGGCGCGCAGCCCGAGCCGGTTGGCCGCAGGCCAGAGGCGAGAGCAAGACTTGCGGCGCAGCCGCGCAATGCCCACATGCCTTCCACTGGCGCTGCAGCCGCCCTTGCGGCCCCCTGCCCCGAACCGCTACAATGCGCCGATCATCTATACAGGCGGAGAGACAGATGTCCTGGACGGACGAGCGCGTCGAGACGCTCAAGCGCATGTGGGCCGAAGGCCAGTCGGCCAGCCAGATCGCCAAGGAACTGGGCGGCGTCACGCGCAATGCCGTGATCGGCAAGGTGCATCGCCTGGGCCTGTCGAACCGTGTCGGCGGCAGCGAGGAAGAGGAAAAGCCGGCCGCCCCCGCGCGCGCCGAGCCATCGGCCCCGCCCCGGGCCGAGGCGCCGGCCGCCGCGCCGACCGCCCCCCCGCCGCCGCGCCCCGAGCCGGCCGCCGCGCAGCCCCGCGCCAGCGCGGCCGAACGTCCGGCGGCCCCCGCCGCGGCCGCGGCGCCGGCCTCGAATGTCACGCCGCTGCCGCTGCGCAAGGCGATCGTGCCGGCCGGCCAGCCGCTGCCGCCCCAGCCCGGGCTGAACGAGATCAGCCCCGAAGCGCTGGCCTCGGTGCGCGAAGTGGAAAAGCGCGCCCGCAAGCTGACGCTGATGGAACTGACCGAGCGCACCTGCAAATGGCCGATCGGCGACCCCGCGACCGAGGATTTCTGGTTCTGCGGCCTGCCCTCTCTGCCCGGCAAACCCTATTGCGAGGCCCATGTCGGCGTCGCCTTCCAACCGATGAGTGCCCGCCGGGATCGTCGCCGCTAGGCGACGAGGCCCGGCATTGCACTTGGCTTCGGGATCGTCGCCGCTAGGCGACGGGCCCCGGCATCGCGCTTACAGCCCCGCCTGGCTCTGGCGGCGCCCCCGGAGGGGTTTTGCACCCCTCCGGACCTCCCCGCAGGATATTTATGCAGAGAGGAAGGGGGCAAAGCGCGGCCCGGCTCTTCTTGGTTCAAGGTCTCGCGCAGCGCCGCCGATGCCGGCTCGACGCGGCCGGGTCGCCTCGCTAGGCTGCACCGGCCGGGTTGAGGGGCCGGCCGTGTTGGGAGGCGCGATGGAATTCGTCAAGTCCGAGGCCCGCAGGCTGGCCAAGACCTGCATCTGGTCCTGGGCCGGCTGGCGCGCCGCCTGGCGCAGCGAGAAGACCCTGCGGCAATGGACCCTGGCCAATGCGCTTTCCGCCCTGCTGGCCTTCACGCTGGATCTGAGCCCGGCCGAGCGCGCGGTGATCCTGGGGCTGGGGCTGATGGTGCTGGTCGCCGAACTGCTGAACACCGCCATCGAGGAAGTGGTCGATTACATCTCGACCGAAACGCATCCCCGCGCCGCCAAGGCCAAGGATTGCGGCAGCGCCGCCGTTGCGGTGGCGGCCATTGCCGCGGGATTGGCCTGGGCGGTGATCCTGCTGGGCTAAACCTGTGCCGGCCGGGCCAGAGCCCAAGGCTGCAGCGACGGATCGGGAAAGCGCATCCGATCCCCGGGCGAAAGGCCCGACGGAACGTTCCCCCGGAAGGACCAGCATTCTCGCGACTGGGGACCGCGAGGGCAGGGGTGGGAAACGTCGGACCGGATGCCCTTCCGTTGCAGCCGAGCCGCCGCCTGTCGTCAAGGCTCTGACCGCACCGAAAGCCCTGGGGTAGGGATTTCCAGACCCTCAAATCCGCCCCTTCCCCGCCACCGGCGGGTTTTGGCCGGTTGCGCCGCGGGGCGGCCCCGGGCGGCGGAACTGTCGCGGGGGCAGCGGCGTTTTCCCGGCAAGACCGCAGTTCTGCGGCCGAACCCTAGGAGGAAGACATGCAACAGGAAGCTCAGATCACCCCCGGCGCCCACCCCGCCACGGCGCTTGTGTCCAGCTCGGACGTGAACGGCACCGATGTCTACAGCCCGTCCGGCGACCATCTGGGCCAGATCGACCATCTGATGATCGACAAGGTCTCGGGCCGGATCGCCTATGCCGTGATGCGCTTCGGCGGCTTCCTGGGATTTGGCGAAGGCGCCCATCCGATCCCGTGGAAGAAGCTGCGCTATGACGTGACGCGCGAAGGCTATGTCACCGACATCACCAAAGAGCAGCTGGAAGGCGCACCGCAAAGCCCCGATGACTGGCGCGTGAGCCGCGACTATGACCGTCGCGCCTATGACTATTACGGCATCCCGCCCTATTGGCTGTGATGCTGCGCCCCTGCGCGCAAGGGGCGGCCCCCGGCGCTTGTCGCCGGGGGCACCGACCTGTCCAGGGGCACCCTTCGCAAGGCGCCTTGCGCGGGGCCCCGGGCCAGAGGCCCCGCTCCCCGCGCCAGCCCCCTTCTGTGGGCTGAGCCGTCAGGCGCCGGGCAGCCGGCGCATCACGGCGAAGCTGGCCAGCGCCATCAGCCCCGATGTGGCCAGGCACAGCGGCAGGCCGCCGATCTGGTAGCTGAGCCCTGACAGCAAGGTGCCGATCAGCCGGCCCGCGGCATTGGCCATGTAGTAGAAGCCGACATCCCGGGTGATCCGCTCGGCCGATCCGAAGGCCAGGATCAGGTAGGAATGCGCCGAGGAATTGACGGCGAAGACGAAGCCGAACAGCAGCAGCCCGCCGATGAGCCCCGCGGTCAGCCAGGACCCGGGCAGCCAGTGCAGGGGTGCGCCCGCGGCCCAGGCCGCCGCGGCAAGCAGGAAGGGGATCGGCACCAGCCGCCCCGCCCAGCGCGCCGCCTGCGCGGCGATCTGCGCCTCGTCCCGCCGTCTTGCGCCCAGAAGGCGCGGCGCCGCGGCCTGCACGGCGCCGTAAAGGATGATCCACAGCGCCAGAAACCCGCCGATGGCAAAGAAGGCCGCGCGCCGCCCCGGCTCGGTCCCGTCCGACAGGACGGACTGGAAATAGACCGGAATGCCGACAACGAACCACACATCCCGGGCGCCGAACAGGAACAGCCGCGCCAGCGCCAGCCGGTTGACCCGCGGATCGGTGGCGCGCCAGCCGCCCCAGGCCTCGTCCGGCTTCATCCGCCCCGGCAGGCCCGAGGGCAGGAACAGCGCGACCGCGATCAGGATCGCCGCCAGACCCGCGGCCATGATCCACAGCGCCGCGGTGAAGCCCGCCAGCGCCAGCAGCGCCGCACCCAGGAAGAAGCCCAGCCCCTTGATCGCATTCTTCGACCCGGTCAGCGCCGCGACCCAGCGGAACAGCCCTCCCGCCTCGGCCGGCGCCAAGAGCTTGACCGCCGATTTCGACGACATCTTGGCCAGATCCTTGGCCACGCCCGACAGGCCCTGCACCGCCATCACGAAGCCGACCGAGACCGCGACCGTCCAGGTCGGGTCGAGCTGCGTCAGCGCAGCCAGCGCGGCGATCTGCAGCGCCAGCCCGCCATAGAGCGTGGCCGCCAGCCCGAAGCGCGCGGCAAGCCAGCCGGCGGCCAGATTGGTGGCAATGCCCGCCGCCTCGTACAGCAGGAACAGCCAGGCCAGTTGCACCGGCGAGAAGCCCAGCGCGTTGAACTGCAGCAGCACCAGCATGCGCAAGGCGCCATCCGACAGCATGAAGGCCCAATAGGCCGCCGTCACCGCCCCATAGGCGCGCAGCGGATGGGTCGCCCCCCCGCCTGCCCCGCCCCCTGCCGTGCCGCCTGTCGCGGACCCTGCCCCGCTCATCGCCGCACCGCCGCCACCAGCCGCGCCAGATCGACCATGCGGCAGGCATAGGCCCATTCATTGTCATACCAGGCGTAGATCTTCACCTGCGTGCCGGCGATGACCATCGTCGAGGGCCCGTCCACGATGGCCGAGCGCGGGTCGTTCAGGAAATCCGACGACACAAGCGGCCGGTTCTCCAGCCCCAGAATGCCCTGCAGCGGGCCTTCCGCGGCGGCGGCGAACAGCGCGTTCACCTCGTCCGCGCTGGTCGTGCGGGACAGTTCGAAGACGCAATCGGTGAGCGAGGCGTTCAGCAGCGGCACCCGCACCGCATGGCCGTTCAGCCGGCCCGCCAGTTCGGGATAGATCAGCGCAATGGCGCTGGCGCTACCGGTCGTCGTCGGGATCAGGTTGGTAAGGGCCGAGCGCGCCCGGCGCATGTCCTTGGCCGGCCGGTCGACCAGGGTCTGGGTATTCGTCACATCGTGAATGGTGGTGATCGCGCCATGGCGGATGCCCAGGCCTTCATGGATCACCTTCACCACCGGGGCGAGGCAGTTTGTGGTGCAGGAGGCGGCGGTCAGCAGGCGCTGCGTGCCGTCATAGGCCTGGTGGTTGACCCCATAGACCAGGTTCAGCGCCGCCACATCCTTGACCGGCGCCGAGACGATCACCGTGCCGACCCCGGCGGCCAGATAGGGCGCCAGCCGGGCGGTGGTCTTGAAGACGCCGGTGCAGTCCAGGACCAGATCGACACCGTGCTGCGCCAGCGCCAGATCCTCGATCGTCCGTGCCTGGGTCAGGGGAAGGCTTAGCCCTGCGATCTCCAGCCCCGCCGCGGCGGCGCGCACCGGCCGGGGCCAGCGGCCATGGACGGAATCGAATTCCATCAGCAGCGCGTGTTGCGCGGCATCGCCGACGGGATCGTTCAACAGCACGATCTGGTCGCCCATGCCTTCGTCGATCAGGCGGCGCAGCACGAGTTTTCCGATCCGGCCCAGGCCGTTCAGGGCAATGCGCGGCATGGGTCTAGCTCCGGTCGGCCGCGTCAAGCCCGATGGCATCGACGCGGGATTGCAGGGAAAGTCGGTTCAGGCTGCCCAGCGGCAGCGCCACGAAGGCCTGGATCCGGCGGCGCAGCGCGGCATAGGTCTGGGCGAAGACCAGCGCCTTTTCCGCCTCGGTGCCGACAGCCTTCACCGGGTCGGGCAGGCCCCAATGGCCGGTGATCGGCTGGCCCGGCCAGGGCGGGCATTCTTCGGCCGCGGCGGTGTCGCAGACGGTGAAGACGAAATCCATCACCGGCGCATCGGGGCGCTGGAACTCCGAGACATGTTTCGCGCGCAGACCGGCAAGGTCATGGCCGTTGCGCCGCAGGATCTCCAGCGCGAAGGGGTTCAGCGCGCTGCTGGGGCGCGTGCCGGCCGAATGGGCGCGGAACCGGCCCTGGCCCAGATCGCGCAGCAGGGCCTCGGCAAAGATCGAGCGGGCGGAATTTCCCGAACACAGGAACAGCACATCGACCGCGCGGTCGTTAAGGGCAAAGGTCATGAGGGGGGCATCCTTCGGTGCGGCAATCAGGGGGGCAAGAAGATCGGGGCGGGCGCGGCCCACATCCAGCGCGAGGTAGCCGATCAGCGCCTCGGTCACGTCCAGATCGACGCTGTAATGCAGCGACCGGCCCAGCCGCTGCGCGCCGATCAGCCCCGCCGCCGCCAGATCGGCCAGATGATGCGACAGGGTGTTCGGCTTCATCCCCAGCGCCGCCGCGATCTCGGTCGGGCGGACGCCCTGCGGGGCAAAGCGCATGAGCAGGCGGAACACGGCCAGCCGGCCGGGATGGCCGAGCGTGGCAAAGGCAGAGGCGGCGCAATTCGTTTCCATATTTCCTGAATAACGGAATTGATACGCCGGGTCGAATGAAGCTTTCATGACAGGCCGGCCCCTGCCCTGGCCTGCCGCCTGTCATGCGGCCACCGGCGCCGTTTCCGGCTGGCCCCGGACGAAAACAGGCCGCATGATCGGCGCAGATCACCTTCCCCAGCCGAAAGCCCCCGCGATGGACTACCGCCTCCACGCCCGCCGCATCGATGCCCATGGCAGCCTGGCGCTGGCCAAGGCCGCTGAAGTGACGCTTGACACCGATCTTGCCGGGCGCAGCGATGCGATGAACCCGGTGGAGCTGCTGCTGGCCGCGCTGGCGGCCTGCATGCTGAAAGGGATAGAGCGGGTGACGCCGATGCTGAAATTCCAGATCGACGGGGTGACGGTCGATCTGCAAGCGCTGCGGCAGGACGCCCCGCCCCGGCTGACGCTGATCCGCTACGAGATTGTGGTGGACAGCCGCGAAACCGACCAGCGGCTGGATCTTCTGCACCGCAATGTGCTGAAATACGGCACGATCTCGAACACGCTTTCCGCCGCCGTGCCGCTGCAGGGCGTGCTGCGCCGCAAGGCCTGACACGCCCGCCGTGGGAAGATCGCGCAGCCCGGGCCGCAGCATCGCGGACTTGCCCCGGGCCAGGTCTGCGGAAAGCAGTCGCGGGTGCCGCAGCCTTGGCTGGCAGATAGTCCTCAACCGCCAATGGCGGGCCATGCGGGATCGCGGAGGGCTCGATCCCTGCCGGATCGTCCTATCAACCGAGCCCTGGTCGACGGGGGAAAGCTGCCGGGCAATCTCTTCGCGTCGCCCGCCGGGCCGGTTGTCAGGCTGTTGCCGCGCGCCCCTGCCCGGTCAGCAGTTGCGCGGCCATATCCAGCGCCTCCTCGCGTGACGCGGCAAGGATCAGCGGATAGCCCCAGAATTTTCGGAACACCACACCGAAGGCCTTGAAGGTCACCCGCCGCGCGCCGCTTGGCTCGATCACGATCATCGCCAAGACCAGACGGCGCAACTCGGCCTTGTGCTTCTTCATCCACAGCGAGGTGCGCTTCTTTTCCTCGTGGCTGTGTTCGTGTTCGTCGGTCGGCGCGGAATCGGTCAGGATCACGAACGGCGCACCGCGCTGCAGATTGGCTTCAAGCGCCTCGAAATCCGCATCGTGGTCATGGTCGGGTTCCTGGTCGTAATTCATCCAGACCAGTGGGAAATGCGTGCTGTCCAAAGGCATGTATCGTCTCCTTGCCGGGATGAGGGGGTCAGGTCGCCCGGATGTGCCGCCACGACGCCAGCAGCGCGATCGCGCCCGGAAGGGTGACGCTCAGCAGTTCCAGGCCCACCAGATGGGTGCCGTCGCGCAAGCCATCCGCGACGCCGGCCAGCGTGCTGATCGCGACAAGACCTCCGCCGAGGATGAGCATGGCCCAGTCGGTCGCGCGCCGCGCCGCAAGGGCCAGCAGCGGCGGAAGGACCCAGGCGCCGTAAAAGACAGACACGCCCCACAGCGCCGAGGGGCCGAACGACATCGCCTGCATCGTCCCGCCGCTGCTGACGTAATCGTTCAGAAACGAGAAGGATTGGAGCGTGACGAAAATCACCGCGCCGACCGCAGGGACAAGCCATGAGAGGGCGAGGTCACCAGGTCTTTTTTCTGTCACGTCCACAGTCCTTTCCGATCTTTCCGACAGGCCACTGCCCTTCGGGAAGCGGACCAGCTTCAGCTGGCCGCCTGTACCTTCTGCCTGAAAGCAATAGATCAGCCGGCGCATGGCGTCATTGCGCAATCGCGTCTTTAGATGTATCAATCCGGCCATTGCGGAAATCACTGAAGGCCCTTGATGCATCTCGATATCCGCAGCGACTGGCTGTCCTATGTCGACGAGGTTCCCCGCGCGCTTGTCGCGGCCAATGCCGTTGCCAGTCTTGAAAGCCTGGAGCAATCGCCGCGGCACCAGCATCGGAAGGCGCAGCTGCTGCTGACGATCCGCGGCGTCATCAACTGCGAGGTTGACGATGCGGTCTGGATCGTTCCGCCGCAATGCGCCGTCTGGATACCGGGCGGGGTGCCGCATACGGTTTTCGGCTCGGGCGAGGTTGAATGCATTTCCCTATTCATCAGCCCGCCCGCGTTTTCGAACCTGCCCCAGGCCTGCGCCACGATCACGGTGTCGGACTTCTTCCGCCATCTGCTGATGCGGGCCAACGAACTTCCGGAACTATATGATGTCGACGGTCCGGACGGCCGCATCGTATCGGTCATCTTCGATGAGCTGGCCGCGGCACCGGTCGAGGACCTTCGCCTTCCGATCCCCGGCGATCCGCGCCTGAAGAAGCTTACCGACCTGTTGATCGCGGCGCCTGCGGATCATGCAAGCGTCGCGGAATGGGCCGCCCGCATCGCGGTAAGCGAGCGCAGCCTGAACCGCATGCTGGCGCAGCAGCTGGGGATGAGCTTCGGTCGCTGGCGCCGGCAGTTGCATGTCGTCCTGGCCTTGCGGCATCTGAGCGCCGGCAAGGCGGTCAAGACCGTCGCATTGGATCTGGGCTATGAAAGCGCCAGCAGCTTCGTGACCATGTTCCGGAAGATGGTGGGCAAGCCGCCGAGCCGCTATCTGCTTGAGCGGCATGGGGCCACGCCGCGCGGTCCCGTCGAGCGATAGGGACTGCCGGATTTTATCCCCTTCGCCGCGGGCGAAATGCCCGAGCGGGCCTCTGCCCCGCCTTGGGATCAGGATCCGTTGCGCCGACCGCTAGGCCCGCCACCGCAATTTCTGCGCGCGGTCCGATCCAAAGCGAAGCGCGCGCCAATGCGTGCAAGCGTCGCTTGGCATTTCAGCGCCGGATGGCTGCCCCAGAAGGCGCGGGGCTCGGCCAGCGCCGCCTCTTCGCCGCCGAAAGGGCCGTCTGCTGCCCCATGTGGCCACACAGGGCAGGCGCAGATGGGACGCCGGACTTCCCCGCCCGTTTGGAAAACCATTCACGGCCGCGCACGGTTGGCATAGATTTCGGCGCAAGCGACGGGAAACCCGATCACAGGTGAGGCATGGACAACCGCGCGGGCGAGATGGCGGTCTTTGTGCGGGTGGTGGAAGCCGGCAGCTTTTCCGAAGCGGCGCGGCTTTTGCACATGACGCCCTCGACCGTGTCGAAACTTGTTGCCCGGATCGAGGAACGGCTGGGCGTGCGGCTGGTGGAACGCTCGACCCGGGCGCTGACGCTGACGGCCGAGGGGCAGTTCTATTACGAACGCAGCCGCGACCTGCTGGGCCGGATCGAGGATACCGAACAGCAACTGACGCAAGGCGGGGCCGAGCCCGAGGGGCTGGTGCGGATCAATTCCTCGGTGTCCTTCGGCACCGCGGGGATAGAGCCGCTTCTGCCCGCCTTCTTTCAGCGCTACCCGAAGATCACGCTGGATCTGTCGCTGTCGGATGAGGTGGTGGATCTGTATCTCGAGCGCGCCGATGTGGCCTTCCGCGTCGGCAGGCTGGCCGATTCCAACCTGATGGCGCGCAAGATCGGCACGACCCGGCGGCGGATCGTCGGCGCGCCCGCCTATCTGGCGCGGGCGGGCACGCCGGTGCAGCCCGAGGATCTGGCCGCGCATAATTGCCTTGGCTTCAACTTCCGCCGGGCCAATCCGGTCTGGCCAATGCGCGAAAGCGGGCGGATCGTGGAACGGATGCTGACGGGAAGCCTGCTGGCCAACAATGCCGAGACGCTGCGGCGGGCCGCGCTGTCGGGTCTGGGGCTGGTGCGAGTGGCCGATTACCACCTGCGCGACCACATCGCCCGGGGCGAGCTGGTCGAGGTGCTGGCCGATAGCGCGCTGGTCGAGGAAGACGAGATCCACGCCGTCTACAAGGGGGCGGCCCACATGCCGGTGCGGCTGCGGGCCTTCCTTGATTTCTTCGTGCCGCGGTTGCAGCGGTTCCTGAACCCCTAGAGCCGGTCTTTCGACAAAACCGATCTCCCTGTTGTCGGACAGGCTCTAGCGGTCGATGGGCAGCGGCGCGTCGGCGTTCACCAGCCCCGCCTGCCGCAGATCGCGCCAGAAGGCATCCGGGATCACCTCGTCAAAGGCGGCCTGATCCTCGGCGATGCGGTCGGGCTTGCTGGCGCCCGGGATCACCGCCACCACCGCCGGATGCGCCAGCGAAAACTGCTGCCCCGCCGCCTTCATCGACACGCCGTGCCGGTCGGCGATGGATTTGATCCATTGCACCTTGTCGCGGATGGCGGGCGTGATCGGGGCGTATTCGAAATTCGGCCCGCCGACCAGCGCGCCCGAGCTGTAGGGCCCGCCGACGACGATCCCCAGCCCCTTCTCGGCCACCTGCGGCATCACGCGTTGCAGGGCGCGGTCGTGGTCAAGCAGCGTGTAGCGCCCGGCCAGCAGGAAGACATCGGGGCGCGGCTCTTCAAGACCCAGCAGCAGCTCGATGGGTTCCACCCGGTTCACGCCCAGACCCCAGCCCTTGATCACGCCTTCGTCGCGCAGCCGGTCCAGGGCGCGGAAGGCGCCCTTCCGGGCGGTCTCGAACACCGACAACCACTCGTCGCCGTAGAAATCCTGCGCCACGTCATGCACGAAGGCCAGGTCGATATGGTCGGTGCCCAGCCGCTTCAGGCTGTCCTCGATCGACCGCAGGGTGCCGTCATGGCTGTAGTCGTTCACCACCCGGTTCGGGCGGCCATGGCTGAACACCCTGTCCTTCTCGCGGAGGACGGAGTCTTCCACCTCGTCCAGCACCACGCGGCCGACCTTGGTGCTGATCGCGTAATCGGCGCGGTTCCTGCCCGCCAGCGCCTGACCCAACCGGATTTCGGCCAGGCCCGCGCCATAGAAGGGCGCGGTGTCGAAAAAGCGGATGCCGCTGTCCCAGGCGGCGGCGACCGTCGCCTGCGCCTCGGCCTCGGGGATGGCGCGGAACATGTTGCCCAAGGGGGCCGAGCCAAAGCCGATGCGGCCGTGAAGGATGTCTTGCAGTGCCATTGTCATTCTCCTGATCTGCCGGCCGTCGCGGCCCTGGCGTCTGAGGAAAGGTTTACCCCCGGCAGCGAAATCGCATTAGCCACCCCGTGATCGCACGAGTTTGGAACCGAATTCACAACTCAGCCAAGGCTGCCGCGCGTCTTCGCTGGCGGATGGCCGAACTGCGCCTTGTAGGCCCGGCTGAAGGCGGCTTCTGACTCATAGCCGATCTGGCGGCCGATCTCGCTGACCCGCGCATCGCTGCGCTGAAGCATCTGATGCGCCAGAAGCAGCCGCCAGCGCGTCTGGTAATGCAGGGGCGGCGCGCCGATCAGCAGCGCAAAGCGCTCGGCAAAGCTGGAACGTGACATGCCCGCCAGATGTGCCAGTTCGCCGACGCTGCGGATGTGGAAGGGCGCATCGTGAATGGCCTTCAGCACCCGGGCGATGCGCGGATCGGCCAGCGCCCCCAGCCAACCGCGATCCTCGGGCGTGGCGCCGCGCACCCAAAGGCGCATCGCCTGGATCACCAGCGCGTCGATCAGTCGCTCGGCAAGCACGGCCACCCCGGCGCGGGCCTCGCGCGTCTCGGCCAGCAGAATGCGGGCGAGGTCGGCCAGCCAGTCGCCGCCCGCGCTGCCCGCCGGGATATGGATGAAGGGCGGCAGCACCGCCAGCATCGACGACAGGTTGTCCCCCTGGAACCGGAAGGTCGCGGTGACAAGGCGGGTGGTCGCGCCCTCGCCCGGCAGGTGCAGCCTGCCGCCGGTCTGATGGCGCGCCAGCGCCACGGCAAGCGGCATCGACGCGGCGTCGCCCGCGCCGATCACATGCGCGCTTTCCTGTGGCAGCAGGATGAGGTCACCGGCGCGGACCAGCGCCTTGCGGCCGTCGGCCGCGGTCACCAGGGCCTCGCCCGTCTCGACCAGATGCAGACAGGCCGCGCCGGCGGCGAAGGACAGCGCCCAGGGCGCCGCCAGGTCCGCCGCAAAGACCCGCACAGCCCCCAGCCGGATCAGGCCAAGGATCTGGGACAGGAAATCGTCGCTCAGCCCGGTGGCAGAGGCCGGATCGCCGGATTCCAGGGCAAGTCTTCCCGAGCTGCGGTCATGGTCCGGCATGCGCTCTTGCCCTAATTTCTCCTCACCGAACGCAGGATACCCCAAGAAAACCGGGGCGAAACGCAAAATCGGAAGCTTCAACCCGGCCAGGGACCGGCGGCAGGCAAGTTTGCCGATCGTCCAGAGCCCGCCAAGCCCTGCGCCCTGCGCAAAGTCGAAGATCTGAAACCCGAACCCGGCCAAAAGCCCGCGGCAAGCGATTTGCCGGACGGATGCCCCTTGGCCAAACCATGGAGACTGACCAATGAAACATACCCTTTCCGCCCTGCTGATCGGCACCGCGCTGATCGGTACCGGCGCGGCCCAGGCCGAAGACGGCCCACGCAACATCGTTCTGGTACACGGCGCCTTCGCCGATGAATCGAGCTGGGACAAGGTGGCCGTGATCCTGACCAACCGCGGCTACACCGTCACCCAGGTCGCCAACCCGCTGACCTCGCTGGACGAAGACGTGGCCGCGACCAGGGCCGCGCTGGATGCGCAGGACGGCCCGACGGTGCTTGTCGGCCATTCCTGGGGCGGCGTGGTGATCGGCGAGGCGGGCAACCACGCCAATGTCGTCTCGCTTGTCTATGTCTCGGCCTTCGCGCCGGACCGGGGCGAGTCGCTGACCGCGCTTCTGTCGGCCGGCGCGCCCAGCGAAGGGTCGCAAGCCATCCGCCCGAACGATCAGGGCGGGCTGGTCTTCGACCCCGCGGCCTTCCCGGCGCTTTTCGCCGGCGACCTGCCGCTGACCGAAGCCAAGGCGATGGCGG
Source organism: Xinfangfangia pollutisoli (assembly GCF_020179405.1). Lineage (GTDB taxonomy): Bacteria > Pseudomonadota > Alphaproteobacteria > Rhodobacterales > Rhodobacteraceae > Pseudogemmobacter > Pseudogemmobacter pollutisoli. The sequence goes on along the minus strand of NZ_JAICBZ010000044.1, from coordinate 3,400 downwards.
CGGCCCAGCTGCCCTCGAACCCGGCCAATTTCGAGGCCGTGGCCGAAGTCGCCGCCTGGCATGACAAGCCCAGCTTCTATGTCGTGACCACCGCCGACCGCGTGCTGCCGGCCGGTGCCCAGCATTTCTTCGCCGACCGGATCGGCGCCCAGGTCACCGAGATCGCCGCCAGCCATGCCGGCCTTGTCTCGCAGCCCCAAGCCGTCGCCGACGCCATCGAGGCGGCGACGCGCTGATCCCGGGGGATGACCGGCACCCTGTCGGCGCCCCTAACCTCAACCCCAACCCAACCCGCAACCCTGCATCCCATCGGAGATCGACATGACCACCCTGACTGCCGCCGAACAGGCCCCGCGCACCCCCGCCCAACGCGAATTGGGTTTCCGCATCCACGCTTTGGTCTTCGTGCCGGTGATCCTGGCACAGATCATCCTCAACGCCCTGACCGGCGGCTACGCCTGGTCGCTGTGGTCGCTGGCCGGCTGGAGCATCGGCCTTGCCGCCCACTGGTTCTTTGTCCTCGGCCCCGGCGCCCGGCACAACCGCAAGCGCTGAAACCCGAAAAGGCCCCAACCGCAAGCCCCCCACGGCCAGCGCCGTGGGGGCGTTTTCATGCCGGAAGACCGACAGATCCCGCCCAAGGCCACACCGCCGAACGCCGGAAAGCGCGGCGTTGCGGCAGCAGGTCCAGGCCGCACGGCGACAGGCATTTGCCCCGGACCTGCCGCTCTGCGCCGAACTCGTGGACGAGCCGCGATCACGACGAGGGGGGCGGGGAGCGGCCTTGCGGCAGTGCGGCGCACAGCCGCAACATTTTGCGTTAGGTCACATTCAAGTGCGCGCGCTTTCAGACGCAAGCCCTAAGACAGGACCAACTGCTCCTCCGCTCTAGCGCCTATTGAGCCGTTCAAACGAGATGAGAAATTTGCTTTGCGCCGAGGTTCATTTGGTGCTGAGGTAGCCCCAACGCACGCAACCGGTAAATTCCACCATGTCCGATCAACTTATCTCGCTGTCTATCGACAATATCTCCACAACAGACTTCGAGATATGGGTGCAAAAGGTCCTGCAAGTCACTGAAGGGTATCAGTTTGAACCGACCGGCGGGATGCACGATGGAGGACAGGATGGCTTTATTCGTGCCATTCAGGGCTCCACTGACCACTTTATTCAGATTTCAAAGCAGGAAGACACTCGCAAAAAGCTACGGAAGACCATTGAAGACATTCGCAAAACTCGTACAATCAAGCGCCTTATCTACGTTACAAGTCAGAACGAATCACAGCGCGACATGCTTGAAGCGACGTGGAGCAAGGAGTTTGGTGTCAGGATTGAAATACGTGACCGCCGGTGGTTATTAATCCATGCTAGTCTGTACGATGAGCTTGAAAACTCACTGTATGGCTACGTCCGCAGTTTGATCGATGGCCTGCAGCGGGCCGGTACTGTCAGGCGGGAGCTGAACTATGCCGACCGCCTTAGCATTTTGACCTATTTGGAGGCGGAAGCGCACTCCCTTCCCGCTTCGGAGAATTTTCAGAACCTATGCCTAGATACAATCATTTATGATTGCCTGATTGGGACAAACCCACAAGAAGGAGTCTTCAAGACCCTCGAAGTGATAAAGACGGAGTTGGGGAAAAGCAGTCCAAAGGTAGTTTCAAAGGCTCCCGCATCAGTTCCGGAGCGACTGGATTTCTTGTCCTCGAAAAGTAATCTGCCTCGTATTAGAAAGCATCCAGGTGACAAGTATGCCCTACCATACGAGGTTCGGAACCAATTCGACAGTGGCAACTTGACGCTGAAGACACGGGAAGATGCATTTATCGCCAGCATTTCCAGACGCGTTGACGAAGAATGTAAAGAGAAAAATGATACCTTACGGGATCATATTGTACCTGCAGTACGGTTCGCCATTGTCGAAACGTTTCGGCGGCAAGCGATGAATTTCGCAAAATCGTTTTCTGAGATTTCGTCCGAGCCAAACATAGAAGTTTTCTCGATATTTAACTTGTATTTTGAATCGGCCTCGGTGCCGCTGGAACTTATTGAGGAATCCAAGGAGTCAGCTTCCAACGTCTTTCGACGCGTCTGTTACTCGTCCAATCAGGACGAGCGGGAGTACCTAGAGCTACTCTTGAAGTATTTTTCCGTTAAATTCGTTATGGACGGAGACATCGCGGTCACACAGTATTTTTCGGAGATGGCGAAGCGCCTGAGGATTTACCTCGGCACTGACATTATTGTTAGGTGCCTATCGGAAACATTCGTGCGAGTCGGCAGCAGAGGTATGACCAATGCGCTTACGACGCTTCAATCGGCGGGCGTCAAGCTTAATATAACACGACAAGTAGTGAACGAAACATTCAGCCACATCCATGCGACATATCTGACTTTCCGCAACGACTATGAAAGCTGGTACAGGTTGGGCGATCTGGAGGCAGTTAAAAACTGCGAACGGATACTTATTCGAGCGTTCTTCTACGCATACTTCGAGCCAGAAGGGCATACACGAAGACCGCGCGATTGGAGTGACTTCCTCAACCAGATTGGCAATGCCTCTTGGTTCACGGATCCCAAGCGAAACATTGACGACTTCGGGTCTTTCCTTGTCGATAAGTTCGGTTTCGAATTTACGGAACTTGAAGAGTTGACGACGAAGATCGACAACTCCCTCGCTGAAGCCATTGCCGCCGATATATTAGCGGCTCGTGATAAGGAGAGCACGTCTGGAAACCAAATACTTGCGCTCAACGACGCCCAGATGGCTCTTTACATCAATTCTGAGCGGCTAGAGCGGAAGGAACGTATCACCAGCAATTTGTATGGATACGATACATGGTGGATGACAGAAGAAACCCGCGTTCTCAGGATTCTGAAGAAGCATGGGCAACATGATGACGTTGTTATGTTGCCGCAATTCCTGCTCAACCACTACATGCTCGATCCTTCACGACGGCGCTCCGCCCAGGAAAATGAGGCTATCACGCCGACAGTCTTTGGTTTGCGAATCACGGACCGTGTAGACCCCCGCGAAATGAAGAAGTTTCTGAAGGCCGTGGGCGAGTTCGCCGAACTTGACGAAGCTGCGGCTCGCGCGCGTATACGTAGCGCGGCAATCACCCTGAAGAAGAGCAGGACATCACGCAATAGTCTGAGCTGACCATTTTCTAAGATATTGCCTCTACATTTTTTTTGTTCTGAGACTACCTAGTTTGCAGGGTCTCCAATCGGCCGGTGGAAAAGCTGCGCCACGAACGAATGGCTGTTTAGAGGAACGCTTCCGTGTGATTGCGAGGCGTTCCGGAGGTCGGCTTTGGGCCGGTAATCCTCCCCGTTTTAACGGGGTGCAGCAGTAGACTTCAGGCAGCCATCTTCAGTTTCTGGGCGGGTGTGATGC
>NZ_JAICBZ010000043.1 GCF_020179405.1 Xinfangfangia pollutisoli | reverse complement strand
GATCATCGAGACCTTCACCCGCGCGCATGGCCGCCATGCGGGCGTGGTGCGCGGCGGCGCCTCGCGGCGGCAGGCGGCGCATCTGCAGCCCGGCACCCAGGTCGCGCTGACCTGGCGGGCGCGGCTGTCCGAGCATGTCGGCGCCTTCACCGTCGACCCGCTGAAAAGCCGCGCCCATGTGATGGGCGACCGGATGGCGCTGGCGGGGCTGGGCGCGGTCTGCGCGCTGCTGGTGGCCACCCTGCCCGAGCGCGCCGCCCATCCGGCGCTGTGGCAGGCCACGCTGACCCTGCTGGACGGGTTGGGCGAAGGCGACTGGCCCTCGGCCTATCTGCGCTGGGAAGTGCGGCTGCTGGAGGAGCTGGGCTACGGGCTGGACCTGACGGCCTGCGCCGTGACCGGCGCCGTCACCGATCTGGCCTATGTCAGCCCGCGCACCGGCCGCGCGGTCAGCCGCGCCGGGGCCGGGACATGGGCTGAAAAGCTTTTTCCCCTGCCGCAGGGCCTGGCCGGCGGCGCGGCCCTTGACCGTCAGGCGCTGGTCCAGGGCCTTGCGATCACCACGCATTTCCTGACCCGCGAACTGGCCGAGACCCAATCGGGCCGCGCCCTGCCCGAAGCGCGGGGCCGGCTGATCGACCTGGTCGCCCGCAGCCCTGCCGCGCCGGCCTGACGGCGCGAAACGACCGGTTCATGTCGGCTTTCGGGCAGACGCCGCCCGCGCTTTCCCTGTCCATGGGCCATGGCCCTTCGTTACATTCCGCTGGCGCTGAAGCACAGCGCGACGCCGCAGATCGAACATTTCGCCATTCTCGCCGGGCTTGATGCCGCGGTCCGCGGCACGATGATCAGCGCGATGCCGCTGTATCTGTACGACAGGCTCGGCTCGGCCCAGGCGGTGTCGCTGGCCTATCTGGCCACCGGGATCGTGGCGCTGGTGACCGGGCTGATGCTGCCCTGGGTCACCCGCTATGTGCCGCGGCGCTGGGTCTATACGGCGGGCTGCCTGTTCTACCTGGCCGGCATGGCGCTGGCCATTCAGGGCAGCAGCCTGGGGGTGCATCTGGGGCTGATCTGCAACGGCATGGCGACGGCGACGATCTTTGTCTGCTTCAACGCCTATGTGCTGGACTATGTCACGCGCGAGAATCTGGGGCGCAGCCAGTCGGTGCAGATGCTGTATGCCGCCCTGCCCTGGTCGGCCGGGCCGATGGCGGGGGTGGCGCTGCTGCATCTGTGGACACCCGCGCCCTTCCTGGTGGCCGGCGCCTTCGCCCTGGCCCTGCTGGCGGTGTTCTGGGTGCTGCGCCTGGGCAATGGCAAGCAGATCAGCCGCGCGCGCGGGCCCGCCGTCAATCCGCTGGGCTATCTGGGCCGGTTCTTTCGCCAGCCCCGGCTGATCGCCGGCTGGTTCTTCGCCGTCATGCGCAGCTGCGGCTGGTGGGTCTATATCGTCTATCTGCCGATCTTCTGCGTCGAGGCGGGCCTGGGCGACAAGGTCGCGGGCATCGCCCTGTCGCTGTCGAACACCTTCCTGTTCGTCGCCCCGCAGATCAACCGCTTCGCCCGCGGCCTGTCGGTCCGCCGCTCGGTCCGGCTGGCCTTCGCCGCCTGCGCGGCCCTGATGGGGGGTGCTGCACTTCTGTCGATGCTGCCCTGGGCGACGGTGCTTCTGTGCTTCGGCTCGTCCTTCTTCCTGGTCATGCTGGACGTGGTGGGCGGCCTGCCCTTCCTGATGTCGGTCAAACCGTCCGAGCGCACCGAGATGAGCGCGGTCTATTCCAGCTTCCGCGATGTCTCGGGCATCCTGACGCCGGGGGCGGCCTGGATCGTGCTGTTTCTGCTGCCGCTGCCGGGGATCTTCGCCGCCAGCGCGGCGGGGCTTCTGGCCAGCTGGATGATCGCCGGCAAGCTGCACCCGCGGCTGGGCGTGCTGCGCCCCTCGCATGGCGGCGAGGCCGCCTGACCCGAAGGTCAGGCGGGCGCCAGGCTCAGGCCCAGATCCAGCCGACCTTGATCAGCCAGGTCGCGCTGGCCTTCATCGACGCGGCCGCCGGGATGAAGGCCATGTCCATTTCGGCCTGCGCGCGCCGGCTTGAGACCCGGTCCAGCCGGCCCAGCTTGGGCAGGATCGCCCGCAGATCGGGGTTGAAGGTCGCAAGCAGCCGGACCAGCGCATGCGGCGCCACCTTTGTGGGAATGCGCTGGGTCGGCCAGGCATCCTTGAACAGCCGCCCGATCTCAACCAGGGTCATCGACCCGGCCGAGGCGATGTAGCGCCGCCCCTCGGTCGCGGGGCGTTCCAGCGCGCGCAGATGCATCTCGGCCACATCGCGCACATCGACCACCGGAAAGCCCATGTCGGGCAGCATCCGGTCGCGCCCCTTCAGGATCCGCTCGATCAGCCGCAGCGAGCTGCCGTAATGCCGGTCCAGCGGCGGGCCCGCCACCAGGCCCGGATTGACCACGGTCAGCGCCAGGCCCAGATCCGAGGCCAGCGCCCAGGCGGCCCGTTCCGCAAGCGTCTTCGACCGGGCATAGGGCGTGGTCGCAGGCGAAGACGGATCGCACCAATCCTCTTCGTCCTGGATGCCATCCTTGGCATCGTCCAGAACCGCCACGGTGGAAGAGGTGAGGACCACCCGTCTCACCCCCGCCGCCGCGGCCGCCCGCATCACCCTGGCCGTGCCGTCGACCGCGGGGTGAATCAGGTCCATTTCATCTTCCGGCTGTGCAAGCGGAAAGGGCGAGGCGCAGTGGATCAGCGCCGTCGCGCCGTCGAAGGCCGCGTCCCAGCCGGCATCCTGTTCCAGATCGGCCGGATAGAAGCTCAGCCGGTCCAGCGCCGACGGGTCGGCAAGGCCCGGACGCAGCGCGTCGCGCACCTCGTCGGCGCGGGTCATGTCGCGCAGCGTGCCGCGCAGATGATGCCCCCTGTTCAGCGCCGACAGCGCGATATGTTTGGCAATGAAACCGGATATCCCGGTTAAGACGATTGTCTCGGTCATGGTCAGCCTGGTCAGATTCAGATCGTGCGCCAACCATCCGTTACCGACCGTGCCTGTTCAACCAAAAGTGAATTGCGCGGTGTCGGGTTTTTGCCATTGCGCTTCGGCCCGGCTGTCGAATGTCAGTCCAACAAGCGTCTGGCGATCACCTGCGCTTGAATCTCAGCCGCACCTTCAAAAATATTTAAGATGCGCGCATCACACAGTATCCGACTGATTCGGTATTCCAGCGCAAAGCCGTTGCCACCGTGAATCTGCAAGGCGTTATCGGCCGCGGCCCAGGCGATTCGCGCGCCCAGCAGCTTGGCCATGCCCGCTTCCAGATCGCAGCGCTTGTCATGATCCTTTTGCCAGGCGCTGAAATAGGTCAGCTGCCGCGCGATCATCACCTCGACCGCCATCATCGCCAGTTTCCCGGCGATCCGCGGAAATTCCACCAGCGGCTTGCCGAATTGCCGGCGCTCTTCGGCATATTGCAGCCCGGTTTCCAGCGCCGATTGCGCAACCCCGATCGCCCGCGCGCCGGTCTGGATCCGGGCGCTTTCGAAGGTCTGCATCAGCTGCTTGAAACCCTGCCCGGGCTGGCCGCCCAGAAGGTTTTCCGCCTTCACCTTGAACCGGTCGAAGCCCAGCTCGTATTCCTTCATGCCCCGATAGCCCAGCACCTCGATCTCGCCGCCGGTCATGCCCGGGGTCGGGAAGGGATCGGCATCGGTGCCCGGGGTCTTCTCGGCCAGGAACATCGACAGCCCGCGCCAGTCGGTGGTGTCGGGGTCGGTCCGGGCCAGAAGCGTCATCACATGGGTGCGCGCGGCATGGGTGATCCAGGTCTTGTTGCCGGTCACTTCCCAGCCGTCTTCGGTGCGGGTGGCGCGGGTGCGCAGCGACCCCAGGTCCGAGCCGGTGTTCGGTTCGGTGAACACCGCCGTCGGCAGGATCTCACCGCTTGCCAGCTTCGGCAGCCACTGCGCCTTCTGTTCGGGCGTGCCGCCGGTCAGGATCAGCTCGGCCGCGATTTCCGACCGCGTGCCCAGCGATCCGACGCCGATATAGCCGCGCGACAGTTCTTCCGACACCACCACCATCGAGGCCTTGGACAGGCCGAAGCCGCCGAATTCCTCGGGGATGGTCAGGCCGAAGACGCCCATTTCCGCCAGCTCGCGGATCACCTCCATCGGGATCAGCTCGTCCTTCAGGTGCCAGTCATGCGCGACCGGAATCACCTTTTCATCCGCATAGCGGCGGAACTGGTCGCGGATCATCTCCAGCTCTTCGTCCAGCCCGGTGGCGCCGAAGGTGGCGCGACCGTGGTTGTCGCGCATCAGGGCCACCAGCCGGTCGCGCACGGCCGGGGTATTGCCCCCCGCCATCAGCGCCTGCGCCGCCTCGCCCGGGGTCCAGCTTTGGTCCAGATCGGCGAGCCGTGCGATTTCGCCCTGGCTCATCGGGATGCCGCCGGCGATCTGGTTCAGATATTCGCCAAAGCCGATCTGCAGGATCAGCGCCTCGATCTCGCCAAAGCTGCCCGCGTCGCGCAACCGCCCCGCCCAGGCATCCAGCTGGCGCAGCGCCTCGACATAGGTGGCCAGCCAGGACAGCGCATGCGCGGCGAATTGGTGTTCCTCCAGCGCCGCGGCGCTGATCTTGCCGCCCCGCGTCACCCGCGCGGCCAGACCCGCCTTGGCCGCATCGAACAGCGCCGACAGCTCGGGCAGGGCCGCCTCGGTCAGGCCCTTCAGGCCGGGAAGCAGCAGGGAAACGGATTGGGGCGGACCATCATGCGGCATCGGGGCACTCCGGGCTGGAAACGGACAGGATTCTGCACCTGCGAGGCGTAAACCCTTCGCGACCGCAGCGCAATATCCTTTCGCACGACGCGACAATCACGAATGAATATGTCGCGTCCGATTTTCAGCCCGGGGTCCGGTCACGATGTGGCGTCGCAGGCCCCGGCCATGCCGGGCAGCGTGGCGGCCGGCACCACCAGGAATTCCACCCGATACAGCATCCTGTCGCGGTCCCAGCCCTCGATCACCCAGGTGCCGGGCAGCAATTCCGAGGCCTCGTCGAAGCGGAAGAAGGCCAGGGTCGGGCCGAAATCGGTGATGTCCGAGGCCCAGGTCTCGGGCGTCTTGCGGCCCGGGCGCCAGACCTTCACCTCGCCCACCGCGGTTTCAAAGCCCTTGGCGCCGGTGGCCTTGATGCCGAACCCCATGCCGATCACCGCCGGCACGACCTGCTGGTCCTTCCAGGTGAAGTCGATCGCATCCAGCGGCACATGGATCCAGCCGGTCGCGGTGCCGGGTGCCGGGGCGCGTTCCATCTGCTGCCAGGCGCAGAAGACGCCCAGTTCCAGCACCGCGATCTCGGGCAGCTTGACCGGCGCCACCGGCTCGGCGCCGGGGCCCGCCGCCGCGGGCGCGGCCAGAGGGCCCCCCAGAAGCGCGCCCAGAAGGGCAAGGGACAGACAGGTTTGGCGGGTCAGGGTGCGAAGCGCATGCATCGGGCGATGAAAACATGCGCGCGCCAGCGGCTCAAGCCTTCCCCCGGCGCAAAACCTCTGCGATCAGGAAACAGACTGGACCGAGGGCGGTATGGAATTCCTGTTTGGCGATCTGACGGCAACCCAGCTGGGCCTGGCCGTGGCGGTGGTTTTGTTCGCGGGCTTCGTCAAGGGCGCGGTGGGCTTTGCCATGCCCCTGATCATGGTCTCGGCCTTTTCGGCCTTCCTGCCCGCCGATGTGGCGCTGGCCGGGCTGATCCTGCCGACGCTGTTCACCAACCTCAGCCAGGCCTTCCGCCAGGGCTGGGCGCCGGCGGTGCAGACCGCGCGCGACTATCGCCGCTTCCTGATCGGCACCGTGGTCTTCATCCTTCTGTCGGCGCAGCTGTTCTGGCTGATCCCGCGCATGGGCTATCTGCTGATGCTGGGCGTGCCGGTCACGGCTTTCGCCGGCGCGCAGCTTCTGGGCCTGCCCTTGGCGCTGAAACTGGAACATCGCGCCCGCGCCGAATGGATCCTGGGCGTGATCGGAGGCCTGTATGGCGGCATCTCGGGGATCTGGGGCCCGCCGCTTCTGGTCTATCTGCTGTCGACCAACGTGCCCAAGGTCCAGGCGGTGCGGGCGCAGGGCGTGGTGTTCCTGATCGGCGCCATCGCACTTCTGGCGGCGCATCTGGGCACCGGGCTGATGCAGGGGCCGCGGCTGTGGTTCTCGGCGCTGCTGGTGCCGGCCGCCATGGCGGGCATGTGGGCCGGTTACCGGGTGCAGGACCGGCTGGACCAGGCCCGCTTCCGGCGCTGGACGCAAGGCCTGCTGGTGCTGAGCGGGCTGAACCTGATCCGCCAGGCCTTCTGGGACTGAGGCGCGCCCGCCCGCGCACCACGCGCGACCGTTGCCCCGCGGCCACGCCGCCCCGGCGCGACAGTTGCATTGCGGCGGGACTCGGCGTACATCCATCGCTCATGGACGGGTTCATCTACTTCAACATCACCGATCACGCGCGCCTGCCCGCGCGCTTCTTCGGCATGACCCGCACGATCCTCGCCCGCCTTTCCTGACGGTGCCCCGCCCGCGCGGGCGTTTCTCCGCGCATCCCCTCAGCCTTCCACAGCGACAGCCAAGGACCAGCGCCATGACCGCTCCGCGCACGCTTTACGACAAGATCTGGGACGACCACGTCGTCGACACGTCCGAAGACGGGACCTGCATTCTCTATATCGACCGCCATCTGGTGCATGAAGTCACCAGCCCGCAGGCCTTCGAAGGCCTGCGCATGGCTGGCCGCAAGGTGCGCGCCCCGGAAAAGACCATCGCCGTGCCCGACCACAACGTGCCCACCACGCTGGACCGCGCCAATGCGGCCACGATGACCGAGGACAGCCGCATCCAGGTCGAAGCGCTGGACAAGAACGCCAAGGATTTCGGGATCAACTACTATCCCGTCTCCGACGTGCGCCAGGGCATCGTGCATATCGTCGGGCCGGAACAGGGCTGGACCCTGCCGGGCATGACCGTGGTCTGCGGCGACAGCCACACCGCCACCCACGGCGCTTTCGGGGCGCTGGCGCATGGCATCGGCACGTCTGAAGTGGAACATGTTCTGGCCACGCAGACGCTGATCCAGAAAAAGTCGAAGAACATGAAGGTGGAGATCACGGGCAGCCTGCGCCCCGGCGTCACCGCCAAGGACATCACCCTCTCGGTCATCGGCGCCACCGGCACCGCGGGCGGCACCGGCTATGTCATCGAATATTGCGGCCAGGCGATCCGCGAGCTTTCCATGGAAGGCCGGATGACCGTCTGCAACATGGCGATCGAAGGCGGCGCCCGCGCCGGCCTGATCGCGCCGGACGAAAAGACCTTTGCCTATGTGATGGGCCGCCCGCATGCGCCGAAAGGCGCCAAGTGGGAAGCCGCGCTGGCCTATTGGAAGACGCTCTTCACCGATGAAGGCGCGCATTTCGACAAAGTCGTGACGCTGAAGGGCGAAGACATCGCCCCCGTCGTCACCTGGGGCACCAGCCCCGAAGACGTGCTGCCGATCACCGGCACCGTGCCCGCCGCGTCGGATTTCCATGGCGGCAAGGTCGAGGCCGCGCAGCGCAGCCTGGATTACATGGGCCTGACCCCCGGCATGAAGCTGACCGATATCAAGATCGACACGGTCTTCATCGGCTCCTGCACCAATGGCCGGATCGAGGATCTGCGCGCCGCGGCGGCGATCCTGAAGGGCAAGAAGATCAAGGACGGCATGCGCGCCATGGTCGTTCCCGGCTCGGGCCTTGTGCGCGCCCAGGCCGAGGAAGAGGGCCTGGCCCAGATCTTCCTCGACGCGGGTTTCGAATGGCGTCTGGCCGGCTGTTCCATGTGCCTGGCCATGAACCCCGACCAGCTGTCGCCGGGCGAACGCTGCGCCGCCACCTCGAACCGCAATTTCGAGGGCCGTCAGGGCCGCGGTGGCCGCACGCATCTGATGTCGCCCGCCATGGCGGCGGCGGCGGCGATCACCGGCCATCTGACCGATGTGCGCGAGATGATGGCCCAGGCATGAGCCACGCCTTCGCCCTTGCCCCGAAAGGGTTCCAGGCGGACACTGCCTCAGGGTCGCAGGACCCTGGGGTTTGGGTGCAAGGGTGAAGCATGGCTGGCTTGGCGACCGCGCGGTCCGATGACGCGTCAGACTTTCCGGTCAAGGCGGCGCCTGCCGCCCTGACCCTTCCGGCGGCCGCGCCCAGCTGGGCCACCGTCACCACGCTGCGCGAGCCGCCCGAACGGGTACAGGCCTTTGTCGCCCAGCATGTCTTTCTGGGCGCCTCCGAGATCTGGCTTTATTTCGACGATCCCGAAGATCCCGCGATCGCCCTGGTCGAGCCGATCCCGCAAGTGCGGGTGGTGCGCTGCACCGAGGCGCATAAGGCAGTTCATTCGGGCAAGGCCGGCACGCATGAAAGCCGGCAGAAGGCCAATGCGATGCAGGCCTATGGCCTGACCCGGGCCGACTGGATCATCCATCTCGATGCCGACGAGATGGTGCAGGCCGACCTGCCCATGTCCACGCTGCTGGCCGGGGTCTCGGGCGACGTGCTGCGCCTGGCCCCGTTCGAGGCGCTGCATTACCGCAAGGCCGCCGAGAACGGCCGGCCCGACCACTATTTCCACGGCGCCCTGCCGCGGCTGCGCAAGGGCCGCGTCGCCGCCAAGGCACTGTATGGGCGCTTCTACAAGGCGATCCCGCAGGGAATGCTGTCCCATACCGCCGGCAAGCATTTCGTGCGCACCGGCCTTTCCGGCATCGAGATGCGCATCCATGCCCCGATGCAGGACGGGCAGCGCGCCCAGGCCGAAGACACCGGCGCGGCGCGGCTTTTGCATTTTCACGGCGGCGACTGGGACCATTGGCGCGCCCATCTGGAGCGGCGCCTGTCCTCGGGCGCCTATATCGCCAAGTTCCAGCGCGGCAGCGGCGAAGAGGACAATCTGTTCTTCGCCCTGCAGGCCCTGAAGGACGGCGAAGGCGAAGCCGGCCTGCGCGCCTTCTGGGAAAAGGTCTGCACCTACGGGCCCGACAAGCGCATCCTTCGCAAGCATGACGCGCTGTTGCGCTGCAACCTGTGGCTGGCCGACAAGATCGCCGCGGTCTTCGGCGGGCCCAACCGCCTGGGCGCATTGGCCATCGACCCCGAGACCGGCGCCTTCGAGGCGGATGTGACCTGGGACGGGCTGACGCTGCGGGTCGCGCCCGATCTTAGCTATGGCGAATGCCGCATCGCCCGGGGCGAACCGTTCCAGACCGCCGACCTGCAGGCGCTGCGCAGCCTGGTGAAGGGCCGCAGGGTGTTGATGCATGACATCGGCGCCGGGCCCGGCCTGCAGGCGCTGCAGATCGCCGCCACCGCCGCCGCCGGCACCCGGATCATCGCCTTCGAGCCCGACCCGGCCGCCGGCCGCCGTCTGCAGCGCAACCTGGCACGGAACGGGTTGCGCCCGATCGAGCTGCGCGCCTATCTGCCCGGCCTGCCCGCCGCAGACGCCGACGCCGACGCGCCGCCGCATCCGCTGGCCGATGAGATGGCAAGCCCGCAGGGCTTCGGCCTCAGCCTGATGCGGATCGGCAAGACCGGCCAGGAGGCGGCGATCCTGGCCTCGGTTCTTGATCCCCTGCGCAAGGCGGGCCATTGGCCCGACCTGCTGCTGCTGGACCGCAGCGCCGAACGCGACGGCGATCTGATCGCGCGGCTGACCGAAGCCGGCTATGCGGGCCATATCCGCACCGACGAAACCCTGTTCCTGAAACGCAACACGAAGACCAAGGGCTGACACCATGGACAAGTTCACCACCCTGACCGGGATCGCGGCGCCCATGCCGCTGGTCAATATCGACACCGACATGATCATCCCCAAGCAGTTCCTGAAGACGATCAAGCGCTCGGGCCTGGGGGTCAATCTCTTCGACGAGATGCGCTACACCCAGGACGGCCAGGAGATCGCGGATTTCGTGCTGAACAAGCCGCAATACCGCAAGGCGCAGATCCTGGTCGCGGGCGACAATTTCGGCTGCGGCTCGTCGCGCGAACATGCGCCCTGGGCGCTTCTGGATTTCGGCATCCGCTGCGTGATCTCGACCAGCTTCGCCGACATCTTCTACAACAACTGCTTCAAGAACGGCATCCTGCCGGTCGTGCTGCCGCCCGAGACGGTCGAGATCCTGATGAAGGATGCCGAAAAGGGCGAGAATGCCCGCATCACCGTCGATCTGGAAAACCAGACCGTCACCGCCTCGGACGGGCAAAGCTTTGCCTTCGAAGTCGACGCCTTCAAGAAGCACTGCCTGCTGAACGGGCTGGACGATATCGGCCTGACGATGGAGAAGGCCTCGGCCATCGACGCGTTTGAAAAGAAGAACGCCAGCCTGCATCCCTGGGCCTGACGACTCGGGCCTGGCCCGGTTTCCGGCCCGCGGCAGGCGGCCTTGCGGCTGAAAAGCCAGTCGCCACAACATCTTGTACCGCCGCGACCAATTGGCCCGCGGCGGTCGTTTTTTCTGTTCAGCTTGCTTCAATCCTGCAACACCTTTGCCTCGAAAGCGCCACAGCTTTTGTGTTTCGATGGGCGAAGGATTGCGGCGGCGGTCGAAAGAAGGCACAAATTGGGCAAGATTGAGGCAATCCGCCACAATGTGCGGGACATCTTTGGAACAAGGGCGCGGCGACGTACCGTGTCCGTCCAGATGGAGGACGTAACGGCAGTGGTCTCTCGCATGGCCGGTGCGCTGCTGCGCGCCCTGTTGGTAATGATGCTGGTCGTCACCCCTTCGGTGATCCTGCCGGGCATTGGCGCCGACACCAAACAGATGGTCGCGCTTGTCGCCCTGTTCGGCGGCGCCCTGACCTTTGCCGAATACAATGCCACCTATCCAAGCCTGGTCGAATTCCGCGATGCGCCGCCCTTCAACCGCATCCGCTTTCTCATGCTGTTCCTGATCGTCTTCGCGCTGTCGGCCATCGTCGCGGCGAAAGATGACCCGACGCCGATGAACCGCCTGTTCGAGGCGGTGGGCATGCTGCTGGGCGAGGCGATGGATTTCCCCTATTCACCGGTGCGCCTGGCCGAATTGATGATGGCCGATGGCGCTTCGGCCGCGCAGATGCTGGCGGTCCGCACGGCCGCGGGCACGGCCTATATCCTGTCGCTGTTCACGCTGGCGATCTTCGTCCTGGTGCTGAAGCTGAAGGGCTGGCCCGCGCGCCACCATGCCTTCAACGTCTGGGTGAACCTGCCGACCTTCGAGCCCACCGGCGGCGGCGACGTGATCGACCGGCTGGAACGCGACGCCAGGGCCAACCTGTCCCTGGGCTTTCTTTTGCCCTTCCTGATCCCCGCCGTGGTCAGCCTGGCCTCGGTCGGGTTCGAGCCGCTGACGCTGACTTCCCCGCAAACGCTGATCTGGACGATGGCAGCATGGGCCTTCCTTCCCGCAAGCCTGCTGATGCGCGGCGTGGCCATGGGCCGGATCGCCGCGATGATCCGCTCGAAACGTGCGGCGAAGGCCGCCCCCGCGTCGCGGCTTGCCACGGCCTAGGGCGTGCCCTTGGTCTTGCGCTGATCCTGGCCCAGGCGCTTGGCCTGGCTTCGGCCGGGCGCGCCGCGGCCGAGCCGCTGAAACTGGCGCTGTGGAATGTCGAGCTGGACCGTGCCGGCCCCGGGCTTCTGGCGCGCGACATTGCCGGCGGCAAGGATGCGCAGGTGACGGCGGTGGTGCGGGTGCTGGTGGCGCTGGATGCCGATGTGCTGCTGCTGACCGGCTTTGATTACGACCATGATCTGGTGGCGGCCGGGCTTCTGGCCCAGGCGCTGGCGGCCGCGGGCGCCCCCTATCCGCATCGCTTTGCCTTCCCGCCGAATGCCGGGCTGCAGACCGGGCTGGATCTTGACGGCGACGGGCGCGCCGGCGGCCCGGGCGACGCACAGGGCTGGGGCCGGTTTTACGGCCAGGGCGGCATGCTGCTGTTGTCGCGGCTTGCCGTCGACACGGCCGCAGCGCGCGATTTCTCGGGCTTTCTCTGGGCCGATCTGCCCGGCGCGCTGCTGGCGCCCGACATGCCGGCCAATGCGCGGGCGATCCAGCGCCTGTCCAGCACCGGCCATTGGGATCTGCCGCTGATCCTGCCCGGCGGCGGGCGGCTGGATCTTCTGGCCTGGCATGCGACGCCGCCGGTCTTTGACGGGCCCGAGGATCGCAACGGCCGGCGCAACCATGACGAGACGGCCTTCTGGCTTGCGCTGCTGGACGGCAGGCTGCCCGCCCTGCCCCCGCCGCCTGCGCCCTTCGTATTGCTGGGCACCGCCAATCTGGACCCCGCCGATGGCGACGGCCGGCGCGACGCGATCGCCGCGCTTCTCGCCCGGCCCGATCTGCAAGACCCCCGCCCCGCCGCCGGTTTCGCGCCCGCCGATCCCGGCCAGTCGGGCGATCCGGCGCTGGACACCGCCGTCTTTCCGCAGACCGGCGGCTTGCGGGTCGAGCTGATCCTGCCCTCGGCCGAGTTGCGCCTGCGCGGCGCGGGCGTGCTGCGCCTGCCGCCCGAGGCGCCGCTGGCCGCGGACCTGGCCGCCGCCTCGCGGCATTTTCCGGTCTGGGTTGAGATCGACCTGCCCGCGCCCTAGGCGGCGGGCGATGCCGGAGTTTTCAAAACTCCGGCCCGATTTCTGTGCAGAAATCGGCGGCGGGCCGGGGCCCGCCGCACGCAAGCGTCAGACGAAGAACTGCCCGCCATTGGCGCTGATCGTCGCGCCCGTGATGAAGCCCGCATCCTCTGCCGCCAGGAAGACCACGCAGCGCGCGATCTCGGCCGGCTCGCCCAGACGGCCCACCGGGATCTGCGGGATGATCCGCTCGTTCAGCACCTTCTCGTCGATGGCGCGCACCATTTCCGTGCCGATATAGCCCGGGCAGATCGCGTTCACCGTGATGCCGGCCCGCGCGCCTTCCTGGGCCAGCGCCTTGGTGAAGCCCAGATCGCCCGCCTTCGCCGCCGAGTAATTCGCCTGGCCGGCCTGACCCTTCTGGCCGTTGATCGACGAGATGTTGATCACCCGGCCGAATTTGCGATCCCGCATGCCCGACCACAGCGGATGGGTCATGTTGAACAGGCCCGAGAGGTTGGTATCCATCACCTCTTTCCACTGCTGCGGCGTCATCTTGTGGAACATCGCATCGCGGGTGATGCCGGCATTGTTCACCAGCACGTCGACCGGGCCCAGATCGGCCTCGACCTGCTTGATGCCCGCCGCACAGGCCTCGTAATCGGCCACCGACCATTTGTAGGTCGGGATGCCGGTTTCCTTGGTAAAGGCCGCCGCCGCTTCGTCATTGCCGGCATAGTTCGCGGCGACCGAATAGCCCGCCGCCTTCAGCGCCACCGAGATTGCCGCGCCGATCCCGCGCGAGCCCCCGGTCACAAGTGCCACCCGTCCCATGATTCCTCCTCCTTCGGAAACCCTTTGAAATCCTGTTACCCACCAAAGCCCCGACGCGCAAGAATATTGCGCGCCGGATTTTCACCCTCTCCTCAGAGGCAAAGACTCAGGCCGATTCCAGGCACATGGCCACGCCCATGCCGCCGCCGATGCACAGCGTCGCCAGGCCCTTCTTCGCGCCGCGGCGGCCCATTTCGAACAGAAGCGTGTTCAGGATCCGCGCGCCCGACGCGCCGATCGGGTGGCCGATGGCGATGGCGCCGCCGTTCACGTTCACGATCGACGGATCCCAGCCCATATCCTTGTTCACCGCGCAGGCCTGCGCCGCGAAAGCCTCGTTCGCCTCGACCAGATCCAGATCGCCAACCTTCCAGCCGGCCTTGTCCAGCGCCTTGCGGCTGGCGAAGATCGGGCCCACGCCCATGATCGAGGGATCAAGCCCCGCGGTCGCATAGCTGGCGATCCGCGCCAAGGGCTTCAGCCCGCGACGGGCAGCCTCATCCTCGGTCATCAGGATCACGCCCGCGGCGCCGTCATTCAGGCCGCTGGCATTGGCCGCGGTGACCGAGCCGTCCTTGGTGAAGGCCGGGCGCAGCTTCTGCATCGCGTCCAGCGTGGCGCCATGGCGGATGTATTCGTCGGCATCCACCACGGTGTCGCCCTTGCGGGTCTTCACGGTGAAGGGGATGATCTCGTCCTTGAACTTGCCGGCCTTCTGCGCGGCTTCGGCCTTGTTCTGGCTGGCCACGGCGAATTCATCCTGCATCTCGCGGCTGATCTGCCACTGGTTCGCGACGTTTTCCGCCGTGATCCCCATGTGATAGCCGTTGAACGCGTCCCACAGCCCGTCCTTGATCATCGAATCGATGAAGTTCAGATCGCCCATCTTCTGGCCCGCGCGCAGATGCGCGACATGGGGCGACAGCGACATGCTTTCCTGGCCGCCCGCGACCACGATCTTGGCATCGCCCAGCGTCACATGTTGCGCGCCCAGCGCCACCGCCCGCAGGCCCGAGCCGCAGACCTGGTTCAGCCCCCAGGCCGAGGCCTCTTTCGCCAGACCGGCCTTGATCGCGGCCTGACGCGCCGGGTTCTGGCCCTGACCGGCGGTCAGCACCTGACCCAGAATGGTCTCTTCGACTTCCGCCTTGTCGATGCCCGCGCGGGCCACCAGGCCTTCGATCACGGCCGCGCCCAGATCATGCGCCGGCGTATTGGCGAAAGAGCCGTTGAAGCTGCCAACGGCGGTGCGTCCCGCCGCCACGATTACAACATTGGTCATCTGTTCCTCTCCCTTGGGCCTGCGCCCTGCGTGCCTTGGCCTTACGGACCCACTGTCACAATCGCAAGTTACGCGCGCAAGCGAATTGACACAGGTCAGATGCATCGCAGAAAGCCGCAAGGCGGCAGAGAGGCGCCGCCCCTGCCCGCCGTCTAGCCGGCCGAGCGGCCGCGGCGGAAGCGCGAGAAGTCGGGCGCCATCTCGGGCGCGCCGAACAGATAGCCCTGCAGGCAACCCACGCCCTGATCGCGCAGCCAGGTTGCCTCGCCCGTGGTTTCAACCGCCTCGGCGACCAGGAACATGTTGAATTCCTTGGCCATCGCAATCGCGGCACGGACCAGCGGGCGATGGGTCGGATCGCGGTCGATGCCGCGGGTGAACCGGCCGTCCAGCTTGGCGATGTCGAACCGCAGGGCCTGCAGCAGCGACAGCGAGGTGACGCCGGCGCCGAAATCGTCCAGCGTCACGGCGATATGCGCCTTTCGCATATCCGCCATGAAGGGCATCAGAACATCGGGCATCTGCATGGCGCTTTCCTCGCCGATCTCAAGAATCAGCCCCTTGCCGATGCCCGGATGGCTGGCCAGCGCCTGGGCCAGCAGGTCGGTCCAGGGCTTGTAGCCGACCGAGCGCGCCGACAGGTTCACCGCCACCCGCAGACCCGGATGGCGTTGCAGCGCCATCAGCCCCAGCTGCAGCGCCGCCACGTCGATTTCGCGCCCCAGTTCCTGGGTTTCGGCCACCGCCATGAAGGCGCGGGCGGGGATCACCCGGTCCTCGGGGTCGAGAATGCGGATATAGCCCTCGTAAAAGCCGATGATCGAGGGATCGGCGGCATAGACCGCCGGCTGGAAGGCCAGCCGCATCCGCCGCAATCCCAGCGCCGCGCGCACCATGGCCAGCGTCTCGCGGTCGGCGGAATAGACCGCGACATCCAGCGGCGATGGCGCATCGGCGCCGATCTCGAACCTGGGCCGCGCCGGCCCGCGCAGAAAGCTCATGCCACCTGTCCCACTGCCGCCCTGACCCCATCCCCATCGCTGCGGGTGACAGCATAGGCCGGCAAAGGTAAAACCCGGCTGAACACGCGACAGGCGCGTCGAATTTGCCCGATTTTGCCGAGAGACCGATGACCCAGACCCCGATGACCGACGCCCCGGCCCCGGCAAGGCGCTGCACCTGGTGCGGCACCGACCCGCTTTATGTCGCCTATCACGATACCGATTGGGGCAGGCCCGAACGCGACCCGCGCGCGCTGTGGGAAAAGCTCATCCTCGACGGGTTCCAGGCCGGACTCAGCTGGATCACCATCCTGCGCAAGCGCGAGAATTTCCGCGCGGCCTTCCAGGGCTTCCACCCCGAACAGATCGCCACCTGGGGCGAGGATCACGTCCAGCGCCTTCTGGCCGATCCCGGCATCATCCGCCATCGCGGCAAGATCGAGGGCACGATCGCCTCGGCCCGCGCCTATCTGAAGATCGAGGCCGAACAAGGCTTTTCGCCCTTCCTGTGGTCTTTCGTCGGCGGCGCGCCGGTGCAGAACCGCTTTGCCAGCATGGCCGAAGTGCCGACCAAGACCCCGGAAAGCGAGGCGATGGCCAAGGCCCTGAAGGCGCATGGCTTCAAGTTCTGCGGCCCGACCATCACCTATGCCTTCATGCAGGCCGTGGGCATGGTCAACGACCACATGACCCATTGCCCCGCCCATGCCGAATGCGCGTCCCAGGCCTGAGCGGCGCAAAGCCCTGTGCCCCGCCCCCTTGGCGAAGCGGCGCTCAGGGCGCATATAGGGCGCGACATCAGAGGATGAGGATAGCATGCTTGGTCTTGGCGAAGCCCCCGCTCCGGCACCCGCAACCGGCGACCTGATCAAGGACGGTACCGAAGCGACCTTCATGGAAGACGTGATCGAAGCCTCGCGCGAGGTTCCGGTCATCGTCGATTTCTGGGCCACCTGGTGCGGCCCCTGCAAGCAGTTGGGCCCGGCGCTTGAGGCGGCGGTGACCGCCGCCAAGGGCAAGGTGAAGATGGTGAAGGTCGATGTCGACCAGAACCAGCGCATCGCGGCGCAATTGCGCATCCAGTCGATCCCGACCGTCTATGCCTTCTGGCAGGGCCAGCCGGTCGACGGGTTCCAGGGCGCGCTGCCGGCCTCGGATGTGAAGAAATTCGTCGACAAGCTGACGGCGCTGGCCGGCGATGGCGGGCTGGCCGATGCGCTGGCCGCCGCCGAAGAGATGCTGGCGCAGGGCGCGCTGGCCGATGCGACCGAAACCTTCGCGGCGATCCTGGGCGAAGAGCCGGAAAATGCCGCCGCCTATGGCGGGCTTGCGCGCTGCCACATCGCCGCGGGCAACCTGGATCAGGCCGAGGCCTTCCTGAACGCCGCCCCCGCCGCCATCGCCAAGGCCAAGGAAATCGAGGCCGCCCGGGCGCAGATCGAACTGGCGCGCCAGGCTGCCAATGCCGGCCCCGAGGCCGAATTGCGCGCCGCGGTCGAGGCCGATTCCTCGAACCATCAGGCCCGCTTCGATCTGGCCGTGGCGCTGAATGCCGCCGGCAAGGTCGAAGAGGCGGTGGATCAGTTGCTGGACCTGTTCCGCCGCGATCGCGAATGGAACGAAGGCGCCGCTAAGGCGCAGCTGATGACGATCTTCGATGCGCTGAAGCCGCAGGATCCGATCGTGCTGAAGGGCCGCCGCCGCCTGTCCTCGATGATCTTCGCCTGACGGGCCCGGGCATGCCCAGGCCCCCCTTCGCCGCCGCCGATCTGCCCGAGACGCTGGCGGTCTTCCCGCTGCCCGGCGCGCTGTTGCTGCCGCGCGCCCGGCTGCCGCTGCATATCTTCGAGCCGCGCTATCTGGCGATGATCGAGGATTGCCTGAAGACGCCCGAGCGGCTGATCGGCATGGTCTGCCCCGCCCCCACCCCCTCGGGCGAGCCGCGCCTGTCGGCCATCGGCTGCGCCGGGCGGCTGAGCGCCTTTCAGGAAACCGAAGACGGGCGCTATATGATCACCCTGACCGGCCTGTCGCGCTTTCGCATCCGCGACGAAGTGCAGGGCTTTGCCCCCTATCGGCGCTGCCTGGTCGACTGGGCGGACTTCGCCCGCGACCTGGGCCCGGCCGAAGATGATCCGGGTTTCGACCGCGCCGCCTTCCTGGCGCTGCTGGCGCGCTATTTCTCGGCGCAAAGCCTGTCGACCGATTGGGACGGCTTGCGCGAGGCCGATCCCGAATTGCTGATCAATGCGATCTCGATGCTGGCGCCCTTCGATCCCGAAGAGAAACAGGCGCTGCTGGAAGCGCCCAGCCTGACCACGCGGCGCGAGACGCTGGTGGCGCTTCTGGAAATCGCCCTGCGCGGCGGCACGCCCGAGGGGCTGATCCAATGACCGCCCGCGCCGCTTTCCCCCCTTCCCCGCCGGCACAAGCCGCAAGGACCAGATGATGACCGAGACCCCGACCGCCACCACACCCGCCACCACGCCTTTCGACCGCCGCATGCTGGAAGCGCTGGTCTGCCCGGTGACCCACGCGGTGCTGAGCTATGACGAGGCCGCGCAGGAACTGGTCTCGAAAGCCGCGCATCTGGCCTTTCCGATCCGCGACGGGATTCCGGTCATGCTGGTCTCGGAAGCGCGGCAGATCGACTGAAGCCGCCCCGGCGGCCAGATCAGACGGGCTTGCCCTGCAACAGCCGCGGCAATTCGCCGTCCAGCCCCGCCGCCTGGCGGATGAACCGGCGGCGCAGCCCGGGCAGCGCGTTCACCAGGCCCAGCCCCAGATCGCGGCCCAGCCGCAGGACGGGATTGTCGTTTGAAAACAGTTTGTTGACCGCGTCCATCCCCAGGGCCAGCGCGGTGGAATCGAACCGCCGCCAGCGCTGGTATTCCTCAAGCGGCACGGCACTGCCGATGTCTTCGCCCCGCCGCGCCGCGGTGATCAGCACCTCGGCCAAGGCCGCCACATCGCGCAGGCCCAGGTTCAGCCCCTGCCCGGCGATCGGATGCACGCCATGCGCCGCATCGCCCACCAGCGCCACCCGCGGCGCCACGAAACGCTCGGCCAAAGACAGGCTCAGCGGATAGGTGAAGCGGGTTCCGGCCAGCGCGATCTCGCCCAGAAAATCGCCAAAACGCGGCCGCAGCGCCGCCAGATAGGCTGCGTCGTCCAGCGCCTGGATCTGCGCCGCCGCGGCATCCGTCTCGCTCCAGACGATGCTGGAATGATGCCCGCCGGGCAGCGGCAGAATGGCCAGGGGCCCGGCCGGCATGAAGAATTGCTGCGCGCAGCCCTGATGGTCCTTCTCGTGCCGGATCGCGGTCACCAAAGCGGTCTGGCCATAGCCCCAGCCCTGCCGGCGGATCCCGGCCCGCGTCGCCACGCCCGAGCCGCGCCCGTCGCAGCCGACCAGCAGCCGCCCGCTCAGCCGCCGGCCCGACCCCAACGTCACCGTGACGCCCGCAGGCCCAACCTCTTGCGCCACAACGCTTTCACCCGACAGAAGCGTCACGCCCGGCGCCGCTTCCATCGCGTCAAGGAAGGCCGCATACAGGAAGCGGTCCTCCAGCATATAGCCCATCGGGCCTTCCTCGATCTCGGCCGCCTCGAAGGTCAGGAAGAAGGGCGCGGCGCCCTGGCCGGCATGGCCGTCCGAGGCCTTGACCGTCAGGATCGGCTGCACCCTGTCGCGCAGCCCGTCCCACAGCCCCACCGCCGCCAGAAGCCGCTGCGAGGCCAGGGCCAGCGCATAGGCGCGCCCGTCGAACCCCGCCTCGGCCCGGGCCGGCGCCGGCCGCGCGTCGATCACCGTCACGCGCAGCCCGCCCTGCGCCAGGGCCAGCGCCAGGGCCGGCCCGTTCAGCCCGCCGCCTGCGATCAGAACATCGGTATCCATGGTCCAAGCACTAGGCCCGCCGCCCGGGATTGTCCATGCGGTGGCAAGTCGCTACCGTCGCCGCAAGCGCGAAACGCGCGGGGGCGCGCGCAGCGCAGCAGACGGGGGCAGAATGAGCGGAACCTGGTTCCACATGACGGCGGCCGAACTGGGCCGCGAGATCGGCGCCGGCCGGATCAACCCGGTCACCCTGACCGAGGCCTTTCTCGACCGCGCCGCCGAACACCCGCTGGCCCCCCGCATCTACGCCCGCATGACCGAAACCCGCGCCCGGGGCGAGGCGATGGGCGCGGCCAGCCGCGCCAAGCTGGGCTTCCGCAAGGGGCCGCTCGATGGGGTGCCGCTGTCCTGGAAAGACCTGTTCGACACCGCGGGCGACGGGACCGAGGCCGGATCGGCGCTGCTGAAGGGCCGCGTGCCGGTCGCCGATGCCCAGGTCTTGCGGGTGGCCACGCTGATGGGCTCGGTCTGCCTGGGCAAGACCCATATGTCGGAACTGGCCTTTTCCGGCCTGGGGCTGAACCCGGTCACCGCCACGCCGCCCTGCCTGAACGATGACGCCGCCGTGCCCGGCGGATCGTCGTCAGGCGCGGCGGCCTCGGTGGCGTTCGGCCTGGCGCCGGCGGCGATCGGCTCGGATACCGGCGGATCGGTGCGGATCCCGGCGGCCTGGAACGATCTGGTCGGGCTGAAGACCAGCGCGGGAAGGCTGTCGCTGCAGGGCGTGGTGCCGCTGTGCGAAAGCTTCGACACGGTCGGGCCGCTGGCCCATTCGGTCGAGGATTGCAGCCTGATCCTGGCGCTGCTGGAAGGCCGCCGCCCCGACGCCCCCGCCCCCGAGACGGTTTCGGGCGCGCGGCTGGCGGTTCTGGAAACCGTGGCCTTGGACGATCTGCGCGCCGCGCCGGCAAAGGGCTTTGACGATGCCTGCACCCGCCTGTCGCGCGCGGGCGCCCGGATCGACCGGATCACCGCCCCGGAAATCACCGAGGCGATGCAGCTGGCCGCGATCCTGTTCACCGCCGAAGCCTACGGGATCTGGCGCGAGGTGATCGAGGCCGCGCCGCAGAAGATGTACCCGCCGATCCTGGAACGCTTCCGCTCGGGCGCCGCGGTGCCGGCGATGGACTATGTCGCGGGCTGGCGCCGGCTGGCGGTGCTGCGCCAGCAGTGGCAGGCGCGGATCGCGGGTTTCGACGCGGTGATCCTGCCCACCTCGCCGATCCTGCCGCCCAATGCCGAACGGCTGATGACGGATCGCGACTATTATGTCGGCGAAAACCTGCTGGCGCTGCGCAATACAAGGATCGGCAACATGATGGGCGGCTGCGCGCTGACGCTGCCCACATCGCACCCGTCCTGCGGGATCACCCTGCTTGCCGCGCCCCTGGAAGAACAGCGCCTGCTGCGTCTGGGCGCCGCCGCCGAACGGGCCTTGCAATAGCGGAACGCCCCGGGGCTTTGCCCCGGACCCCAGGATATTTTTCCAGAGAGGAAGGCCGCAAGGCAAAGTCTCGGGCCTTCCTCTCTGCCCAAATATCCCCGCCGGAGGCGCAGGCCGGCAACAGGCGGGGTGCCCGGGCAAAAAAGCCACAGAAACCCAAGCCAAGCCTTGGGCGAGGCTCAGGAAATTCTGGACCACCCGCGGCGCGGGCGCTATCCTTCCCGGCAATCGGGACGCACGATCCCGGACCTGAGGCAGATATGGTTTTTCCTGAGCGGTTCTCGAACCTGCCGGATTATGCGTTTCCGCGGCTGCGGAAGCTTCTGGACGCGCATGAACCGGGCGGCCCCTCGCTTGCCATGACGATTGGCGAGCCGCGTCATGCGATGCCCGATTTCGTCGGGCCGATCCTGGCCGACAGTCTGGCGGGCTTCGGGGTCTATCCGCCGAATGACGGCACGCCCGCGCTGCTGGAGGCGATCTCGGGCTGGATCGGGCGGCGCTATGGTGTTCAGGTCGCGGCCGAGCGGCTGATGGTGCTGAACGGCACCCGCGAGGGGCTGTACAACGCCACGCTGGCGCTGTGCCCCGAACAGAAGGCCGGCCAGCGGCCGGTCGTGCTGATCCCGAACCCGTTCTATCAGGTCTATGCCGTGGCCGCGCTGACGCTGGGCGCCGAGCCGGTCTATGTGCCCGCGACCGCCGCCACCGGCTTTCTGCCCGATTATGCCAGCCTGCCGCGTGACGTGCTGGACCGCGCGGCGGTGGCCTTCATCTGCTCGCCCTCGAACCCGCAGGGCGCCGTCGCCTCGGCCGACTATCTGGCCGATCTGCTGGCTTTGGCGGAGAAGCACGATTTCCGCATCTTCGCCGATGAATGCTATTCCGAGATCTGGCGCAGCGCCCCGCCGCCCGGCCTGTTGCAGGTGGCCCAGGCCACCGGCGCCGATCCCGAGCGGGTCGCGGTCTTCCATTCGCTGTCCAAGCGGTCGAACCTGCCCGGGCTGCGGTCCGGCTTCGTGGCGGCGGGCCCTCAATCCATGCAGCGCATCCGCCAGCTGCGCGCCTTTGCCGGCGCCCCCCTGCCCCTGCCCCTGCAGAACGTGGCCGAGGCCTGCTGGCGCGACGAGGCGCATGTCGCCGCCTCGCGCGCGCTGTATCAAGAGAAATTCGCCGATGCGGCCCAGGTCTTTGCCGGGCTGCAGGGCTTTCAGCTGCCCGAGGGCGGCTTCTTCCTGTGGCTGCCGGTCGAGGATGGCGAGGCGGCGGCGCTGAAACTGTGGCGCGACACCGGGGTGCGGGTTCTGCCCGGCGCCTATCTGTCGCGCGATGCCGGGGGCCAGAACCCCGGCAAAGGGTATATCCGGGTCGCCCTTGTGGCGCCCAGGCAAGAAACGCAGCGCGGGCTGATCCAGCTTCGCGACTGCCTTTACGATTGAGGACAGGCAAGAATGGCATCCTATCAGGTACGGCAGCGCGACCCGCTTCTGGATCAGGGCACCCAGGCGATGCTGGAACGCCGCGGACGCGAGCTTCTTGGCCTGGCGCTGATCGGGGTGGCGCTGCTGTTCGCGCTGCTGCTGGGCAGCTATTCCTCGGATGACCCGGGCTGGATGGTGGCGACGGACGAGCCGGCGAAGAACATGCTGGGGCGGTTCGGCGCCTCGGTCGCCTCGACGCTGGTGATCCTGATCGGGCGCGGCGCCTGGGCCATTCCGCTGATCTTCCTGGCCTGGGGCCTGCGCTACACGCTGCATCGCGGCTCTGAGCGGGTGCTGGCGCGCACCGTCTTTGCGGTGATCGCCGTCGCCCTGGCCGCGACCTATGCCGCGACCCTGGCCGCGCCCTCCAGCTGGCCGCATGCGTTCGGGCTGGGCGGGCTGTTCGGCGATACGGTCGCCGGCGCGCTTTTGAACATTCTGCCCTTCGGGCCCGGGCTGGCGCTGCGGGCGCTGTCCCTGCTGACCTTCGCTGCCGCGATCGCAATGATGCTGTTCGTGACCGGCTTTGACCGGGCGGAGCTGGTCGCGATCCGCCGGGCGCTGATCACCGGCTCGATCCTGGGCTATAACGCGCTGGCGCAGTTGATGGGCCGCGGCGCCCATAGCGCGATGCGCGGCGCGGTGCATGGCGCGCGGGCCGGGGCCCAGGCGCTGGCCGACCGGCGCGAGGCCCGGCGCGAGAGTGCCGCCGCGCAATATGGCTATGACGAGACGATGCTGTCCGAAGCCCATGCCGTGCCGGTGCAGCCGGCGATCACCCCCGGCGTCGGGCGCGGGGTGATCCGCCGCTCGGGCCCGGCTTTCGAGGCGACGCCTCTGGCGCCGGAACCCCTGGGCGCCGGCACCGGCTGGAACGCCCCCGCGACGCTGCGCGCCGAGCCGCGGCATTTCGAGCCGGTCGAGGATCTGCCGAAAGAGAAGCTGGGCTTCCTGGCGCGGATGCGCCGCGTGGTCGAGCCGCAGCCCGAGCTGATCGAGCCGATCCTGCCGCAGGCCCTGGGCGAGACCGATGCGCCGCAGGATGAACGGATCCGCGCCCGGATCTCGGATGCGATCCGCGCCCGCGCGCGCCATGTGCCGGGCGCCGCCGTTGCCGCCGGGCTGACGCCGCTGCAGGCCGCCATCGCCGCCCGCCGCGCCGAGCCGCCGGTGATGCGCAGCGCCGCCGCCCTGCGCGGCCCCGCGCCGCTGGTCGCCGATCCGCGCCCCGGCAGCCTGCCGCCCGCCGCGCGGGCCCCCCAGCGCCTGGCCGAACCGCCGGTGACCGCGCCGCACCTGCCGCTGCAGGCCGAGCCGCAGTTGCAGCCGCAGGCCCGCGCCTTCGCCCCGGTTCAAACCCCCGCCTATGCCCCCGATCACGTCCCGGCCGAGAATATGTTCCTGGCCGAAGCGCCGGAATGGGACGAGGGGCTGGACAGCGATTGGCAGGTGGATGAGGCCGAGGAAGACGGCTATGCCGCGGCCCTGTCGCCCCTGCCCCAGATCCCGGTTCCCGACCGCCGCGCCATCGTGCAGCCGGTGGTGAAAAAGGCCCCTGCCCCCTCGGCCCGCGCCATGGCCGAGGCCCAGCCGCGGCTGCGCTTCGACGATCCGACCCCGGAATACGAACTGCCGCCGCTGTCGCTGTTGGCCAATCCGGTCACCATCCAGCGCAGCCAATTGTCGGACGAGGCGCTGGAAGAAAACGCCCGCATGCTGGAATCCGTGCTGGACGATTACGGCGTGAAGGGCGAGATCGTCTCGGTCCGCCCCGGCCCGGTCGTCACCATGTACGAGCTGGAACCGGCGCCGGGCCTGAAGGCCAGCCGCGTGATCGGCCTGGCCGATGACATCGCGCGGTCCATGTCGGCCCTGTCGGCGCGGGTGTCCACCGTGCCGGGCCGCTCGGTCATCGGGATCGAACTGCCGAACGCCACGCGCGAGAAGGTGGTCTTGAAGGAAATCCTGGCCGCCCGCGACTTTGGCGATACGAACATGCGCCTGCCTTTGGCGCTGGGCAAGGATATCGGCGGCGATCCGATCGTGGCCAACCTGGCCAAGATGCCCCACCTGCTGATCGCCGGGACCACCGGCTCGGGCAAATCCGTTGCCATCAATACGATGATCCTGTCGCTTCTCTACAAGCTGACGCCGGAAGAATGCCGGCTGATCATGATCGACCCCAAGATGCTCGAACTCTCCGTCTATGACGGCATCCCGCACCTCCTCTCCCCCGTCGTCACCGACCCGAAAAAGGCCGTCGTCGCCCTGAAATGGGTGGTGGGCGAGATGGAGGAACGCTATCGCAAGATGTCCAAGATGGGCGTGCGCAACATCGAGGGCTATAATGGCCGCGTGCGCGAGGCGCTGGCCAAGGGCGAGATGTTCAAGCGCACCATCCAGACCGGCTTTGACGAGGAAACCGGCGATCCGGTCTTCGAGACGGAAGAATACGCCCCCGTCGCCTTCCCCTATATCGTCGTCATCGTCGACGAGATGGCCGATCTGATGATGGTCGCGGGCAAGGAAATCGAAGCCTGCATCCAGCGCCTGGCGCAGATGGCGCGGGCAAGCGGCATCCACCTGATCATGGCGACGCAGCGGCCTTCGGTCGACGTGATCACCGGCACGATCAAGGCGAACTTCCCCACCCGGATCTCGTTCCAGGTCACCTCGAAGATCGACAGCCGCACCATCCTGGGCGAACAGGGGGCCGAGCAGCTGCTGGGTCAGGGCGACATGCTGTATATGGGCAATGGCCAGCGCATCACCCGGATTCACGGCCCCTTCGTGTCCGACGAAGAGGTCGAGGAAATCGTGAACCACCTGAAATCCTTCGGCCCGCCGACCTATATGTCGGGCGTGGTCGAGGGCCCGGATGAAGACAAGGCGGATTCGATCGACATGGTCCTGGGCCTGTCCACCGGCGAAGGCGGCGACGATGCGCTGTATGACCAGGCGGTGGCGATCGTGGCCAAGGACCGGAAATGCTCGACCTCCTACATCCAGCGCAAGCTGGGCATCGGCTATAACAAGGCCGCGCGCCTGGTCGAGCAGATGGAGGAAGAGGGCGTGGTCACCGCCGCGAACCATGTCGGCAAGCGCGAGATCCTGGTGCCCGAAGCGCATTAGGCCCGGGTCAGGGGCATTCGGAATGGGGCGGGCCGCCGGGCCCGCCCTTTTTCATTCCAGCCTGTTTCAGGCCGCAACCAGCGCGCAGGCGCCGCCCTGCAGAAAGCAGAACCGGCTGACCAGCGACAGGTCCACCGGATTGGGCAGGCGCAGATCGGCGGGGCCGGGCAGGCTTTGCCGCGCCGGATCATAGACGCGGTCGACCTGCGAAATCAGCGCCACCACGGCGCCGCTTTGCCGGGCAAAACCCGCCAGCACTGCCAGTTGCTCGGCCAAAGGCGGCTTGTCGCGGCGCTGGTCCAAGAGTTGCAGGTAATCGACCAGCACCAGCGCGCCCGGTGCAATGCCGGCCAGCCGCGCGGCGATCCAGCCGGCGGCGATGTCTTCGGATGTCTCAAGGATCAGCCGGCCCGCCTCGCGGTCTTCGACGCTTAGGCCAAAGGCGCGCAGCCGGTCCCAGGCCGCGGGCTCGGCATATTCCAGGGTGAAGAAGGCGCCCGGCCGCCCGGCGCGCAGGGCTTCGGCCAGCAAAGCGAGGCCCAGCCGGGTCTTGCCCTGCCCCGGCCTTGCCGCCAGCAGAACCAGTTCTCCGGGCTGCATCTGCGCCAGAAGCTGTGCGGGCGAAAGCGCGGCCCCTGGCGCGGATCGTTCGGCCCTTGCCGCGCGGGCGGCAAGCAGGCTCCAGCTGGCAAAGCCCTCGGCGCGGGCGATGCGGTCAAGCGCCTGATGCAGCGCAATGCCCTCGGCCCGGGCCAGCCGGCGCGCGCGGAATTTCAGCCGGGGTATCGGCGCGGATAGGTTCAGGAAATCTGCCATGTCCCTCACTCGGGCGGTGGCCGGCGCATTCCCTCCGTTCTGCGGCAGCCCCGCCGGGGCAGGCATGTGATCGCGAAGACGCCCTGCAAGATCGTGCTTCCCGGTCGGAGGGGGGAGGCGCGGGCCAAGCCTGCCGCCACTGTGCCACGCCCCCTGCCGCGGGGCAAGCCGCCCGGCCGCGGCCTAACCCGCCGGGCCCAGGCTTTCGACCAGCGCCACCAGCCTGGGCAGGCAGACCGATTTCAGATCATAGCGCGCCTGCACCGTCTGGCGGGCATTGGCGCGCATCGCCTCGTGCCGGTCGGGATCGGCCAGGCAGTCGGTCAGCACCTGGGACCAGCGCGCCACATCGAAGAAATCGACCAGCAGCCCGTTCTGCCCGTCGCGGATCAGCTCTTCCACCGGCGCGGTTTTCGAGCCGACGACCAGGCATCCCGCCGCCATCGCCTCGACCATCGACCAGGACAGGACGAACGGATAGGTCAGATAGGCATGCACGCGCGAGATCTGCATCAGCCGCACGAAATCGGCATAGGGCACCTTGCCCAGGAAATGCACCCGCGACGGGTCCAGCCGGTCGCGGACCTCGTTCAGGAAAATCTCTTTCCAGCCCTTGGCATCCTTCGGCGCCGCGCCATAGCTGACCTCGTCGCCGCCGACGATCACCACCTGCGCCCCGGGCCGCGCCGCCAGAACCTGCGGCAGCGCGCGCAGGAAGATGTGATAGCCGCGATAGGGTTCCAGATTGCGGTTGACGAAGGTCAGAACCTCGTCGCCCGCGCGCAGCACCTGCCCGCCCGGCAGGGTCAGCTCGGCCAGGGGATCGGGGCGCAGGATCTCGGTATCCACCCCGTCGAAGATCACGTCGATCATCGCCCGCAAGGGCGGCGGATAGGTCGAGGCCTGCCAGAAGGTCGGCGACAGACCGCGATCGGCATGGGCCAAGGCCTGGCCCAGATGCGCGGTGCGGCCTTGCGCGATCATCACCTGATCGAAGCTGGGCGGGTTGAATTCCGGGTCGAAGCCCACATCGGCACCGCGGCCCTTGTAGTAGAATTCGGCATAGACCAGCAGTTTCGCCTCGGGCCAGACCTCTTTCAAAAACAGCGTCTCGCCCCAGCCGGAATGGCCGAAGATCACGTCGGGCACATAGCCCTCGCGCTCGCGCAGCTGCTGGCAGGCGCGGGCCACGGTCACGCCGCGATCCGACATGGTGGTGTAATTGCGCCCCAGCCGCGTGGCCGCCGGATCGGCCGGATCGGCCGCATGCTTGTAGCGCCAGGTCGGCACCGGGGTGGTGCGCGGATTGCCCGCATCGGTCAGGGCCCGGCAATCATGGCCACGGCGGATCAGTTCGGGCGCCAGATGCAGGAACTGGCCGGGGAAGTTCTGATGGACGAACAGGATCTTCATGCCGGCGCGGTCACTGCCGGCTCGGGCGCGACCTGCGCCTTGCCGAAGGCGGCCGCCATCAGCGCGCGGGTATAGTCGGTCTGCGGCGCGGCGAAGATCGCCTCGGTCTCGCCCGCCTCGATCACATCGCCGGCCTTCATCACCATCACCTTATGCGACATCGCCCGCACCACGCGCAGATCGTGGCTGATGAAGATATAGGCCAGGCCCCATTTCGCCTGCAGCCCGCGCAGAAGATCGACGATCTGCACCTGGACCGTCATGTCCAGCGCCGAGGTCGGCTCGTCCAGCACCACGAGTTTCGGGCGCAGGATCATCGCGCGGGCAATGGCGATGCGCTGGCGCTGCCCGCCCGAGAATTCGTGCGGATAGCGGCCCATCATGGCGGGGTCCAGCCCTACCTCGGCCATGATCTCGGCCACCATCTGCCGCCGGTCGCGGCCGGGTTCCACCCCATGCACGCCCAGGCCTTCGGCAATGATCTGTTCGGCTGTCATCCGCGGCGACAGGCTGCCGTAAGGGTCCTGGAAGACGATCTGCATATGCCGCCGCAGGGCCCGCATCGCCTTGCGGCCGCGGGCGCGCAACAGCGCCTCCAGCCCGGCCACGGCGACATCGCCGGCTGTATCGGCCTCGGCCAGGCCGCCCATGCCCTGCGGCGCCTGATCCAGCCGGGTGATGTCGCGCCCGAAGAACAGGATCCGCCCCTGCGAGGGGATCAGCCGCATCAGGGCCAGCGCGAGCGTGGTCTTGCCCGAGCCGCTTTCGCCCACGACGCCCAGCGTCTCGCCCGCGCGCACCGACAGGGTCGCCGCATTCACCGCCTTCACATGGCCCACGGTCCGTTTCAGCAGGCCCTTGGTGATCGGAAACCAGACCCGCAGATCCCGGGCGCTGACCACTTCGGGCGCATCCGCCGCAACCGGGCCCGGACGGCCCACCGCCTCGGCCGCCAGAAGCTTGCGCGTATAGGGGTGCTGGGGTGCGGCAAAGACCTGCGCCGCCGGGCCGGTTTCCACGATCTCGCCGCCCTGCATCACGCAGACCCGGTCGGCGATGCGGCGCACGATGTTCAGATCATGGGTGATGAACAGCAGGCTCAGCCCTTCGCTGCGCTTCAACTCGGCCAGCAGATCCAGGATCTGCGCCTGGATCGTCACGTCCAGCGCGGTGGTGGGTTCATCGGCGATCAAAAGCTTCGGCTTGTTCGCCAGCGCCATGGCGATCATCACCCGCTGGCGCTGTCCGCCCGACAATTCATGCGGATAGGCGCTCAGCCGGCTGGCCGCATCGCGGATGCCGACCTTCTCCAGCAGTTCCAGCGCCCGCGCCGCCGCGGCCGCCCCGGTCAGGCCCTGATGCAGTTCCAAGGTCTCGGCGATCTGCTTGCCGATGACATGCAACGGGTTCAGCGAGGTCATCGGCTCTTGGAAGATGAAGCTGATCTCGTTGCCGCGCACCCCGCGCAGCGCCTTTTCGCTGGCCTGGGCCAGATCCTGGCCCTGCCACATCACCTGGCCCGAGACCTGCGCATTGTCGGCCAGAAGCCGCACCGTCGCCAGCGCCGTCACCGATTTGCCAGAACCGCTTTCGCCCACCAG
This sequence comes from Xinfangfangia pollutisoli, assembly GCF_020179405.1. Classification (GTDB taxonomy): domain Bacteria; phylum Pseudomonadota; class Alphaproteobacteria; order Rhodobacterales; family Rhodobacteraceae; genus Pseudogemmobacter; species Pseudogemmobacter pollutisoli. The sequence continues at coordinate 5,119 of NZ_JAICBZ010000043.1, read as the reverse complement.
AGCCAGCGTCTCGCCCTTTTCCAGGGTGAAGGACACGCCCTTCACCGCCTGGATCACGCGGCCGTCCTGGGTGAAGGAAATCCGCAGGTCGCGGACGTCAAGCAGGCTCATCGAAAGGTCTTCCGCGGGTCAAAGGCATCGCGGACGCCTTCGAAGATGAAGATCAGCAGCGTCAGCATGATCGCAAAGGTGAAAAAGGCGGTGAAGGCCAGATGCGGCGATTGCAGATTGCCCTGCGCCTGGCGCGACAATTGCCCCAAGGATGGCGCGTCGGCGGGCAGGCCGAAGCCCAGATAGTCCAGCGCCGCCAGCGATCCGATCACGCCCGTCACGATGAAGGGCAGAAAGGTCAGCGTCGCCACCATGGCATTGGGCAGCATGTGGCGGAACATGATCTGCCAGTCCGACACGCCCAGCGCCCGGGCCGCGCGGACATATTCGAAATTGCGCGCCCGCAGGAATTCGGCCCTGACCACGCCCACAAGCCCGGTCCAGCCGAAGGCCACCATCAAGACGATCAGCAGCCAGACCGATTTCGACAGGATCGCGGTCAGGATGATGATCACGTAAAGCTGCGGGGTCGATCCCCAGATCTCGATCACGCGCTGCATCACCAGATCTACCATGCCGCCGAAATAGCCCTGCACCGCCCCCGCGGCGATGCCGATGATCGAGGTCAGCACCGTCACCACCAGCGCGAAGCTGACCGACAGACGGAAGCCGTAGATCACCCGCGCCAGCACATCGCGCGAGGTGTCGTCGGTGCCCAGCCAGTTCTGCGCGGTGATCGGCCCCGGCGCCACGCCGCCGGTGTTGACGATGGTGTTGTAGCTGTAGGGGATCGGCGCCCAGACCATCCAGCCCGGCTGCACGGGTTCGCCCAGGGCGGTGCCCTTGCTTTCCGCCTCGGTCAGGATCGCCTCGGGATCGTCCCAGCAGCTTTCCGACCCGCCGGCCACGATCAGGCATTGCACCTCGGGCGTGGTATAATTCGCCTCGGTCCGCAGGTCGCCGCCGAAGGTCTGTTCGGAATAGAACTGCAGGAAGGGCGTGTAATAGCCGCCCTGATATTTCACCAGCAGCGGCTTGTCATTGGCCAGCAACTCGGCCCCCAGCGACAGGCCGTAAAGGATGCAGAAGATCACCAGCGACCAGGTGGCGCGGCGATTGGCCTTGAAATTGCGCCAGCGGCGCTGGTTCAGCGGAGAAAGCGCCATCAGCCGGCCCGTTTTTCAAAATCAATGCGCGGATCGACCAGCACATACATCAGATCCGACAGGATCCCCATCACCAGCCCGATCAGGCCGAAGGCGTAAAGCGTGCCGAAGATGATCGGATAGTCGCGGTCCAGCAGCGCCCGGTAGGAAAGCTGCCCCAACCCGTCCAGCGAGAAGATCACCTCGATCAGCAGCGACGAGCCGAAGAACACCGCCAGAAACAGCGCCGGAAAGCCCGAGATCACCAGAAGCATCGCATTGCGGAACACATGGCCGTAGAGAACCCGGTTTTCGGTCAGCCCCTTGGCGCGCGCGGTCATGACATATTGCTTGCGGATCTCGTCCAGAAAGCTGTTCTTGGTCAGCAGCGTCAGCGTGGCAAAGCTGGAAATCAGCTGGGCCGTGACCGGCAGCACGATATGCCACAGGTAATCCAGCACCTTGCCCAGGGGGCTGAGGCTGTCCCAATTGGGCGAGGTCAGGCCCCGCAGCGGGAACCATTGGAAATAGCTGCCGCCGGCAAAGACCACCATCAAGAGGATCGCGAACAGAAAGGACGGGATCGCATAGGCCGCGATGATGATGCCCGAGGTCCAGGTGTCGAAGCGCGAGCCGTCATGCATGGCCTTGCGGATGCCCAGCGGAATCGAGACCAGATAGGCGATCAGCGTCGACCACAGGCCCAGCGTGATCGAGACCGGCATCTTGTCCAGGATCAGCGCCACCACGCTTTTGCCCTGGAAATAGCTGTCGCCGAAATCGAAGACCAGGAATTTGCCCATCATGATGAAGAACCGCTCCAGCGCCGGGATCGGTTCTTCATGGCATTCCGGCGCGCGCAGGCTGGGCGTGCCCATGAAGCCCTCGGCGCAGACGATGCGGGAAAAGCCGAACTGGACCTTCAGCTTGGCCAGAAACTCGGGCGGCAGGCCGCGCGCGCCGTTATAGCCTTCCTCCTGCACCCCGCCGCCCGAGGTGCCACCCACCGCGTCCAGCGCATCGCCGCCGCCTTCGAACCGGGCGCGCACCTGGTCGATCGGCCCGCCGGGCACGAATTGGGTCAGGGCGAAGTTGATGACCATGATCCCGATCAGCGTCGGGATCACCAGCAGAAGCCGTCGAAGAATATAGGCGCCCAAGGTTCGGTCTGCCCCCCGTTACGTCACAACGCCATCATTTCAGCGCGCCGCTGCCCGTCAAAGCCTTGGCCTTTTCGGGGTTGTACCACCAGAAGGCAAGCTCGCCCACCGCATAGGGGGGCAGGTTTTCCGGATGCTCATACATGTTGTAATAGGCCACCCAGCTGTCGCGCTTGAAATAGCGCGGCACGACCACGAATTGCGACCGCAGCACCCGGTCCAGCGCGCGGATGACATTGGTCAGCTCGTCCCGGCTTGAGGCGCCTTCAACCATGTCGAGGATCTTGTCCACCGCCGGATCGGCATAGCCCATCCGGTTGCGGCTGGAATTGTCCTTGGCCACCGAATCCCAGGCCTGTTTCAGCACGCCCCCCGGCTCCAGCCCGCCATTGACCACCACGGTGGGCAGCGCGTCGAAATCGAAGCTGGGCGGGCTTGCGCGTTCCTGCAGCTGCGCATCGTCGATCAGCTCGAAACTGGCCTGCACGCCGATCGCCTTCAGGTTTTCGACATAGGCCAGCATCACCGGCAGCAGATCGGCCCTTGTATGGATCATGTCCATGCGCAAGGGCTGCCCGGCCGCGTTGCGGCGGATCCCGTCGGCCCCGGCGACCCAGCCCGCCTCGTCCAGAAGCGCCGAAGCGCGCCGCATGTTGCGGCGGTCCAGCGCCCGGTCGGGGCTTGAGACCGAGCCCATCGGCACCTCGTCCGTCAGGATGCTTTCCGGCAGAAGTCCTTCATCCACAAGGGGTTTCAGGATGGCGATCTCTTCCGGCGTGGGCGTGCCGGTCGCCGCCATGTCCGAGTTTTCCCAGATCGAGTTCACCCGGCTGAACAGCCCGTAGAAGATCGACTTGTTGGTCCATTCGAAGTTGAACATCAGCCCCAGCGCCTCGCGCACCTTCGGGTCCTGGAACTGCGGGCGGCGCAGGTTGAAGATGATGGATTCCCCGCCGGCAATATTGCCCATGGCAATGGTTTCCTTCACCACCGCGCCCGAAGTCACCGCCGGGAAATCGAATTCCTGCGCCCAGCGCTTGGGCAGTGTTTCGGTGCGGAATGTGTAGACGCCGGCCTTGAACGCCTCGAAAGCCGCATTGTCATCGGCGAAATACTCCACCCGGATGCGGTCGAAATTGTTCTGCCCCACATTCAGCGGATGCTTCTCGCCCCAATAATTCGGGTTGCGGGCGAAGACCACCTGCTGGCCCGGGCGCATGCTGTCCAGCACATAGGGGCCAGAGCCAAGGAAGGGCTGAAGGCTGGCCTTCTCCAGATCGCGGTTATGCTCTTCGTAATCCTTCTTCGAGAAGATCGGCCCGCTGCCGGCCTGCGCGGGCATGTCGCGGAAGGGGGTGCCGGGGGTGAAGGTGAACTTGATCCGGTAGGGATCCAGCACCTCGACCTTCTCGAACATCCCCCCCGCGACGCTGCGATATTCCGGGATGCCCTTTTCCATGAACAGGTTATGGCTGAACAGCACATCTTCCGCCGTCAGGGGCGAGCCGTCCGAGAAGGTCACGTCCTTGCGCAGGTTGAAGATCACCCAGCTGCGATCCTCGGGGTATTCCATCGTCTCGCACAGCAGGCAATAGGCGGCGCTGACATCATCGGCGGGGCTGGACAGGATGGATTCGTAGAAGATCGACGACAGGGCGGCCGCATTGCCGGCGATCGCATAGGGGTTGAAGCTGTCGAACGTGCCCGGAGACCATTCGCTGATCTCGCCGCCCTTGGGCGCATCGGGGTTCACATAGGGCAGATGGGTGAAATCCGCAGGCAGCGCCAGATCGCCGAAGGTGGAAATCCCATGCGCGGTGATGATCTTCTGATCCTCGGCCCGCGCCATGCCGGCCGCCACCAGCAGCACCGCCCCCGCCAGAAGCCCGCCGGTCAGGGCCCAGCCCTGCGCCCAGCCCTGCGCCCCCCGCCCATTCCGATCCGCCAAGGCCAGTGCCCGCGCCGACTTCGCCATCAATCCCTCCGCCGAATGCCTTCTGCCAGTCTGGAATGCTAGTGCGGCCAATGTCGATGGGAAAGGCGCGAATGCGTGAGGGGGACGTGTCCCGCAGGCCCGATTCGCCCGATCTTCGCCCCGCCGGCACGCCTTACTCGTCGCCCGCACCGCGCAGCGGCCGCGCGCCGGCCAGCAATTCGGCATTGTCGCGATACAGCGCCACCAGCCGCTCGATCAGCCGGCGCTGCGGCGGCAGATGGCGGTCATCGGCATGCATGACCAGATGCTGCCATTCGGTCAGCTCCTCGATCAGCGGCCCCGCCCGCACCAGCGCCGGATCGCTGTCGCCGATCACGCAGGGCATGACCGCAATGCCCGCGCCGGACCGGACCAGATCATGCAGCGTCGCGACCTGCCCGGCAAAGGCCCGCACCGGCCCGCCCTGCCGCAGCACCCAATGCGCGGCCGGATGGCGGGCCTGGGCGGGGTCCATCGCCACCCAGTCCAGCAGTTCGGGCCGCGGCACCGCCCAGCTGCGATAGGGCGCGAACCGCAATTGCCCCAGCGGGCGCGAGGCCAGATTGCCGCCCTCGGCCGGCCGGTTGCGGATGCCCAGATCGATCTCGCGATGGGCGATGTCCAAGACCGCCTCGGTGGTGACGAAATTCAGCCGGAACCCGTCGCCCGGCCGGCTGAGCCGCGCGAAACGGTCGGCCAGAAACCGCGCCGTGGCGGTGCCGGCCGACAGCCGGATCACCGGCGCCTCGGCCTGCGGCGCCAGCAGCGCCTGCACCGGCACCGCCGCG
>NZ_JAICBZ010000042.1 GCF_020179405.1 Xinfangfangia pollutisoli | reverse complement strand
CGGCGCGGCCGCGACCGTCCCCCTCCCCGCCCGGCGCTGACGCCCAGCCCGCAGACCTGCCGCCCGCAAAGCTGCCGCTTGCTGACCTGCCACCTGCTGACCGTTCGCCGACCGACCCGTCACCCGCTGCTCAGCGCAGGCGCAACTCGCCGGCATCCACGCGCAGCCGGGTCTCGAACGCCTGGCTGATATGCTTTTTCAGCGCCTGATAGGCGGCCTCGCCATCGCGCGCGGCAATCGCCGCCACGATCTCGGCATGTTCATGCAGCGCCACCTCGTCGCGCCCCTCGGCCGCGAAGGACGTGTTGGCCATCAGCGCCATCGACCGATGCACCAGATCCAGCTGCTGAACCAGAAAGCGATTGTGGCTGGCCAGATGGATCTGCCGGTGAAAGCGCTTGTTCGCCCGGCTCAGCCCGCGCGGATCGCCGCCCAGCAGCTGGCGATCCTCGGCGACCATGCTTTGCAGCACCCTTATCTCTTCATCGGTCGCATGCCGCGCCGCCAGCCGCGCGGCCAGCCCCTCCAGCTCGGTGCGCACCGCGTAAAGCTCGGCCAGTTGGTTGTGATCCAGCGACGCGACGATCAGGCTGCGCCCGTCGCGCGTCAGCATCGCCTGGGTCTCCAGCCGCTGCAGCGCCTCGCGCACCGGGGTGCGGCTGACGCCCAGCCTTTCGGCCAGCTCACTTTCCACCAGCCGGTCGCCAGGCTTGTAGGTTCCGGCCTCGATCGCCTCGAGGATCAGCGTATAGGCATCTTTCTGCACCCTTCGGGCCTCCATCCCGCCGGGCGGAGCCTAGTCGCCCCCCCCGCCACGATCAACCCTTCCAAATGCCCGGGCCGCGGCCTAGAAGGTGCCATGCCTGCACAAGATTTCCGCCATGTGACCACCTGGGTCTTCGACCTTGACAAGACGCTGTATCCGCCCGAGGCGCGGCTCTTCGACCAGATCGAAGTGAAGATGACCGATTGGGTCATGCGCCGGCTGGGCGTCGACCGCGACCGCGCCGATCAGCTGCGCCAGCAGTATTGGGCGCTGTATGGCACGACGCTGGCGGGGCTGATGCATGAACATGACGTGCAGCCTGGCGATTACCTGGCCGAGGTGCATGACATCGACTTCTCCGCCCTGGCGCCCGATCCGGCGCTGATTTCGGCGCTGCAGGCGCTGCCCGGGCGGCGGATCGTCTTTACCAATGCCGATGCGGTCTATGCCGGGCGGGTGCTGGCCGCGCGCGGGATGACGGGGCTTTTCGACGCGGTCTATGGCGTCGAACATGCGCAGTTCCATCCCAAGCCGCGGCGCGAGGCCTTCGAGACGATCTTCGCCGCCGACGGGCTTCTGCCCGCAAAAGCGGCGATGTTCGAAGATGACGCACGCAATCTTGAAGTGCCCCATGCCATGGGCCTGCGCACCGTCCATGTCGCGCCCGACCCGCAGCCTGCGCCGCATATCGACCACCACACCGCTGATCTTGCAGGGTTTCTGTCCCGCCTGACGCAGGGCTGATCGCGGGGCCTGTTGCCCGATTCCCGGGCAGGGGCGGCCGCGCCTTCGGGTTTCGGCGGGGCAGATTGCCGCACTGCGGCAACCTGCCCCTTCCGGCCTGCGCGCGAAGCTGTATCTGACATTCAGCGATTGCCGCCGCGATCGCGATGACGTTCAGACCGCCATTCAGGATGCCAAGATGACCCTCGCCGCCGACCCGCATATGAACCTGTCCGCCCCCGCCGAGGCGCATGCCCGGCCGCTCAGCGGCAAGGCCGCCTCCACCGACAACGTCGTCGAGATGATCCTGTGGATGGTGCCGGTCGTGCTTCTGGGGCTGGTGCTGGCCGTGAAGACCTGGGGCATGGTGGCGCTGACCATGTTTGCCCTGCCGCTGGTGCCGCTGATGTTCTTCTTCTACATCGCCATCAGCTGGCCCTAAGCAAGCCGCCGCGTGCAAGACGCCGCCCGGTCCGCCGGGCGGGGCGCTTTGCCGCCTCGCCATCGGCGCGGCTTGGCGCTAAGCCTTGGCCCGAAAGGCAGGGCAAGATGCGCAATTCCACCGATATCCTGATTTCCGGCGGCGGCGTCGCCGGGCTGACCGCAGCGGCCGCTTTCGGGGCGGCGGGCTTTTCGGTGATCTGCGTCGATCCCGAGCCGCCGGTCACCGCCGAAGCCGATCCCGGCTCGGACCTGCGCACCACCGCCTTCCTGCAGCCCTCGCTGCCGGTTCTGCAGGCGGCGGGCCTGTGGGAGCGTCTGGCCCCGCATGCGGCCCCGCTGCAGATCATGCGCATTGTCGATGCCGGCGGCGTGCAGCCCGAGCCGCGCATCGTCAAGGATTTCGACGCCTCCGACATTTCCGACCAGCCCTTTGGCTGGAACCTGCCGAACTGGCTGTTGCGGCGCGAAATGGTGGCGCGGCTGGCCGAGATGCCGAATGTCCGCTTCCGCCCCGGCACCGCGACCAAAGCGCTGCTGACCCGCGAGGCCGAGGCGCGGGTGACGCTGTCCGACGGATCCAGCGTTTCGGCGCGGCTCTTGATCGCGGCCGACGGGCGCAATTCGCCAATGCGCGAGGCGCTGGGCATTCCGGTGCGCACCACCCGCTATGGCCAGAAGGCGCTGGCCTTTGCCGTGACCCATCCGATCCCGCATCGCAATGTCTCGACCGAGATCCACCGCTCGGGCGGGCCCTTCACCCTGGTGCCGCTGCCCGACCGCGCCGGCCGTCCGGCCTCGGCCGTGGTCTGGATGGAATGCGGCCCCGAGGCGCTGCGGCTGGCCGCCCTGCCCGTGCCCGACTTCGAGGCCGAGATGAACGCGCGGTCCTGCCACATCCTGGGGCCGCTGACGCTGGAAAGCCGCCGTTCGGTCTGGCCGATCATCACCCAGGTCGCGGCGCGGATGGCGGGCGAGCGCACGGCGCTGATGGCCGAAGCGGCGCATGTCGTGCCGCCGATCGGCGCGCAGGGGCTGAACATGTCGCTGGCCGATCTGCGGCTGCTGCTGGATCTGGCCCAGGCCGATCCGGGCGCCCTGGGCGGGCGCAAGATGCTGGATGCCTATCACCGCCGCCGCCACCCCGAGGTGCTGGCGCGGGCGACGGGGATCGACCTGCTGAACCGCAGCTCGATGATCGGGGCGCAGGGCTTGCGCGATCTGCGCGCCGGCGCGCTGGATGCGCTCTATTCGCTGGCGCCGGTGCGCAAGACGCTGATGCGGGCAGGGCTCGGCGTCCGCTAGGGCTTGCCGATTTCTTTGAAGAAATCGGCCCGGAGCCTTCGAAGGCTCCGGACCGGAGTTTTCCAAAACTCCGGGCGCGCTACAGCGCCGCCTCGACCGCGCGGGTCAGCCGCGCCACCGTGCCATCGACATCCTTCAGCTTGTCCAGCCCGAACAGCCCGATGCGGAAGCTGCGATAGGCGTCGCCCTCGCCGATCTGCAAGGGCACGCCGGCCGCGATCTGCACGCCCTTGTCGCGGAACTTGGCGCCGTTCTGCACCGCCGGGTCGTCGGTATAGCTGACCACCACGCCCGGCGCCTGGAAGCCTTCCGCCGCGACCGAGCGGATGCCGCGGGTCGCGAACATCGCCCGCACCTTGCGCCCCAGATCCCATTGCGCGGCCTTCGCGGCGTCAAAGCCCATCGCCCTGGTCTCGGCCATGGCGTCGCGCATGCCCAGGATCGCATCGGTCGGCATCGTGGCATGATAGGCATGCCCGCCGGACTCGTAAGCCGCCATGATCGCGCGCCATTTCTTCAGATCCAGCGCGAAACTGTCGCTGGAGGTCTCGGCCAGCTGCGCCTCGGCGCGCGGGCCCATGACCACGATCCCGGCCGCGGGCGAGGCGCTCCAGCCCTTTTGCGGGGCCGAGATCAGCACATCCACCCCGGTTGCCTGCATGTCCACCCAGATGCAGCCCGAGGCGATGCAATCCAGCACCATCAGCGCGCCCACCTCATGCGCGGCCTCGGCCAGCGCGGCGATATAGTCGTCGGGCAGGATGATGCCGCTGGCGGTTTCCACATGCGGGGCGAAGACCGCCTCGGGCTTCCCCTCGCGAATCTTCGCCACCACTTCCTCGATCGGCGGCGGCGCGAAGGGCGCACCCGGCGCATTGCCGGCGGCGCGCGCCATCATCACCGTCGTCTCGGCGGCAAAACCGCCGGCCTCGAAGATCTGGCTCCAGCGGAACGAGAAAAACCCGTTGCGCACGATCAGCACGCGGCCGCGGCCGAATTGCCGGGCCACCGATTCCATCGCATAGGTCCCGCCACCCGGCACCAGCGCCACCGCGGTTCCGCCATAGACCTCGCGCAGCAAGGCCGAGACATCGCGCATCACGCCCTGGAACTTGGCCGACATGTGGTTGAGGCTGCGGTCGGTGAACACCACCGAAAACTCTTCCAGCCCCTCGGGGTCGACATTGGGCAGCAGTCCGGGCATTGCGTTCCTCCTCAGGTCTTTTCCGACACCCGATAGGCGGCGCGCGCCAGCCAGTCGGGGTTGATCTCGACGCCCCAGCCGGGCGCGTCCGGCACCATGGCATGGCCGTTTTCGATCCGGTAGGGGTCGCCCAGAAAAAGCCCGTCCTGCCAGGGGTAGTAGTCCAGCCCCTCGATCGAGAATTCCAGGTATTTCCCCGGGTTGGGGATCGCCTTCAAGAGATGCATCGTGCACATCGTGACCAGCGACAGGTTCGCGGCATGCGGCGTGATCGGCAGGCCCGCGGCATGGCCCATGCGGCAGACCTCCAGCGTGCGGCAGATCCCGCCCAGATACATGATGTCGGGCTGCAGGATATCGACCGCGCGCTTGGCGATCGACATTTCCCACATCACCATCTCGCAATCCTGCTCGCCGCCGGCCACGTCGATCTGCAGGGCGCGGCGCACTTCGGCGGTCTGGTCATACTCCCAATAGCGGCAGGGTTCCTCGAAATGGCCGATGCCATGCTGTTCCAGCATCCGCCCCACCTCGATCGCGCGGGCGGGGGTGAAGGCGGAATTGCCGTCAACCAGCTTGTCCTGCCCCGCACCCAGCGCTTTCGAGACGGTTTCGATCACCGCCTCGGTACGGCCCGGCCATTCGTCGGTATCGCGGCCATATTCGGCGCCGACCCGCCATTTGAAGGCGGTGAAGCCGTTGTCGTCGCGCAGCCGGCACAGCCGCGCGGCCTCATCCGCAGGCGAGATGTCGCGCCGCATCGAGCTGGCATAGGCGCGCAAGGGCCCGGGCGTGCCGCCCAAAAGTTCGACCACCGGCTTGCCGGCGGCCTTGCCGCGCAGATCCCAGATCGCGGTATCAAGGCCCGTCTGCGCCCGGCGGATATAGCTGCCGGGGAATTTGTGCTCGCGCTCGATGATCCGGACCAGCGTGTCTTCCAGATCGTCGGTATCGCTGCCCAAAGCATGCGGCGCGACCTGGCGGTGGAAGACCTCGGCGGTGATATCGGCGCAATAGGTGGACAATTGCCCCCAGCCCGTGGCGCCGCTTTCGTCGGTGACCCGGACGAAACAGACGAATTCCGTGCCAAAGGTTTCCAGTCTGGTGATCTTCATGCCCGTCTCCTGCCGCATCCGGGCCGCAGCCTAGCCGCCCCGGATCACCCTTTCACGACCAAATCCGCCGCCCCCAGCGGGCCCGGGCGTCGCTCTTCGGTCAAAAGCACATTGGCCTCAAGGTTGCCCACCCCCGGCAGGGTCATGATCCGCCGCCGCAAGACCCGCTCGAAATCGGCCAGATCACGGGCCACGACCCGCAGCCGGTAGTCGAACAGGCCCAGCACATGCTGCACCACCTGCACTTCGGGAATGGCCGTCGCCGCGCGTTCGAAATCTTCCAGGCTGACCCGGCCCTTGGTGGCCAGCTTCACCCCCAGAAACACCGTGACGCCGAAGCCCAGCTTGGCCAGATCGACCGCGACCCGCCGGCCTGCGATCACGCCGGCCTCTTCCAGGCGCCTCACCCGCCGCCAGGCCGCCGGCTGGCTAAGCCCGAAGCGCCGGCCCAATTCGCCCGCCGACAGCGCGCCATCGGCCGCCAGCGCGCGCAGAAGCGCCCGGTCGGTATCGTCCAGATCGATCATATCGGCAGCCCGCCTGCATCCTTGATGGTCGAGACCAGCATCAAGGCCTCGACCTCGGCGATATGCGGCAGGGCCAGGATGCGGGCGCGGTACACCTCGGTCCAATGGCCCATGTCGCGCGCGATCACGTTCAGCCGCACATCGACCCGGCCCAGGAAGGTCTCGATCCCGATCACCTCGGGCACCTCGCGCGCGGCGGCGATGAATTCGTCCAGCGCCCGCGGGTTCGACTTCTCCAGGCTGAAGCGCAGCGAGACCTCGACCTCATAGCCCAGCGCGCGCCAGTCCAGGACCGCTTCCTCGGCCAGGATCACGCCCCCCTCGCGCAGCCGGTCCAGCCGCCGCCACAGCGTGGCCGGCGTGACGCCGGCGCGTTCGGCCAGTTCGGCCCGCGGCAGCGCCGGCTCGGCCAGCAGATGGCGCAGGATACGCCGGTCGGTTTCATCGACTTGCATGATCGTCTCGCGTTTGCGTAAAATCGCGAATGAATTTTCGCAGATAACTCGTCATTCGTCAAAGATTGCACGAAGACCCGCGCCCCGATCCCTATCCTGCCGCCAGAACAAGCAAAGGAGCGCCCCATGCGCGTTTACTACGACCGCGACTGCGATGTGAACCTGATCAAGGACAAGAAGGTCGCCATCCTCGGCTATGGCTCGCAAGGCCATGCCCATGCGCTGAACCTGCGCGATTCGGGCGCGAAGAACCTGGTCGTGGCGCTGCGCGAAGGCTCGCCCTCGGCCAAGAAGGCCGAAGCCGAAGGGCTGAAGGTCATGGGTATCGCCGAGGCCGCCGCCTGGTGCGACCTGATCATGTTCACCATGCCCGACGAGCTGCAGGCCGCGACCTACAAGAAATATGTCCATGACAATCTGCGCGAAGGCTCGGCCATCGCGTTTGCCCATGGTCTGAACGTGCATTTCGGCCTGATCGAGCCGAAGCCCGGCGTCGACGTCATCATGATGGCGCCGAAGGGCCCGGGCCACACCGTGCGCGGCGAATATGTCAAGGGCGGCGGCGTGCCCTGCCTGGTGGCGGTGCATAACGATGCCTCGGGCAAGGCGATGGATATCGGCCTCAGCTATTGCTCGGCCATCGGTGGCGGCCGCTCGGGCATCATCGAGACCAACTTCCGTCAGGAATGCGAAACCGACCTGTTCGGCGAACAGGCCGTTCTGTGCGGCGGTCTGGTCGAGCTGATCCGGATGGGCTTTGAAACCCTGGTCGAAGCTGGCTACGAGCCGGAAATGGCCTATTTCGAATGCCTGCACGAAGTGAAGCTGATCGTCGACCTGATCTATGAAGGCGGCATCGCGAACATGAACTACTCGATCTCGAACACCGCCGAATATGGCGAATATGTCTCGGGCCCGCGCATCCTGCCCTACGAAGAAACCAAGGCCCGCATGAAAGCCGTGCTGACCGACATTCAGACCGGCAAGTTCGTGCGTGACTTCATGCAGGAAAATGCAGTCGGCCAGCCCTTCTTCAAGGCGACCCGCCGCATCAATGACGAACACCAGATCGAGAAGGTCGGTGAGAAGCTGCGCGCCATGATGCCCTGGATCGCCAAGGGCAAGATGGTCGACCGCGCGCGGAACTGATCCGCAAGCGCCGATTTTTCGTCGAAAAATCGCAGTCAGGCAAGATCGGGCCAGAGGGGTTTCCCTCTGGCCCTTTGCTTTTCCGACCGCCATCATGGCCGGATGATCAGCCTGTGGAAATGGAACCTGCGCCGGCTCATGCGCAAGATCTGGGTGCCGATTGCGGCCTTCGGTCTGGTCGGGCTGGCCACGGCGCTGGCCGCGGCGGCGGTGCCGCCGTTTCTGCCGGCCGACAGCAAGGGCCTGGTCGCGGCCAATGCCGTCTCGGCGATCCTGCAGATCATGGCGACCTCGCTTCTGACGGTGACGACCTTTTCGGTGTCGATCATGGTCTCGGCCTTCGCCTCGGCCGCGCAGGGGGCGACGCCCCGCGCGACGCCCTTGTTGCGCGACGACCGGCTGACCCAGAACGTGCTTGCCACCTTCACCGGCGGGTTCATCTATTCGCTGGTCTCGATCATCGGGCTGGAGACCGGGCTTTACGGCCGCGAGGGGCGGCTGTTGATCTTCCTTGTCACCCTGGCCGTGCTGGCGGCGATCGTCTGGCAGCTGGTGCGATGGATCGGGCATCTGGCCGATTTCGGCCGCCTGCCCGATACGATCGCCCGGGTCGAAACCGCCGCCCGCGCGGCGCTTGAGCAGCGGATGGCGCATCCCTATCTGGGCGGGCGGCCGCTGGATGACGGCGCGCGCGCGCTGGCACGGCAGGGTCAGCCCGTCTTTGGCGACCGGACCGGCTATGTGCAGGTCATCGACCTGGCCGCGCTGAACCGGCTTTGCGCCGATGCGCAGGTGACGCTTGCGCTTTCGGTGCTGCCGGGCAGCTTCATTCATCCCGGCAGCGAAGTGGCCCGGCTGATGCCCGGCGCGGCCCCCGATCCCGCGCTTGCCGGGGCAATCGCCAAGACCTTCGCCATCGGCCCGACCCGCAGCCTTGACCAAGACCCCCGTTTCGGCACGCTGATCCTGACCGAGATCGCCCAGCGCGCCCTGTCGCCGGCGGTGAACGATCCGGGCACGGCGATCGACATTCTCGGCCGGCATCTGCGTGTCCTGTCGGCCTGGGCCGAGCGCGGCGCGGCCGAGCTGCTGTATCCGCATGTGCTGGTGCCGCGGCTGCACCTTGCCGATCTGGCCGAAGATGCCTTCGCGGCCATCGCGCGCGACGGCGCGGGCATGGTCGAGGTTCAGGTGCGGCTGCTGAAAACCCTTGGCGCGCTGGTGCAGCTGTCGCCCGCCTTTGCCCCCGAAGTGGCGCACCAGACCGCCCGCGCGCTGGACCTGTCGGCGGCAGCGCTGGTCTTGCCCGAAGACAAGGACCGCCTGCGCGCGCTGGCCCAGCGCATTGCCGAGACCTGCCGCGCGGCGCAGGCAAGCGATGCGGCGTCGCCCGCCCTGCCCGCCACAGCCTAGGCCTTTGCGAATGCGCGGCCCCCCGCTGATGTCGCCGCCCCAGCCCCCTGCGCCCGGCCAGGCCGGCGGCGCCCTGCCGGATCTGCGGTGACGTCGCGGATTTGCGCTGGCTCTGTCGCCAAAGGCACATCGCGCAGATGTGTAAAATGACATAGGAACGGGGACAGAATCGCACCTCTCGGAGCTTCTCGTGCCCCCCCTGCCCCTTCCCTCCGTTCTGCGTGGCCTTGCCGCCTCGCTGGTCACCCTGTGCCTCGCCGCCGGCCCGATGGCCGCCGAGACACCGCCCGCAGCCCCGGCCCCGGCCACCCCCGCACTCCAGATCGCCTATGGTCCGTCTCAGGCTTTTTCCTTCGACGGGCTGAAACAGCGCGCCCGCGACCTGGCGGCGAAACCCTATGTTCCGGCCGTCCAGCAGGATGCCGCGGCGCTGGATGCGATCGATTACGACGCGCAATGGAAGATCCGCTTCCGCGACGATCACAGCCTGCTGGCCGGGCCCGAGGCGCCGGTGCAGTTCTTCCACCTGACCCGCTATTCGCGCGATCCGGTGCGGATCAGCATGGTGCAGGGCGGCCAGTCGCGCGAAGTGCTGTACACGCCCGATTTCTTCGACATGCCCGCCGACAGCCCGGCCCGCAAGATCGAGGCGAAGGCCGCCTTTGCCGGCTTCCGCATCATGCGGCCCGACATGCAAAGCGACTGGATCTCGTTCCTGGGCGCGTCCTATTACCGGACCGACGGGGCCGAGAAGCAATATGGCCTGTCGGCGCGCGGCCTGGCGCTGAACACCGGCCTGGCCACCCCCGAGGAATTCCCCCGCTTCACCGAATTCTTCATCGCGCCTGGCGAAAACGGCTCGACCGCGGTGATCTATGCTCTGCTCGACAGCCCCAGCGTGACCGGCGCCTATCGCTTCGATGCCACCAATGGCGGCGGCCAGACCATCACCGTCAGCGCGACGCTGTTCTTCCGCAATGCGGTGGACCGGCTGGGCATCGCGCCGATGACCTCGATGTACTGGTATTCCGAGACCAACCGCAACATGGCCTTCGACTGGCGGCCGGAAGTGCATGATTCCGACGGGCTTGCCATCGCGACCGGCACGGGCGAGCAGATCTGGCGCCCGCTGTCGAACCCCGACCGCGTGGTGACCTCCAGCTTTCTTGACACCAATCCGCGCGGCTTCGGCCTGATGCAGCGCGACCGCGACTTCGACCATTATCTGGATGACGGTGTCTTCTACAACAAGCGCGCCTCGGTCTGGATCGAGCCCCTGGGCGATTGGGGTCCGGGTCAGGTCCAGCTGGTCGAGATCCCGACCGATGACGAGATCTATGACAATATCGTCGCCTACTGGCTGCCCGGCACCCTGCCGAAGGCCGGCGACCGGATGGATTTCGCCTATCGGCAAAGCTGGGGTTCGGGCCGGCCCGATGCGGGGCCCCTGGCGCAGACCGTGGCCACCCGTCTGGGGCGCGGCGGGGTGCCGGGCCAGCCGCGGCCGCAGGATGCGATCAAGCTGCAGATCGATTTCAGCGGGGCGGCGCTAGAGGGGCTGAGCGCCGATGGCTCGGTCCTGCCGGTGATCAGCGTGGGCGACGGGGTCGAGGTGATCCAGGCCGCGGCGCGGCCGGTGATCGGCACCGATGACTGGCGGCTGAGCTTCGATCTGAAGCTGACGAAGCCCGTCGATACGGTGGATGTGCGCGCCTATCTGGACCGCGACGGCGCGCCCCTGACCGAGACCTGGCTGGGCCAGATCCATCCGCGCCAGTTCGGCCTGTCGGCCCAGCCCGTGGCGCCCGGCAATTAGCCGCAGCCCCGATCCTGCCCCAAGGGCCGGCGCGTCTTGCGTCGGCCCTTGGGGCATCGGATCGGCTGTGCCAGACTCCGCCCACCCCAAGGAAAGGCCCGGATCCGATGCATGCCTCGTCAATGGAGAACATGAAGCGCTGCATCGACTGGTATCTGCCGCCCGGCCCGCAACAAGTGATCGACCTTGGCGCCAGCGATGTGAACGGCTCGTATCGCAGCCTGATGCCCGCGGATGTGCACTATACCGGCTTCGATCTGGAACCCGGCCCCGGCGTCGACGAGGTCTTGGCCGATCCCTATCAGATCCCGCGCGCCGATGGCTCGGTCGATCTGGTCGTCAGCGGGCAGATGCTGGAACATTGCGCGCATTTCTGGCGCGTCTTCTCGGAAATCGCCCGCGTCCTGCGGCCCGGCGGGCTGGCCTTTGTCATCGCGCCCTCGGCCGGGCCCATCCATCGCTATCCGGTCGATTGCTACCGCTTCTATCCCGATGCCTATCAGGCGCTGGCCGATTGGTCGGGGCTGCGGCTGGTGCAGTGCTGGCGGGACGAGCGCGGCCCCTGGCGCGATCTGGTGGGGGTGTTCCAGAAGGGCGGCACGCTGCAGCCCGTGACCCATCCCGCCGCCGGAACCGCCCCCGCGGCCCTGGACATCCGCCATCCCGATCCGGCCGCCGAGGCGGTGCAGGGCGCGCGCCCCTTCCGCGAGGTTCTGGCGCGGCTGCATGCGCTGATCCAGCCGCAGCTTTATCTGGAAATCGGCCTGCGGCACGGGGCCAGCCTGGCCCTGGCCAAGTGTGACAGCATCGGCATCGACCCCGAGCCGGACCTGGCCCGGGCCGGGCCCTTCCCGCGGCTTGATCTGCATCCGATGGCCAGCGACGACTTCTTCTTCTTTCGCGCCGAGGCGGCGCTGAAATCGCGGCGCGTCGATCTTGGGTTCATTGATGGGATGCATCTGGTGGAATTCGCCCTGCGCGACTTCATGAATCTGGAACGGGTCATGTCGCCGCAGGGCGCGATCGTGATCGACGACGTGTTGCCCAACCATCCGATCCAGGCCCGGCGCGACCGGCAATCGCAGGTCTGGTGTGGCGATGTCTGGCGGCTGCTGCCCCTGTTGCGCCGGCGGCGCCCCGATCTGCGGCTGACGCTGCTGGACACCGCGCCCTCGGGCCTGTTGATCGTGACCGGGCTGAAGCCCGACAACCGGGTGCTGTGGGACAATTACAATCCCGATCTGCGGGCGCTTCGGGCCGAGGACCCCGATCTGCCCGCCTCCGTGATGCAGCGCCACGGCGCCCTGCCGCCCGATGAGGCCTCGATCCTGCAGGCGCTGGGCCGGAGGTCACCGGATGCAGCTTAGCCTTCTGATCTGCGCCCATGACATGGAGCGCGAATTGCCGCGGACGGTGGAAAGCCTGTCTCCGGGCCGTCAGCGTGGTGTCGAGGCGCAGGACTACGAGCTGATCGTGCTGGATCACGGTTCGGCCCGGCCGGTCGACGAGGCGGCGCTGCGCCGGCTGGCGCCCAATCTGCGGGTGATCCGCGTCGCGCCACCGACCCCGGTCTCGCCGGTTGCGGCGATCAACCGCGCCATGGCCACGGCGCGCGCGCCCTATCTTGGGCTGATGATCGACGGGGCCCGCATCGCCTCGCCCGGGCTGATCGCGACGGCGCTGCTGGCGCTGCGCGCCGATGCCAGCCGGGTGGTGGGCTCGCTGGGCTTTCATCTGGGGCCGGATGTGCAGATGAACTCGGTCTTCGCCGGCTATGATCAGGCGGTCGAGGATGCGCTTCTGGCAAGCGTGCCCTGGCAGCAGGATGGCTACCGGCTGTTCGACATTTCCGTTCTGGCCGGGTCTTCGGCAAAGGGCTGGCTGGCTCCGATGGCAGAATCGAACGCGCTGTTCCTGGCCGCCGGGCTGTGGCACAGCCTGGGCGGGCTGGACACGCGCTTCGCCTCGCCCGGGGGTGGGCTGGCCAATCTGGAATTCTGGGCGCGCGCGGTCGCGGCCAGTGCCGATGAACCCTGGGTCATGCTGGGCGAGGGCACGTTTCATCAGGTGCATGGCGGGGCGGCGACGAACAGCCCCGCCGCCGCGCGCGGCGCGATGCTTGAGGAATATCGCCAGATTTTCGGCCACAGGTTCCAGGCCCCGGCCTATCAGTCGCGGTTGATCGGCCGGCTGTCGCCCGCCTTGCTGGCCCGCCACCCGGGCCAGGCCTAGCCGGTCAGCCGAAGCCGCGCATCCAGGCCAGGGCCAGCCGCGCGCGCTGGCGCACCCGCGCCGTCACCGGCGGCATCAGCAGGCCAAGCGGCGCGAAATGGTTCACCACGACGGGCTTTACATGGCTGAAGGCCAGGAACCCCGCATGGCCATGCGCCGCGCCCTGCCCGCTTGCCCCCACGCCCCCGAAAGGCATGGTCGGATGGGCGAAATGCGCCATGGTCAGATTGACCGCCACCGAGCCCGAGCGCGTCTCGTCCACCACCCGCCTGGCGAAATGGGGATCATGGGCGAAGACATAGATCGTCAAGGGCTTGGCCCGGGCATTGACCGCGGCAATCGCCTCGGCCGGGTCGTCATAGGCGATGACCGGCAGGATCGGCCCGAAGATTTCCTCGTGCATCACCGCCATCTCGGGGCTGATCCTGGTCAGCACGACCGGCGGATACCGCCCCGGCCCGCCGATGCCGCGCCAGGCCTCGGCCGCGCCCGCGGCCTTGGCCTCGGTCACCAGCGCCTCCATCCGCTCCAGATGCTGCGGCGTGATCGAGCGGGCGGCGTCCGGCTCCATCCGGGCGAGTTCGGCCTTCAGCGCGGACAGGAAGGCGGCCTTGTTGCGCCGCGGCACATAGACATGGTCGGGCGAGACGCAGGCCTGCCCGCCATTGGTCAGCTTGCCCCAGGCCACCATCCGCGCCGCCTGCGCCAGATCGGCATCGGGGCCCAGGATGACCGGGCTTTTGCCGCCCAGTTCCAGCGTGACCGTGGCCAGATGCTGCGCCGCCGCCGCCATCACCCGCTGGCCGATCCGGGTCGAGCCGGTGAAGAACACATGATCGAAGGGCAGCCGGGTCAGCGCCTCGGCCGTCTCGGCCCCGCCCTGCACGGCGGCCACCTGATCGGGTTCGAAACAGGCGCCAATCACCTCGGCCACCAGCGCCGCCGTGCGGGGCGCCAGTTCCGAAGGCTTCACGATCACCCGGTTTCCCGCCGCCAGCGCCGAAACCAGCGGCCCAAGGGCCAGCATGAACGGGTAATTCGACGGCCCCAGGATCAGCGCCAGGCCCTTGGGGTCGGGGCGCAGCCGGGTCGAGGTGCCGAACAGCGCCAGGCCCGGCCAGGCGCGCCTGCCGCGCATCCAGCCCCGCAGCCGGCGCCGCGCCGTGGCGATTTCCTGATACAGCGGCAGAAGCTCGGTCAATTGCACCTCGACCGCGCCCTTGCCGAAATCGCCGGCCATGGCTTCGATCAGCGCGCGCTCGCGCACCTTGACCGCCCCATGCAGGCGCCGAAGGGCCGCGCGGCGTTCCGTCAATGTCGATGCCGCGGGGCTGGCTGCCAAAGCGGCGTGCTGCGCGGCGAAAATGTCTTCAATGCTACTCGTCATGCGCGGGAAGCTGCCTGATCGGCCCCGCACTGGCAAGCGGCCGCGCAAAAGCGTGCAAAACCCCGCTCAAAGCCCGATTCCGTCCCCGCAGGACGCCGCGATGAAGCCCGTTCAGGCCGCCGCTTCGACGGCGCCGACGATCTCGTCCACCACTTCGCGCAACAGCCCCGCATCCTCGCACTCGGCCATGACGCGGATCAAGGGCTCGGTGCCCGACTTGCGGATCAGGATCCGGCCCTTGCCGCGAATCCGCGCGGCATTGGCCTCGATCACCGCCTTGACGCTGTCCATCTCAAGCGGCTGCGCGCCTTCGGCGAAGCGGACATTCTTCAAAAGCTGCGGCACGGTTTCGAACTGGCGGATCAGGTCGCTGGCCTTCTGCCCGGTGCGCACCATCTCGGCCAGGAATTGTAGCCCCGCGATCAGCCCGTCGCCGGTCGTGGCATAATCGGTCATCACGATATGGCCCGACTGCTCGCCCCCCAGGTTCCAGCCGCCGCGCCGCATCGCCTCGACCACATAGCGGTCGCCCACGGCGGTGCGTTCCAGCCGCAACCCGCGCCGCTGCAGAAAGCGTTCAAGCCCCAGATTGGACATCACGGTTGCAACCAGCGTGCCCCCGTTCAGCCGGTCTTCCTCGGCCCAGCGGGCGGCCAGCAGCGCCATGATCTGGTCGCCATCGGCCACCATGCCGTTTTCGTCCAGGATCATCACCCGGTCGGCATCGCCATCCAGCGCGATGCCCACCTGCGCGCCATGTGCCACCACCGCCTCGGCCGCCGTCTCGGTATGGGTCGAGCCGCAGAGCTGGTTGATGTTGGTGCCATTGGGCGCGGTGCCCACCGGCACCACATCGGCGCCCAGTTCCCACAGCACTTCGGGCGCGGCCTTGTAGGCGGCGCCATTGGCGCAGTCGATCACCACCTTCAGCCCGTCCAGCCGCAGCCCGGCCGGGAACGAGGTCTTGACGAATTCCTGATAGCGGCCCCGGCCATCCTCGATCCGCTTGGCGCGGCCGATATTCTCGGCCTGGGCCAGCCGGATCTCGCCTTCCAGGATCGCCTCGATCTCGGCCTCGGCGGCATCCGACAGCTTGAACCCGTCGGGGCCGAAGAACTTGATGCCGTTGTCCTGATGC
Organism: Xinfangfangia pollutisoli; assembly: GCF_020179405.1. GTDB lineage: Bacteria > Pseudomonadota > Alphaproteobacteria > Rhodobacterales > Rhodobacteraceae > Pseudogemmobacter > Pseudogemmobacter pollutisoli. Next base: position 19,274 of record NZ_JAICBZ010000042.1, on the reverse strand, counting down.
GGATTGTGGCTGGCCGAGATCATCACGCCCAGATCCGCCCGCATCGAGCGGGTCAGAAAGCCCACCGCCGGGGTGGGCACCGGGCCCACCAGCAGCACGTTCATGCCGGTCGAGGTCAGCCCCGCGGTCAGCGCGTTTTCCAGCATGTAGCCCGACAGGCGGGTGTCCTTGCCGATCACCACCCGATGCGCGCCCCCGCCGCCCGTGGCGCCATTGGCCTCGCGCCGGAAGAAGCGGCCCGCCGCAGCCCCCAGCCGCAGCGCCACATCGGCGGTCATCGGATAGGCATTCGCCCGCCCCCGCACCCCATCGGTGCCGAACAGTTTCCGGCTCATGCCGTTCCTCCTGCCAAAGCCTGCCAGATCCGCAGCGCCTGCCGCGTCTCGGCCGCATCATGGACCCGTATCATCTGCACCCCCTGCGCCACGCCCGCCAGCGCCACCGCAAGCGAGCCCGGCATCCGCGCCTGCGGATCCGCAACCCCGCCGATCGTGCCGATGAACCGCTTGCGGCTGGCCCCCAGAAGAACCGGGCAGCCCAGGCCGTGAAACAGCGAAATCCCCCGGATCAGCGCCAGATTATGCGCCGCGGTCTTGCCAAAGCCGATGCCCGGATCAACCGCGATGCGCTGGCGCGGGATGCCCATGGCCACGGCCGCCTCGATCCGCTCGGACAGCCAGTCATAGACGTCAAGCAGCACATCGTCATAGCGCGGATCGGCCTGCATCACCTCGGGCGTGCCCTGGTGATGCATCAGGATGACCGGCGCCTGGGCCTTGGCGGCCAAGGGGCCCAGATCGGGGTCGAACAGCAGCGCCGCCACATCATTGACGATATCGGCCCCCGCCCGCAGCGCCGCATCGGCCACCCCGGCCTTGCGCGTGTCGATGGAAATCGGCGCGGTCAGCCCGCCGGCGCGCAGCGCGCCGATCACCGGGGCGGTGCGGGCGATTTCCTCATCCCCGGGCACTTCGGCCGCACCTGGCCGGGTGCTTTCGCCGCCGATGTCCAGAATGTCCGCCACTTCGGCCAGCGCCCGCGCCTGGGCCAGCGCCGCCTGCGGATCGACGAACTGGCCGCCATCCGAGAAACTGTCGGGCGTCACGTTCAGAATGGCCATGATCTGCGGCCGGTCCATCGCCAGCCCCGCGAAAGAGGCACGCGGCGCCACCAGCGGCTCCAGCGCGGCGCCGGCTTCGATGGCTGGCACGATCTCTCCAGCGCGGCCGCGTTCCAGCCGCTCGACCTGCGAGAACCACAGCCCGCCACCCGCCAGCGGATAGGCGCCCTTCGGGCGCGGCTCGCCGGATTGCACCAAGGGACGCCAATAGATCATCGCTCTGGGATGCAACATGCCACCGATCTGCGCAAGGCCCGCGCCTAGGCGCGTTCCACCGCCACGCGGCTTCCTGCCGGGATTGCAACATCGCCGTGAAGAACCAGCGCCGCCGCCGCCATCTCCTCGGCCAGCCACAGCGCCAGCGCCACCGGATCGCCGGTCTTCGGCCCGTCGACCGCATCCAGCACGATCTTCGAGGGCGCCCAGACCACCGACCGGCCCCGCCGCAGCGCCCAGTCGATTTCGGTGCGCGAGGCCACGACCACGCAGCGCGGATCGCGGGCGGCCAGAACCCAGGCATTCTGCTCGATCGCCAGAAGGTCGATGCGGCGCTGGGTCGGACGGTGGCGGGTCTGCGGGCGGGCCACATCGGGCAGGCCCACGCAGAAGATCACCGGCAGGCCGCGGGCTTCCAGCGCGTCGATCCGCGCCGCCAGATCCAAGGCGCCCACGGTGGTATTGTCGAGATAGACCACCAAGGGATGCACCGCCTTGTCATCCACCCGCTGGGGCACTTCGGCGCGCGACCGCACGATTTCCACCCCCAGCGCATAGGGGCCGATATCCAGCTTTTCGATGCGGATGAAGGCGCGCATCGCCTGCGGCTCGGCCAGGATGCGCTCGGCCAGGTGTTCGGCCAGGGTTTCCAAAAGGTTCAGCCGCTCGGTCGCCAGTTCGGCCGCGATGGCTTCGGTGATCCGGTCATAGGACAGGATCCGGTCGACATCATCGTCCAGGGGCGCGGGCGCGGGGCGCACCTCGACCACGACATTGAAGCGCAGGCGCTGCTTCTGGCCGCGTTCCTTCTGGAAGGCGCCGATATCGGCCTCGACCACATGGTCGCGCAGGCTGATCCGGTCGCGCGGATTGGCATCGGCCGAAGCCTCGGCCCGTTCCTCGGGATGGGCGAAGGCAAGGGATATGTCGCTGATCATGTGCCCCTCCCGGCCGCGGCCACCGCCCCCCTGCTTTAGCCCCGGAGGAGCGACTGCTCCTGCCTCAAGACGGCAGCGCATGCAAGGGTTACGACATGGGCGGGCCGCGATCGGCCCGCAGGTCCGCTTAACCCTTGGTCGAGACCGCAACCCGCAGGGTCTGCGCCCCGGGCTGGCGATAGAACAGATGCGCGCCGATCTGCGCCGTCATCGGAAAGCGGTGCGACCAGCCGGGCCGCACGCCGCGGGTGTGAAAATGGGTGGCGCCTTCGGTCAGCGCCCGCGGGGCGCCGTTCAGCATCACCCAGGCGATGCGCTGCGCCAAAGCGCGCGCGCCCGGCTCGCGCATATTGTCGGAATAGCCGTCACAGACATACGAGAACTGACAGCCGCCGCCGCCGCGCTGCTTGACCACCGAACAGACCGATTTCGGATAAAGCGGGCTGTCGACGCGGTTCAGGATCACTTCAGCCACCGCGAACTGGCCTTTCAGCGTCTCGCCCCGGGCTTCGAAATAGATCGCCTCGCTCAGGCATTGCCATTGCGCATCGCCCTTGGGCGCGGGCAGCGCCATCAGCGCGGCCTCGTTATAGTCCAGCGTGCCATCCAGCGTGGGCGCCAGGGCCTTGAGCGGCACTTTCGGCACCGCTTCGGTCTTTTTCACCGCGATCGTCGCGGGCTTTTCAACCTTCACCGGCTTTTCAGGCCCCGAGGCGATGGCGCCCAGCCGGTCGGCGCTCATGGCGCCCAGCCGCGATTTCTCGGCGCCCAGAAGCAGGCTCATCTGATCGCCGATCTGCACGGTCGGATCGTTCGAGGTACTTTTCGTGACATCAGCCACGGCTGCATGCGTCAGGCCAAGGGCCAGAACCGGCCCATAGGCAAGCGTCATGTTCAGTCGCATCATGTGTTTCCCGGTCTGTTTCCCCAGGTGCGACGGCAAAGTCAGCCGCGCAACAGTCGGGCCGGTTACGCGACGACCGGCGACCCGGTAAAGTCGCGTGACAAATGTGCAACGAAAATCGTGGTAAAATCGGCGGAAACTTGCCGAATTTCTTAATGTTTCACTTTAAGAAACAGTCGCAAACACATGATATGGTGTGAAATTTCTACCCGATCACACGATCTTTCAGGGCCAGATGCGCCGCCGCAAGCCGCGCCATAGGCACCCGATAGGGGCTGCAAGACACGTAATCGAAGCCCGCTTTGCGGCAAAAGGCAATCGATTCGGGGTTGCCGCCATGCTCGCCACAGATGCTGAGCGTCAGGTCGCTGCGGGTCTTGCGGCCGCGCTCGGCCCCCATCAGCAGCAACTCCCCCACCCCGTCCACATCCAGAATATGGAACGGATCCTCGGGGAAGACGCCCTGCTGCACATAGGTGTTCATGAACCGCCCGGCATCGTCGCGCGACAGGCCATAGGTCATCTGCGTCAGGTCATTGGTGCCGAAGGACAGGAAGGCCGCATGCTGGGCGATCTCGCCCGCGCGCAGCGCCGCCCGCGGCGTTTCCACCATGACGCCCAGCTTATAGTCGAAATCGGCTTTGGCGCGGGTCTTCACCATGGCGGCCACCGCGTCGATCCGGGCCTTGACCAGTTCCACCTCGCGCCGGGCGCTGACCAGAGGGATCATCACCTCGGGCACCACGGGCGCGCCGCGCCGCGCCGATTCCAGCGCGGCCTCGAAAATCGCCTGCGCCTGCATGTCGTAGATTTCCGGCAGCACCACGCCCAGTCGCACCCCGCGCATGCCCAGCATCGGATTGACCTCGCGCAGCGCATCGGCGCGGCGGGTCACTTCCGACAGCGGCCGGTCCAGCGCTTCGGCCAGATCGCGAAGCCCCTCGCGCCCCGAGGGCAGGAATTCGTGCAAGGGCGGGTCGAACAGCCGGATGCAGACCGGCAGCCCTTGCATGATTTCAAACAGTTGCACGAAATCCGCCCGCTGCATCGGCAAAAGCCGCGCCAGCGCCGCCGCCCGGTCGCCCGGGCTGTCGGCGAAGATCATCTCGCGCATAACGACAAGGCGGTCCTCGTCGAAGAACATGTGTTCGGTCCGGCACAGGCCGATGCCCTGGGCATCGAAACGGCGCGCCGTTGCGGCATCGGCGGGCGTGTCGGCATTGGCCCGCACACCAATATCGCGGAACTGGTCGGCCCAGGACAAAAGCAGCCGGAACGAGTCGTCCAAGGCCGGCGGCAGCATGTCGGCCGCCCCCACCAGCGCCTCGCCGCGCGAGCCGTCGATCGTCACCGCATCGCCTTCGCGGAACACCCGGCCATCGGCGGCGGTCAGCTTCTTCTCGCGCAGGTCCAGCCGCAATTCGCTGGCGCCGACCACGCAGGGCAGGCCTAGACCGCGGCCGATCACCGCCGCATGGCTGGTCATCCCGCCGCGTTCGGTCAGCACGCCGACCGAGGAATGCATGCCACGGATATCCTCGGGCGCGGTCTCGCGCCGCACCAGGATGCAGGGCTCGCCCCGCGCTGCACTGGCCTGCGCCGCCTCGGCGGTAAAGACCAGCCGGCCGGTCGCCGCGCCGGGCGAAGCGCCGATACCGCGGGCGAAGACATCGCGCGGCCCGCGCGGATCGACCTGGTGGTGCAGCACTTCGGTCAGCGCGCCGGGTTCCACCCGCAGCACCGCCTCGTCCTTGCCGATCACCCCATCCTCGGCCAGCGCCACCGCGATGCGCAGCCCCGCCCGGGCCGAGCGTTGCACCTTGACCGCATCCAGAACGGCCAGGCGCCCGTCCTCGATGGTGAATTCGATCTGCATTTCCTCGCGCAGCCGGGCCCGGCAGGCCGCGCCGAAGCGGCACAATTCGGCAATCGCCTCGGGCGCCACATCTTCCAGCGAGGGGCCGCGGCGGTCGCGGGTCAGATACAGCGCCTCTTGCGCGGCCAGGGCGTCGCGGCCCTGGCTTTGGCCCAGATAGCGCCCGGTGATGCGCGGGCCGCCGGTCACGCCATCGACGAACTGGATCACGCCCGAGCCGGAGATTCCCCGCCCGATGCCCTGGGCCATTTCCTGAACCACCAGGCCCAGCGCCGCATCGACCGGCGCGCCCTTGGCCTGGCGCAGAAGCCGCGCCGAGGTGCCTTCCCAGGCCCGCGCCATGCTGCGCAGCACTTCCGACAGCTGGCGGGCAGCGTCCTGCGGGAAAGGATCGTCGGTCTCGACCTCGTACAGCTTCAACACCTCGTCCAGCGCGCCGGGCCCGGGATGGACATCTTCAAAGACATCCGGGTCCAGCCGCGCGACATGGACGGCATAGGATTGCACGAAGCGCATATACAGCGCGTCCGCCGCGGCCTGGCCATGGGTTTCGCACAGCCGCGCATGGCGTTTGGCGTTCATGCCGATGTTCAGGATCGTCGCCGGCCCGCCCCAATCGGGATTGGCGGGCGAGGGCCGGACCGAGATCAGCGGCCCGTCGCCGAAGCGGTCCAGAACACCGGCCGCATCGACGCCCTGCCCCGTGGCGATGGCGCGCACGGTGCGGGCGGGCAGCGCCACCGATTTCGGCACCGGCAGGTCCAGCCGGACAAGGCGTTGCAGGCATTTCGCGCGCCAGCCGTGTTGCTCCGTCGCGACGCGCGCGGACGGGGTGATCTCGGCAAACTCGGGAATCGGGTCATGTTTCTGCACTGCAGCACCTTTCGCACAGGCAGAATACGCCGCAATTCATGTCACGCAAGCGCAACATTTGAACGCGTTTCAGCCCTCGATGCGCGAAAGATCGGCAACGCCCGAACAGACGGCCCGGATCCGGTGCAGAAGGTTCAGCCGGTTGCGCCGCAGCACAGCATTGTCGCTGTTGATCTGCACCGCGGTGAAGAAGGCATCGACCGGCCCGCGCAGCGCGGCCATGGCGGCCATGGCGCCGGCGAAATCCTCCGCTTTCATCGCCGCGCCGATCTTGGCCTCGGCCTGGTCGAGGGCGGCAAACAGCGCCTGTTCCTCGGGGCCTTCGGCGAATTTCGGATCGGCACCAAAGGAATATTCGACGCCGTCCTTCTTTTCCTCGGCCGACAGGATGTTGTTCGCGCGCTTGAACCCCTGGATCAGATTGGCGCCGTCTTCGGTCTTCAGCGTGTCGGAAAGCGCGGTGGCGCGCTTGACCAGCAGCGTCAGGTCGTCATTGCCGGGCATGGCAAGGCAGGCGTCGATGATGTCGTGCCGGATGCCTTGGTCTCGGAGGTAAACCTTGAGGCGGTCGTGGAAGAAGGCGAGGAGGTCAATATCGGAGTGGCGCTTCTCATCCAGTGGCGTCCATGGCCAATGCTCGGCAGCGTTGCGTTCGCGCGAGCGCAGGCTGAAACCCATGTAAGGCCAGCCGCTGCGTCCGATACTTGTGACCAAGTCGGGATCGGGATTGGACGTCTCCTTGCCAACAGCATCCGCAGACCAAGCGAAGCCGTCGGGCTCCCAGCCAGACAAACGGCGCTCTGTCATAAGTCGCTCGTAAATCGCGCTCATCGGGCGGCGATCCGGTTTGAGCGTTACAGCCTGCAGGACCCATTCCAAATAGGGGCGCTCTCTCGCTTCGCCGGCAATCACTGCCCAATCTAGGGCGTCAATCAGATTGATGCGAACCCCATTCCCCAGCACCAGCCGGATCACCCCCAGGGCCGCCCGTCGCAGCGCAAAGGGGTCTTTCGACCCCGTGGGCTTCTCGTCAATCGCCCAGAAGCCGGTCAGCGTGTCCAGCTTGTCGGCCAGCGCCACCGCCACCGAAACCGGCTCGGACGGCACGGCATCCGACGGGCCCAAGGGAGAATAATGGTCGCGCGCCGCATCGGCCACTGGCTGCGGCAGGCCGGCCTCTATCGCGTAATAGCGGCCCATCACGCCCTGCAATTCGGGGAATTCCCCCACCATGGCAGACCGCAGATCCAGCTTCGCCACTTCGGCCGCCTTCGCCGCCTGATCCGGGTCGGCCCCCACCAAGGGCGCGATTTCCCGCGCCAGCGCGGCGATGCGGGCGATGCGGTCGGCCTGAGAGCCCAGCTTGTTGTGGAAGGTCACATGGGCCAGGCCCTCGGCCCAGTCCTGCATCCCCGCCCTGGCCACCCGCAGGTCGTTCTCCCAGAAGAACCGCGCATCGGACAGCCGCGCCGACAGCACCTTCAGATTGCCCTTCAGGATCGTCGCGCCGTCATCCGGTGTCTCGATATTGGCGACGGTCACGAAGCCTTCGATCCGGCCGGTCTTGGCATTGCGGCAGGAGAAGAATTTCTGGTGTTCCTTCATGCTGGTCTGCAGCACTTCGGCCGGCAGGGCCAGGAACGCCTCGGGGATGCGGCCCATCAGCGGCACCGGCCATTCGACCAGACCGGCGATTTCGGCCAGCAATCCGCGGTCCTCGACCACTTCCAACCCCGCCGCGAAGGCCAGGTTCTGCGCGCCCTGCCAGATATGCGCCTCGCGCTCGGCCGGATCGAGCATGACCTTGGCGCGGCGCAGCTTGGCGGCGTAATCGTCAAAGGACGACACGGTGAAGCGGCCGATCCCCATGAAACGGTGGCCCTCGGTCGTATTGCCCGACGAAATGCCTTCGACCGTCAGCGGCACGACCTGGGCGCCCGCCTCGTCATGCAGCAGGCACAGGATCGAATGCAAAGGCCGCACCCAGCGCAGGGACCCCGCGCCCCAGCGCATCGACTTGGGCCAGGGGAAGGTGCGGATCGCGGCTTCCAGCACTTCGGCAATGATCGCCTCGGCCTTGCGGCCCGGCTTTTCGATCACCGCGAAATAGACCTCGCCCTTCTTGTCGGCGCGCTTTTCCAGCTGGTCCAGCGTCAACCCGGTCGAGCGCAGAAAGCCCTCGATCGCCGCCGCAGGGGCCGCGGTGTTCGGGCCTTTGCGTTCCTCACGCACGGGGCGGCTTTCGGCCGTCAGCCCTTCCACCGCCAGCACCAGCCGCCGCGGCGTGGAAAAGGCGCCGGCGCCGGCATAGGTCAGCCCGGCCTCGACCAGACCATCGGTCACCAGCTTCTTCAGCGTCTCGCGCGCCATGCCCTGCATCCGGGCCGGGATTTCTTCCGAGAACAGCTCGATCAAGAGGTCCGGCATCGGGATCAGTCCTTCATCTCGTCATTCAGCTGGTGCCAGGCAAAGGCGCGCCCGTCCTCCATCACCGCCACCACCCGGTCGACGCCGGGGTGGATGTCATGGACCGACAGGAAGGCGATGGCCTGACCCTTTTCCAGCGCGGCGCCGATGGTTTCGGCATTGTAGCAGTCAAACCAGCCCGGGCCCACGGTGGGGGTCGGGTTGTCATAGATCTGATAGGTCTCGGTCAGCAGCCCCAGGCTGAGCGGCACGGTGAAACAGGCCCGGAAGCGCAGCGGAGAGCTGTCGGCGTCGATGCCCTGCGCATTCTCGTAGAGGATCGCCTCGGGCGCGCCCCCGGCAACCGTGGTCAGCAGAATGTCATTGCCATCGCCGAAGGCGACCGGCTGGTAGAAGGCATAGACCTGCAGCCACCAGATCAGCAGGCCTGCGGCAGCCCCGGTCAGCACGATGAACCCCGCGACGATCTTGCCATTCACGACGCGACCCCATGCGCCAGATCGGAGGCATCCGCCCCGGCTTCCGTCTGGCGGAAGGCATCGGCACATTTCTTGGCCAGCGCGCGGACGCGGCCGATATAGGCCTGCCGCTCGGTGACCGAGATCACCCCGCGCGCATCCAGCAGGTTGAACAGGTGGCTCGCCTTGATCGTCTGGTCATAGGCCGGATGCGCCATGATGATCCGCTTGCCGGTTTTCGGGTCTTCGGGCGGGAAATCCAAGAGGCGCTGGCATTCGGCCTCGGCATCCTCGAAATGGCGAAACAGCATCTCGACCGTGGCGCCGTCGAAATTGTGGCGGCTGTATTCTTCCTCGGTCTGGCGGAAGATGTCGCCATAGGTCAGGGCAATCGGCGCCTGCGGATCGTTGAACGGCATGTCCATGACATGGTCAACGCCCATGACATACATGGCCAGCCGTTCCAGCCCATAGGTCAATTCGCCACTGACGGGGCGGCAGTCATGCCCGCCGACCTGCTGGAAATAGGTGAACTGGCTGACTTCCATCCCATCGCACCACACTTCCCAGCCCAAGCCCCAGGCGCCCAGCGTCGGGCTTTCCCAGTCATCCTCGACAAAGCGGATGTCATGCAGCGCCAGATCGATCCCGATCGCCTCGAGCGAGCCCAGATACAGCGCCTGCAGATCGGGGGGCGAAGGTTTGATGATGACCTGATACTGGTAGTAATGCTGCAGCCGGTTGGGGTTCTCGCCATAGCGCCCGTCGGTCGGGCGGCGCGAGGGCTGCACATAGGCCGCCGCCCAGGGTTTGGTGCCCAAGGAACGCAGCGTGGTCGCCGGGTGGAAGGTGCCGGCGCCGACTTCCATGTCGTAGGGCTGCAGGATCGCGCAGCCGCGGGCCGCCCAATAGGCTTGCAGCCGCAGGATGATCTCCTGGAAAGACTTCGGCGTCTCGATGCCGCTGGCCATGGCCCCGCCCCTTCTTGCAATGCGCGCCCGTCCTATCCGCCTGCCCTGCCCGGGTCAATTCCCCGACAGGTCGCGCGGCGGCGACCCATTCCTGCTTGCCCTTGCCTTGCCCTTGGCTAAGGTGCGCGCCAGTGACCGGCCCGGGCGCCGCCCCGCCGCAAAGGAACAGTTTGCCCGTATGATCCCCGCCCTTCGCGCTCGCGCCCCGCAGATTCCGCTTGCCGCCCTTTTTGCCCTGCTTGCGCTGACCCTTCTGGCGCTGCCCCGGCCCGCCATCGCCCAGCAACAGATCTGGGTGCAGATCGAGGCGCTGCCGACGCTGGACGAGGCCGAAGACCGCGCCCGCGCCTATGCCGGGGTCTTCCCCGAAACCCAGGGCTTCCGGCTGCGCTCGGGCTGGTACGGGATCGTGCTGGGTCCCTATGGCCGCGACGAGGCGTTGGCCCAGCTGGCCGGGCTGAAGCGTGAGCGGCTGATCCCGGCCGACAGCTATGTGACCGATGGCGCCGAGTTCCGCGGCCAGTTCTGGCCGGCCGGCGCTGATACGGACCCCGAGGCCCTGCCCGACGAGCCGATGATCGCCGTGCCCTCGCCCGAGCCGACTGTTCCCGAGGTGACCGAACCCGAACCCGAACCCGTGGCGGAACCTGCCCCCGAGCCCGAGGAAAGCCTGCAAGAGGCCCGCGCCTCGGAAGCGGCCCTGTCCGAGGATGACCGCAAGCTCTTGCAGACCGCTTTGGGCTGGTATGGCTATTATGCCGGCGCGATTGACGGCGCGATCGGGCCCGGCACGCGCAAATCCATGGCCGCCTGGCAGGAAGCGATGGGATTGGAGCCGACGGGCACCCTGACCAGCCGCCAGCGCGCCACGCTGGTTGCCAATTACCAGGCCGAAATCGACGAATACGGCTTTGCCAATGTCTCGGAACCCGAGGCGGGCATCGACGTGACCCTGCCGCTGAATCTGGTCGAATTCGACCGCTACGAGCCCCCCTTCGTGCATTTCAAGGCCAAGAACGGCTCGGATCTGCAGATCGTCCTGATCTCGCAGCCCGGCGATCAGGGCAGTTTCTTCGGGCTTTACGACCTGTTGCAGACCCTGGAAGACCTGCCCGAAACCGGCGAACGCAGCCGCGGCGACAAGGAATTCTCGATCCACGGCACCTCGGCCAACCGCGACAGCCTGGCTTGGGCGCGGTTCGAGGGCGGCTTCATCAAGGGCTGGATGGTACTGTCCACCCCCGCCCATGCCGAACGCGACGCGCGGATGATCCAGGTGCTGAAGCAAAGCTTCCGCGCCGTGGGCGATACCGCGCTGGATCCGGGGCTGGTGCCGCTGGACGATGCGGCGCGGCGCGGGCTTCTGGCCGGGCTGGATGTGCGGCAGCCGAAATTCTCGCGCTCGGGCTTCTATATCTCGGCCGAGGGCGCGGTGCTGACCACGGCCGAGGCGGTGGCGCAATGCGGCCGCATCACGCTGGACCGCGAGATCGAGGCCAAGGTGACGCTGGCCGATGCCGCTTCGGGCCTGGCGGTGCTGATGCCCGAGCGGGCGCTGGCCCCGGCGGGCGTGGCGCAGTTCCAGATCGCGCCCGACCGGATCGGCGCCGAAGTGGCGGTGGCGGGCTATTCCTACGAAGACCGCCTGCCCGCCCCGGTGCTGACCTGGGGCACGCTGGAAGAGCTGACCGGGCTGAACGGCGAGCCGGGCATGAAACGGCTTGGCCTGACGCCCCTGCCGGGCGATGCCGGCGGGCCGGTGATCGACGCCTCGGGCGCGGTTCTGGGCATGCTTCTGCCCGCGCCCAAGGGTGGCGCGCAGCAATTGCCGCAGGGCGTGGCCTTCGCGGCCGCCGCGGCGGCGATTGCCGAGCGGTTGCAGGCAGGTGGGATCGCGCTGCAGACCTCGGACCGCCAGGGCGCGCTGCCGCCCGAGGACCTGAGCCATATCGCGACCGACATGACCGTTCTGGTCTCGTGCTGGGAATAATCCGCGCGGCGCGTCGGGCTTTCGGGACTGACGCGCCCTGCTGACCCGAGCTTCTGGCCCGTGCTTCTGGCGCCCCGCCTCAGCGGCGCCAGAACGAGGGCAGGATCAGCACCAGGATCGCCAAAAGACCCAGCCGGCCCAGGATCATCGCCAGCGTCATGATCAGGATCGCGCCTTCGGGAAAGTCGATGAACGTGCCGGTGCGCACAACCAGCGGCCCGAAGCCGTAGCCCACATTGCCAAGCGAGGTCCAGACCCCGAACAGCGCCGATTCCCGATCGACGCCCAGAAGCGTCATCGCCACCGACAAGACGCCCAGGATCAGGATGAACGAGGTGATGAACATGATCAGCGCATGGATCACGTCATCCTCGACCGTGCGGCCTTCGTATTTCACCGGATCCACCGCCGAGGGATTGGCGATCTGGCGGATCTGGCGGCGCAGCACAGCCATGGCGATCTGCACCCGGAACACCGACAGGCCGGCGGCACTTGACCCCGAACAGGCGCCGATCACCCCCAGCGCGAAGGCCACGATCAGCATCAGCCCGCCCCAGCTGGAAAACGACCCCGCGCCGAAGCCGGTCGAGGACATGATCGAGGTCAGGTTGAACAGCGACTCGCGGAAGGCGATCTCCCAGCCGGTGCCGGCGGTGATCACCCGCCAGACCGCCACGATCAGAACCGCGCTCATCAGCCAGACGAAATAGGCGCGGGCCTGGGCATCGCGCCACAGCGGCGCGGGCGTGCCGTTGATCAGCTGGACATAGCGGATATAGGGCAGGCTCGCCAGGAACATGAACAGCGCCCCGGCATAATGGATCGGCGGCGCATAGGGCGTGAACGAGGAGTCGTTGGTGGAAAACCCGCCCGTGGCGACCGTCGACATGCCATGGATCACCGCCTCGGCCGCGGGCATGCCCAGAAGCCCATAGGTGGCGACGGCGATCACCGTCAGCGCGGCGTAGACGATCAGCAGCTGCTTGGCGATGTCGGTCGCCCGCGGCAGGGCCTTGCCGAAAGTGTCAAAGCCCTCGGTGCGGAAGAATTGCATGCCCCCCACCCGCATCAGGGGCAGGAAGATCATCGCGATGAAGGCGATGCCCAGCCCCCCCAGCCAGTTCAGCATGCCGCGCCACAGGTTCATCCCCAAAGGCAGGTCGGCCAGGCCCGAGATCACCGAGGATCCGGTGGTGGTGATGCCCGAGACGCTTTCGAAATAGGCATAGATCGGCGGCAGGCCCGGTGCGCCCAGCCAGAAGGGCAAGGCGCCGAAGGCGGGCACCAGAAACCAGATCGCCGCGGTCAGCACATAGGCCTGGCGCACATCCAGCGCCGCCCCCAGCCCGTTTGCGGTGGCCAGCGACAGCGTGGCGCCGACGACGCCGGTGAACAGCGCCGATTGCAGGAAGGCGAATCCGTTCGAATCGCCGGCCCGCCAGTCGACGATCGCCGGCGCGACCATCAGGATGGCAAGGACGATCAGAATCCGTCCGATCACATAGGCCACGGGGCGCGGGTCGATCATGGCCGAAGGGATAGGGCCAATCGCCGGGCCCGTCAAACCGCCGCCGTCACCGGGGCCGCCCGGAACCGGCGCCTAGCCCTGCAGGGCGCGCATCCGGTCCAGGGCGGCGGGCTCCAGCCGGTAGAGGCCGGTCAGCGGATAGGCGAAAAGCCCATCCTCTTCGCGGGTGCCGCGGCCGATATTGTGCAGGACCAGCGGTCGTTCCGCGCCCGGCGCCGCGCGGTCCGAGACGATCATCAGATGCGGCAGATTGCCCGGCAGGACCGAGGTCACCACATCGCCCGGCCGGAACGCCTGGGCCTCCGCGAAAGGCGCGCGGTCGGCTCCGATCCGGCGGAAAAGGCATTGCAGGTTCGGCACGCGGCGGTGGTCGATGTTGCGGTCGGGCCGCTTCAGCCCCCAAAGTGCCGGATAGGCCGCGAAATCGGCTTTCATATCGGCATTCACCACCGCCTGCAGGTCCAGCCCCTGCGCCCGGCGCAGCGCGCGGATCAGCACATCGGTGCAGACCCCGCGCTCAGGCGCCACATCGCCGCCCGGAAAATCCAGCGCGACATAGGCGGGATCATAGATCAGCGTCACCCCCGCTTGCGCGCGCGCCGCCGCGACCAGGGCCAGCCCCTCGTCCGATCCGCCGGGCCAGACCCCTGCCCCGCCCGCGCCCACGCGCCACAGCGCCGCCGCAGCAAGGCCCGCCAGGCCCGCGCGCAGGATCCCGCGTCTGCCGATCATCGCCGCCGCCTTACCCGCCCGCCTTACCCGCCCGCCGTGCCCGGCTGCGGCCAGCTGACCGGCGCCGCGGCATGATGGACCTGCGGCAAGGGCCCGGCCGAGGATCCGCCAAGCACCCGCGCCACCGCCACGGCCAGCATGACCGCCATCAGCATGGCCTGACTTTTCGGCCCAAGACGCAATCCGCGCATGTCACCCTTCCTGCCGGCAAACCACCCCGCATCATCCGACGTGATAGAGCGACCGGAACAGCGTAGGGTCAAGGCTTTCGGCGGCGAAGGTGGGGCCTTCGGTCAGAAGGCTCACCGCATCGTGAGAATGCAGGCTTTCCTGATGGCTGGCCAGCACCCGGAAATCGCCCACCCGGGCGTCGGCCAGCAGCGATTGCGCGAAACTGCGCGCCGCATCCTCGACGAAGATCGGGTTCGCCGCGTTCAATTCGGCGAAGGCCTGTTCATCCTCGCGCTTGACCATGACCTGCGTCTCGGTCGGCACGCCCGCGCGGGCGAGTTCGATCAGATCCTCGAACCACAGGCATTTCGCGCCCGGCCTCAGCTCGACCGAGATCCGCGCGACAGACCGTTGCGAATGCGGCGTGGCCAGTTGGCCGCGGGTCTGGCGGGCATGTTCCGACAGCTCCAGCGAACAGGGGCAGGTCGAGGAATAGACATAGTCCAGATGCATGATCCGCTTGCGGATGCCCGCGCGGTCCACCAGTTCCAGCGCGATGTCGTAATATTGCCAGCCCGACAGGCCCGAGCGCAGCGAGGCGACCTTGACCGGGAACGAGAAGCGCATCTGGATGCGTGCATCGAAACTGTCCAGGTCGCGCTTGTAATCGTCCAGCGCGTGTTCGATCACCTGGAAGGAAAAGTCCTTTTCGGCATGGGCATAGAAGGACCGCAGGATGCGGCTCATGTTGATGCCCTTCTTTTCCGCCTCAAGGCTGACGGTGCCGGTCACGCTGGTCTCAAGCGTGATCTCGCCCGCGTCGCGGGTGCGGTAACGGATCGGCAGGCGAAAATTCGAGATGCCGACATGCTGGATCACCCGCCGGTCGCCGACGATCAGGCTGGCCGGGCCGTTCTGCAGATCGGGCAGCGTGTCGCGATAGGCGGCATCGGCGACGAAATCTTCCGGATAGGCGCGAGACAGCGCCGGATAGCCCGCCAGAAGCGCGCCGACCGACGGGTCCAGCGCCGAGATCTCGGCCTCGGTCGCCCGATCGGCCCAGCGGCGCAGCGTGGCCAGCGCCGCCTTCGCCTCATCGGGCGAGGGGCTGCGGTCGGGTTCGGGAAGATGGACGTTCATCGGGCGATCCTTTTGGTTCCAGCCGGCAGCCATGCCGACCTTCAATTTCCGGATGTCTACGTTCTGATCCCCTTCCGGTCCGGCCGGAAGGGACGTGTCTTTCGGAAAGACGCCCATCATTTGGGCATGCCGGGCCGAAAAGCAAGGCTTGGCGGTATCGCAAGCCCTGGCAGGTCAGGCCGCGTCCAGCGCCTGCATGAGATCGGCGACCAGATCGCCCGCATCCTCAAGCCCGACCGACAGGCGGATCAGCCCCTTGCTGATGCCCAGCGCATCCTTCTGCTCTTGCGGCAGGCGCTGATGGGTCGTGGTGTCGGGATGGGTGGCGATGGTTTTCGCGTCGCCCAGATTGTTGGAAATCTTGGCGATGGTCAGCGCGTTCATGAAGCGGAAGGCCGCCTCTTTGCCGGCGGCGATGTCGAAGGTGACCAGCGTGCCCCCCGCGCCCAGCTGCGCCTTGGCCAGATCGTGCTGCGGATGGCTGGTAAGGCCCGGATAGATCACCCGTGACAGTTTCGGATGGCCCTCAAGCGCCGTCGCGATCTTCAGCGCCGATTCTGCCATGGCGCGACAGCGCAGGTCCAGCGTCACCATGCCGTTCAGCATCAGCCAGGCGGTGAAGGGGCTCATCGAGCCGCCAGTGTGCTTCATGTAGGGCTCAAGCACCTTGCGGATATAGTCGCGCGTGCCGCAGACCACCCCGCCCAAGGCGCGCCCCTGGCCGTCGATATGCTTGGTGGTGGAATAGACGATCACATCGGCGCCCTGTTCCACCGCGCGCGAAAAGATCGGCGTGGCGAAGACATTGTCGACGATGACCAGCGCGCCTGCCGCATGGGCGATCTCGGCGACGCCGCGGATATCGACCAGTTCCAGCCCCGGATTGGACATGGATTCGAAGAAGACCGCCTTGGTGCCGGGCGTGACCGCCGCGCGCCATTGATCGAGATCGGCGCCATCGACGAAGGTCACCTTCACGCCAAAGCGGGTCAGCACCTCTTCCAGAATGTACAGGCACGAGCCGAACAGCGCCCGCGCCGAGACGACGTGATCGCCCGCGCGCAGAAGTGCGGTCAGCGCGCCCGAAACCGCGGCCATGCCGCTGGCCGTGGCGAAGGCGTCCTCGGTGCCTTCCAGCGCCGCGATGCGATCTTCGAACATCCGCGTGGTGGGGTTGCCGTAGCGGGCATAGATGAATTCATCCTCGCCCGCCTTGATGAACCGCGCCTCGGCGGTTTCGGCATCCGGATAGGCGAAGCCCTGGGTCAGGAAGATCGCCTCGGCCATTTCGCCATATTGGCTGCGGCGGCTGCCCTCGTGGACAAGCGTGGTGCGGGTCTTCCAGTCTTTCGTCATCTTGCGCGGCCCCCGGCCAAGAAAATGCCCCGGCAATGCCAGAGGTGCCGGGGCGGGAGGCCCTTCACCTCTTTAGCGGCTTGTTTAACGTGGCCCGCAATCCGGTAACAAAGCGCCACAAGGCGCGGCATACGCCCAGGACCCGGCCTGGTCAAGGGTGGAGGGAACCGGGGCTCTGCCCCGGACCCCGGGATATTTCTGCAGAGAGGAAGGCCATAGGCTTTTGCGGGCAAGGCGGGCGGGGTCGGTTCATCCGGCTGTCACGGGCGCGTCACTGCTGCGTTGCGGCGCGGGCGCAGCATTCTGGTGACGTCCGGCGATTCCCGCCTGAGGCCAGCCATGACACAGGACCCGCGCCCGATCCGTGCCGATGTCACCCCCGAGGGGCTGGTGCTGGACGAGGCGCGTCTGGCGCGGAAACTGGCCGAACTGCCCGAGGGCGCGCCGGTCGTGGCCATGGTGCATGGCTGGCGCTATGCGCCGGATCTGCGCGGCGATTGCCCGCATGGCACGATCCTGGGCCTTGACCCGCCGGGCGGCAATCGACGGGTGGTGTCCTGGCCGCGGCATCTGGGGCTGGACGGGTGTCAGGGCCTGGCGATCGGGCTGGGCTGGCAGGCGCGCTGCGGGCTGTGGACGGCGCATCGCCGGGCGCGGCTGGCCGGCGCGGCCCTGGCCGAGATCGCCGAGCGGGTGGCGCATCTGGCGCCCGGGCGGCGGCTGCAGGTGATCGGCCATTCCCTGGGCGCGCGGGTGGCGCTGAACGCGCTGGCCGCGGCGCCGCCGGGCCGGTTCGGTCGGTTGATCCTGCTGGCCGCGGCCGAGACGCGGGGCTTTGCCGAAGCGGCCCTGGCCTCGCCCGCCGGGCGCGCGGCCGAGATCGTCAATGTCACCACGCGCGAGAACGATCTTTACGATGCGCTGTTCGAATGGGGCGTGCATCTGGGCCTGCGCACCTCGGTCGGCCAGGGTCTGGGGCGGGCGGCGCCGAACTGGCGCGATCTGTGGATCGACCATCCCGAGACCCGCGCCGCGCTGGCGGGGCTGGGCCATGCGCTGCCGCCGCCGCCGCGGCGGATCTGCCACTGGTCGCCCTATCTGCGCCCGGGGATCTTCGCGCTGTACCGCGCGCTGTTGGAGGGCAGCCTGCCCCTGCAGGCCCTGCCCCCGCCGCGCCCGGCAAGGCGCTGGTCGCGGCTTTTCACCCATGGCGGCGCCTGGGATCTGGGGCCGCCGCCCTCGCTGCCGCAGGCCTAGGGCCGTGGCCGCGAGGGCGGCGCATCCGGTTCCCGGCACTTGATTTTCCGGGCGCGCTGGCCAAGCTTGCCGCATTGACCGCGCCCTTGCCGCAGCCCCGGGGATTTCCGCATGCGCCTTTCATCCGTTCCGCTTCGCTCCTCGGCCGCCGCGCTGGCGCTGATGCTGCCGCTGGCCCTGCCCGCCGCCGCCTCGACCTGCGCAGATCCCGATCCGGCGCTGGACCTGGACCGGCGGATCGCCGATTGCGAGGCCGATCTGGCCTCGGTCTGGGACCGGTCGGGCTATCCGCATCTGGTGTTCAATCTGGGCCGGGCGCTGCGTCTGCAGGAACGGGCCGCGGATGCGCTGCCGGTGTTGCAAGAGGCGCTGGGTTACGCGCCGGAGAACCCGGCCTATTGGGCCGAGCTGGCGCGGGTCTATCTGGCGCTGAACGAGCCGGCGACGGCGGTGGCGATGTATTCGCAGGCGGCGGCGCTGGACCCGGCCGATCCCTATCTGCCGGCCGACCGGGCCGAGGCCTGGTTCACCCTGGGCAAGGCCGATGCCTGCGTGGCCGATCTGGACAAGGCGCTGCCGAAGCTGGTCGCGCTGACCGACGATGCGTGGTTTCGCAACCTGCATGGCCGCTGTCTGGCGGCGCTGGGCCGCGCGGCCGAGGCGCTGGCGGCCTATGACTCGGCCCTGGATGTGGCGCCGGGTTATGAGGATGCGCGCGGCAACCGGGTCTATGCGCTGCAAGCGCTGGGCCGCTATGACGAGGTCTTGCGCGCGGTGGCCGATCTTCTCGACCCTGCCAAGACCCCGGGCCTGTCGGCCAGCTGGGACGTGTCGCTGCGCGCGATCCGGATCGAGGCGCTGGGCTTCCTGAACCGCGGGGCCGAGATCGACGCCGATATCGCGGCGCTGCAGGCCAGCGATCCCGCATCGCTGGACATCGCGAACATGGTGGCCTGGGGCCTGTTCACCGCGGGCCGCCTGGACGAGGCCGACCGTGCGGCCGATCTGCTGCGCAAGGCGGCCGAGGCGGGCGATGCGCTGCCGGGCTTCATGGTCGACACGCTGGCGCAGATTGACCTGGCAAAAGGGCGAACCGATCAGGCGCTGGAGGGCTTTGCCCTGGCCGCCTGGCGCGATCCGGGCCTGGCGCAGGGCTGGGTGCCGGCGCTGACTGCGCAGGGCTATCTGCCGCAGACGCGGCTGGCCGATGGCATACTTCTGGTGCTGCGCGCCTGTGTCGCGGCACGTGGGGCCGACTGCCGCGTGGCGCCGCTGCCGGTGAACCCGAAGGCGCCGATCGTGATCTCGCGCCCCTCG
>NZ_JAICBZ010000041.1 GCF_020179405.1 Xinfangfangia pollutisoli | reverse complement strand
GCGGCGCGGCGCCCTTAGCCGCAGGCGCGACCGGCAGGGCCGGCGCCGCAACCGGGGCTTCGGGGGCCGCGGCAGGGGCCAGAGTCGGGGCCAGAGTCGGGGCCGGAGTGGGGGCCGGAGTGGGGGCCGGAATCGGGGTCGGGGTTGCGACAGGATCGCCGGGCAAGGCGGGCACGGCGGCAAGCCGGGCGGCGGCCGTGTCGGGCCCGGCCGAGACCGGCTCGATCTGCTTCGGTTCGGTCTGTTTCGCGGCGGCCCGCCCAGCTTCGGCGGCCGCGCGTTCGGTGCGTGTTGCGGATACGGTCTGTACCAGATGGCCCGCGGCCAAGGCCACGGCCAGCACGGCCCCCCCGCGCAACAGGCTGCGTGTCATCGTCATTTTCCGGCCCCCGAATGCGGATTCCCTTGCCCTATCGTCAGCGGGAAAGCAGGCGATCCCGTGGCGATATCGGGGAATGTTTCCGGTTCTGCCCCAGTCAAACGTCCCGAGGCGGCCGAAGCCGCCCCGATCTTGCCACAATCATGGCCTGACCGCCCGGGCCCGGGCAGACGCGCCGCTTAGGCCAGCCGGCCGTGGCAATGCTTGAACTTCTCGCCCGAGCCGCAGGGGCACAGGTCATTGCGCGCGGGGTTGCCCCAGGTCGAGGGATCGGCCTCGTCAAAACCCGCAAGCCGGGTTGCCGGCGCGGTGACGACGGCAGCGCCGGCATCGGCCGGGGCCGGCAGCGCCTCGGCCGGTTCAGCCTGGGCCGGGCGCGGCTGCTGGGCGGCCAGCATCTGCGCCATCATCTGATCCTGCTCTTCCTTGGTCAGCGGCCGGATCCGCGACAGCTGTTCGGTCACCTGAACCCGCAGGCTTTCCAGCATCGTCTCGAACAGCTGGAAGGCCTCGGTCTTGTATTCGTTCAGCGGGTCGCGCTGCGCATAGGACCGGAAGCCGATCACCGAGCGCAAATGTTCCAGCCGCAGCAGATGGTCGCGCCATTTGCTGTCGATGGCTTGCAGCAGGACCTGCTTCTCGATCTGCTCCATGGTCTCGCGGCCGAAAGCGGCGGCCTTTTCGGCCATGTAGGTGTCCGAGTTTTCGATGATCCGCTCGGACAGCGCCGCCTGATCCACGCCTTCCTCGGCCGCCCAGACCTCGATCGGCATGTCCATGTTCAGCTTTTCACGGCCGGCCTGCTTCAGCCCGTCAAGATCCCAGTCGTCGTGATAGGTGCGCGGCGGCATGTATTGCGCGACCAGATCGTCGATCACCTGATGGCGCATGTCGGTCGCGATTTCCGAGATGTCCTCGGCCTGCATGATCTCCATCCGCTGGCCGAAGATCGCCTTGCGCTGGTCGTTCATCACATCGTCGAACCGCAACAGCTGCTTGCGCACGTCGAAGTTGCGGCCTTCGACCTTGGCCTGGGCCTTTTCCAGCGATTTGTTGACCCAGGGGTGAACGATGGCCTCGCCTTCCTTCATCCCCAGCGTCGACAGAACCTTGTCCAGCCGTTCCGAGCCGAAGATCCGCATCAGATCGTCTTCCAGCGACAGGAAGAATTCCGACCGGCCCGGGTCGCCCTGACGGCCCGAACGGCCGCGCAGCTGATTGTCGATCCGGCGGCTTTCATGGCGTTCGGTACCCAGAACGAACAGGCCGCCGGCGGCTTTCACCGCCTCTTCCTCGGCCTTGTGTTCGGATTCGATCCGCGCGCGGATCGCGTCGGGATGGTCGTCGGGATGGGCGGCGATCGCCTCCATCACCTTGAACTCGACATTGCCGCCCAGTTTGATGTCGGTGCCGCGGCCGGCCATGTTGGTGGCGATGGTCACCGCCCCCAGCTTGCCGGCATCGGCCACGATCTTGGCTTCCTGTTCATGCTGGCGCGCGTTCAGCACGCTGTGCGGAATGCCCGCCGCGGTCAGCAGCGTCGACAGGGTTTCCGACTTTTCGATCGAGGTGGTGCCGACCAGGATCGGCTGGCCGCGCTCATGCGCTTCCTTGATCGATTCGATCACGCCGGCGTATTTTTCCTTGGCGGTGCGATAGACCTTGTCGTGTTCGTCCTTGCGCTGGACCGGGCGGTTGGTCGGCACTTCCACGACGCCCAGACCATAGATCTGCATGAACTCCTCGGCCTCGGTCGCGGCCGTGCCGGTCATGCCCGCCAGCTTTTCGTAAAGTCGGAAGTAGTTCTGGAAGGTGACCGAGGCCAGCGTCACGTTCTCGGCCTGGATCTTCACGCCTTCCTTGGCTTCGATCGCCTGATGCAGCCCGTCCGACAGGCGGCGGCCCTTCATCATCCGGCCGGTGAATTCGTCGATCAGCACCACTTCGCCGTCACGCACGATGTAATGCTGATCGCGGAAGAACAGCTTATGCGCGCGCAGGGCCTGGTTGATGTGGTGAACGATGGTGGTCGATTCCGGGTCGAACATGTGCTGGCCCTCGGGCAGCACGCCGGCCCCGCGCAGCAAGACTTCCATCGCATCGTTGCCTTCATCGGTGAAGGTCACGTTGCGGGCCTTTTCGTCCAGCTTGTAATGCTCTTCGGTCAGGCTGGGGACCAGCTTGTCGATCTGGGTATACAGCTCGCTGCGGTCCTGCGCCGGGCCCGAAATGATCAGCGGCGTGCGCGCCTCGTCGATCAGGATCGAGTCGACCTCGTCGACGATCGCAAAGAAATGGCCGCGCTGGGCCATTTCGTCGACGCTGCCCTTCATGTTGTCGCGCAGATAGTCGAAGCCCAATTCGTTGTTGGTCGCATAGGTGATGTCGGCGCGATAGGCCGCGCGCTTTTCGGCATCGCCCTGGAAGGGCACCACGGTGCCACAGGTCATGCCCAGATGGTTGTAGACCTTGCCCATCCAGTCGGCATCGCGGCGGGCCAGATAGTCGTTCACCGTGACGACATGCACGCCCTTGCCGGCCAGGGCGTTCAGATAGGCCGGGAAGGTCGCGACCAGGGTCTTGCCTTCGCCGGTGCGCATCTCGGCGATATTGGCCTGATGCATGAAGATGCCGCCCATCAGCTGCACATCGAAGGCGCGCAGACCCAGCGCCCGTTTCGCCGCCTCGCGGCAATTGGCAAAGGCTTCGGGCAGCACGGCATCCAGGCTTTCGCCGCCCTCCTGCACCCGCTTCTGCAGCTCTCGCGTTTTCGCGATGATCCCTTCGTCGCTGAGCGCGGCGAATTCCGGCTCAAGCGCATTGATCTTCGCCACCAGCGGACGCACCGCCTTGACCTTGCGGTCATTGGCAGAACCAAAGACCTTGCGTGCAAGGGAGTTGAAACCCAGCATGATAACTCCGTGAGGCGGCCTAAACGAGATCGTGTGGCCCTCGGGCTTGCCGGCCTGCATTGCCTTCCATAGAAGGGCCCATAAGGACCGGCGGGCCCCAGATCACGCGACTGTCGCGATGTAAGGGGTAGGGCGGGCATAGTCAACGTCGCGCGGGCAGTTCCAGGCCTTCGGCCAGCCCGCTCAGGAGGGTGTGAAATGCTGAAACAACTGCGTCTTTCGGCTGCGGTGGCGCTTGTGGCCCTCACAGCCGCGCCCGTTTTCGCCGAAGGCGAGACCTCGGATACCGTGGTGGCCACGGTCAATGGCACCGAGATCACCCTGGGCCAGATGATCGCCCTGCGCGAGAACCTGCCCCAGCAATACCTGACCCTGCCCGATGACGTGCTGTTCAAGGGCATCTTGGACCAGCTGGTGCAGCAGGAAGTTCTGGCACAGTCGGTGACCGCGCTGACCAAGCGCGACGAGGCCAATATCACCAATGACAAGCGCGGCTATCTGTCGGGCGTGGTCATCGCCGGCATCACCAAGACCGCGGTGACCGATGAGGCGCTGCAGAAGGCCTATGACGAGCGCTTCAAGGATGCGGCACCGCAGAAGGAATATCACGCCGCCCATATCCTGGTGAAAACCGAGGACGAGGCCAAGGCGCTGAAGGCGCAGCTGGATGGCGGCGCGAATTTCGCCGAACTGGCCAAGGCCAATTCCATCGACACCGGGTCGGGCGCGCAGGGCGGCGATCTGGGCTGGTTCGGTCTGGGCATGATGGTCAAGCCGTTTGAAGACGCCGTGATCAAGGCCGAGATCGGCAAGATCACCGATCCGGTGCAGACCGATTTCGGCTGGCATCTGATCCTGGTCTCGGAAAGCCGCATCGCCTCCAAACCCTCGCTGGACGATCTGCGCGAGGAACTGGCGCAAGAGGTTGAGACCAAGGCGATCGACGATCACCTGAAAAGCCTGACCGAGGCCGCCAAGATCGAGAAGCCCGGCGAAGGCATCGACCCCGCCCTGCTTAAAGACGCCAAGCTGATCGACTGACGGATTGAAAGAGGCAGAACGATGGGCAAGACCGATTGGAAGGCCGAAGCCAAGGCCTTGAAGAAAAAGCTGAAGGCGCTGAAGGACACCGTGGCCGAAAGCGTGGGCCCGGTGGCCGAGGCGGTCGAGAAGAAGGTGTCCGAAGTCGCAGGCGAGGTGATCGCCGCGGCGAAGAAGGCGGCGAAGCCGGTCTCTCCGCTGGCGCCGGCCGCCTTTCCCGAACTGCCGCTGATCGCGGGGGCCGAGTTTTCGGCCATCGCGGCGGGGATCAAATACCAGAACCGCCGCGATGTTATGTTGGTGCGTCTGGCGCCCGGCACGTCCATCGCCGGCGCCTTCACCCGCTCGTCCACCCGGTCGGGCTGCGTGCGCGATTGCGAGACGAAGCTGGCAACCAAGGTCCCGCCCGGCGCCGGCGCGGCGATCATCGTGAATTCCGGCAATTCGAATGCCTTCACCGGCAAGGTCGGTGATCGCAGCGTGGCCGAGATCACCGGCGCCGTCGCCCGTGCGCTGGACATTCCGGCCAGCCGGGTGTTTTCGTCCTCGACCGGAGTGATCGGCGAGCCCTTGCCGCATGACCGGATCACCGCCGTCGTCGACGATCTGGCCGCGGATCTGTCCGAGGCCGGCATCCTGATGGCCGCCGAAGCGATCATGACGACCGACACGTTCCCCAAGGGCGCCGCGGCGACCGTGCAGGGCGAAGGCGGCACCATCCATATCGCCGGCATCGCCAAGGGCTCGGGCATGATCGCGCCCGACATGGCGACGATGCTGGTCTATATCTTCACCGATGCGAAGATTTCGCCGGCGGCGCTGCAACGCATGGTCAGCCGCAATGTCGGCGGCACTTTCAACTCGATCACCGTCGACAGCGACACCTCGACCTCGGACACGCTTCTGGTGGCGGCGACCGGCACCTCGGCCGCGGCCGAGCTGAAGGGCCCGACGGCCAAGGCCTTCGAGACGGCGCTGGCCGGGGTGATGCGCGATCTGGCGCTGCAAGTGGTGCGCGACGGCGAGGGGGCAACGAAACTGGTCGAGGTGCGGGTGACGGGTGCTGCCAGCGACGAGGATGCCGCCAAGGTCGCCTTCGCCATCGCCGATTCGCCGCTGGTGAAGACCGCGGTCGCGGGCGAGGATCCGAACTGGGGCCGCGTGGTCATGGCGGTCGGCAAGTCCGGCGCCGAGGCTGACCGCGACCGGCTGACCATCCGCTTCGGCGATATCCTGGTCGCCGAAAAGGGCTGGAAGGCCGCCTCTTACACCGAAGACGCCGGCGCGACCTACATGAAGCAGTCCGAACTGGTGATCGCCGTCGATCTGGGCCTGGGCCGGGCGAAGCGCACGGTCTGGACCTGCGATCTGACCAAGCGCTACATCGAGATCAACGCCGATTACCGGTCGTGATCCCTGCCCCGGCGCCCGCAGCGCGCGCCGGGGCCTTTTACCTTTCTGCGAAAGCCGCCGATGAAAACCCTGCTCGTCTCTGCCGTGGCCCTGATCGACACCGATGGCCGCGTGCTTCTGGCGCAGCGCCCGCCGGGCAAGTCTTTGGCCGGGCTTTGGGAATTTCCCGGCGGCAAGGTTGAACCGGGCGAGACGCCCGAGGCCTGCCTGATCCGCGAGCTGAAGGAAGAGCTGGGCATCGACACCTGGAAATCCTGCCTGGCGCCGCTGACCTTCGCCAGCCATTCCTACGAGGATTTCCACCTGCTGATGCCGCTGTTCGCCTGCCGTCGCTGGGAGGGAATCGCCGAGGCGCGCGAAGGCCAGACCCTGGCCTGGGTACCGCCGTCAAGGCTGCGTGACTATCCGATGCCCCCGGCAGACCTTCCGCTGATCCCGATCCTGCGCGATTGGCTATGATCTGGGCGAAATAATGGCAGTTTGAGCAATATTTTTGCTTTGTCGTTACAAAATCATTCGCTATCTTTCGCATAGGCTGTGATCCTTGGGGGAGGCAACAGGATGCTGCGGACGATCTCGATCGGTGATTATGTTTCGGTTCAGGGCCTTATGGTGGGCTCGACCACGGATGGCCGCGTGATGGTCAAAGTCGGCGAAAAGGTGTTTACCGGCGTGCCGGTCATGACCGTGCGGGCCGCCTGATCCGCCAGCACACCCTGTGAAGCCATACGAAAAAGGCCGGGCATCTTGCCCGGCCTTTTCCATTCAACCCAGCGGCGGGGATCAGTCCAGCGTCCGCTGGACTTCCTCGCGCTCGAAGATTTCGATCACGTCGCCGGCGCGCAGATCTTCATAGCGCTCGAAGGCCATGCCGCATTCCTGACCGGACTGCACTTCCTTGACCTCGTCCTTGTGGCGCTTCAGCGTCTTCAGCGTGCCTTCGTGGATCACCACGTTGTCGCGCAGCAGACGCACGCCAGCCGAACGGCGCGCAACGCCTTCGGTGACCAGACAGCCCGCCACATTGCCGACGCCGGTGATGCGGAAGACTTCCTTGATCGTCGCATAGCCGATGAAATGCTCGCGCACTTCGGCCTTCAGCAGACCCGAGGCCGCTTGCTTGATGTCGTCGAGCAGGTCGTAGATGATCGAGTAATAGCGGATCTCGACCCCCTTCTGCTGGGCCGACGCACGCGCGGTCGCATTGGCACGGACGTTGAAGCCGATCACCGGCGCGCCCGAAGCCTCGGCCAGGCCCACATCGGAATCGGTGATCGCACCGACGCCGTAATGCAGAACCCGCACGCGGACCTCGGCATTGCCGACCTTTTCCAGCGCCTGCACGATCGCCTCGGCCGAACCCTGCACGTCGGCCTTCACCAGAACCGGCAGTTCCGCCACATCGGCATCGGCCTTGGCCTTGGCCATCAGCTGTTCCAGCGTCGTCGCCGCACCGGCCGCCGCGCGCTTGTCCTTGGCCGCCTTCTCGCGGTACTCGGCAATCTCGCGCGCCTGGGCTTCGGTATCGACCACGTTCAGCACGTCACCCGCTTCGGGCGTGCCGTTCAGGCCCAGCACCTCGACCGGCACCGAAGGACCGGCTTCCGTGACCGTCTCGCCCTTGTCGTTGACCAGAGCGCGGACCTTGCCCCACTTCTCGCCCACGACAAAGATGTCGCCCTTCTTCAGCGTGCCGTTCTGCACCAGAACGGTCGCCACCGGACCCCGGCCGACATCCAGCTTGGCTTCGATCACCGCCCCGGACGCAGCGCGCGACGGGTTGGCCTTCAGCTCCAGCACTTCGGCCTGGATCGCGATCGCGTCCAGCAGATCGTCCAGCCCCTTGCCGGTCAGGGCCGAAACCTCGACATCCTGCACATCGCCCGACATGGCCTCGACGACCACTTCGTGCTGCAGAAGGTCGGTCCGCACCTTGGTCGGATTGGCCGAGGGCTTGTCGCATTTGTTGATCGCAACGATCATCGGAACGCCGGCAGCCTTGGCGTGATTGATCGCCTCGACCGTCTGCGGCATCACCGCGTCATCGGCGGCCACGACCAGCACGACAATATCCGTCACCTGCGCGCCACGGGCCCGCATCGAGGTGAAGGCCGCGTGGCCGGGCGTATCCAGGAAGGTCACCAGCTGGCCCGACGGCGTCATCACCTGATAGGCGCCGATATGCTGGGTGATCCCGCCGGCTTCGCCCGAGACGACATTCGCCTTGCGGATCGCGTCGAGAAGCGAGGTCTTGCCGTGGTCGACGTGACCCATGATCGTCACGACCGGCGGACGGGTGACCAGATCCTCGGCCTTGTCCTCGACCGTGTCGATCGCCTGTTCGACGTCGGCATCGGCAACGCGGACAGCGCGGTGGCCGAATTCCTCGATCACCAGTTCGGCCGTGTCGGCGTCGATGGTCTGGTTCATCGTGACCATCATGCCCATCTTCATCAGCGCCTTGACCACATCGGCCGCGCGTTCGGCCATGCGGTTCGCCAGTTCGCTGACGACAATGGTTTCCGGCAGCTGCACATCGCGCACCTGCTTTTCAGCCTTCTGGCCGAAGCCCATCGCCTTCTGGCGGGCCTTTTCCTGCTTGCGCTTCATCGCGGCCAGGCTGCGCTGACGGCCGCCTTCGCCCGAAAGCGCGTCGGACAGGGTCAGCTTGCCGGCGCGGCGGCCTTCGTCGCCCCGCTTGGCGCCGCGATCGGTGTCGCGGTTCTCGCGTTCGCGATCGGTCTTGCGCGGGGTCGCGCTGGGCCGGTTGCCGTCATCGCCGGTCGGACGCGGACGCGCCTGGCCGGTCGAGCGGTCGGTCGGCGTGGCTTCGGCAGGCGCCGGGCCATTGGCCGAGGCCTGTTGCGGCGCGGGCGGCTGACGGCGCTGGGTGCCCAGAACCTCGGCCTTGCGGGCCGCGGCACGGGCCACAGCTTCCGCCTCGGCTTCGCGCTTCACGCGTTCCTCTTCCTCGGCCTTGGCGCGCAGCGCAGCTTCACGCTGCCGCTCTTCGCGTTCCTTGGCCTCGATCTCTTCGCGGCGACGCTGGCGCTCTTCCTCGCGCTCTTTTTCCTCGGCAGCGCGGCGTGCGGCATCTTCCTGCTCGCGAGCCTTGGCCACGCGCAGGGCATCCAGCCGGCGCTGCATCTCGGCATCGGAAATCCCGGCCGGCCGCCGGGCCGGATCGCCCAGACCGCCGCCCGACGCGCCACCGCCTGCACCACCAGAAACCCCGGGTTTCGCCGGGGTGGGCACGACCACCCGCTTGCGCTTGGTCTCGACGACCACCGCATGGGTGCGGCCATGGGAGAAGCTTTGCTTCACCTGACCGGAACGGGGGGCACCACCCAGCCCGAGGGGTTTCTTGCCGTCAGTATCGCTCATGCGTCCTTCGTATCCTTCCCGGCGGAATTTCCGCCGTCCCGCTGTCCGCTGCTGTCTTCGCTTTCGCGCAGCCCGGCCAGCCTTGCCGCTTCCTCTACAACACGGGTTGCGAGTCCACCAGCCGCAAGCGCGGCGTGTATGGCACGTTCGCGGCCGAAAGCCAAACCGATTTCCCCGGCATTCAGGCAGGAAATCAGTCTGTTTTCACCTTCTGGAGCGCGAAGTTTCGTCTTTCCGCGCTCTGACCCGTCTTCTGCCTGAATCAGCACCGCCGCGCGGCCGGAAACAAGCCAGTCTTTTACCTTCTCGTAGCCGGTCACTGCACCGCCGGCCTTGCGCGCCAGGGCCAGAAGATCGACCACCCGCCGCGCCACCAGCGCCTCGACCATATCGGCCAGGGCCGGATCGGCCTTGACCTGCGCCCGCGCCGCCCGGGCAAACAGGCCCTTGCGCGCGGCCTTCTCGATCGCCGCCCGCTCGGCCGAGACATAGATGCCCCGCCCCGGCAGACGCGCCAGAATATCGGGCACGATCTGCCCGTCCGGCGAAACGACAAAGCGGATCAGCCCCGCCTTGGGGCTGACCGCGCCGGAGACGATGCATTTGCGCTCCGGTTCGTCCCGCAATTTTTCCCGGCCGCCGCGCGTCATGGCGCGTTCCCCGAGGCCTGAGATCAGGCCTCGGCCTCCGCGTCGGCTTCGGCGTCACCCTCGCCCTCATCGGCGGGGGCCATTTCGGTCGGGTCGACCCAGCCCAGCATGACGCGCGCGGTCATGATCAGGTTCTGCGCTTCGTCCAGGCTCATGTCGAACGGTTCGAGAATGCCTTCATCCTTCTTGCGCTGGCCGTTTTCGGTCGTCCAGCCGCCGGCCAGCTCCCAGTCGGCGCAGGTGGCGAAATCTTCCAGCGTCTTGATGCCGTCCTTGCCCAGCGCTTCCAGCATCTGGGGAGTGAGGCCTTCGAATTCAATAAGGCTGTCTTCCACACCCATCGCCCGGGCCGATTCCAGCGCCTTCTTGGCCTGCTCTTCCAGATAGTCGCGGGCACGGGCCTGCAATTCGGCGGCGGTCGATTCGTCGAAGCCGTCGATCGACAGCAATTCGTCCTGATCGACGTAAGCCACTTCTTCCAGATTGGCGAAGCCTTCCGAGACCAGAAGCTGGGCCATCATCTCGTCGACATCCAGCGTGTCCATGAACAGCTTGGTACGTTCGGCGAATTCGGCCTGACGGCGCTGCGATTCTTCGGCCTCGGTCAGGATGTCGATGTCCAGACCCGTCAGCTGGCTGGCCAGACGCACGTTCTGCCCGCGCCGGCCGATCGCCAGCGACAGCTGTTCGTCCGGCACCACGACTTCGATCTTGCCGGCGTCCTCGTCGACAACCACCTTGGAAACCTGCGCCGGTTGCAGCGCGTTGACCAGGAACGTGGCCTGATCCTGATTCCACGGAATGATGTCGATCTTCTCGCCCTGCAACTCGTTCACCACGGCCTGCACGCGCGAGCCGCGCATACCGACGCAGGCGCCGACCGGGTCGATCGAATTGTCATAGGAGATCACGGCGATCTTGGCGCGCGACCCCGGATCGCGGGCCACGGCCTTGATCTCGATGATGCCGTCATAGATTTCCGGCACTTCCATCTTGAACAGTTCGGCCATGAACTGCGGGTCGGTGCGCGACAGGAAGACCTGCGGGCCGCGCACTTCGCGGCGCACATCCTTGATGTAGCAGCGGATGCGGTCGCCGATCCGATAGGCTTCGCGGCCGATCTTTTCATTCCGGCGCAGGATGCCTTCGCCACGGCCGATGTCGACGATGACATTGCCGTATTCCTCGCGCTTGACCACGCCGTTGATGATGCTTCCCTTGCGGTCCTTGAATTCGTCGAACTGGCGGTCGCGCTCGGCCTCGCGCACCTTCTGCAGGATCACCTGCTTGGCCGATTGCGCGGCGATCCGGCCCAGATCCACCGGCGGAACCTCGTCGATCACCTCGTCGCCGATCTGCGGGTCGGCCAGATAGTTCTTGGCCTGTTTCACCGTCAGCTGGGCATGGTGGTTTTCCACCTCGTCATCGCCAACCACCGTGCGGATGCGCGCGAACGAGGCGCGGCCGGTCTTGCGGTCGATCTTCACCCGGATGTCCATCTCGGCGCCGTAGCGCGACTTGGCGGCGCGGGCGAGGCTGTCTTCCATCGCCTGGATCACCAGATCCGGGTCGATCATCTTTTCCCGCGCCACGGCCTCGGCCGTTTGCAGAAGTTCCAGCTGATTGGCTGAGGTGATTGCCATGGGTCTAGCTCCCGCCCGGTTTCCGGTTCAGTGTTTGGTCTCGGGGACGTCTTCTTCGTCATCCCCTTCGGTTTCGTCGATCTCGTCGAAGCCGCCGTCTTCCGGCAGCGCCACCTTCTTCTGCCGCAGCATCTCGGCGATCAGCTCGTCGGTCAGGATCAGCTTCGCATCCGACAGCCAGTCGAAGCGCAGGCCGATGGTCAGGTCCTGGCCGCCTTCCTCGATCTCGATCAGCACTTCCTCGCCCTCGACGCCCATCAGCCCGCCCTTGAAGCGGCGGCGGCCGTCGATCAGTTCCGAGGTCTCGATCCGGGCTTCCCAACCCTTCCAGGTCTCGAAATCCTTCAGGCGCGTCAGCGGCCGGTCGATGCCCGGGCTGGAAACTTCCAGCACGTAATTGTCCTCGATCGGGTCTTCGACATCCAAAACCGCCGAGACGGCGGTGGAAATCGCCCCGCAATCTTCCACGCCGATGCCGCCTTCGGGGCGGTCGGCCATGATCTGCAGGGTCTTCTGCACCTTGCCATGCCCGCCCATCAGCCGCAGGCGGATCAGTTCGAAGCCCAGGCCCTCGATCACCGGGCCGACAATGTCGGCCAGGCGGCGGTCAATGGCAGTCTTGGCGATAAGGTCGTTCATGCGATCCCGGAAAACAAAAAGGCGGACCCAGCGGCCCGCCCGTGACTTTCGGTAGCTTCGAGTTTGGACCCCGAAACCGCTGTTGAATGCGGATATACGCGCGCAGGGCCGAGTCTGCAAGGCACAACAGCAGCGCGCGCCACAAGTGTTGAAAGCAGCCGCCGAAAGCCGGCCCGGCGCGCCGGGCCGACCGGGCGCCCTTGTCCTAAAGCTTGCGGAACACCATCACCAGCCCGCGGTCGTCCTTGTGGGGGTGTTCGGCATCTTCGTAGATCGGGATATCGCGCCAGGCGACCGGGGTGATGCGGCCGCGCGCCACCAGCCGCGCCAGGGCCGAGCCGAAGCCGGCGCCGTCCAGGACCGGGCCGATCGTGCCGCAGGCAAAGATCGCGCCGGGCCGGGTGATGCGCAGCAATTCGTCAAAGCATTCGGGGCCGACATGGCCATGGGTGAAGGTGCCGCAGCTGATGATCGCGTCATAGCTGGCATCGGCGATCGGCAGCTGGCCGGTCAGATCGCCCAGCGTCAGGGCGCGGTACAAACCCTTGGACCGGGCCACGTCAAGCATCTCGGGCGTGATGTCCAGCGCATCGACCACCAGCCCGCGCAGGCTTTCGGCCACCAGGCCCGTGCCCGCGCCGATATCCAGAATCTCTGCCGCGGCGCCCGCATTGCTCAGCGCCAGTTCGCCGCGCAGGATCGTGGCGATTTCGCGCGGCGCGACATAGCCCCAGGCGCGGCCGAAACTGTCATCGTAATCGCGCGCCCAGTCGCCATACATGCGACGCGCCTCATCCGGGCCGTGGATTTCATAGGCCTGGTCCAGATCATATCCGTCAAGCGACATGGCAAGCTCCTCCTGCACTGGTGCTGGGCTGCCGCATATGCGCATGGCGAAATCACAAAGACATGACGCGCGGGGCGGCAGAAACTTGCCCATCACCTTAACGTCCAGGCACCGGATCGGGCGGAGATTGTCGTTAAAATGTTGAACAGTTTCGCGTTTCTTGCGACTCTGCGCGAAGCGGGCCGCGGATGCGCCACAGATATGCCATTGTCGCGCGAAGCAGGGCCCCTTAGCAGCAATGCGTAGACAGTGCCCTTCGCCGAAGCATGGCGATGGCAATGGTTGAAGTAGGAGTTTTCGGTGCGGATCGGGGCGATGAAACGGCAAGGCGGCGCAGGACGGACCAGGGCCCTGCAGGGCGGCGCAAGCAGGCTGCGCCCGGCGCTGGCCGCGGCGCTGATGATCTCGGCGCTGGTTCTTCCGACCCAACCGCTGCAGGCGCTTGACCGCTTCGACTTCACCGTCAAGGGCGAGGACAAGGCCCTGACCAAGGCCCTGCGCGCCAATTCGCTGCTGCTGGCCCAGCGCGACGAACGCCTGACCGACCCGCAGGATCTGTTCGCCGCCGCGCGGGCCGATTACGCCCGCCTGCTGGGCGCGCTTTATGCCGAGGGCTATTACAGCGCGGTGATCCACATCACTTTCGATGGCCGCGAGGTCGCCGACATCGCGCCGCTGAACGCGCCGAACACGGTTGGGGTGGCGGCGATCAGCATCGACCCGGGCCCGCGCTTTGCCTTTTCCAAGGCGCAGATCGCGCCGCTGGCCCATGGCACCGAACTTCCCGAAGGCTTTCGCGCCGGCCAGACCGCCAAGGCGGGGCTGGTCGAGGCAGCGGTCGATGCCGCGGTGCTGGGCTGGCGCGAAGAGGGCCATGCCAAGGCGCAGGTGGCGCGCGACGATCTGATCGCCAATCACCGCGATGCGACGCTTGCCGCCGATATCGTCATGGCGCCGGGTCCCGAACTGGCCTTCGGCCCGGTCACCGTGAAAGGGGCCGAGCGGATGGAGCTGGCCCGCATCATCAAGATCGCCGGGCTGAAACCGGGCGAACGCTTCAGCCAGACCGAACTGGACCGCGCCGCCACCCGCCTGCGCCGCACCGGGGTTTTCGCCAGTGTGGTGCTGGCCGAAGGCGAAGTGCTGCAAAATGGCGGCCTGCTGCCGATCGAGATCACCGTGACCGAGCAGAAGCGCCGCCGCTATTCCGCCGGCGCCGAGATCGCCACCGATGACGGCGTCTCGCTGACGGCCGAATGGATCCATCGCAACCTGTTCGGCGGCGGCGAGCGGCTGACGCTGAAAGGTGCCGTCACCAATATCGGCGCGGCAACCAGCGGCACCGATTACGCCATCGGCGTCAAGCTGGACCGTCCGGCGACGCCTTCGGCCGACACGACCGCCAGCCTGGCCTTCGATCTGTCGCATGAGGATGCGGTCGATTACAGTTCGGACACGGCCGAATTCGGCCTGTCCTTCATCCATTACTATTCCGAAAGCCTGACGCTAAAGGCCGGGATCAGCTACAAATACACCCAGGGCAGCGATCCGGGCGGCGATTTCCGCTATCGCAACTTCTCGCTGCCGCTGGGCGCCACCTGGGACCGGCGCGACAGCACCACCGATCCGAAGGGCGGCTTCTATATCGACGCCACTGCCAAGCCCTTCCTGGGCCTTGGCACCACCGGATCGGGCGCGAAACTGACCTTCGACACCCGCGGCTATCGCAGTTTCGGCGCCGAAAAGGGCGTGACGCTGGCCGCCCGCATCCAGGGCGGCGCGATCCTGGGCAGCACGCTTCTGGACACGCCGCGCGACGATCTGTTCTTCTCGGGCGGCGGCGGCACCGTGCGCGGCCAGCCCTACCAATCGCTGGGCGTTCCGATCGCCCGCAACGGCAGTTCCGATTACCTGATCGGCGGCACCTACATGCTGGCGGCCTCGGTCGAGGTGCGCAGCCGGATCACCTCAAGCATCGGGGTCGTGGGCTTCTTCGACATCGGCCGAGTCGATGTGGACGGCTTCTTCTCGGATGACGGCGACTGGCATTCCGGCGCCGGCCTGGGGTTGCGCTATGAAACCGGCTTCGGCCCGATCCGGCTGGATGTCGCCACACCCGTGGGCGGCAATACCGGCGACGGGGTTCAGCTTTACATCGGCCTGGGGCAGTCCTTCTGATGCGACACCTTCCGATCCTTCTTCTGACCGCCAGCCTTGGCACCGCCGCCCTGCCGCAGCAGCTGCAGGCCCAGGAAGACGACCGCAGCTATCTGACCGCCTTTCTGGAGGACAATCTGTCAGGCGCCGGGCGCAAGGTCACCATCACCGGCTTTCAGGGCGCCCTGTCGTCGCGCGCGACGATCGACCGGCTTGAAATCGCCGATGACAGCGGCACCTGGATCACCCTGGACAAAGTGGTGCTGGACTGGAGCCGGTCTTCGCTGCTGCGCGGCGAAGTGCTGGTCAACCAGCTCAGTGCCGAGACGATCACGCTTGACCGCATGCCCGTCAGCGCGCCCGAGGCGCCCAGTCCCGAAGCCACGCCCTTTGCCCTGCCCGACCTGCCGGTTTCGGTCGAGATCGACCAGATCTCGGCCAAGCGCATCGTCCTGGGCGCCCCGGTTCTGGGCGAGCCGGTCGAGGCCAGCCTGTCGGCCGCCCTGTCGCTGGCCAATGGCAATGGCAATGCCAGGCTGGAATTGCAGCGCAATGACAGTGGCCCCTCGGGTCAGGTGAAACTGGCCGCCACCTATTCCAACACCAACCGGGCGCTGGATCTGGATCTGGACGCGCGCGAAGACGCGGGCGGCATCGCCGCGCGGCTGCTGGGCCTGCCCGGCCAGCCGGAAGCGGCGCTGACGGTCAAGGGCAAGGGCACGCTCAGCGATTTCGCGGCCGAGATCCGGCTGGAAACCGACGGCACGCCCCGCCTTGCCGGCCCCGTCACCATCGCCACCGATGCCAAGGGGCTGCACAGCTTCTCGGCCCGGCTGCAAGGCGATCCGGCGCCGCTGTTCCTGCCGCAATATGCCGAATTCCTGGGCCGGTCGCTGAAATTCGATCTGGCGGGACGGCTTTGGCCCGAGGGCAATCTGCGGCTGGACCAGCTGTCGCTGGCCTCGGACCGGCTGAACCTGTCGGGAACGCTGGGCCTGGCCACCGACGGGCTGCCCAGCGATTTCGACCTGAAGGCGCAGATCGCCAGCCCCGACGGATCGGCGGTGCTGCTGCCGCTGACCGGGCCGGAAACCCGGGTCAACCGGGCCGATCTGACGCTGGCCTTCGATGCGACGCAAGGCGATGGCTGGACCGGAAGCCTGGTGATCGAGGGGCTGGACCGCCCCGATTTCGACGCCTCGCGGGCCGAGCTTTCGGGGTCGGGGCGGATCGGTCGCGAAGCGGGCAAGGCCAGCCTGGGCGCAACGCTCAGCTACACGGCCGAGGGGTTGTCGCCCACCGATACCGCCCTGGCCTCGGCCCTGGGCAGCATCGTGATGGGGCGCACCATCCTGTATTGGCGCGAAGGCGAAGACGGGCTGAACCTGCCGCTGATCACGCTTGCCGGCGATGGCTACGGGCTGACCGGCGGGCTGCGGATCGAAGGGCTGGACACCGCGATGAAAGCGGTCGGGCATGGCGAATTGACCGCCGACGATCTGGGCCGCTTCTCGGCCCTGGCCGGGCGGCCCCTGGGCGGCAAGGCGGTGCTGCGGGCCGAGGGCGAAGGCAGCGTGCTGAGCGGCGCCTTCGATCTGGACCTGTCGCTGCAGGCCGAGCGTCTGTTGACCGGCATCGCCCAGGCCGACCGGCTGCTGGCCGGGTCCTCGCAGATCGACGCCTCGGTCCTGCGCGATGAAACCGGGCTGACCCTGCGCAGCCTTACGGCCAAGGCCGCCAGCCTGGTCTTCACCGGCACGGGCAAGCTGACCTCGGGCGACAGCCTGGTCGAGGGGCGGCTGCAATGGGCCGATCTGGGCGATCTGGGCGGCAGCTTCGGCGGGGGCCTGGATGTCGAGGCGCGGTTCTCGGGCAATGCGCAGAACGGCACCGGCGCGCTGCAGGGCAAGGGCCAGAACCTGCGCACCGGCCAGGCCGAGCTGGACCGGCTGCTGGCCGGCACCGCCGATCTGGCGCTGTCGGGCCTGCTGCGCGACGGCGCAGCGCAGCTGACCGGGTTGAAGCTGGCCACACCGCAGCTGACCGCGGATGTCACCGATGCCGGCGGCGGGTCGCTGGATGTGAAGGCGCGGCTGGCCAATCTGGCGCTGATCGCGCCGGAATTCCCCGGCCCGGTCACCCTGTCGGGCCGCGTCCGCCCCGAAGGCGAAACGCTGGTCTCGGATCTGCGCATCGCCGGGCCCGCCGGGATCGACGCCCGCCTGACCGGCCGGGTCGACGCGCGCGCGCCCGATCTGACCGTGACCGGCACCGGCCAGGCCGGCATCGTCAACAGCTTTACCGAGGCCCTGCATCTGGCCGGCACGCTGGGCTACGATCTGGCGCTGCGCGGCGGATGGGCGCTGCAGAACCTGTCGGGCCGCGTCACCCTGTCGGGCGGCAGCATCGCGGTTCCGGCCCGCAGCCTGGCGCTGGAACGGGTGGCGGCCTCGGCCGATCTGGCCGGCGGCTCGGCCCGCATCTCGGCCACGGCCGAGGCGCAACGCGGCGGGCGGCTGCGCCTGGGCGGCACGCT
Source organism: Xinfangfangia pollutisoli (assembly GCF_020179405.1). Classification (GTDB taxonomy): domain Bacteria; phylum Pseudomonadota; class Alphaproteobacteria; order Rhodobacterales; family Rhodobacteraceae; genus Pseudogemmobacter; species Pseudogemmobacter pollutisoli. The sequence continues at coordinate 18,480 of NZ_JAICBZ010000041.1, read as the reverse complement.
GGGCCTGACCGCGCCCTACCCGGCCGATCTGGACATTGCCGCCGATGCGGTGGCGCTGCGCGACCCCGAGCTTTACGAAACCACCCTGGGCGCCAATCTGCGCCTGACCGGCCCGCTTCTGGGCCGTGCCGCCCTGTCGGGCGATGTGGTTCTGGGCGAGACGGAACTGCGCATCCCCTCGACCGGCTTTTCCACCGCCGCCGATCTGGAGGCGATCGACCATGTCGGCGACACGGCCGCGGTGCGCGCCACCCGCGACCGCGCCGGTCTGGGCGAGGGCGAAGACAGCGCGGCCGGCGGTTCGGGCGGGCTGGACTGGGGGCTTGATGTCGAAATCAGGGCGCCGAACCGCATCTTCCTGCGCGGCCGCGGGCTGGATGCCGAACTGGGCGGCACGATCCGGCTGGGCGGCACGCTGGCCAATGTCGTGCCCTCGGGCGGGCTTGACCTAATCCGCGGCCGGCTGGATCTTCTGGGCAAGCGGCTGGTCCTGTCGGATGCCTCGATGGTGCTGCAGGGCAGTATGGTGCCCTATGTCACCGTCTCGGCCTCGGCCACGGGCGATGACGTGACCAGCTATGTGGTGGTCCAGGGCCCCGCGGATGCGCCGGAGGTGAATTTCAGCTCGGTGCCGGAACTGCCGCAGGAAGAGGTGCTGTCGCATCTGCTGTTCGACCGCGGGCTTGACCAGATCTCGGCCTTCCAGGCGGCGCAGCTGGCCAATGCCGTGGCCACGCTGGCCGGCAAGGGCGGCGAGGGGATCGTGGGCAAGCTGCGCAAGGGCTTTGGCTTCGACGATCTGGACGTGTCGACGGATGCGAATGGCTCGACGGCGGTGAAGGCCGGCAAATACCTGTCGGACAACCTGTATTCCGAATTCAGCCTGGGCCAGGACGGCAATACGCGCATCAACCTGAACCTGGATGTGCGCAAGGGGCTGACGGTCAAGGGCCGGGTCGATTCCGACGGGTCCAGCGGGATCGGCGTCTATCTGGAAAAGGATTACTGACGCCCGTCAGTCAGTCATAGGCGATGGCGAAGCTCAGGTCCGGGTCGGAATGCGCATCCCAATAGCCCTTCCACAGCGCCTGGCTGATCGGGCCGACCTGCCCGTCACCCACCGGTTGCCCATCCAGCGTGGTGATCGGCATCACCCCGCCCGCGGTGGTGACGAACAGGATCTCGTCGGCGTCATAGGCCATCTGCACCGGGATATCGTCGATCACCCAGGGCAGGCCCAGCCCATCGGCCACCTCAAGCACCGATTTGCGGGTGACGCCTTCCAGAACGCCGCGCCGTGGCGTGTAGAGCCGGCCGTCCCTGACCAGCACGACATTGAAACCCGACCCCTCGGTCAGGTTCGCATCGCCGTCGGTCAGGATCGGATACATCGCGCCGCGGTCGCGCGCCTCGAAGATCGCGCGGGTGAAATCGCCCCATTGCAGGTTCTTCACCGTCGGGTCCATCGCCCCCGGCGGGATGCGGCGCACCGTGCGGGCGATGATCGCCGAGCCGCCGGTCTTCTGCACCTCTTCGCCCATGACCCAAAGATAGGGCGTGACCATCAGATAGCAGAAATTCTGGCAGTCCTCGGGCGCGTATTGGCGCACATAGCGCAGGCCGCGCGTCACGATCATCATCACATAGGCGTCGCGGATGCCGCTTTTCGCCGCCATCTCGACCAGCCGGTCGCGGATCTCGTGCCGCGGAATCGGGCTTTGCAGCCGCAGCTTCTTCAGGCTGGCCTCGAACCGGTCCAGATGGTCGTCCAGCCGGAAGAACCGGCCATTCCAGATCGCCGGCACGTCATAGGTCAGGTCGGAATGCAGGAAGCCCTGATCCAGAAGCGGGATCTTCGCCTCGGCCACCGGCACGTAATCGCCGCCGACCCAGGCGATGCCGCGGGCGAAGGGGTTCGGGCTTTGCTCCAGCGCGGCCAGGCGCTGGCGATAGGCGGCAAAGATGTGATCTGTATAGGACATCGGGCTTCCCTGCGGCTGCGGTCAGGCCGGCACGATGCCGGCGGCGGCGATCTCGGCGAAGGCCTTGTCGGCGCCCTCGACCGCGCGGTCGATATCGTCGGGCATATGGGCCGCGCAGAGGAACATGTTGTGCTTCGGGTGCAGGAACACCCCCTGGCGCAACGCCGCCAGGCAAAGCGCATTGCCGATGCGCAGATCCTGGTCGCCATCGACCAGCACCATCGGCATCTGCACCGGGCCGGTCTGGCGCAGCCGGTAGCCATGCCGGGCCGCGGCCTCGTCCAGGCCCTTGCGCAGGCGGTTGCCCATGGCTTCGATATGGGCCAGCGCATCGGTTTCGCGCAGGATGCGGATCGTGGCGGCACCGGCCGCCATCGCCGCGGCGCCATACCAGAAGGATCCGGTGGTGAAGATCTTCGCCGCCCCCTCGCGCGCCCGGTCGGCCCCGGCGACCGCCGCCAGCGGCCAGCCATTGGCGATGGCCTTGGAATAGGCGGCAAGGTCGGGCTTCACGCCCAGGGGCGCCCAGCTGCCGCGCAAATCGAGCCGGAAGCCGGCCCGCACATCGTCGCAGATCAGCAAGGCGCCGGTCCGGTCGCACAGGGCGCGGGCCGACTGCAGGAAGGCCTGGCTGGGCAGTTCCTGATCGCGCCCCACATCGTGGCGGAAGGCGGTCAGGATGATCGCGGCCAGATCGTCGCCGGCCTGGGCCACGGCGGCCTCAAGGCTGGCGCTGTCGCCCCAGTCGAATGCGATCAGATGGGCCCGGTCCTCGGCGGTGACGCCCACGACCGAGGGCGAACACCAGGGCACCGCGCCGTGATAGGCGCCCTTTGCCATCACCACCTTGCGCTTGCCAGTGGCGGCGCGGGCGATGGTGACGCAGACCGTCGTGGCATCGGTGCCGTTCTTCTGGAACAGGCACCAGTCGGCATGGTCGACCGTCGCGGTCATCAGCTCGGCCAGTTCGACCAGCGCCTCGGTCGGGCCATTGCCGGAATCGACCGCCTGCAACTGCGCCAGCGCCGCCGCATCGACCTGCTGATGATGGTAGCCCAGCAGGTTCGGCCCCCAGGCACACATGAAGTCGATATAGTCATTGCCATCGGCATCCCAGACCCGGCAGCCGTCCGAGCGCGAGAAGAATTGCGGATAGCCGGGCGCGATGGCCCGGGTGGCCATATGGCCCCACATGCCATTGGGGATGACCTGCTGCGCCCGGGCTTGCAGGGCGAGGTCGCGGGAATTGCCGAGAAGGGCTGTCATGGGTGTCTCTCTGACGGGCATGGGAAAGGGAGCGCCCGGAAGGCGCCCCCCGCAGGATCAGTTGCTGATTTCGGCCAGCGGCAGGTTGCAGCAGGCGCTGTAGCGCACGCCCTTCACATGCGGGCCATAGGCCAGGATCAGGTCGGGGCTGACCATCGGAATGATGATGCGGTTCTTGATCATCTCTTCCGCGGCTTCGAACCACAGCTTCTCGGCCTCGTCCGGGGTCGCGGCCGCAAGCGCCGCCGCCTTCAGCTCACCCGCCCGCGGGTTGATCAGCGTCGGGTCCTTGTCGCCCCCGGCGCGCTTGGCCCAGACCGAGCCGTCCTGCATGCCGAACACGTCCAGATATTGCGAACTGCCGAAGAAATCGGGGGCGAAGAACACCGCAGTCAGCGGGATATGGTCGCCATTCGCGATTTCACGCCAGTTGGCGAAGGGCACCGGCTGCAGGTCCAGCGCGATGCCGACCTTGGCCAGATCCTGCTGGATCTTCTGCATCATCAGGTTGAAATCCACCCCATAGACGTTCAGGTCGGGATAGATGGTCTGCAGGGTGAAACCCGCCTCAAGCCCCGCCGCCGCCAGAATCTCTTTCGCCTTGTCGGGATTGTATTCGGGCACCTGATGGCCATCGCCACCGGGGAAGCCCAGCGGGATCGGTGCCGCCAGCGCGCGCCCGTCGCCGCCCAGGGTGAAGTCGATCAGCGCGGTGCGATCGATCGCGATCGAAATCGCCTCGCGCACGTCGGGCGTCATGTCGATGGGCGTGGCCTTCGCCCCCGGCGACAGCGCGATGTAGATGAAGTTGTAGGAGGGCACCCGTTCCACCACCGCATCCGAGCCTTCCAGCGATTTGGCGGTTTCGGGGTCGATCTGCATGGCGATGTCGACTTCGCCCGATTGCAGCATCTGCGCCTGCGCGACCGCATCCTTCACCTGGCGGAAGATCACCTCGGGCACCGCGGGCTTGGCGCGCCAGTAGTTTTCGTTCCGCTTCAGCCGCAATTCGGCGTTCGGCTCGTAATTGGCCAGCACGAAGGGGCCGCTGCCGACAGAATGCGACAGGAACCAGGTCTCGGACGTGTCCTTCTCGGCCGCCGTCTCATCGGCAAGGGCACCGTTTTCGGCCGCCACATCGCTGTTGATCACGCCCAGAAAGCCCGCGGCGACCTGGTTCAGGAATTCCGAATTGGCCGCGGTCAGGGTGATCACCACGGTCTGCGCATCGGGCGTGTCGATATGGCTGATCGGGTCGGCGATGAAGGCCGCATTGCCCTTGATGTTCTTCAGCCGCTCGAAGGACCATTTCACATCCTTCGCCTCGACCGGCGAGCCGTCCGAGAATTTCGCCGCCGGGTCCAGGGTGAAGGTGAAGACCGTCTGTTCGGGGTTGACCGTCCAGCTGGCGGCCAGCAGCGGCTGCAGCTTGTTGTCCTTGTCCAGCGTGACCAGCTGTTCATAGACCGAGGTGGCATAGATCTGGCAGGTGTCGCACCAGACCCGCGCCGGGTCGAGCGCGTTGATGTCAAGGTCGCGGGCGATGACCAGCGCCTTCTCCTCGGCCTTTGCCGGCGGCGCGATCATGCCGAACGCGGCCGCAGCGACCGCAAGCGACAGAATGCCGGCCCTTGGAACCAAACCTTTGAATAGCATGTGACCTTCTCCTGTTGGTGGACCTGATTCGATCCGTTTTTTTAGTTGGCCGTGATGCGAAGCAGCGCTTCGCCAAGATCCGCCGCCGAAGCCAGGGCGGCGCGATTCAGCACTGCCGAGACGGTGGGCGCAGCAAGCCCGCCCGTCACGCGCAGGATTTCGTGATCCAGACTGTCGAAGAAGCGCGCCTGGATGCCATCGGCCCAGGTTGCGCCCATCGACATGCTGCGGGCGGTCTGTTCGGCGATGATCACCCGGCCCGTGCGGTCGATCGAGGCGCCGATCATCTCCCAGTCGATGCCGTGATGGTCGAGGTTGCGCAGGTCGATCACCTCGGCGTCGACCCCCGTCTGTTCGGCCGCCTTGACCGCCTGGCCGACCATGGCCGAGGTGGCCAGAACCGTGCAGGCCGTGCCGGGCCGCACGCAATGGGCCTTGCCGAAGGGAATGATGAAATCGCGGTCACCGGCGGGCACTTCGAATTCGCGCTGGTAGAATTCGGTATGCTCGATGATCACCACCGGATCGTCGCAGCGCAGCGCGGCATTCATCTGGCCGATATAGTCATGCGCCGTGGTTGGGCTGACGATGCGCCAGCCGGGGAACAGGCCGAACAGCGCCGAGGGATCGGTGGAATGCTGCGAGCCATAGCCGGTATGCGGCGAGACGCGCACCCGCATGACCAGCGGCACCGGAAAGCCCGAGCCGAACATGTGCCGCACCTTGCCCGCGCCATGGGCGATCTGGTCGGCGGCGGTAAAGCAGAAGTCGCCGAACATGATCTCGACCACCGGGCGCAGCCCGTTCAGCGCCGCGCCCAGCGCCACGCCGGTAAAGCCGTTCTCGGCAATCGGCATCGGCAGAACCCGGCCCGGCCAGCGTTCCAGCGCCCCCTTGGTAAAGCCCGACACCCCGCCGCGCATCTGGTGGACATCCTCGCCCATCACGATGATGCGCGGATCGCGGTCCATCGCCGCGGCCAGCGTCTCGGAGGCGGCGGTGACGAATTTCACCCGCTCGGTCGGCCGCCCCGCCCGGTCGGCATGATCGACGATCCGGCTGTCGGCCAGTTCGGACAGATCGCCCAGGATCCCCACATCGCGCGAGGCCGGATCGGGCCAAAGCGCATCCGGGATGCGCAGCGCATTGCCGCCCGGCACGGTTTCGGTCAGCTTCGCCGCCGCCGCCGCGACCCGGCCGGTCACCGCGCTGTCGATCTGCGCCAGATGTTCGGCGCTGAGGATCCCCATCTCGCGCAGCCGCGCCGCGGTGGTCGTCACCGGGTCGCGCGCCAGCCATTCGGCCTCTTCCTCGGTCGGACGATAGCCGAAATCGCTGCCCTTGCGGCTGCCCGACTGGTGGAAATGGCGATAAAGCAGCGCCTCGATCACCACCGGCCCGCCTTCGGCCGCGATGATGCGACGAGCTTCGGCCATGGCGTTGTGAACCGCCACCACATCCATCCCGTCAACCTCGATCGAGGGGATGCCGAACATCGCCCCGCGTGACGAGATGCGGCTTTCCCGGGTGATCTCGGTCAGCCGGGTCGCGACGCCGTAAAGATTGTTCTCGATGAAGAAGATCGTCGGCACGCCCTGTGCGGCGGCGATGTTCATCGCCTCGTAGCTGGCGCCGTTCTGCGCCGCGCCATCGCCGAAGAAGGCGACCGAAACCTGATCGCGGCCCAGCATCTTGTCGGCCAGCGCATAGCCCACGGCATGCGGCGGGTTGCCGCCCACGATGGCCGAGGTGCCCATGATTCCGGCCGCGGCATGGCGCATGTGCATCGACCCGCCGCGGCCGCCGCAATAGCCCAGCTCCAGGCCCATGATCTCGGCCATGAAACGGTGCAGCGCCGCGTCCATCTCGGCGGTGAAATCGTCGTTCAGCACGTCGAAGCCGGCGGGCGTGACCGCATTGACCAGCTTCAGCAGCACCTGATGATGGGCGCGGTGGGTGCCGTTGATCCGGTCTTCGGCCCCGAGACAGGACATCGCGCCCACGGCGCCGGCCTCTTGCCCGATCGAGGCATGCGCGGGGCCGTGGATCAGCCCGGCCTTCTCAAGCTCCAGCAGCTTTTCCTCGAAGCGGCGGATCAGCAGCATCTGGCCGTACCAATGCACCAGATCAGCCGGCTTTTCGGCCTGCCAATCGGCGAGATCCGCTTCCAGCCGAAACCACGGTGCCATGGGAGAAAGCGGAATCCGGTGCGGCATCTTCAGTCCTTCTGTGATCCCTGGCCCCGGCCCTGCCGGGGTGGGATTCGCTTTTGTGGAAATTAATTCCGTTTTCGCTTGAACCGAACATTAAGCCGTGCCAGCCTTTTCGCGCAACAGAAATCTTCACGCCGGGTTCACCCTGGTGACAAAGGGCAAGACGACCGATGATTCGAGATGCAGAAGTCCTTGCAGGGCTTGTGGAAACCATCCGCCGTTTCGTGCGCGAACGCCTGGTTCCCGCCGAAGCCGCGGTGGAACAGAGCAACGCCATCCCGCCCGCGATCATCGACGAGATGCGGGCGCTTGGCCTGTTCGGCCTGTCGATTCCCGAAGCCTATGGCGGGCTTGGCCTGACGGTCGAGGAAGAGGTGCTGGTGGCGCTTGAGCTGGGCTATACCTCGGCCGCCTTCCGGTCGGTCTTCGGCACCAATAACGGCATCGGCGCGCAGGGGATCATCGCCGACGGAACCGAGGCGCAGAAGCAATACTGGCTGCCGCGCCTGGCCTCGGGCGAGGTGATCGGGGCCTTTGCCCTGACCGAGCCGGATGTCGGATCGGATGCCGGATCGGTCAAGACCACCGCCCGGCGCGATGGCGACCAGTATATCCTGAACGGGACCAAGCGCTTCATCACCAATGCGCCGGTTGCCAATGTCTTTACCCTGATGGCCCGCACCGGCGGGCCGGGCCCCGCGGGCGTGACCGCCTTTCTGGTGCCGGCCGACAGCCCGGGCCTGACCCTGGGCCCGCCCGACCGCAAGATGGGTCAGCGCGGCACCAAGACCTGCGACGTGATCCTGGACAATTGCCGGATCCCGGCCGATGCGGTGATCGGCGGGGTCGAGGGCCTGGGCTTCAAGACCGCGATGAAGGTGCTGAACCGCGGCCGGCTGCATATCGCGGCCTTCTGCGTCGGCCAGGCGCAGCGCCTCTGCGACGAGGCGACGGGCTTTGCCACCCAGCGGGTGCAATTCGGCAAACGGATCTGCGACCACCAGCTGATCCAGGCCATGCTGGCCGATTGCGCGACCGAAACCTATGCCGGGCGCTGCATGGTGATCGACGCCGCGCGGCGCTGTGACAGCGGCGAGCGGATCATCCGCGAGGCGGCGTCCTGCAAGCTGTTCTGCTCGGAAATGGTGGGGCGCGTGGCCGACCGGGCGGTGCAGATCCATGGTGGCGCGGGCTATATGGAAGACTACCCGGTCGAGCATTTCTACCGCGACGTGCGGCTGTTCCGTCTGTACGAAGGAACGTCGCAGATCCAGCAGATCATCATCGCGCGCGACATGTGCGCTCAGGGGTGACCGATGACCATGCAATCCGCACAGCCTGCGCTTGGCATCATCGCCGATGATTTCACCGGCGCCGTGATGGTGGCCGGCATGCTGGAAGGGCACGGCATCTGCTGCGCCGTCCTGTTCCGGCCCGATGGCGCGGACGGCAGCTTTGGCGCGGCGGCGCTGATTGCCGCGGCGCGCAGCCGCACCGTGCCGCTGGATGCGGCGCTGGCCGAGATCGCCGACTGGGATCTGGCGCTGACCGGCGCGGGCTGCGGGCGCCTTGCCTACAAGGCCTGCGCCAGTTTCGATTCCACCGCACGGGGCAATATCGGCCCGGCGGCCGATTACCTGGCCGAGCGCAGCGGCCGGCGGCCGGTGCTGATGAGCGCGGGCTTCCCGCGCTTTGGCGCGACGGTGCATCAGGGCTATCTGTTCTACCGCAACCGGCTGGTGACCGATTCGATCAAGCGGCTTGATCCGCTGACCCCGATGGAAGACCCCGATCTGGTGCGGTTCCTGGGCCGCCAGACCCCGCATAAGGTCGGGCTGGTCGGCCATCTGACCCTGCACCAGGGCCGGGCCACGGCCGAAGCAGCGCTGGCGCGGCTGGCGGCCGAGGGCGCAGGCCATGTGCTGTTCGATGCCTCGGACGACGATGACGTGACCGTGACCGCCGATCTGGCGGCGGCGCTGGATCTGCCGGTGGTGGCCAGCGATCCACTGATCGTCGGTCTTGCCGAACGGCTCTGCCCGCCGCGCGCGGTGCCCCTGCCCGCCGCCCCGCCTTCGGGCCCGGTCGCGGTTCTGGCCGGCAGCACCGGGCCGGTGGTGATGGGCCAGCTGGCGGCGCTGGAACATCCGGTTCTGACGCTGGATCTGCTGGATCCGCGCCCGCCCCGGGCGCTGGTGACCGAGGCGCTGGACTGGGCGGCGCGGCAGGGCGGGTCTTTCGCCATCTCGACCGCGACCGATGCCGAAGGTCTGGCGCGCAGCCAGGGCGCGCTGGGCGCCTCGGCGGCGGCGCGCCGGGCCGAGGATCTGCTGGCGCAGGTCGCCCGCGGCCTGCAGGCGCGCGGCCACCGCCGCTTTGCCGTTTCGGGCGGCGAGACCTCGGGCGCGGTGGTGGCGGCGCTGGGCCTTGCGGCGGCACGGGCCCTGCCGGAAGGGCCGCTCGGCCTGGGCGAATGCCTGGCCGATGCGGACGGGCCGGTCTGGTTGTATCTGAAACCCGGAAAGCTGGGCGGGGCCGATATCCTGCTGCAGGCGATCCGCCATGGAGAAGGCACGCAATGCGGATGAATGAAGACGAGGCCCGCGCGGCGCTGGTCGCAGCGGCACTGGACTCGGTCCGGCTGGGGCTGAACAGCGGCACGGTGGGGAATTTCAGCCTGCGCCATGGCGCGGGCATGCTGATCACGCCAACCGGCATCACGCCCGACAAGATGCGCCCCGAGCAGATCGTGGTCATGGATCTGGACGGCGGCTGGTCGGGCGACTGGACGCCGTCATCCGAATGGGCGATCCATGCCCGGATCTATGCCGCGCGCCCGGATGCGGGGGCGGTGGTCCATGCCCATCCCGATCATTGCGTGGCGCTGTCCTGCCTCCGTCAGGCGATTCCGCCGTTTCACTACATGGTCGCGGGCTTCGGCGGCACGACGGTGCCCTGCGCGCCCTATGCCTGTTTCGGCAGCCTGGCGCTGGCCGAGGCGGTGGCCGAAACCCTGGATGACGGTTTCACCGCCTGCCTGATGGCCAATCACGGCATGGTGGCGCTGGGCGCCGATCTGACCGCGGCGCTGTCGCGGGCCGACAAGCTGGAAACCCTGGCGCGGCAATACCTGCTGGCATGCGCCGCCGGCGCGCCGGCGCTGCTGGGCCCCGACGACATGATCGAAGTCGCCGCGCGCTATCGCAGCTACGGCCAGCAAAAGACCCGCTGAGCGCGGGTCCCTTCGCGGCACGGAAACGGGCGCCGCGGCGCCCGTTTTTCATCCTCAGCCCGCGCTGCGCCACAGCTCGGCCAGCAGCCGCAGCGCCAGTTCGGGATGTTCCAGATGCGGCAGGTGACCGCACCCGTCCACAGCATGCAGCCCGACCGTCGCCGGCAGATCGCGGGTCGCGCCGAAGGGCAGGATCCGGTCCTGCCGCCCGAAGATCACCCGGGCCGGCACCCGCAACCGGGCCAGATCCGCCTTGATCGACAGGATCTGCGTGCCATCCGGGAAGAAGCGCTCGGCGAAAGCCGCCATTGCCGCCGTCAGCCCCTCGTCCTGCCGCTGGGCGGCGACGGCGGTCACGAATGCATCGGAAATCGTGGCGGGGTCATGGACCAGCCGTTCCAGCCAGGGGCGCAGGCTGGCGGCGCTGCGGGCGCGCAGGATGCCGCGGGTGAAGCTTTCGTCGATCTCGGGGCCCAGACCCGCCGGCGCGAACAGGCACAGCCCGCGCAGGTCCAGCCCGCCGCGCGCCGCCAGCCGGGCCGCCACCGCACCACCGAAGGAATGGCCCGCCAGCACCAGCGGCCCCTCGACCAGGCCGGCCAGCGTCGCCTCGACCTGGGCGCACAGCGCATCGGCATCGGCCGGCACCGCCCGGGGCGAGGCACCATGGGCGGGCAGATCCAGCGCCAGCACCGGAAAGGCGGCCGGCGTCCCGGCGAAAAGACCGCGCCAGTTGTTCAGATCGGCGCTGTAGCCATGCAGCAGCACGACCGGCATTCCCGTGCCCCGGCGCAGCCAGGCCGCGTTCAGCTGCCCGCCCGGCTGTGCCCCCGCGGCAGGTCTGGGGCCGGCTGCCGGAGCAACCGGCGCGGCGGCGATCGACGACAGCAGCGCCAGCACATCGGCCTTTTGCACCCGTCCGCGCGGCCCGGTGCCGGGCAGACCCGACAGGTCCAGCCCCTTCTCGCGCGCGATGCGGCGGGCCAGGGGCGTGGGGTTGGGCATCTGCGCCCGCGCCGCCGGCACCGGCGCGGGGGAAACCTGCGGGGCCGGGCGCGCCGCGACGGGCGCCGCGACAGCCCGGGCGGCCGGCGTCGGCGCATCGGCCCCAGCCCCGGCCCCGGCTTCGGCGGGCGCCGCGATCCGGGCGACCTCGGCCCCCACATCGACCTCGGCGCCTTCGGCCACCAGATGGCGCAGCACCCCGGCCCCCGGCGCCTCGACCTCGACCGCGGCCTTGTCATTGTCGATCTCGAAGATCACCTGACCGGCGCTGACGGTTTCGCCATCGGCGACCAGCCAGCGCGCGATCCGGCCGGTTTCCATTTCAAGGCTGACCTTCGGGTAAAGAACGGGAAGCGGCATGGGCATGTCCTTGGTTGCCGGGCGAAGCGGCGCTGAGGCCTAGGGGGCGGGAACGGGATTGGGGTCGCCGTTCAGCCGGGCGCGCAGCCGGGCCGCGGCATGAACCAGATCGGGGCCCACGCGCGACAGGCACACCTCGCGCGGGATGATGTCGACAATGCCGCCGCAGGTGATGGCGACCAGCGGCGAGCCATCGGTCGGGCGGAAGGCGATGCCGACCGCGTTGATATAGCTGTACCAGGTGCCGAACGTGGCCACGAAACCCAGCGTTGCATAACTTTCCAGCGCCTCGTCCAGCGTCGCGCGCAGCCGCGCTTCCTGATCGGGCGCGCGGGCGACGATCTGGGCCACCACCTCGTCGCGGGCCTCGGTCCGCATCTCGGCCAGATAGGCAAGCCCCATCGCCGTGCGCCAGATCGGCAGGCGCGACCCGACATTCAGCCGCAGCGAGACCGGGCTTTGCGAGCGATAGTTGGCCAGATAGACCATCTCCAGCCCGTCGCGCGTGCCCAAAGCCGTGGCAACGCCCGAGCGATCGGCCAGATCCTGCAGGATCGGCTGCGCCATCTGCACCACCGCGCTGGAGCTGAGCGCGGAATAGCCCAGCGACACGGTCGCAGGACCGATGCTGTAGCGGCCAAGCTGGGTGTCGTAATGCAGATAGCCCAGCGCCACCAGCGTGGCGGTCAGCCGCGACACCGTGGCCTTGGGCAGGCCCGTCCGCTCGATCAGTTCCTGATTGCCCAGGGTCGAATCACTGGCGGTGAAGGACCGCAGGATCTCTAGCCCGCGGGTCAGCGAGGCCGCAGGATTGCTGGCCTCGATCGGCTCGGTTCCGTCTACAGGCAGCGCCCTTTTCCGCATCTTTTTCCCCGATCTTACTTTCTTCGGCGTGTTTTCCGGCTGGCGCTAATATTTGAAACTTAATTTCAATTATGTTGACGACTTGGCTGCCGGCTGTCAATAGTAACCGTCACAAGACGGCGGAACCAACCTGCAAGACGAGGAAATCCAGGCCAAATGACCCGCTATATCCTGCGCCGCCTGATCGCGATGCCGTTCCTGGTGCTGGGGATCGTGACCCTGGCCTTCCTGCTGACCAGCGTCACCAAGGGCGATCCGCTGACCGCCATCGTGTCGGACCGGCAGATGAACAACCCCGAGATCGTGGCGGCGGCCAAGGCGAAATGGGGCCTCGATCGCAGCCTGCCGGAACGCTACGTCATCTATGTCGGCAATCTGCTGACCGGCGACATGGGCACCTCTTTCATCACCCGCCGGCCGGTGGCGCAGGATGTGCTGTACCGCCTGCCCGCGACGATGGAACTGGTGATGGCGGCCATGGTCGTGGGCGCGACGATCGGCATCAGCCTGGGCGTGCTGGCCGCCTATTTCCGCAATACGGTGATCGACCACGCCGCCCGGGTCTTCGCGCTGTTCGGCTCGTCCATCCCGGTCTTCTGGCTGGGCCTGGCGCTGCTTTACGTCTTTTCGGTGCAATGGGGCGTGCTGCCCGGGCCCGGACGGCTGGATGCGCGGGCGACACCGCCCCCCTTGGTGACCGGCTTCATGACCATCGACACGCTGCTTGCCGGCAATCTCCGCCTGTTCCTGGATGCGGTCTGGCATCTGATCCTGCCCGCCTTCGTGCTGGGCTGGGCGGTGGCCGGCACGATTTCGCGCCTGGTCCGCGCCAATATGCTTGAGATCCTGTCGCGCGAATTCATCCTGACCGCGCGCGCCAAGGGCGCCGGAGAGTTCCGCGTGGTGATCCGCCATGCGCTGCGCAACACCATGGTGCCGACGCTGACGGTCATCGGCTATTCCTTCGCCTATCTGCTGACCGGCGCCGTGCTGACCGAGACGATCTTCTCCTGGCCGGGCATGGGCTCTTATGCCGTCGATGCGGCGCGCGGCCTGGATTTTCCGGCCATCATCGGCGTCACCATCGTGGGCGGCGTCGTCTTCCTTGTCACCAACCTGCTGACCGACATCGCCTATGTCGTCGCCAACCCCCGCGTGAGGCTCGGCTGATCCATGACCGCCATCCCTTCCCCTCGCCGGATCTCGCGCCCGCGCTGGCTGACCGCCCCGCTGATCGTCGGCATCGCGCTGATCCTGTTCTGGCTTGTCGCCACGGTCGCGGCACCCTGGATGTCGGGCTTCGCCCCGCTTGACATGGTCGGGCGCCGTCTGCAGCCGCCCAGCTGGGAGCATCTTCTGGGCACCGATGCCCTGGGCCGCGACGTGCTGAGCCGGGTGTTGCACGGCGCGCGCCATTCCATCCCGATCGCGGTGACCGTCGTCGCCGTTGCCGTGGCGATCGGCGCCGTTCTGGGGGCGCTGGCCGGCTTCATCGGCGGCTTCGTCGATACGGTGATCATGCGGCTGGTCGACATCACCCTGTCCTTTCCGCCGATGCTTCTGGCCATGGCCGTTGCCGCCTCGCTGGGGCCGGGGCTTGAAAATGCGACCGTCGCCATGGTGATCGTCTGGTGGCCGGTCTATGCGCGGCTGATGCGCGCCCAGGTGCTGGAAGTGCGCGAACGTGAACATGTCGAGGCGGCCATCGCCTCGGGCGCCACCCGGTCGCGGGTGTTGACCAAGCATATCCTGCCGCTGTGCTGGACGCCGGTGCTGATCAGCGCGACCATGGATCTGGGCCAGGTCATCCTGCTGGCCGCCTCGCTGTCCTTCATCGGGCTGGGGGCCACGCCGCCGACCCCGGAATGGGGCTCGATGATCTCGGACGGGGCGTCGCAATTCTATTCCTGGTGGGTCGCGCTGGGCCCGGGCCTGGCGATCCTGACCATCGTCCTGGGCTTCAACTTCATCGGCGACGGCCTGCACGACTATTTCGATCCGAGGTCCAAATGAGCGCGCATCCCCCCCTGTTCGAGGTGCGCGATCTGCGCGTGGCCTTCGGCCGGAACGGCTTTTATTCCGAAGCGGTGCGGGGCGTAAGCCTGCAGGTCGACCATGGCGAAGTGCTGGGAATCGTGGGCGAATCCGGCTCGGGCAAATCGGTCGGCATGCTGGCTGCGCTGGGTCTGCAGCCCGAAGGCGCGCGGGTGACCGGGTCGGTGAAGTTCAAGGGGCGCGAGCTGGTGGGCCTGCCGCGCCGCGAGCTGCGCGCCCTGCGCGGCGCGCGCATCGCGATGATCTTCCAGGATCCGCTGTCCTCGCTGAACCCGGTGATGACCGTGGGCGCCCAGATCGCCGAGGCGGTGCGGCTGCACAATCCCGATCTGTCGAAGCGCGCGGCGCTGGACCGGGCGAAGGATCTGCTGGCGCTGGTCACCATTCCGCAGCCCGACCGGCGGCTGCAGCAATATCCGCATGAATTCTCGGGCGGGATGCGGCAGCGGGTGATGATCGCGATGGCGGTGGCCAATGACCCCGACCTGCTGATCGCCGACGAGCCGACAACGGCGCTGGACGTGACGGTGCAGGCGCAGATCATGGAGGTTCTGGCCGATCTGCAGGCGCGGCTGAAGCTGGGGCTGATCCTGATCACCCATGATCTGGGCGTGCTGGCCGGCCATGCCGACCGGGTGGCGGTGGTCTATGCCGGGCAGGTGGTGGAACAGGCCGGGGTCGACGATCTGTTCGCCCGCCCGGGCCACCCCTACACCCGCGGGCTGATCGCCTCGATCCCGGACATGACGGTCGAGAAGGACCGGCTGTTTTCCATCGACGGCACGCCGCCCGCGCTGGGCCGCCTGCCGGAAGGCTGCCCCTTCAACCCGCGCTGCGTCGTGGCCCAGGACATCTGCCGGCGCGAAACGCCGCCCGTCCGCCATCTGCCCGACCACAGCGCCGCCTGCCATTTCGCCTTCTCGGCCCCGGAGAGCGCCGCATGACCCCGCCCGATCCCATCCTTTCCGTCCGCAATCTGGTGAAGCGCTTTCCCGTCAAGGGCGGGCTGCTGATCGAACGCGACATCGGCCAGGTCAATGCCGTGGCCGGGGTGTCCTTCGACGTGGCTCCGGGCGAGACGCTGGGCCTGGTGGGCGAATCCGGCTGCGGAAAATCGACGCTCGGCCGCTGCATCCTGCGCCTGATCGAGCCGAGCGCCGGCCAGACCCTGTTCCGCGGCACCGATATCAACACGCTGGCCCCGGCCGAGATGCGCCAGCTGCGGCGGCGGATCCAGCTGGTGTTCCAGGATCCCTATGGCTCGCTGCATCCGCGCATGACGGTGGCCGAGAACATCGCCGAACCGCTGCGCATCAGCGATCTGGACCCTGCCGCGCGCAAGCGCCGCGTGGCCGAGATGCTGGATCTGGTGCGGCTGAACCCCGAACATGGCGACCGCTATCCGCATGCCCTGTCGGGCGGGCAAAGACAGCGGGTCGTCATCGCCCGCGCGCTGGCCCTGCGCCCGGATCTTCTGGTGCTGGACGAGCCGGTCTCGGCGCTGGACGTGTCGGTGCAGGCGGGCGTGCTGAACCTGCTGAAGGACATCCAGCGCGAATTCGGAACTGCCTTCCTGTTCATCGCCCATGACCTGTCGGTCGTGCAGCACATCTCGGACCGGGTGGCGGTGATGTATCTGGGCAAGATCGTCGAGGTGGCCGACAAGCGCCGGCTCTATACCGCGCCGCTGCATCCCTACACCCAGGCGCTGATGTCGGCCGTGCCGCTGGCCGATCCGCCACGCGAACGCAGCCGGACGCGCATCTTGCTGAAGGGCGATGTGCCAAGCCCGATGAACCCGCCATCCGGCTGCCGTTTCCGCACGCGCTGCCCGATCGCACAGGCCGTTTGCGCCGAGAAGGAACCGCCTCTGGCCGATACCGACCAGGGCCATGCCGTCGCCTGCCACTTTCCCAGCGCCCGCCAGACGGGCCTGGCCGCGGCCGGCTGAACGGGCACAGAGGGAGAGGAAGACCGATGCAGACCCTGCCGCTGGAGGGCATCAAGGTGCTGGACCTGACCCGGGTCCTCGCCGGGCCCTGGACAACCATGAGCCTGGCCGACATGGGCGCCGAGATCTGGAAGATCGAGAACATCAAGGGCGGCGACGATACCCGCGCCTGGTCGGTGCCGAATTACAAGGGCGTCAGCACCTATTACCTGTGTGCCAATCGCGGCAAGCACAGCGTCGCCCTGGATCTGAAGGCCCCGGAAGGCCGGGCCATCGTGCTGGATCTGGCCGCCCGCGCCGATGTGGTGGTTGAAAACTTCCGCGCCGGCACGGTCGACCGGCTGGGCATCGGCTATCAGGACATCCGCAGGATCAACCCGGGCGTCGTCTATTGCTCGATCTCGGGCTATGGCCAGACCGGGCCCGAGGCGAAGCGGCCCGGCTATGATTTCATCATGCAGGCCGAAAGCGGGCTGATGGCGATCACCGGCCAGGCGGACGGGCCGCCCAACCGGCTGGGCGTGGCCTTCACCGATGTCGTGGCGGGCATGGTGGCGACCCAGTCGGTGCTGGCTGCGCTGTATCAGCGCCGCGACACCGGCGAGGGCCAGTTCATCGACGTGGCGCTGCTGGATTCGACGCTGAACCTGCTGATCAATGTCGGCACCGCCCATCTGAATGCCGGGGTCCAGGCCGAACGCTATGGCAATGCCCATCCGACCGTGGTGCCCTATCAGCTGTTCGCCGCCTCGGATGGCGCCTTCGCGCTGGCGGTGGGCAATGACCGCATGTTCGTCGATTTCTGCGAAAGGGTGATCCAGCGCCCCGATCTGGCGCAGGACCCGCGCTTCGTGACCTCGCATCAGCGGGCGCTGCACCGGCAAGATCTGCTGGACATCCTGCAAGAGATCCTGCCGACCCGAAGCTCGGACCACTGGCTGCAGGCCTGCCTTGCCGCCGATGTGCCGGCCGGGCCGGTGAAAACGGTGGCCGAGGCGCTGTCGGCGAAGTCGGTGGTCGAACGCGGCGTGGTGCAGACGCTGCAGCATCCCGAACTGGGCCCGGTGCGGCTGGTGCGTCCCGCCCAGGGGCTGGCCGCGCAGCAGGGCCGCGCCGCGAAGGCGCCGCCGCTGCTGGGCGAAGACACGCGCAGCGTTCTGGCCGAAGTGCTGGGGCTTGATCCGGCCCGGATCGCGGCGCTGCAGGCCAAGGGCGTGATCGCCTGCCGCGATCTTGCACCCGGCACGGAGCGCGGCCTGGCCAACGCCCGCGCCTGATCTGTTCCCTGCCCCAACCCACCCGGAAAGTTCCCATGCCCGTCTCGCTTGACCGCCACGGCAGCATCGCCGTCCTGACCATCGACAACCCGCCGGTGAACGCCCTTGGCACCGCGATTCGCGTCCAGCTTCTGGCCCTGGCCCAGCAGCTGGAGGGCGACGCCTCGGTCTCGGCCGTGGTGCTGCGCGGGGCGGGGCGGCTGTTCATCGGCGGCGCCGATATCGCCGAATTCGACCGGCCGCCCGAAGCCCCGGTTCTTCCCGATCTGATCGCCCGGATCGAGACCTCGGCCAAGCCCTGGATCGCGGCGCTGCATGGCCAGGTGCTGGGCGGCGGGCTGGAACTGGCGCTGGGCTGCGCCTTCCGGGTTGCGGCGCCCGGGGCGACCCTGGGCCTGCCCGAGGTCACTTTGGGCATCATTCCCGGCGCCGGCGGCACGCAGCGGCTGCCGCGGCTGATCGGGCTTGAGGCGGCGATCCCGGTGATCGCCGAACGCCAGATGCTGGACAGTGCCCGCGCGGCGCAGCTGGGGCTGATCGACCGGGTGATCGACGGGCCGCTGACCGAAGGTGCCCTGGCCTTTGCCGCGGCGCTGCCGGCCCCGCCCCTGCCCGCGGC
>NZ_JAICBZ010000040.1 GCF_020179405.1 Xinfangfangia pollutisoli | reverse complement strand
GCCATCCAGCCGCAGATGCCAGGCATTGCCCGGCCCGTCCCAGCGCCAGGTCAGCCGCGCCACCCGCGCCGCGTCCGAGCGCAGGGCGCCGGCCAGAACCAGCCGGCTCAGCCCCGCGCCGTCACGCCAGCACAGGCCCAGGCCCGCCTCGGGGTGATGAAACAGCGAGAAGGCCAGGCCCAGGTCGCGGCCCTGCCAGTCGAACAGAACGCCGCTGGGCAGGGGCCAGGCCAGTTCCATGACCAGCGCCCCGCGGCTCAGCGGCCCAGGCATCTGGGGGGCCCGCGACATGTCGTGATCCGACAGGATCAGCCAGCCGCCGCTCATGCCGCCTGCCCCCGGGCCTGCTTGCGCCTTCCGGTCATGTCTCATCCGCCTGTTCCGGCACCGGCCCGGCGACATGCCCGCCCGCCCGATCCGCCTTGCTTGCCCGATGCGGCGCCTCAGCCGCGGTTCGCCCGCCTTGAGACGGGTCTTGCCCGTGATTCTAGGCCGAAATGCCCGGCCTGTCACCTGTCCTGCCGCAGCGGTTGCACCGGCCCCGCCCGGCCGCTACGACTTGCCCCAAGAAGGAGCCCGTGATGACCCAGAAGACCGATCCCGTCGCCCTGACCGCCGCGCTGATCCGCTGCCCCTCGGTCACCCCCGATGAGGGCGGGGCGCTGCAGCTTCTGGAGCGCGAACTTTCCGCGGCGGGCTTTGCCTGCACCCGGGTGGACCGGGGGGGCATCGCCAACCTGTTTGCCCGCTGGGGCGCGCGCGGCGCGAACCGCAGCTTCGGCTTCAACGGCCATACCGATGTGGTCCCGGTGGGCGACCGCGCCGCCTGGACGCAAGACCCGTTCGGGGCGGCGGTGATC
This sequence comes from Xinfangfangia pollutisoli, assembly GCF_020179405.1. Taxonomy (GTDB): domain Bacteria; phylum Pseudomonadota; class Alphaproteobacteria; order Rhodobacterales; family Rhodobacteraceae; genus Pseudogemmobacter; species Pseudogemmobacter pollutisoli. The sequence goes on along the minus strand of NZ_JAICBZ010000040.1, from coordinate 35,838 downwards.
GACGGCTGGATGTATGGCCGCGGCGCGACCGACATGAAATCCGGCGTCGCGGCCTTTGTCGCGGCCGCGGTGGATTTCGTCCGCACCACCCCGCCCGATGGCGCGGTGGTGCTGACCATCACCGGCGATGAAGAGGCCGATGCCGAAGACGGCACCGTGGCGCTGCTGGACTGGATGGCCGCCAATGGCGAGCGGATGACGCATTGCCTGGTGGGCGAGCCGACCTGCCCCGCCACCATGGGCGAGATGATCAAGATCGGCCGCCGCGGCAGCCTGACGGCCTGGTTCCAGGCCACGGGCGTGCAGGGCCATTCCGCCTATCCCCATCGCGCCAAGAACCCGATGTCGGCGCTGGTCAAGCTGATGGCGCGGCTGGAGGAAAAGCCGCTGGACGAAGGCACCGCGCATTTCGATGCCTCGACGCTGGCGATCACCACCATCGACTGCGGCAATCCCGCGACCAATGTGATCCCGGCCAAGGGCACGGCCGTGGTGAACATCCGCTTCAACGATGCCCATTCCGGCGCCACGCTGACCCAGTGGCTGACCGATCAGGCCGCGGCGGTGCAGGCGGAAACCGGGGTGCAGATCGCGGTGAAAGTGTCGATTTCCGGCGAAAGCTTCCTGACCCCGCCGGGCGAATTCTCGGCGCTGGTGCGGGCTGCCGTTGCCGCCGAAACCGGGGTGACGCCGGAATATTCGACCTCGGGCGGCACTTCGGATGCGCGCTTCGTCAAGGATCACTGCCCGGTCGTCGAATTCGGCCTGGTCGGCAAGACCATGCATCAGGTCGACGAACGGGTGGAAGTGGCGCAGATCCATCAGCTGAAGGCAGTCTACAGCCGCATCCTGCGCGACTATTTCGCATGATCGCCATCGCCCCCAGCCGCGACATCGCCGCCTGCCGCGCCCTGCGCCGGGCGGTGTTCATCGAGGAACAGGGCGTCTCGGAAGCCGACGAGCTGGACGATCGCGACGAAGCCGCGATCCATCTTCTGGCCAGCGAAGCGGGCCGGCCCATCGGCTCGGCCCGGCTGCTGGTTGAAGGCAGCACGGGCAAGATCGGCCGGGTCTGCGTGCTGGCCAGCCATCGCGGCCAGGGCATCGGCGCCGCGCTGATCCGCGCCGCCATCGCCGAATTTCGCAGCATGCCGGGGATCGAGAAGGTGAAGCTCGGCGCCCAGACCCATGCTTTGGGCTTTTATCAGGCGCTGGGCTTCGAAGCCTATGGCCCGGTCTATGACGATGCCGGCATCCCGCATCGCGACATGGTGCTTCCCCTCTGACGCAGGCGCGAGGCCGGCGCCGTCGGCTGCCTCCGGCGGGGATATTTTTGCAGAGAGGAAGGCCGCAGCGATGCGAAGGGATATGGCCTTCCTCTCTGTCCAAATATCCCGGGGTCCGGGGCAGCGCCCCGGGGCGCGCCGCATAATCGCCGGTTCCCGTACCGGGCGCGCCATGCTACGGCTTCGCCATGGTGCCGCTTCCTTCCAAAGACCAGATCCGCCAATGGCTCTCGGACAATCCGGGGCTGTCTTCGAAACGCGATATCGCCAAGGCCTTTGGCCTGAAAGGCGACCAGCGCGCCGATCTGCGCCGGCTGTTGCGCGAATTGGAGGAGGAGGGCACCGTCACCAAATCGGCCCGCCGCTTCCGGCCGAAGGGCGAATTGCCGCCGGTGGCGCTGCTGAAAGTGCTGAAGCCCGACGATGCCGGCGATCTGTTCGCCGAGCCGATGGAAGAAGGCGTCGACAAGGACGCCGGCCGGATCCTGATCCTGCCGAAACAGGGCGATCCGGCCCTGGCCGAGGGCGACCGCATCCTGGCCCGCCTGACCAAGGTCGATCTGGACGACTATGTCTATGAGGCGCGGCTGATCCGTCAGATCGGCTCGAACCCGCTGAAACTTTTGGGCGTCTTCCGCAAGGGCAGCGAAGGCGGGCGGATCGTGTCGATCGACAAGGGCGTCGACAAGGAATGGCGGGTGAAATCCGCAGATGACATGGGCGCCCGCGACGGCGAGTTGGTCGAGGCCGAACTGGCCGGGCCCCGCCGTCTGGGCCTGCCGCAGGCGCGGATCGTGGCGCGGCTGGGCGATCCGGCGGGCCCGCGCGCCGTGTCGCTGATCGCCATCCACCAGCACGGCATCCCCGACCGTTTCCCCGATGCCGCCATGGCCGAGGCGGAAAACGCCCCGCCCTTTTCCATGGCCCATCGCGAAGACCTGCGCGATCTGCCGCTGGTCACCATCGACCCCGCCGATGCGCGCGACCGCGACGATGCGGTGCTGGCCCAGCCCGACACCGAAGCCGGCAATCCGGGCGGCTATGTCCTTTGGGTCGCCATTGCCGATGTGGCGGCCTATGTGCGCCCCGGCGGCGCCTTGGACCGCGAGGCGCGGCGGCGCGGCAATTCCACCTATTTCCCCGACCGGGTCGTGCCCATGCTGCCCGATGTCCTGTCGGGCGATCTTTGCAGCTTGCACGAACATGTCGACCGGCCCTGTCTGGCAGTGCGGATGCAGATCGACGCCACGGGCGCCAAGCTGTCGCATCGCTTCCATAGGGGCGTGATGCGGTCGCGCGCGTCGCTGGAATATGTGCAGGTCCAGACCGCGCAGGATGGCAGCCCCGATGCCAAGACCGAACCGCTGCTGGAACAGGTCATCCGGCCACTTTACGGCGCCTATGCCGCGCTGAAACGTGCCCGCACCCTGCGCCAGCCTTTGGAGCTGGACCTGCCCGAACGCCAGATCGTGCTGTCGGACGAGGGCAAGGTGACCTCGGTCGCCTTCAAGGACCGGGTCGATGCGCATAAGCTGATCGAGGAATTCATGGTCCTGGCCAATGTCGCCGCGGCCGAGGAATTGCAGCGCCTGAAACAGCCTTTGCTGTTCCGGGTGCATGAAGAACCCAGCCCCGACAAGCTGGATGCGCTGCGCGAGGTGGCCGAGGCCTCGGGCTTTACGCTGGCCAAGGGGCAGGTGTTGAAGACCGCGCATCTGAACCGGCTTCTGGCGCAGGCCGAAGGCTCGGACCAGGACGAATTGATCAATATCTCGACCCTGCGATCGATGACCCAGGCCTATTACGCGCCGCAGAATCTGGGCCATTTCGGCCTGGCGCTGCGGAATTACGCGCATTTCACCTCGCCCATCCGGCGCTATTCCGACCTGATCGTGCATCGCGCGCTGATCCGCGGCCATGGCTGGGGCGAGGACGGGTTGTCGGCTTTCGACATCGAGAACCTGGACGAAACCGCCAAGCTGATTTCTGATGCCGAACGCCGAAGCATGGCGGCCGAACGCGATACGGTCGACCGCTATCTGGCCGCCTATCTGTCGGATCGGGTGGGGGCAACGTTTACCGGCCGCGTCTCGGGCGTGCAGCGGTTCGGGCTGTTCGTGAAGCTGGACGACAGCGGGGCAGACGGGCTGATTCCGATCCGCGATGTGGGGCGCGAATTCTTTCATTTCGATGCGGCCAGCCAGACGATCATGGGCGCCGATACCGGGCTGACGATCGGCATTGGCGCCAAGGTGACGGTGCGCCTGGCCGAGGCGGTGCCGGTCACCGGCGGGCTGCGGCTGGAGCTGCTGGAAATCGACGCCCGCCCCCTGCCCTCGGGGCGCGCGGCGCGCAGCCGCGGCAAGGTGCCGGGGCGCGGCGGAGCGGGCGGCGCGCCGAAACGGCGGGTGGTGCGGAGGCGCAAGTGAGGGCTTTGGCGCTGGGGCTGTTCCTGGCCTTTGCCGCCCCGGTCGCCGCCCCGGTCGCGGCGCAGACCTTGGAAGACCCGGAGGGCACGATCTTGGGACAGGGGCGCGAAGACGGGTCCGAGTCGGGGTTCCGCGACTGGGTGATCGCGTTCCGGGCCAAGGCGCTGGACCAGGGCATCCCCGCCGCCACCTATGACGGGGCGATGCGCGGCGCGCATTACCTGCCCGATGTGGTGGCGCGCGACCGGCGGCAAAGCGAATTCACCAAGACGATCTGGGATTATCTGGATGTGGCGGTGTCCGACGACCGGGTGGCCTTGGGCCGCAAGGCCTTGGCCAAAAACGCCGATCTGCTGGACCGGATCGAGGCGCAATACGGGGTCGAGAAGGAAATCGTCGTCGCGATCTGGGGGCTGGAAAGCGCCTATGGCACCTGGCGAGGCGACACGCCCACCGTCTCGGCGCTGGCGACGCTGGCCTATGACGGGCGGCGCGCGGCGTTTTTCGAAGGCCAGCTTCTGCAGGCGCTGCAGATCCTGGATGCGGCGCATGTGGCCCCCGAAGCCATGCTGGGCTCCTGGGCCGGGGCCATGGGGCATACGCAGTTCATGCCCTCCAGCTGGGCCGATTATGCGGTGGATTTCGACGGCGACGGGCGGCGCGACATCTGGGGCGACGACCCGGCCGATGCACTGGCTTCGACCGCGAATTACCTGGCGAAATGGGGCTGGCAGAAGGGCCTGCCCTGGGGGCTGGAAGTACGGCTGCCCGAAGGCTTCGACTATGACCAGACCACCGAGCGGGTGAAAAAGCCCGTGGCCAGTTGGCGCGATCTGGGCGTGCGGCCCATGGCCGGCGGCGCCCTGCCCGACGGGCCCGAGGCCAGCATCCTGCTGCCCGCCGGCCATACCGGCCCCGCCTTCCTGATCTTTCCGAATTTCCAGGTGATCGAGCATTACAACTTGGCCGATGCCTATGTGATCGCGGTCGGGCATCTGGCCGACCGGCTGCAGGGCGGCGCGCCGATCGCCGCGCCCTGGCCGCGGCACTGGCGCGCGCTGACGGCCGAGGAACGGCGCGAATTGCAGGCGCTGCTGGTGGCGCTGGGCCATGACACGGGCGGCGTCGATGGGCGGATCGGCCCCAAGACCATCGCCGCCGTGAAAGCCTGGCAGAAGGCCCAGGGTCTGGTGCCCGATGGCTATCCCAGCCCCGATGTGCTGCAGGCGCTGCGCTAGGCGGGCGCCTGCCCCGGGCGGCGGGTTTCACGCGACTGTGAAAGGACTTGCCGCCGCCTTTCTGCCAGCTTTCGCGCGATTGCCCCATTCAGCGCCAGCCAAGGAGCCAGACTGATGACTTTCTCTCCCGCCTTTGCCCGTACCATCCTGCTTGGAACCCTGCTTGCCGCCGGCGCCGCCTTTGCCCAAGCCGAAGCCACCGATCCGAATGCCGTGATGCGCCAGACCACGATGAAAGAGATCGGCGGCGCGATGAAGGTGCTGGGCGACATGGCCGGCGGCAAGGCCGCCTATGACGCCCCCGCCGCCCAAGCGGCCAAGGCGAAGCTGATCGAGGCGGCGGGGCAGATCCCCACCAGCTTTGCCACCGAAGGCGCGGCCGATCCGGCCTCGGAAGCCAAGCCCGAAATCTGGACCAGCTGGGACGATTTCCTGAAGGATGCCGAAACGCTGAAAACCGCCGCGGCGGCCGCCGATGTCAGCTCGGCCGACACGATCAAGGCCAGCATGGGTGCGATCGGCGCGGCCTGCAAGGACTGCCACACCGAATATCGCGTGATGAAGTAAGCCGCTGATTCCCCTGGGTGCGCCCGCGCGGCGCCCCAGGGGTCATGCCCCTGCCCCCGGCCTGCGACGGCCGGGGTTTTTTTCGCTCCGCGCAGGCCCTAGCTGCAATAGACGCGCGAGATCCGGTTCTGTTCGTCCAGCTCGATGTTCAGCCGATCGGCATTGTAATCCATCGTCACCGCCATGCCCGGCTCGATCACCCGCACCGGGGCGGGCAGGGACATCATCGCCAGCACGCTGCGCTTCTGGCCGACCAGGAATTGCAGATCCGCCGCGCCACAGGCGTTCGGATCGGGTTCGGGTTCGGGTTGCGGCAGCGAGGGGTCGACGCAGGCCGACAGGCCCAGCGCCATGCCGGCCGCGAGGATGAGTTTCTGGGTCATGGTCCGCTCCTGTGCAGGCGGGGCCCTTGCGCGGCCCCCATCCGGCATAAACGCATGAAACCCGGGCCGGATGCATCCCGCCCCCTTGCCCCGGCGCGGAAAGCCGCCGGTCGCGCCCCCCGCGTTTGGCCGCCGCGTCTGGCTGCCGCGCTTAGCCGCAGCCGATCGAGGTGATTGCCCCGGCCGCGTTGATGCGCACGTCGATCCGGTTCGAGCGATATTCTTCCTGATCGTAGACCTCATGCGGCGCGATCACCCGCAGCGGCCCGGGCAGCGTCATCGTGTCAAAGACGGTCGAGGGCTGGCCAAGCAGATATTGCAGCCCCGATGCCTTGCAGGTGTCGGGCTCGCGTTCGTTGAAGCCCGGCGTCACATCGACATTCGGGTCAAAGACCGGCGCGGCCGGCATGGGCGGCTCGGGCGGCGGCGCTGTGCCACAACCGGCGGCGGCCAAGGGAAGGATCAGCGCCAAAGCGCGGGCAGAACAGGAGAATTGCAGCATTGCACGTTGTTTCCTGCGTTGATGTCCTGCGATCTTTTGCACAGCTTGGCGCGAAACGGTAGACGGAAGGACGGCCGGGCCACCGCGCGTTGACCTGCGCAGGACGTCACCCAGCGGCGTTCCGCCCCAAGGCGCGGCAATCCACAAAAGGTCACGGCATCACGCCTTTGGGGCCAAGGCCGGGTCCGGCCGCAGGATCCCCAGAATATCGGCGGCCTCGGCGCCAGTGGCCACGCGGCGACCATGACGGCGCACCAGATCGGCGGCAAGCGCCACCCGTTCGGCATTGTCGCGCGCGGGCCGCCCTTCGGCATCGACAATGGCATTCTCGAACCCGACCCGCACATGCCCCCCAAGTTCGATGGTGCGCGCAAGGCAGGCCATTTCGCCCCGACCGAAGGCGCAGGTCATCCAGACCGATTGCTCATGCAGCCCCTCGGCCCGCAGCGCGGCATAAAGCGCCTCGAAATCGGCAAAGTCGGAATTCTGATCCGCGGCATAGCGCCCCGCCACAAGGATCAGCCGCGGCGCGGCAGACAGATGCAGCCGCCCCGACCGCCACAGCCCCGCGAACAGCGAGATCTGTTCCGCGTCGTACAGGATGAACTGCGTCGAGATCCGTTCGCCTGCCGCCCAGGCCAGGAAGGCTTCGCCCTTGGCGGTGCCCTCGCGCATCAGTTCGGCGATCGAGAAAGAAATGGCCGCGGGCCTCAGCTCGCGAACCGCGGCGATCTGGGTCTCAAGGTCGAACAGTCCCGCCGCCTCGGTCGTAACCTGCCGCGCGATATCGGGACAGGCCTGCCGCACCGCCACCATGGCCGCACGATAGGCCACCGGATCCAGAGAATGCCGCCCGTCGGCGTCGCGCACATGAAGATGAATCGCGCCCGCCCCGGCCTGAAAACAGGCCTTGGCCGTTTGCGCCAGATCCTCGGGGGTCAGGGGAAGGGCGGGATGATCCGCCTTGGTGCGACGGGCACCATTCGGGGCCACCATGATGCAGGTCAAAGACATGTGACTTTCCTTCTCGTGCCGGTGCGGCAACTGGACGCACTGATCCGTGTTCTTTAAAGTGAGGGGGCTGCGGTGCCTGCGCAGCCCCATGGCGACGGGGGGAGATGGGGTGGAGACAATGACTGGCGCGCCGGTGCTGCGGGCTTCGGGCATGGATTTTCAGCGTGGGATGAACGACCTTCTTCAGACCCGCTTCGAGCTTAGCCCCAAAGGCTCGCAACCCTATGCCGGCGAGATCCAGAAGAGCTATGTCTCGTCGCGGCTGCGCCTGGCCGACATCCGCTTTTCCGCGCATCATACCCGGCTGCAGGCGGGTCGTCCGTCGCGGCGGGCGGGGCACAATTATCTGGTTTCCTACCAGATGGAGGGCTACGCGACGGTCCGGCAGGATTCCCGCCTGACCGATGTCGGCCCGAACCAGATCTTCTTTATCGACACGACCCAGCCCTTCGAGATCATGACCGAAGAGATCCGCACCCGCTCGGTCTATCTCGACTCGCATTTCTGGCAGGCGATCTTTCCCGAGCGCGATCTTTATACGGCCACGGCGCTGGATTGCGACCAGGGGCTGGGGCGGCTTTGTGCCGAGATGATCGGCAGCATTTTCGCGATGTCCTGGGAACAGCCCGAGCAGATCATGCACCGGATGGCCGGGTGCCTGGCCAACCTGCTTGCCGTGTCGATGGTCACCGACCGTCCGCTTGCGTCCAACGCGGGCTGGTCGCGCGACCGCACGCTCAACCGGGTGCAGGAAGCCGCGCTGCGCAACCTGTCGGATCCCGATCTGGACTGCTCGCGCATTGCCGCCGATGTCGGCCTGTCGGTGCGGCAGGTGCATTCGGTTTTCGGGCGCACCGGCACGACCCTGATGCGCTGGATCTGGGACCAGCGGCTCGGTCGCGTGCGGGCAGAGCTGGAAAACGCCGCGCTTGCGGAAAAGCCCGTCTCGGCAATCGCCTTTGACTGGGGCTTCAATGACGCCGCGCATTTCGGCCGGCAGTTCAAGGCGCGCTTCGGCACCACGCCGCAACGCTACCGAGAAGCAAAACGCGGCCGCGCCCAGCCGCAGCCGCGGCAGAACTGACATCACACCGCCAGTCGGCCCAGACTTTCACGCGCCAGCCACAGGATCAGCTGGCGCCGGAAATCGGCAGGAAATGCCGGTTCGTTCAGAACCTGAATTGCCGAGACGTCGATCTTTTCCAAGGCGGCTTCCACCGGCCCGCTTTGCAATGCGGCTTCAAGCTCGGTCAGGCGAAACGCGCCATCCGCCCCCGCGCCAGTCACCGCCACCCGCCAGCCCTGCGCCATGCGCGCCACCATCACCCCCGCCACTGCATAGCCCGAAGCCGGATGCGGATGCTTGGCATAGGCTGCGGCCTGGGGTTTCGGAAAATCAATGGCGACCAGGATCTCGTCTTCCTCCAGCGCGGTTGTGAACAGACCCAGATAGAAATCGTCTGCCGCAATTTCGCGCCGGTCGGTGATCAGCGTCGCGCCCAGGCCAAGAACCGCAGCCGGGCAATCTGCCGCCGGGTCATTATTGGCAATCGAGCCGCCGATGGTGCCGCGGTTGCGCACATGCCGATCCGCGATCTGGCCGACCAGTCGCGCCAGCTCGGGAATGGCCCCGGCCACCACATCCGAGCGCAGGATCTCGGCCCAGCGGGTCATGGCGCCGATGCGCAGGCTGAGGCCGGAATCGCTGATCCCCTGCATTTCGGGCAGGCCCGACAGGTCGATCAGCAGTTGCGGTGCCGCGAGGCGCGCCTTCATCGACGGGATCAGCGTCATGCCGCCCGAAAGATACATCGCCTCCTCGGCGTCGTTGAACGCCGCCACGGCATCGGAAAGCGCGGCGGGGCGGATGATCTGGAACTCGTTCATTGCGCCTCTCCCTCGGCGGCCAGGGTGGGCACGCCCATCGCCGCCGCGCCCCGCATGATGGCCTGGATGATGTTCAGATAGCCGGTGCAGCGACAGATATTGCCCTTCAGCTCTTTGCGGATCAGATCGGGGGTCAGGCCTTCGGGGTTCTTCCGCACGATGTCGATGGCCGTGATCACCAGACCCGGCGTGCAGTAGCCGCATTGCAGGGCATGGCATTCGGAAAAGGCCTGCTGCATCGGATGCAGCGCATCGGAGGTTGCAAGGCTTTCGATCGTGGAAATCGCGGTGCCATCGGGCAGGGTCGCGGCAAGGACGCTGCAGGATTTCACCGTCTCGCCCTCGATGCTGACGACACAGGCCCCGCATTGCGAGGTATCGCAGCCGACATGCGTGCCCGTCAGACCCAGCGTGTCGCGCAACAGGCTGACCAGAAGCGTCCGCTCTTCGATCCGCGCATGGCGCGTCTTGCCGTTCACGTTCAGGACAATATCCCTCATCTGACCGGCTCCTGCGGCTGGGCAAGCGTTTCGTTCAGCCGGTCAAAGAACTTTCCGGCCAATTGCCGTGCGGTCGAACCGATCAGCCGGTTGCCCAGCTGGGCCAACTTGCCGCCGATCGACACATCGGCGGAATAGACCACTTCGGTGCCCTCGGGCGTGTCCGTCAACGTGACGGTCGCGCCACCCTTGGCGAAGCCGGCAATCCCGCCATTGCCTTCGCCCGTCAGGGTCAGGCGTTCATTCTCGACCGCTTCGGCGATGTTGACCCGGCCCGAAAACGAGGCCTTGATCGGCCCGATCTTCAGCACGATCTTGCCGTCATAGCCGCCTTCCGAGACATCAAGGCTTTCGCAGCCGGGGATGGCATCACGCAGGACTTCGGCATCGTTCAGCGCAGCCCAGACTTCGGCGCGGGGGCGGTTCACGGTGAAGTTTCCGCTCAGTTCCATGTTATACTCCTGCCTCGGCATCCCGAAGCGTTTGCCACAGCCGGGCCTGAGTGACCGGCATGTCGATGGACGTCACGCCAAGCGGGCGGATGGCGTCCATCACCGCATTGACCAAAGCGGCAGGCGTCCCGATGGCGCCGGATTCGCCGACGCCCTTCACCTGCAGCGGATTGGTGGCGCAGGGCACCTCCAGCAGATACGAATCGACGGCGGGCATATGCTCGGCCCGGGGCATGCAGTAATCCATGAACGAGCCCGAGGTGAGCTGGCCATCCTCGTCATAGGTCATCGCTTCCAGCAGGGCCTGACCCAGCCCCTGCGCGATGCCGCCATGGATCTGCCCTTCGCAAAGCGTGGCGTTCAGGATCCGGCCCACATCGTCAAAGGCGACAAAGCGCTCGATCGTCAGCGCCCCGGTTTTCGGGTTCACCTCGACCTCGCAGACCATGCAGCCATTGGGGTAGTTCGGCGCAGCGCCCGGCTTGCCCGCCGCCGTGCCCGCGCCGGTCAGCCCGATGCCCAGCAGGTTCGCGGGGCCCGCGGGCAGATAGAACAGCTTTGCCGCCTCGATGAGAGACAGCGCCTTGTTGCTGCCCCTGACCTTCAGCATGCCCTGCTCGAAGTCGATATCCGCGATCTCGGCCTGCAGCACCACGGCCGCCATTTCCTTTGCCCGCTCGATCAGCGCATCCTTCGCCCGCAAAAGCGCCGAGCCGCCCAGCATCGACGAGCGGGCGGCGAAGGTGCCGCGCCCGACCAGGATCCTGTCGGTATCGCCCTGCACATAGCGGATGCTTTCGGCCGGGATCGACAACCAGTCCGCCACCAGTTCGGTAAAGACGGTGGCATGCCCCTGCCCATGCGAATGGGTGCCAGCCAGAATGGTCAAGGTTCCGTCGGGTTCGAACCGCAGTTCCATCCTTTCGTTCATCACCCCCGCAACCTCGATATACGAGATCAACGAGCGGCCCCGAAGCAACCCCTTCGCCCGGCTTGCCTCGGCGCGGGCGGGAAATCCCGCCCAATCCGCCGCGGCACGCGCCTTGCGGATCATGTTGGCGAATTCGCCGCTGTCATACACCATGCCGGTTGCGGTCTTGAACGGCATCGCCTCGGGGGCGATCACGTTCTTCAGGCGCAACTCCACCGGATCCATGCCGATGGCGGCGGCGGCCTCGTCCATCAGCCGCTCCATCACGAACGTCGCCTCGGGCCGGCCCGCGCCGCGATAGACGCTCATCGGGGCGATATTGGTGAAGACGGCATGATTGGTCAGATCAACCGCCCCAAGATCATAGACATTGGGGATCAGCTGCATCGCGAAATAGAAGGGCGGTGTCGCCGTTCCCCAGAAATAGGCGCCCATATTCGTCCAGGCGGTCGCCCGCACCGCCAGCACCTTGCCATCGCGGTTCAGCGCGATTTCGGCCTCGATCTCCTGGCCGCGGCCCTGGGTGTCGGTCATCATCGCCTCGGACCGGGTCGCGATCCATTTCACCGGCCGCCCGGTGCGGCGCGAGGCCCAAAGCACCAGCGCATCCTCGGGATGCATATGCGCTTTCAGACCAAAACCGCCGCCGACATCGGGCGAGATCACCCGAATGCGGCTTTCGGCGCATTTCAGCACATTGCGGGCGATCACCGCGCGGAAGCCATGCGGATCCTGCGACGAGGTATGCAGCGTATAGCGATCCTCGCCGGCGTCATAATGGCCGATACAGCCCCGCGGCTCCAGCGACGCGGGCGCCAGACGCGGGGTCAGGAAATGACGGTGCAGCGTCACATCGGCCGCGGCAAAGGCGGCGGCCGTGGCGGCCTTGTCGCCCATTTCCAGGCTGCACGACAGATTTCCGGTCGGATTGTCCTCCCAAAGCGGCACGCCATCGCCTTCAAGCGCCGCGCGCGCGCTGGTGACGACGGGCAGCGGGTCATAGTCCACCGCCACCATTTCCGCCGCAAGCCGGGCCTGATCGCGGGTTTCCGCGATGACGATGGCCACACGGTCGCCGACGCAGCGCACCCTGTCCGTACACAGGATCGGGCGCAGCGTGGCATAGCCTTCAGGCCCGCCCCACATCTTCGGCATGAAGAAGGGCGGCACCGGACCAAGCCCGTCTGCCAGCACATCGGCGCCGGTCAGCACCGCCAGAACGCCGGGCATCGCCTCGGCCTCGGCGGTATCAATGCCGCGCAGCACCGCATGGGCGTAAGGCGACAGCACCAGCGCCATATGGGCCTGATGCGGCAAGGTGATGTCATCGACATAGCGGCCTGTGCCGGTCAGGAAACGGCGGTCCTCCAAACGGCCGGTGAAACGGTCGCGCAGATCGTTCATTGACCTTCCTCCCCCGGTTTCTGCCTGGTGCTGCCGTGCGGTCCGGTCGGACCAGACGACAGGACTGGGATAATGTGGTGCAAGGTTTCCTCCCTTTGCTCTGACGCGGCCGCCCCTCCGAAAGCCGCGCCATCCGGTCTGGTTCAGGTGATGCGCCCGATCAGGCTGCAGCAGGTTTCCGCGTGATGCAGCAGCGGGATGTGCCCCGCCCCCGCGATGACTTCGACCGATGCGCCAGAGATGGCCTCGGCCAGCGCCTGGCTGGCGGCCAGCGGCACGGCACGGTCTTCGGACCCCGAGGCAACGATGGTTGGGCAAAGGATGCTGCCGGCGATGGCGCGGTTGTCCACCTCGGCCAGGGCGTCGCAGGCGGCGGCATAGCCCTCGCTGCTGGCCCGGGCGAGGATCTGGCGCAAACCGGCGCCTTCCGGCGTCTCGGCCTCGGCGGGGCTGATCCAAAGCTTCAGCACCCCTTCCGCAATCGAGGCCAGCCCGTCGGCCCGAACCTTGGCCGCCCGATCGCGCCACATCGGCGGGTTCAGGCTGGCGATATAGCTGTCGAAGATCACCAGTCCCGTGACCCGCTGGCCCGCGCGGGCGGCCACGATCTGCGCCACCACGCCGCCCAATGAACAGCCCGCCAGCGCGAAGCTGTTCACCCCGAACCGGTCGAGGATGGCCAGGACATCCCCGGCCAGATCCGCGCAGGTCAGGGGAACGCGGCTTTCGGCGCTGAGCCCATGGCCGCGGAAATCGGGGCAGATCACCCGATGGCTGCGGGCGAAATGCGCCACCTGCGCCTGCCACAACAGCCCCGAAGTGCCCAGCGAATGCAGCAGCACCAGCACCGGCCCGTCTTCGGGGCCAGCGATCATGACGTGCTGAAGATGGTCGTTGACGGTCAGGAACATCAGTAGGGCTCGTTCAGTTTCTTGAGGGCATCCTCGACCACGCGGATCTGTTCGACGGGTGTCGAGCAGGCCCGCTCCAGGCGCCCCAGTTGCAGGGAATTTTCAACCACCGTCGCGCAGCGGGCGTAGCGTCGGCCCTGGAAGGCGGCAAGCGCCGCCTCCACGCTGTCGGCGCGGGCGATTTCCTCGCCCAGAACCAGGCCATCCTCCATCGCCATTCCGGCGCCCGAGGCAAGCTGCGGTGTCGTGGCATGCGCGGCATCGCCGATCAGCACGACACCGTCACGATACCAGGGTTCCGGCAGGAAAATGGTTTCCAGCGGCCGGGCCACGATGGTGGAGCCGGCGGTAATCGCGTCGCGCACATCGGCAACGATGCCGCCATAGGGCGCCATCAACTCGGCCAGCCGTCCGGGCAGGGCCTCATCCGGCAGGCGCTGGAACTGCGGCACCGGTTCCAGCAGGAACATGTACATGCCCTCGGGCGAGACCGGGTTCATCCCCACCTTCAACGGCCCGCCCAGGAAATAGGTGCGCCGGTCGATCTGCGGATGGCGTTCTGTCATCAGCCGCCAGCAGACCTGGCCCACATATTTCGGCGCAGGCAGGCCGGGGAACAGCATGTCGCGGGTCGCCGAAAAGATGCCATCGGCGCCCACGACCAGATCATAGGCCGCGCTGCTGCCATCCGAGAAGGTCACCTGGCGCGGCTGCCCCTGTGCAAGCGCGCGGACCGACAGGCCAAGATCGACGGCGATCCCGCTGGCGCGCACCCGCTCGGACAGCATCTGATGCAGCGCGGGCCGCAGAATGCCGCCCGCACCCGGCACCTCGCCCAATGCCGCGTCCGAAGTGTCGATCCGGGCCAGCTCGGCCCCCTGCGCATCGCAGGCCAGCAGGCCATCCGCCGTCCAGCCCTCGGCCATCACGCGGTCGAGAATGCCCAGACGTTTCATCACCCGCAGCGTCGGCCCGGTGATGGTGATTCCGGCGCCGTAGACCTTCCAGTCGGGATCGCTGTCGATCAGCCGCACGGCGACCCCGACCTCGGCAAGCGCCAGCGCCGCCGACATGCCGGCAATGCCCCCGCCGATGACAAGCGCGCTTCGCGCTGCCGGCTTTCTTTGGCGGATCATGGCATCAAACCTCGAACCGACCGATGCCGATGCCGGTATACCAATCGTTCACCGCCCGGTAATAGGCCCGCCGGAACGGCGCCCCGTCCGCCGCGCCCATCGCGGCCATCCACATGCGGATCTCTTCGCAGCCATTGCCCGCGGTGTGGACGAAATCGGTGGCATAGCGCAGCGTGCCTTCGATATCGCCCTTCTCCATCAGAGTGAGGAAGGTCTGGTCGAATTCCTCATTCACCATGCCCATGCGCGGGGTGGCGATGTCATGGCTGATGCCGCCCGTGGCCAGGATCGCCACACGGTCCACGCCTTCATAGGCGCGGATCGCCCGCCCGAGGAACTGGCCAAGCGCATAGCTGCGCCGCATCGTCGGCATGGGCGGCTGCACGCAGTTGATCAGCACCGGCACGATCGGCAGATCCGGATCCACCCCCGCCAGTTCCAGCGGCGTAAGCGAGCCGTGATCCAGCACCATCTCCATCGAGAAGGACGGGTCGAAATCGGCCTGATAGGCTTCCTGCAGCAGATAGGCGCCAAAGGCCTGGTCGCCGGCAAAGACCCGGCGCTTGGCATGCAGCCAATGCTCGATCGGGCTTTCGTAGCTTTCGGCGCAACCGATGCAATAGGCCGGGAAATTGTCGAGGAAGAAGTTGTGCAGGTGGTCGTTCGACAGCACGATCAGCGCATCGGGCTTGCCCGACATGAAGTCGTCGCCCATCGCCTTGTAGGCCCCGAAGATCTCATCCTTCAGCTCGGCCGGAATCCGGTCGGGGAAGTTCAGCATGACCGGGGTATGCGAGGCGGTGTAGATGCCGGTGATCTCAGCCATTGTTGTAATCCTCATGGGTCAGCAGGCTGCGCAGCGCGGCAAGGCTTACATCCTCGGGGATGCGGACCCCGATGCAATGGGCGCGCAGCAGATAGGGATTGACGCCGGTCAGATACATGTTCGCGACATCATTGTTGCGGATGCAGTCGGCCAGATCCTGCGGCAGGCCGAAGCGCGCCAGATAGGCCTCGGCATCGGCCTTGTAGGCTGCAAGGTCATCGGGCTTGTGGTGCAGCTCATACAGCACCTTGTTCATCAGATATGCCCGTGTGCTGGGCATCATTTCCTGCCAGTTCGCCATGTTTCCTCCGGGTGTCAGGCAAGGTGGCTTTTCAGCCAGCCGATGATCGCGGGCACGGTGCCGGGGCCAAAGCCCATATGGCCGCGCCCCGGGAAAAGGCGCACCGCTTTCGGGTCGCCATGTTCTGTCAGCAGCTCGATATCGGTGACCGGGCATTGCGTGTCGTTCTTGCCGTTGATCAGCAGCAGCGGCGCGCAGGGCTGATCCAGCAGCCCCTGATCCAGCAGGGAAAGCCGCTTGAACCCGGCGATGTATTCGGCGTCATTCGCAGCCCCCAGCATCCGCGAGCGGGTCTCGACCAGCTCCATCAGATAGCTGTCGGGATGGCGCGAGGCCTCGATCCAGTCGGGCTGGAACATGAAATGCACGCCGCCCCCCCAGTTCACCGCCGCCCGGAACCGCTGCGGGAAAAGATGCGCCAGCTTGGTCGCCCAATGCCCCCCGAACGAGCGCCCGACAATCGCCAGCCGCCCCGGCGCGAACCGGCCGCAGGTCTCGATCCAGTCGAAAACCGGCAGGAACTGCCGCTCGCCATCGGGGCCGGCCTTGATCGGCGATTGCCCGGTGCCGACATTGTCCAGCGCGATGGTCGCGAAGCCCTCTTTCGCCAGACCTTCGGTCAGGATGGTCATTTCCTCTTTCCAGGCGTCGACCCCGCCCCACATGGCGATGACCGGCGGATTTGCCACGCCTTCGGGCATCCGCACATAGAAGGTGATCTCGCGGCCTTCGCCCGCGCGCCCGTCGAAGGGAACGGTCACCACCTCGATCGCGGGCCGTGCCAGACGGCCAAACCGCTGATAGGCGGCGACTTCGCGGCGATAGCTGTCTTCCTTGTCCGGGTGGTTCGGGCAGGGAAAGCGACCCAGGAAGTAGAAGCCATAGGCCTGATACCAGGCCGCGCGCGCCGCATCGGCGTCACCCGCAGCCTCGGCTTTCTCGGCGACGGCGGCAAAGGCATCACCCTTGGCCATCCAGGCCGCCGCCCATTGCGCACCGTCCAGCCCCTTCAGCCCGGCAATCACCTCGCGGGTGGCATCCGGGTCGGTCAGGCCCATCGGATGAACCGCGGCCTTCAGCTTGTCCAGCATCCATTCCTTCGCGTTCGAGAGCGAACGCGGACCCGACAATTCTGCCATGTCCAACTCCTCCTGCCCTGAGGAAAGCTGTCATGTCGGGAAGGCGGCTGTCTGGTCTGAAAGGGAAGCCGGCATTGCCTGATTGTGCGCCCTGCAGGCGACCGCCGAAGCGAAATCGCGCCAATAGTCTGATAACAAACATTTTTTAATTTTCGGCTCCGAAAACGGCACCGCACTCCGGGTCCATGAAGGCCGCGCTCTGGAACAAGACCCTGCAGATCCACCCGAATACGATTTCCTGAATTCATCGTTTGTGACCCGAGGAGGGGGCCGCTGCGGTGAACCGGAGGGACGTCGGAACACTGCACGCACTGAAAGGCGCAACCTGCCGGTTGCCCTGCCAGCGGCTTGCACCCCGAAGCGGAGGAGATGCGGCCATGCAGATGACAGGCCAGACAGGCCAGACCGATGCGACAGCGGTGCCCCGACGGGCGCAGGACGGCGTTGCCATCCGTGTCAGGGGCGCATCCATGGTCTTCGGAACCGGGCCGCAGCGCCATTGCGTCTTTGAGGGGATCAGCTTCGACGTCCGCTCTGGCGAGGTGTTCTGCATCGTCGGGGGGTCAGGCTGCGGCAAGACCACGCTCTTGCGTCAGATCGCCGGCCTGCAGCGCCCGACCTCGGGGGAAATCCTGTTCGAGGGCGCTCCGGTCACCGCCCCGTCGCGCGAGCGGGCGATCGTGTTTCAGGATTATGGCCGCGCGCTGCTGCCCTGGCGCACCGTGCGCGCCAATGTCCGGCTGGGCATCAGCCCCGGATCGGTAAGCCGCCAGGACGCCGAAGCCGAGGTGACACGGCTGCTTGCGATGACAGGGCTTGCTGCCGCGGCCGAGAAATACCCGTCCGAACTGTCGGGCGGAATGCAGCAACGCGTGCAGATCGCCCGCTGCCTGGCGCAACGGCCGCGTCTTCTGCTGATGGATGAACCCTTCGGCGCGCTGGACGCGATGACGCGGCAATCGCTGCAGGACGAGTTGCTGGATCTGGTCGCCCGCGAAGGCATTACCGTGATCTTCATCACCCATGACCTGGAAGAGGCGATCTATCTGGGCGACCGGGTGATGGGGCTGGGGGCCAATCCCGGCCGGATCCTGACCACGCTTGACATCGCGCTGGCCCGGCCGCGCCACCAGCTGACCACCCGCGAAGCGGCCGAATTCATCGCGCGCAGGCACCAGCTGCACCAGTTGATCGTCGGACACTGAACGCAGAACCCGGCCAGAAAGGCCGGGCACAGAAGGCTGGCACAGAAGGCCGGGCCATATTCCATGGGAGGAAACACATGACTAAGGCATTTCTGCCGCTGACGCTTGCAGCTTTCTGCGCAGCAGGAGCGGCCCTTGCGGATGAGACGATCCATATCGGCTTTCCGCCCTCGATTGACACATTGCCCGGCCTTGTCGCGCATGAGAATGGCTGCCTGAAGCGGGCGGGCTATGACAGTGTCCTGGTGCCGACCCCGGTTGTGACCAATATCCCGCCGGCGCTTCTGTCCGGCTCGCTGCAGATCGGGATCAGCACGCCGACGGTCATCCTGCCCGCGGTCGAAAATGGCATCGACATGGTCGCCATCGCGGGCAGTTCGGTCATGCAAAAGGGCAATGAAGGGCTAAGCCTGGTCACCCGCACGGGCCTGGGCATCACCACGGCCAAGGACCTGGAAGGCCGTAAGGTCGGCGTGCCCGGTTTGCTGTCGGTGGCCGATCTTGTGTTTCGCAAATGGCTGGTGACCGAGGGGGTCGATCCCGCCACGATCACCTTTGTCGAAGTGCCCTTCCCCCGCATGGCCGAGATGATGAAGGCGGGAAGCATTGATGCGGTGGTCGCGGCCGAGCCGGTGTTGGGCGCGTTGGTCAGCGGCGGCCTGGCCGAGCGCAACGCCGGTGAGTATTATTCCGCGGTGGCCGATGATGCACTGATCACGCTCTGGGCCACGACCGGCGAATGGGCGCGCAGCAATCCCGAGGCGGTGAAGGCCTTCACAGCCTGCCTTGACGAAAGCATCGACTGGATCCGGGCCAATCGCGACGCGGCGGGCGAGATCGCGAAAACCCATCTGAACGTGAACCCGCCCTATACGCCCGCATGGCGCACGGCGATCGTCCCCGCCGATTTCGATTTCTTCGTCGGTGTCGGGCGCGAATTCGACCTGCTGACCGGGGATGTCGATACCAAGACCCTCGTCGCGGGCGATTGACGCCAGCATGCCGCAAGCCATGCGCCGCCCCCCTGTGAACCTGTTGCCCGCCGGCCTTGCCGCGCGGATGACCAACCTCGTCCTGTCCCTGATCGTTCCGGCGACCCTGCTGATCGGATGGGAGGCGGCCGCGGCCGGCGGCTATATCGACGAGGGCGCCTTCTCGCGTCCCTCGTCGATCGCAAGGGCCGGCATCGCGGCGATCCTTGACGGAAGCCTGCTGACGGCGACCCTGCAAACCCTGCAGGCGGCCGGATTGGGGCTGCTGGTCGGTGCCGTGACCGGCGCCGTGCTGGGGGTGTTCCTTGGCCTGCAGCCGATGGCGGAGATCGCCACCCGGCCGACGGTCGAAATGCTGCGCGCCATTCCCGCCATCGCCTTCACACCGCTGGCCCTGCTGGTCTTCGGCTTCGGGCTGGCCCTTCAGATGGTGATCGTCGCCTATGCCACCGCCTGGCCGGTGATGGTTGCGGCCCTTGCCGCCACGCGCGGCATCGACCGGCGCCTGCTGGAAGTGGCGGATGTGCTGGAAATGGGGCTGGCAAGACGGTTGCGCGTGATCATCCTGCCGGCGGTCTTCGGCCGTATCGTCGTGGGTCTGCGCACCGCCATGGGCTTTGCGCTGGTCGTTTCCGTCACGGTCGAGATCCTCGCCAATCCGCGCGGGCTGGGCTATCAGCTGATCTTGGCGCAGCAGTCGTTCCGGCCCGATCTGATGTATGCCTGTATCGTCTGGCTTGCTGGACTTGGCGCCGCTGCCGGCGCGCTGTCCAATCTTCTGAACCGATTTTCAACCGAGATGGCGCGATGATGCGGCCGATCCTTCTTCATCGCTTCACCCTGATGCTGCTGTCTGCCCTGGCCTTTCTGGCGCTGTGGCAGGCGGTTGCCCAGATGGGGCTTGTGAAGCGCAGCTTTCTGGTCGGCCCGGTCGACGCCTTTGCGGTGCTGTGGCGTCAGACGCTGAACGGCAGCTTGGCGGCCAGCATGCTGGCCACCACGCATCGCATGGTCACGGGCTTCGCGCTGGCCTCGGGGATCGGCATCCTGCTGGGGGCGGCGCTTGGCAGCTCTGCCCTTGTGCGGCGCCTGCTGATGCCCACCCTCGACGCGATCCGGCCCCTGCCGGCATCCGCCATCATTCCCGTGGCGATCCTGATGTTCGGCCTGAATGAGGCGATGTCGGTCTTCGTGATCGCCTTCGGCTCGATGTGGCCGGTCTTGCTCGGGACGGTACACGGCTTCCAGAATGTGCCTGTCGGGCTGCGCGAATTGGCGCGTGTGCTGGAAATGGGAAGGCTGCGGGCCTTTCTGACCGTTCATCTGCCATCGGCCTTCAGGGATATCTTCCCCGGGCTGCGCACCGGGCTGGCGCTTGCGCTGATCATGACGGTGGTGACCGAGATGCAGGCCTCTTTGCCGGGCCTGGGCTATGACATCTTCGTCGCGCAACGGTCCTATCGCAGCGCCGATCTTTACGCGGCATTGATCGTGATCGGCGTGATCGGCCTGTGCATCAACCAGATTCTGGTCTGGGCCGAGCGCAGGCTTTTCCCCTGGGCGTCCAGCAGGTGAAGACGGGGGCAGACGGTTCCGCTCGGTCGCAGGGTCGCGACCGGGTTCAGGCTGCCCGCTGCGGCGACATCGAAAAGCGGTTCTTGGGTTTCATCAACGCCGCCTGTATCAGACCTTGGCTTCGTCATTTGACGATACGACCAAAGGAGGCGGGACGGTCCCCGCGCGGCGCATGGCATCGACACAGGGCCTGAAGTTCCTGGAAGCGCAGGGCGTGGCGGTCACGCTGCACCCCTATGACTACGATCCCGATGCCGATGCGGTGGGATTGGCCGCGGCGGCGGCGCTGGGGCTGGACCCTGGCCTGACGCTGAAGACCCTGATGGTCGAGGTGGACGGCAAGCCCGCCTGCTGCGTTCTGGCCTCGGACCGGCATCTGTCGATGAAGAAGGTCGCGGCGGGGTTCCGGGGCAAGGCCGCGGCGATGATGCCGCCGGCCAAGGCCGAAAAGCTGACCGGCTACCGCGTGGGCGGCATCTCGCCCTTCGGGCAGAAACGCGCCGTGCCGGTCCTGTTCGATGCAGCCCCGATGACCGCGCCGAAAGTCTGGATCAATGCCGGCCAGCGCGGCCTTCTGTTGGGCATCGCGCCAGACGATGCGCTGCGGGTTCTGGCCGCACAGGCGCTGCCCCTGACCGCCTAAGCCTTTCCGTTCCGCCCCGAACCTGCGACACTGGCCGCAACAAGGAGGCTTCCATGCCCGAACTCCCTACCCGCGCGCCGCGGCTTTGCGTGCTGATCGACGCCGACAACGTGCCTGCGGGCTATGCCGAAGCGATCTTCGAAGAAATCGCCGCCCTGGGCGAAGCCTCGGTCCGCCGGATCTATGGCGACTGGTCGGCGCTGCGGCTGAACGCCTGGGCCCGCAAGGTGGCCGCCCTGGGGCTGGTGGCCGACCAGCAATTCGCCAATACCAAGGGCAAGAACGCCTCGGATATCGGGCTGGTCATCGCGGCGATGGATTTCCTGCATTCCGGCCTGTTCGACGGCTTCGTCCTGGTCTCGTCCGACAGCGATTTCACCCGCCTGGCGGCGCGGATCCGCGAACAGGGGCTGGATGTCTATGGCATCGGCGAGAAGAAGACGCCCGAAGCCTTCCGCATGGCCTGCAAGCGCTTCATCTATGTGGAAAACCTGTCCGCCCCGGTGGAAGAGCCGCGCAGCGCCCGCGGCACGCCCGACCCGACCCCCGCCGATCCCAGCCCCGAGCCGGGGCCCGACCAACCCGGCCGCGCCACCAAGGAAGCGCCCGCCCGCGCTATTCCGCTGATCGCCGCCGCGATGCGGGCGATCGACCCGGAAGGCGAATGGTTCTCGCTGGGGCAGATCGGCCAGTTCATCACCCAGGGCAATCCGGATTTCGACACCCGCACCTATGGCAGCGCCAAACTGTCGGACCTGATCCGCAAGCTGCCGCGCTTCGAGGTGAAGCAGGACGGCACCCAGCTTCTGGTGCGGGACCGGGCCTGATCCGGCCGGGCCTGCCTTCCTCTCTGGAAAAATATCCCGGGGTCCGGGGCAGCGCCCCGGGTCTTGCCGCCCCCCGCCCCCGGCTTCGGTGCGCGCATTCGCCCCTTGCCCTGCATCGCCGCAGCTTGCCGCGCGCGCCTGCACGCCTATCTTGGCCGCAACAGGAGCCATGCCATGACCACAGAAATTTCCCTGGGCCTCGACACGTTCGGCGATGTGACCCACGGCGCCAACGGGCAGCCCAAGCCGCAGGACCAGGTCCTGCGCGACGTGGTGGAACAGGCGGTGCTGGCCGACCAGAGCGGGGTCGATTTCATCGGCCTCGGCGAACATCACCGCCCCGATTTCGCGATCTCGGCGCCGGAAATCGTTCTGGCCGCCATTGCCGGACGCACCCGCCGCATCCGGCTGGGCACCGCGGTGACGGTGCTGTCGACCGACGATCCGGTGCGGGTGTTCCAGCGCTTTTCCACCCTGAACGCCGTGTCGAACGGCCGGGCCGAGGTGATCGTGGGCCGCGGCTCCTTTACCGAAAGCTATCCGCTGTTCGGCTATGCGCTGGACGATTACGAGCAGCTGTTCGAGGAAAAGCTGGATCTGCTGGCCCGGCTGCTGCGCGAGGATCGGGTGACCTGGTCGGGCCAGACCCGCAGCGGGCTGACCGATGCGAAGGTTTATCCGCCCCTGGGCCCGGAAGGCATGCCGGTCTGGGTCGGCGTGGGCGGCAGCCCGGAATCGGTGGTGCGGGTGGTGCGGCAGGATCTGCAGCTGATGCTGGCGATCATCGGCGGCGATGCGCGGCGCTTCCTGCCCTATGTCGACCTGTACAAGCGCGCCTGTGCCCAGCTGGGCAAGCCCGAGCGTCCGATCGGTGTGCATTCCCCCGGCTTCATCGCCGAAACCGATGCGGAAGCGCGCGAGATCGCCTTCCCCGCCCATGCCGAGATGTTCGGCCGTCTGGGCCGCGAACGCGGCTGGCCGCCGGTGACGAAAGATCGCTTCCTCGACGAGGTCGAGCATGGCGCGCTTTATGTCGGCAGCCCTGAAACCGTGGCGCAGAAGATCGCCGCCACCATGCGCGATCTGGGCCTGGCGCGGTTCGACCTGAAATATGTCACCGGCCCGGTGCCGCATGAGGCGCAGATGAATTGCGTGCGGCTTTACGGCGAGAAGGTCATTCCGCGGGTGCGGGACCTGCTGGGCTA
Source organism: Xinfangfangia pollutisoli (assembly GCF_020179405.1). Lineage (GTDB taxonomy): Bacteria > Pseudomonadota > Alphaproteobacteria > Rhodobacterales > Rhodobacteraceae > Pseudogemmobacter > Pseudogemmobacter pollutisoli. The sequence continues at coordinate 12,485 of NZ_JAICBZ010000040.1, read as the reverse complement.
AGCCGGGGGTTTTGCACCCCCGGACCCCCGCAGGATATTTGCGCAGAGAGGAAGGCCGGAAGATTAGGACGCGCCGAGATGGCTTGTGCCGCGCGCCGCGGCCAGGACCATCTGGCGTTGCCTTTCGCGAAAGCGGGCGCGGTCGGCGGCGCTGTAGTCGCCGACGCAGGCCGGGCAGCAGACGCCTTCCTCGTAATCGGGATGCGCGCGGCCTTCGGGCGTGACCGGGCGGCGGCAGGCGCCGCAGCTGGTGTTTTCGCCGGGGATCAGCCCGTGGCCGACCGAGACGCGGCCGTCGAAGACATAGCATTCGCCCTGCCAGAGCGATTGGTCTTCGGGCACCTCTTCCAGGTATTTCAGGATGCCGCCCTGCAGGTGGAACACCTCGGCCACGCCTTGCGACAAGAGGTAATTGGTCGATTTCTCGCAGCGGATGCCGCCGGTGCAGAACATGGCGATGCGCTTGTTGGCAAAGCGGGCGCCGTTTTCCGCCCACCAGGCGGGGAAATCGCGGAAGGTTTTCGTGCCCGGGTCGACGGCACCTTCGAAGCTGCCAAGCGCCACTTCGTAATCGTTGCGCGTGTCGATCACCGCCACATCCGGGGCGCTGATCAGCGCGTTCCAATCGACGGGCGCCACATAGCGGCCGACGGCGGCGGTCGGGTCCACGCCGGGCACGCCCAGGGTCACGATCTCGCGCTTCAGTTTCACCTTCATCCGACCGAAGGGCATGGTCTCGGCAAAGCTTTCCTTCCAGACCAGATCGGCCAGGCCCGGCAGGGCGCGCAGATGCGCGATCACCGAAGCCACGCCCGCGGCCGGGCCGGCAATCGTGCCATTCACCCCCTCGGGCGCCAACAGAAGCGAGCCCTTGACGCCGCCTGCCTGGCACAGGTCCAGAAGCGGCGCCTGCAGGGCGGCCGGGTCGGCAAGACGGGCGAAATGATACAGCGCGGCCACGGTCAGCATGCGGGCTGAATGACGCCGCCGCCCCGGAAATTCAAGCGCTTCGCTTGACGGGGGCCGGGGCGGGACTTACGCAAGGACATTCCCAAGCCGGAGACCGCCGATGCGCCCCGCGACCGACGCCCTGATCGTGATCGACGTGCAGAACGATTTCTGCCCCGGCGGCGCGCTGGCCGTGGCCGGCGGGAATGAGGTGGTGCCGAAGATCAATGCGCTGATCGACGACTATTCCTGCGTCGTGCTGACCCAGGACTGGCACCCGCGCAACCACGCCTCTTTCGCCTCGAACCAGGGCGCCGCCGCCTTTTCGGTGACGGAAATGCCCTATGGCATGCAGGTCCTGTGGCCCGATCACTGCATCATCGGCACCGAAGGCGCCGCCTTCCACCCGGAACTGCGCGCCGCCGCGGCGCAGGCGGTGATCCGCAAGGGCTTTCGCCCCGGGATCGACAGCTATTCCGCCTTCTTCGAGAATGACCGCACCACGCCCACCGGGCTGGAGGGCTATCTGCGCGCGCGCGGGATTTCACGTCTGACCTTCGTGGGTCTGGCCACCGATTTCTGCGTGGCCTATTCGGCGATGGATGCGGCCCGGCTGGGCTTTGATGCCGAAGTGCTGATGGAGGCCTGCCGGGCAATCGACCTGGACGGCAGCCTGATCGAGGCGCAGGCGGCGATGATCGACGCCGGCGTCGTGCTGGAGGGGTAAGCCATGGCCGACATCGCCAGCCGCGTCTACAATCACAATTGGAAGATTGATCCGATCGTCCGGTCTCTTCTGGACACCGACTTTTACAAGCTGCTGATGTGCCAGTCGATTTTCCGCAACAAGCCGGATACGACCGTCGTCTTCAGCCTGATCAACCGCACGAAATCGGTGCGTCTGGCCGAATTGGTCGATGAAGGCGAATTGCGCGAGCAGCTGGATCATGTGCGCTCGCTGTCGCTGCGGCGCGGGGAAAGCACCTGGCTGCGCGGCAACACCTTCTATGGCAAGCGGCAGATGTTCCGCCCCGATTTCATGGAATGGTTCGAAAACCTGCGCCTGCCGCCCTACCATCTGGAAAAGCGCGACGGCCAGTATGAGCTGACCTTCGAAGGCAAATGGCCCGAGGTCATGCTGTGGGAAATTCCCGCGCTGGCGGTGCTGATGGAGCTGCGCTCGCGCGCGGTGCTGAAGGAGATGCGGCGCTTCGAGCTGCAGGTGCTGTATGCAAGGGCCATGGCGCGGGTCTGGGAAAAGCTGGAACGGCTGCGGCAGGTTCCCGGGTTGAAGCTGGCCGATTTCGGCACGCGCCGCCGGCATGGGTTCCTGTGGCAGGATTGGTGCGTGCAGGCGCTGGGCGAGGGGTTGGGCGACAAGTTCACCGGCACCTCGAACTGTCTGATCGCCATGCGGCGCGACCTTGAGGCGGTGGGCACCAATGCGCATGAACTGCCCATGGTCTATTCCGCCCTGGCCGAGACCGATGCCCAGCTGGCCCAGGCGCCCTATCAGGTTCTGGCCGATTGGCACGAGGAACATGACGGCAATCTGCGCATCATCCTGCCCGACACTTACGGGACCGAGGGTTTCCTGAAGCGCGCGCCCGACTGGCTGGCCAGCTGGACCGGGATCCGCATCGATTCGGGCGATCCGGCGGCGGCGACCGAAAATGCCATCCGCTGGTGGAAGGACCGCGGCGAAGATCCGACGCGCAAGCTGGTGATCTTCTCGGACGGGCTGGATGTCGAAAAGATCGAAGAGCTGTCGCGGCGCTTTCACGGCCGGGTGCGGGTGTCTTTCGGCTGGGGCACGATGCTGACCAATGACTTCCGCGGGCTGGTGCCGGGCGATGCGCTGGCGCCCTTCTCGCTGGTGTGCAAGGCGGTTTCGGCCAATGGACGGCCGACGGTGAAACTGTCGGACAATCCCAACAAGGCGATGGGCCCGGCCGAGGAAGTGGCGCGCTACAAGCGGGTCTTCGGCGTGGGCGCCCAGGTCGCCGAAGAGGTGCTGGTCTAGGCCCGGCCGGGGGCCGGTCAGAACAGCCGGTTCATCCCCAGGAACAGCAGCGCCGACAGAACCGCCGTGGCCGGCACGGTGATCACCCAGGCCGCGCCGATGCCCAGAACATGGCTGCGCCGCACCAGCTTACGCCGCTTGCGTTCCTCGGCGGTCAGCGGCTTGCCCTTCTGCAGGTTCAGGATCCGCGCCCGCCGCTCGGCCTCCCATTCGCGGTAGAAGCCCACGCCGAACACCGCCCCCACCGCGATATGGGTCGAGGAGACCGGCAGGCCCAGCGCCGAGGCGACGATCACCGTGATCGAGGCCGACAGCGCCACGCAGAAGGCGCGCAGCTGGTTCAGCTTGGTGATTTCCTGACCGACCATGCGGATCAGCTTCGGCCCGAACAGCATCAGGCCAAAGGAAATTCCGGCGGCCCCGATCATCATCACCCAAAGCGGGATCGTCACCCGTTCCGAAGTGCCGGCATCCTGCACGGCATGAACAATGGCGGCCAGGGGGCCCACGGCATTGGCCACATCATTCGCGCCATGGGCAAAAGACAGCAAGGCGGCCGAGATGATCAGCGGCATGCCGAACAGCTGTTTCAGCGACCGCTTGCGGTTCTCCATCCCCTCGGACTGGCGCCGCACCAGCGGGCGCATCACGAAAGTCACCGCGATACCGACCGCCAGGCCCATGAGCAGCGCCTGATCCAGCCGGATATCGACGACCTTCTTCAGCCCCTTCATCGCCAGATAGGCGGTGAAGGACCCGGCCATGATGCCGATCAGCAAGGGCACCCAGCGCCGCGCGGCCGCCAGCTTGTCGGGCACATCGTTGATGAAGGCCTTGATGAAGGCCAGGAACAGTGCCGCGATGGCGCCGCCCAGAATGGGCGAGATGATCCAGGACGCGGCGATCTGGCCCATCGTCGCCCATTGCACCGCGCCAAAGCCGGCGGCGACGATCCCCGCCCCCATCACCCCGCCGACGATGGAATGGGTGGTCGAAACCGGCGCGCCGAACCAGGTGGCCAGGTTCAGCCACAGGGCCGAGGCGATCAGCGCCGCCATCATCGCCCAGATGAACGTATCGGGATCGGCCACGGCCGAGGGCGCGACGATGCCGCCCGAAATCGTGCTGACCACATCGCCGCCGGCGATCAGCGCGCCCGCGGTTTCGAACACTGCGGCAATGATCAGCGCGCCGCCCATCGACAGCGCATTTGCGCCCACCGCCGGGCCCATGTTGTTGGCCACGTCATTGGCGCCGATGTTCAGCGCCATATAGGCGCCGAAAACCGCGGCGGCGACGATGATCGCCGTGCCGCTGCCCTGCCCGGTCAGGCCCAGGGCCGCCAGGCCGCAGACCAGCACGAAAACGATGGAAATTCCGATCGCCACCATCGGCCGCGAGATCGCCGCCGAGGCCTGTTCCAGCTGGGCCACGCGGCCAAGGTCCTTGTCCAGCGTTTTCCAGCGGTTGATCGGGCCGCTGGGCTGGCCGTTGCCTTGGTCGGTCATGCGCCTGTCACCTTGCTGTCGCCGGATCGTGATCCGGGTGTTGCATTCCGGCGCTGGCTAGCCTGTCTCGGCCCGGGCCGCAACGGATTCGACGCTTATTCCGCGTCTTCGATTCGTCCGCGCAGCGCCTTGACCTCGCCCCGCAGGCCCTTGGCCGCCAGTCTGCGGCGCTGGCTGCCCAGCGTGGGCTTGGTGGCGATCCGCCGCTTGGGCGCCACCAGCGCCGCGCGGATTAGATCGACCAGACGCTCGCGGGCGATCTCGCGGTTGCGGGCTTGGCTGCGGGTTTCATCGACCTGAATCACCAGCGCGCCGTCCAATGTCCAGCGTCGGCCTGCCAGTTTTTTAAGCCGCGCCTTCACCGGCGGGGCCAGATGCGGCGAGCGTTCGGCCTCGAAGCGCAACTCGACCGCGGTCGAGACCTTGTTGACATTCTGCCCCCCCGGCCCCGAGGCGCGCATGAAGCTTTCGCTCAGCTCCCAATCGGCAAGGGCGATCGTGTCGGTCACATGCAGCATGGCGGCAAATTAGGCGGCGGGCGGCCTGTCCACAAGCCGCGAAGCCACAAGAGAAAGGGTCGCCCGCGGGGGCGACCCTTTCCGAGTTCCAAGGAGATGGGCCAGTTAGGGATCTGGGCCCAACCAGTGGTCTGTTTTCTCGGGGCTGCCCTTAGAAAACACGCCTCCTGACTGTTCCGACCTCTCTCTCCAATATCCCTCTAGACACTGGATCACCTCCTTTCAAAAGATTGCCGATAAGGAAAGCGTGACACAGATTTTGTGTTCGTCAACAGAAATTACGCAACCCTTGCGGTCAGTCTTCCGACAATGATGCGGAACGGGATCAGGGCGATGATTGCGAGGGCAATCTTCACGCTCCAATCCGCGACGGCCAGCGAAACCCAGAACGGCAGTTCGGGCCCCTGGCCCAGCAGGGGCGTCGGCGTGGCGGCCCAGCTGACATCGTTCAAGGGTTCCAGCACGGTCAGGAAGGCGGCGAAAGCGGTGGTGAAGAAGATGCAGGTGTCCAGCGTCGACGAGGCCAGCGTCGACACGAAAGGCGCCTTCCACCAGGCCGCGCGGCGCAGGCGGTTGAACAGGGTGATGTCCAGCAGTTGCGCCGCCAGGAAGGCCGCGCCCGAGCCCAGCGCGATGCGCAGCGTGACCAGCGGGCCGAACTCGCCGATGATCCGGGTGCCGATCAGCGAGCAGGCAATGCCGGTGACAAAGCCGATCAGCACCACCCGGCGCGCGGCCTGCGGCCCCTGCAGGCGATTGGTCAGGTCGGTGACCAGGAAGGCGAAAGGATAGGTGATCGCGCCCCAGGTCAGGTAGCCACCCATGGGGAACTGGACGAGGATGTTCGAGGCCACGACGATGGCGGCCATGGCAAGGATGCCGGGCAGAATTCGGTGCATGTCTGATTCCGTTTTGACAAGGTAGCGGAGACTTGGCCCCAGCCTTCTGCCGGGGACGGCGCGCTTTAGCGGGCCTGTGCGGATGCGTCAACTTTGCCGTTACGGCGGGTCTGGCGGAAGGCGGTATTCGACGATTTCCGTGCGCAGATAGAAGGTGAAATTGTCGTCGGCGATCAGGGTCAGCCGGATCTGGCCGGCGGCGTCGCGCCAGACGGCCAGACCTTCCAGATTGTCATGCAGCCCGGGCGGGGTTTCCAGCACCGTCTGCGGCTGCAGCATCGGGGGATCTTCGCCGGGTGGCGCGTCGCCTGCCGGCAGATCCAGCGCGATCACCCGGCTGGCAAAACCGCCGGGGCCCAGGAACTTGCGCTCCAGCACGTACAGCCGGCCATCGGGGCCGAAATCGGCGCCGGCCGGCAGGAAGGCCGGATCGCGCGGAAAGCGGAAGGCCAGGGTCCATTCCCCGGCATCGTAGCGAAAGATCGGCACCGGCCAGCCCATGCCCTCATAGCCTTCGGGCAGGGTGTACAGCCGGCCCAGCGCGTCGATGGCCAAGGCCTCGGGCCCGCCATTCGGGTGCATGCGGCCGAAGGCCTCGGCCCGGGGCAATTCCACCGCGGGCCCGTCCAGCCGGTCATAGCGCATCACCCGCGTATCGCCCTCGAACGACACCCAGGCCGTGCCATCGGCCCCGATCGCCAGCCCTTCGGCATCGCCCGCCTTGCCGCGCAACGCTTTGCCATCCGCATCCTGCAGGGGCAGAACCGGCCCCGCCTGCAGGCCGGTGATCCGCCCCGAAGCATCGCGCAGGATCTGCCCGCTGACCCAGCTGCCGCGGTCCGACACGGCGGTGAAGCGGGCCCCGTCCCCGGACAGGTCGATCGCCGAGAAACCGCCAAAGCGGGGATCGTCGATCTGCCAGCGATAGGATGACAGATAGCCCGGCGGCGCCTGGGGCGGCGCGGCCGATTGCAGCCCGATCAGCAGCAGCGCCCCGGCGGCGATCAGTCCGAAGCGAGAACGGTGCGGCATTGCGCCGGCAGATCGGCCATCGTGTAGTCGCGCGGCCCCTTCTTCTTCGGAGCATCGGGGTCTTTCGGTTTCTTCGTGCCCTTGGGCGGGTTCAGATAATCGGTCACCCACCACATCAGCGTATCGTCGCAGCCATTGCCGCCCTTGGACAATTCGCTGACGGTCGGGGTCTGCGTCTCGCACAGTTTGGCGCCTTTCGGGCATTTCAGCCGCACATGGAAATGCGTGTCATGGCCGGCCACCGGGCGCAGTTTCTGCAGCCATTTCCTGTCGCTGTTCTTGGCGGTCTTGCAGATCTCGATCTTGATCGCGGCGGCCACGAAGATGCGGTCGACGCGCGGATCGCTGGCGGCCGCCTTCAGCAACGCCCGCGCCTTCGGGCCAAAGCTTTTGGTCACCGACAGCTGATCGGCCGAGCGCATCGGGATGGACGAGATCTTCTCGCGCTCTTTCGCCGACAGGTCCAACCGCTTGGGCGCCAGCCACCAGATATCGGCATCCAGCCCGATCTGATGGCTGGCATGGCCCGAGGTCATCGGCCCGCCGCGCGGCTGGCTGATATCGCCGATGTAAAGCCCCTTGCCCCAGCCCAGCTGCCTGGCTTCCTGCGACAGGTCGACCAGGAACTGGATCATCTCGGGCTGGCCGAAATTGCGGTGCCGCGACAGGCGCATCGCCTGCCAGGTCGGGCCGGTTTCCGGCAATTCCATCAGCCCCGCCGCGCAGCCCCGCGAATAAGACCCGACCGGCATCGGCTTTTGCTGGCTGGGCAGCTGCGCCGCGCCGAACAGCTTGTTCGCCAGAGTTTCGGCCATAGCCGGGGCGGGCATCAGAAGGATTGCGCAAAACAGCAGGGCGCGACGCAGCATCAGGATTTCTCGCCTTTGGGGTTGACCCAGACTAGCAGGACAAGTCCCAGAAGGAACAGCCCGATCAGGGGCGAGATGCCGATGCGCGCATTCCCGCTGGCAAGCGTGGCCGCCGTGATCAGCGCCGGGGCCAGGAAGGCCGTGGCCTTGCCCGACAGGCCGTAAAGCCCGAAGCCCGAGGCCGCGGTTTCCGGCGTGACGTGATAGACCATCAGCGTCCGGCTGGCGGCCTGAACCGTGCCCCCCGCCGCGCCGATCACCGCGCCGCAGATGTAGAAGATCGTATTTGGCATCGACGAGCCCGCGGCGAAGGCCTGCCCGAACAGGCTGTCCGGCGTCAGCCCCACCATGACCACGATCACCGCGGTCAGCGCCAGGATCGACCAGACGATCACCACCTTGGGCCCGTAGCGCGAATCGAAATAGCCGCCCATCCAGCTGAACAGCGCCGCGGTGATCGCGGCCAGAATGCCGAAGATCCCCGATTGAACCACGCTCCAGCCCATGACGTTGCTGGCATAGGCCCCGCCCAGCCCATAGACCGCATTCAGCGAATCCCGGTACAACATTGAGCTGACAAGGAAATTCGCCAGGCTGCGCCGCTGGCCCAGCGCCCGGATTGACTGCCACAGGCCCCGCAGCGACTGCGCCACGTTCTGGCGTGCGCCCCGCAGCACGGGTTCGCGCACCCACAGAAAGAAGGGCAGCATGAAGACCGCATACCAGATCGCGGTGAAGGGTCCGACCGAGCGCGTGCCTTCGCGCAGCGCCGCATTCAGGCCGAAGGCCGGATCAAGCCCGATAAAGGTCTTTCCGGTCGTGCCGTCCTCGGCAAAGAACAGCAGCACGATGAACAGCGCGATCACGCCGCCGGCATAGCCGAAGGCAAAGCCCGTGCCCGAGATCTTGCCCATCTCGTCATGTCCGGTCAGGTCGGGCATCAGCGCATTGGTGAAGTTGGTCGCCATCTCCATGCCGATGAAGCCCAGGCTGAACCAGAACACCGGCCAGAACAGGCCCGGCATCTGCGGCATGCACCACCACAGCGCCCAGGCGCCCAGCACGTAAAGCACCGAGAAGATCCAGATCCACAGCATCCGCCGCCCCGCCCCATCGGCGATGGCGCCCAGAACCGGCGAGAGGAGCGCGATCAAGAAGCCGGTGATCGTCTGGCCCGTGGTCCAATAGGCCTGGGAATGCGCGGCGGCGGTTTCGGCATCGGCGCCCTGGGTGGTAAAGAAGTCGCGCGCCACCTCGGCGAAATAGGGGCCGAAGATGAAGGTCAGCAACAAGGTATTGTAGGGCTGGCTGGCCCAGTCGAAGAAATACCAGCCCCAGATCCGTTTCTTTGCGCTGACCATATCCCGCCCCCCGCTGCTGGCGCGGAGTGAGCCCGAAATCCGCCACAGGCGCAAGGCGCCGCGGTCAGAAGGCGCCGTGGTCAGATCCCGGGTTTGCCGGCGTCAGCTCGGCGCGTCCGCCATCGGCGGCCAGGGCCGCTGGGCGTCGGCCTCGATCCAGGCCATGACCCAATCGGGCAGCGCCGGGCTTTCCCCCGGCAGGCCCAGCGCCTGCGCCAGCTCGGCCGGCGGCAGAATGCCATTGCGCCCACGGGTCAGCGCCATGCGCAGCAGGATATGCGAGGCGCAGTCGCCGCCGCGCCAGATCGATTGTTCAAGATAGGTGAAGCGCGCATCCCAGCCGATCAGCCGCGTCTTCATGGTGAAGCGCTGAAAGGTGGTGATCCGCCGCCGATAGCGCACCGACACGCCCGCCACCGCCATGCCCCAGCCCTTCTGCCGCGCCAGCTGGTTCATTCCGGTGCGATTGCCAAAGGGCAGCCGGCCCAGATCGTACAGCGTCAGGGTGCGGCCGTTGTTCAGTTCCAGAAACGGGTCGATGTCCCAGGGCCAGCAGCGATGGGTGCTGACATGGGTGTCGAACGGGGCGAGTTTCGGGGCCTTGCGGAATTTCCACAATTCCTTGGCCATGCGGAACCAGGGATACATCGGCACCTCCTATCCGGGCCCGACTGTCATGCTGCGGCTGCAAAGGTCAAGTGTGACCCTGCGTAGGCCAAAGCCAAGGGATTGCCCTTTGCCCCCCCGCGCGCTACCTCAGGTCAATCACCGATCGAGGGCCCGATGGTTTCGCTTTTCCAGATCCTGATGCTGATCCTTGACCTGATCTATTACGTGATCCTGGTGCATGTGATCATGTCCTGGCTGATCAACTTCCAGGTGCTGAACCTGCGCCAGCCGCTGGTCGCGCAGATCTGGGACGGGCTGAACCGCGTGCTGGAGCCGCTGTATTCCCAGGTCCGCCGCATCGTGCCGGTGACCTCGGGCATCGATTTCGCGCCGCTGATCGTGCTGATCGGCGTCATCGCCCTGCGCATCGTCCTGACGAACAACGCCGCCTATCTGATGTGATGCCCGATCCGGCATCCCTTCTGGCCCGGGTCTTCGGATTCCCGGGCTTCCGGCCGGGGCAAGAGGAAATCGTGGCCGCCGTGACCGCGGGGCGCGACACCTTGGCGATCATGCCCACGGGCGGCGGCAAATCGCTGTGCTTCCAGCTGCCCGCCTTGTGCCGCAGCGGGGTGACGGTGGTGATCTCGCCGCTGATCGCCTTGATGCGCGATCAGGTGCGGGGCCTGCGCGAAGCCGGGGTCGAGGCGGGGGCGCTGACCTCGGGCAATACCGACCAGGAAACCGAAGAAGTGTTCGCCGCGCTGGAAGAGGGCCGGCTGAAGCTTCTGTACATGGCGCCCGAACGTCTGGCCTCGGGCGCGACCCTTCCGTTGCTTCGCCGCGCCGGCGTCAGCCTGATCGCGGTGGACGAGGCGCATTGCGTTTCGCAATGGGGCCATGATTTCCGCCCCGATTACCTGCGGATCGGCGATCTGCGCCGGGCGCTGAATGTGCCCGTCGCGGCCTTCACCGCCACCGCGGATGAGGAAACCCGCGCCGAAATCGTCACGCGGCTGTTTGAAGGCCGGACGCCGGAAACCTTCCTGCGTGGCTTTGACCGGCCGAACATCCATCTGGCCTTCGCCGCCAAACACACCCCGCGCGAGCAGATCCTGCGCTTTGCCGCGGCGCGCAAGGGCCAGTCGGGCATTGTCTATTGCGGCACGCGGGCCAAGACCGAGACGCTGGCCCAGGCGCTGCGCGAGGCCGGGCATTCGGCGCTGTATTATCACGGCGGCATGGACCCGGACGACCGCCGCCAGGTCGAAACCCGGTTCCAGCGCGATGACGGGCTGATCGTCGTGGCGACGGTGGCCTTCGGCATGGGGATCGACAAGCCGGATATCCGCTGGGTCGCCCATGCCGATCTGCCGAAGTCGATCGAAAGCTATTACCAGGAAATCGGCCGTGCCGGCCGCGATGGCGCCCCGGCCGAGACGCTGACGCTGTATGGCGCCGACGACATCCGCTATCGCCGCAGCCAGATCGACGAAGGCGTGGCGCCGATGGACCGCAAGCAGGCCGATCATGGCCGGCTGAACGCGCTTCTCGGCCTGGCCGAGGCCACGGCCTGCCGGCGCCAGGTGCTGCTGGGCTATTTCGGCGAGGCCTCGCAGCCCTGCGGCAATTGCGACCTGTGCGACCGCCCGGCCGAGGTCTTCGATGCCACCGATGCGGTGCGCAAGGCGCTGTCGGCGGCGCTGCGCACCGGGGAAAGCTATGGCAAGGGCCATCTGATCGACATCCTGACCGGGCAGATGACCGACAAGGTGCGCGAGCGCGGCCATGACGGGCTGCCGACCTTCGGCGTCGGGCGGGATTTGTCGAAGGCGCAATGGGATGCGGTGTTCCGCCAGATGATGGGGCGCGACCTGATCCGCCCCGATCCCGAACGCCACGGCGCCCTGCGGATGACCGAAGCGGCCCGGCCGGTGCTGCGCGGCGAGGTGCAGGTGGTGCTGCGCAAGGATGCGCTGCAGGCCGCGCCGAAAACGCCCCTGCGCATGCTGGTGTCCGAAGAGGACGCGCCGCTTCTGTCGGCGCTGAAGGCCAAGCGGCGGGCGCTGGCCGAGGCGGCGAATGTGCCGGCCTATGTGATCTTCGCCGACCGCACGCTGATCGAGATGGCCGAGAAGCGGCCCTCGACGCTGGACCAGATGGCCGGCATCACCGGGATCGGCGCCAAGAAGCTGGACAGCTATGGCAGCGCCTTCCTGCAGGTGATCCTGGGCGCCGAAGCGCCGGCGCAGCATCCGGCGCGGCGGGCGCTTGCGGGGCGCGCCGAGGGCGCGGTCTTCGACCGGCTGGCGGCGGCGCAGCTGCGGCTGCAGCGCGGCGCCGATGGCACAGGCAAGCCGCTGTCCTGCACCAATGCGACCCTGCGCCAGATCGCCGAGCGCCGGCCGCGCTCGCTGGCCGATCTGGAACGGCTGCAGGGCATGGATGCGCAAAAGGCCGAGCGTTTCGGCCCGGCCTTCCTGGCGATTCTGGGCGGCGAAGAGGCCTGATCCCTACGCCGCCGCGACCGGGGCGCTAAAGCCCCTTCAGGCTGGCCGCGAAGGCCCGCGCCTCGGCGGGCGCCTGGCCCAGACCGCCTGCGACGGACAGGTCCAGATCGGGGAAATCGCGCGCCACCAGCGCCAGCAGACCCGGGCCGCCGCGCTGCGCCTCGGCGCACAGCGCCTTGATCCGCGCCTGCGCCTCGGGGCGGGGCAT
>NZ_JAICBZ010000004.1:105712-135007 GCF_020179405.1 Xinfangfangia pollutisoli | reverse complement strand
ACAGGGCCGGGTGCGCACAGGCGCCGGCTGCGGCCCTGCGGCCGCGGGGGCGCGGCGGACACGCCTGCCCAGCCACGCCGCCGGGCTGGCCCTGGGCCTTGAGCCCGCAGTCGGTGGTGTCGCGCGGGGTGAAGGCCCGGGTGTGTCCCCACACCCGGCGCAGGGCGGCACAGTGCGGGGCGCCGACGGGCGGCGGCCTGTGGGGGCCGGAACCGGCGCCCGGCCTGCCCCCCGGGCCCCCGGGGCGCCCGCGCCGGGCGCGCCGGGGCGCGGCCCTATCGGCGCAGGCCGATGCGCGGGATGCGGTCCTGCCGGTTCACATGGCGGCGCACCCAGTCGGTGGCAACATCCTGCGGCATCGGCCGCGCAAAGCCAAAGCCCTGCACATGGCCGCAGCCCAGCTGCGACAGCATCGCGTGTTCGGCCGCTGTCTCGACCCCTTCGGCCAGCGTCTCAAGCCCCAGCCTTTCGGCCAGCGACACGATGGCCGAGATCATCTTCTGCTGTTCGCGGTCATGATCGACCCGGGTCACGAAACTGCGGTCGATCTTCAGCCGGCGCACGGCAAAGCGCCGGATCGTCGCGATCGAGGCATGGCCAGTGCCGAAATCGTCCAGATCAATGCCACAGCCCATCGCGGCCAGCTGGGCGATGTTGGACACGATCACATCATTGTCAGCATTGGCGACCACGGTTTCCAGAATTTCGACCGTCAGCCGCTCGGGCTTCAGCTCGAACCGGTCCAATTCCCATTTGATCCGGTCCGGCAGCCGTGGATTGCGCAAATCCGCCGCCGAGAAGTTGACCGAGACGGCCGGCACCCGCAGGCCTTCCTTGTCCCAGGCGACCAGCGCGGTCAGGGCGTGGAACAGCATGACCTCGCCCAGCCGCTCGGTCAGGTCGCTGCCTTCGACCGCGGGCAGGAATTCCGACGGCGTCAGACAGCCGCGCACCGGATGATGCCAGCGCGCCAGCGCCTCCAGCCCCGAAATCTCGCCCGTATCGGTCGAGATCTGCGGCTGGAAATGCGGCCGGATATCGCCCTTGTCCAGCGCCTCTTCCAGACTGTCGCGCAGCGCGTCGCGTTCGGCCCGCTTCTGCGCCATGTCGGGCGAGAAGGCGCGAATGCCGCCGGGCCCGTTGCGCAGCGCCTCATCCGAGGCGGCCTGCGCCGCGTCCAGGATCGACCGCCCCGTCGCCTCGGGCGCGCGGCCGGCAATGCAGAAGCCGATCGAACAGGTCACATAAAGTTGGGCGCCGCCCAGCGAGATCGGCGCGGTCACCGCTTCCTGCAGGCGCGACGACATTTGCACCAGGGTTTCCAGATCCAGCCGGCGCACCGGCGCCAGCACCACGACCACCGCATCGCCATGGATATTGGCGACGAAATCCCCCAGCCGCAGCGCCCCGCGGATCCGATCGGTCGCCCGAACGATCACCTCGGCCTGGGCCGAACGGCCATGCCGGTCCAGCACATTGTCAAGATCGTCGAACTGCACGACCAGACAGGCGGTCGAGCGGCCCTTGTCGACCATGGTCGGCAGGATGCGGTCCAGCGCGCTGACGGCCCGGCCGATCGGCGACAGATCTTCGGGCTGGGCGGCCGCGGCCATGGCGGGCTGGCCGGCGATGGCAAACAGCAGCGGATGGGCGACCGCCAGCAGGATCAGCACCGTCTCGCCACCGATCCAGAACCCGGCCAGCGTGATCGCCGGCAGAAAGACCAGGAATTCGGGCCGCCGAACCCAGCCCAGGGCCCGCTGTATCCGAAGCAGGCTATCGGCGAGGGGCCAGATCGTCATCGGAAGACCTTTCATCGCGGGCGCGGACCTGCCGCCATCCCGAGACCTAGGCCCGAAGCGGTGATGGCTTCGTTAATCCGGCAGGCGAAGTTGCGTCGACTTTTCCTCAATTGCGCCGGGCTGCCCCAGCGCCAGACCGGCGAAGTCGAACAGCGCCGGATCGGCCAGATGCGAGGGGCGGGCATTCATCAGTGCGCGGAACATGATCTGCCGCCGGCCGGGGGTACGGGCTTCCCAGTCGTCCAGCAGCTTCTTGACCTGCGCGCGCTGCAGGCCTTCCTGGCTGCCGCACAGATCGCAGGGGATGATCGGGTAATGCATCGCCCGGGCAAACCGCTCGCAATCGGCCTCGGCCACGAAGGCCAGCGGGCGGGCCACGAACAGATCGCCCTCTTCATTCAGCAGCCGCGGCGGCATGGTGGCCAGACGGCCGCCATGGAACAGGTTCATGAAGAAGGTTTCCAGAATATCGTCGCGGTGATGGCCCAGGACGACGGTCGAACAGCCCTCTTCCCGGGCGATCCGGTACAGGTTGCCGCGCCGCAGCCGCGAACACAGGCTGCACATCGTGCCGCCCGGCGCGATCTTTGCGGTCACGACCGAATAGGTATCCTGATATTCGATCCGATGCGGCACCCCCATCCGGGTCAGAAACTCGGGCAGGACGGTCGCCGGAAAGCCGGGCTGGCCCTGATCCAGATTGCAGGCCAGAAGCTCGACCGGCAGCAGACCGCGCCATTTCAGCTCGGTCAGCGCCGCCAGCAGGGTATAGCTGTCCTTGCCGCCCGACAGGCAGACCAGCCAGCGGTCGCCGCGCTGCGCCATGCCATAGGTCTCGATCGCCTCGCGCGCGTCCCGCACGATCCGCTTGCGCAGCTTCTTGAACTCGGTCGACGAGGGCGCGCCGTGGAACAAGGGATGGATATCGTCGAGATCGTCGAGCATCTTTTGCCTCGGACAGGGATCGCCGGTCAATGCAACAAACGCGGGGGTTTTGCAAAGGCTTTGGCCAGGCGCCGCGCCGCATTGCAGCGGCAGAAAACAGCGGCTAGGACCGCGGCGACCCTAAGTTCGGAGTAAGAAGATGAGTGGAGTCAAACGGGTGCTGGCGGTGGCGGCGGTGGGTGTTCTGGCGCTGGCAGGCGTGTTTCTGGGCAAGTGGTACTATACCACGGCGATGGAACCGATCGACCCCAACCGCGGCGTCTACGGGATGGACGGGCTGGAGATCTGGATCGACCTGAACGCCCGGATGCCGGATTTCGCGCGGATCTGGGCCTGCGACACGCTGCTTGCCCGCGAGGCCGAGGCCCTGGGCGGCAAGCCGGCCGCGATCCGCAATCCGCACAGCTGCCAGGCCGATTTCGGCAAGGTGCCGGTCGGCCAGCCCTATGACCAGACGGTGGATGCCAATCTGCGCCAGGCGACGGACGGGCTGGACGCCGCCAAGGCCGAGGCGGTGCGCAGCTGTTTCGCCAGCCGGATCACCACCGTGCTGACCGCCGAGGATATCGCCAGCTTCAATGCCGATGTGGCAGGCCCCGCCTCTAGCAAGGTGGTGATCGGGGTGAACACCGCCGCACGCGAATGCCGGACCGAGGTCGGCGCGTAAGCAGGGGCTTGCGGACCGGGCGCCGGGGCGCGGCTAGCCGCCCTGGCGCTTGATCCGCAGCTTGGCGAAATAGTCGACACGCTTTTTCAACTCGCGTTCGAAACCGCGCTCGGGCGGGCTGTACAGCACCGGCCGGCGCATGCCTTCGGGGAAATAGTCCTGCCCCGAAAAGCCGTCTTCGGCATCGTGGTCATAGGCATAGCCCGCGCCATAGCCCACATCCTTCATCAGTCGCGTCGGCGCGTTCAGGATATGCCGGGGCGGCATCAGGCTGCCGGTTTCCTTGGCCGCCGCCCGCGCCGCCTTGTAGGCGACATAGACGCCGTTCGACTTGGGCGCGAGCGCCAGATAGACCACCGCCTGGGCCAGCGCCAGTTCGCCCTCGGGGCTGCCCAGCCGTTCATAGGTCTGCCAGCCGGCCAGACAGACCTGCTGCGCCTCGGGATCGGCCAGCCCGATATCCTCGACCGCCATCCGCACCAGCCGCCGGGCCAGGAAGCGCGGATCCTCGCCGCCTTCCAGCATGCGCGCGAACCAGTACAGCGCCGCATCCGGATCGCTGCCGCGCACCGATTTGTGCAGGGCGCTGATCAGGTTGTAATGCTCGTCCCCCGATTTGTCATAGCGCGCCGCCCGCCGCATCAGCCGACGCGCCAGCTCCTCGCGGTTCAGCGAATGGTCCGTCTTCCAGGCCGCCGCCTGCTCGATCAGGTTCAAAAGCGCGCGCCCGTCGCCATCGGCCATTTCCAGCATCGACTCGCGCGCCTCGCCCTTCAGGGGCAGCGCGCGGCCCAATTCCTTCTCGGCCCGCTGCGCCAGCCGTTCCAGATCGGCCAGATCAAGCCGTTCAAGGATGATCACCTGGGCCCGCGACAGAAGGGCTGCATTCAATTCGAATGAGGGGTTTTCCGTGGTGGCACCGACCAGAAGGATCGTGCCATCCTCCATATAGGGCAGAAAGCCATCTTGCTGGGCCTTGTTGAAACGGTGGATCTCGTCGACGAACAGCAGCGTCCCCTGCCCGTTCTGTCGCCGCAGCCGCGCCGCTTCAAAGACTTTGCGCAGGTCGGGCACGCCGGTGAAGATCGCGGAAATCTGCACGAAGGCCAGGTCGGTCTCGGCGGCCAGCAGCCGGGCGATCGTGGTCTTGCCGACCCCGGGCGGTCCCCAAAGGATCAGTGACGACAGCGAACCGGATTTCAGCATGGCGCCCAGCGGGCCTTCGGGCGAAAGCACCGCCTCTTGCCCGATCACCTCTGACAGCTGGCGGGGCCGAAGCCTGTCGGCGAGCGGTCTCGGCGCTGCACGCCCAGAGGGCGGAGCGCCGGGATCAGGGGGGAGGTCAAACAGATCGGCCATGCCGTCCAATGTAGAACGGCAAAGGCCGAAGCACTAGCCTTCGGCAGAGGATGCTGCACGGGATCGCCCGGCCGGAGGTGGGCGCGATCGGAAGGATGCGGCGCCCGGGTACACAACACACATGTCGTCAAGTCAGTGCAGCTTCGTCGCCATCGAGATCGAGACGCAGACGGATTTCATCCCGCCCATGTCCAGAACCGGCCCGACCGGCTGGCAATCCAGGCCCACCCGGCGCGCCAGGCGCGGCGAATGTTCGGGAATGATCCCCAGAAGCGAGGTCGCACCCAGATTCCGGGCCGAAACCACCATTTCGTGGATCAGCTGCATCTGCACCCGCAGCCGTTCGGCCGCCGGCACCAGATCCGACACGAAGACCCGGCTCGATTCCCAGATATAGGGGTCGACCGGCGCTTCGAACTGCAGCAGATCCTGCGGGATGGTCTGCAGAAGCCCCAGCTGTGCATCGCGGATCATGTAGCTGTAGATGCCGCATTTGTGGGTGGTCGGCGTCAGCCGCACGCCCGCCAGAACTTCGCCCCGCTCATGCACGGCAACCCAGCGGCTGGCCGGGGTGTCGTACTGATCGAATTCCATCCCGTCCGCCTGCGGCAGGTCCCATTTGTTGTTCTGAATGAAGGTCCGGTGACGTGCGCGGAGCAAATTCGCAAACAGGGGGCCGTGCTGGTGCAGGTTCTCGAAAGACAGGGTCGTGACTTCCATTTCCATTCTCCTTCTAGAGTGGTTCGTTAAACCTTGAAGGGAACGGCACAGGATCACAGCAGTCGGTATTCACGCGCCTTTCTGATCGCCTCCGAGGTCGTTCGCGCCTCCAGCCGGATTCGTGCCGACTGGAGCCGCGCCTTGAAGGCGCTTTCCGTGATCCCGAGTTTATCCGCCGCAGCCGTGTGCCGGTCCCCATTCGCGACGCATCTGAGCGCCTCGATCTGAGCCTTCGTCAGATCCGACTGCGGTTTGGCCGCGACATGAAGCTGAATGGTCAGCTCGCGCAGCGTCGAAAGCTCGCCATCGGTGAATTCCCGGTCCGACCGCGAG
Organism: Xinfangfangia pollutisoli; assembly: GCF_020179405.1. Classification (GTDB taxonomy): domain Bacteria; phylum Pseudomonadota; class Alphaproteobacteria; order Rhodobacterales; family Rhodobacteraceae; genus Pseudogemmobacter; species Pseudogemmobacter pollutisoli. The sequence continues at coordinate 129,181 of NZ_JAICBZ010000004.1, read as the reverse complement.
ACGCCGACGATCGACCTCGAAGTAATCGGGCCATAGGAGGAGACTGCTCCATAAGTCAGCCCGAATGTCGCAGCCTTTTTCAACACTCCGAACGGATCGGGAAGCGGAATCGAGCTCCAGCGCGTCGTGCCTTCGACGCCGACGCCCCAGAAAACCAGCGGGTCGCGCAGATAGTAGGAATGGGTGTTGTAATGCTCGAGCCAGTCTTCCGGATACGAGCTGCGATAGATCAGCGGAGTCGCAAACCGAATGTGCAACCCGACGTTGTACCCCATGGGTGCAAGCTGATCCAACTGGTCAAGCAACTCCGTCACGGCCTTTCTCTCGGACATACAGCCCCGTTTCCAGAATCTTGCGATTCTACCTGCAATTGATCTTCGATCGTCTTGCCACAAGTTCAAGGCCTAATGGCCACAATTTTAACACATTTACCCAGAGTTACTCTTCGGAAACGCAAAAGCCCGCCGTTTCCGGCGGGCCCTTGTGTTGCAATTTTCACGCGGATTATTCGGCCGCGTCTTCTGCTTCCAGCCGGGCGCGGTCGGCCGCACCCTTGGCCGAAGGGTCGCGATCGACGAATTCGATGATGGCCATCGGGGCCATGTCGCCATAGCGGAAGCCGGCCTTCAGCACGCGGACATAGCCACCGGCGCGGTCCTTGTAGCGGGGGCCCAGCACGTCGAACAGCTTGACGACGTCCTTGTCTTCCTTCAGCTGCGCACCCGCCTGACGGCGTGCATGCAGGTCACCGCGCTTGGCCAGCGTGATCAGCTTCTCGATGATCGGGCGCAGTTCCTTGGCCTTGGGCAGCGTGGTCTTGATCTGCTCATGCTCGATCAGCGAGCCGGCCATGTTGGAAAACAGCGCCTTGCGATGCTCGGCGGTACGGTTCAGGCGGCGATAGCCGCGGGCGTGACGCATGTCATTCTCCTAACGTCGCGTTTTGCTTTGTGTTGCGGCCCGTGCGTTGCGGGCCGCGTCGTTGGGGCATTTGCCCGGATGGTCCCCGCCTGATGCGGGCATTTGTCTTGCGACGGGCGGGGTTGCCCCCGCGCGCCGTTTAGAATTGGTCTTCGAAGCGCTTGGCCAGGTCTTCGATGTTTTCCGGCGGCCAGTCTTCCACGTCCATGCCCAGGTGCAGGCCCATGCCCGACAGCACTTCCTTGATCTCGTTCAAGGACTTGCGGCCGAAGTTCGGCGTGCGCAGCATCTCGGCTTCGGTCTTCTGGATCAGATCGCCGATATAGACGATGTTGTCGTTCTTCAGGCAGTTGGCCGAACGGACCGACAGTTCCAGCTCGTCCACCTTCTTCAGGAGGAGCGGGTTGAATTCCAGGCCCGAGTCGATCTCGCCCGACTTCGCCGCTTCGGGTTCCTCGAAGTTGACGAAGATCGACAGCTGGTCTTGCAGGATGCGCGCGGCATAGGCCACGGCGTCATCCGGCGTCAGCGAGCCGTCGGTTTCCACCTTCATCGTCAGCTTGTCATAGTCCAGCACCTGGCCCTCACGGGTGGGCTGCACTTCGTAGCTGACCTTCTTGACCGGCGAATAGATGGCATCGATCGGGATCAGGCCGATCGGCGCATCTTCCGGGCGGTTCTTGTCGGCCGAGACATAGCCCTTGCCGGTCGAAACCGTCAGTTCCATGAACACATCCGCGCCCTCGTCGAGGTGGCAGATGACATGGTCCTTGTTCAGAACCTCGATCCCGGCGGTTTCCGAGATGGCGGCGGCGGTGACGACGCCCGGGCCCTTGGCCGAGATCGACAGGCGCTTCGGCCCCTCGACATCCATCTTCAGGCTGACGCCCTTCAGGTTCAGGATGATGTCGGTCACGTCCTCGCGAACGCCCGCAACCGAGGAAAACTCGTGCAGGACATTGTCGATCTGAACCGAGGTGATGGCGGCGCCCTGAAGCGAAGACAGAAGCACCCGGCGCAGCGCATTGCCCAGCGTCAGACCGAAGCCGCGTTCCAGCGGTTCGGCGATGACCGTGGCAACCCGGCCCGCATCGGCGCCAGGCTTCACGACCAGTTGCGTGGGCTTAATCAGTTCCTGCCAGTTCTTGTGGATCATTCAGTGCCTCCATTCTTGCCGCCGCTTCCATGGTCCCGAAGAAGCGGGGCGCCCGAGGGTCTTTCAAATGCGCGAACCGGGCCATGCTGCTGCATGACCCGGCCGTATTTTCTTCCGCTCAGACGCGACGGCGCTTGGGCGGCCGGCAGCCGTTATGGGCCAGCGGGGTCACATCGCGGATCGACGTGATGGTGAAGCCCACCGCGGCCAGCGCGCGCAGCGCCGATTCGCGGCCCGAACCCGGGCCCTGGACTTCGACTTCCAGCGTCTTCACGCCATGTTCCTGCGCCTTGCGGCCGGCGTCTTCGGCAGCCATCTGGGCGGCATAGGGGGTCGACTTGCGCGAACCCTTGAAGCCCATGGTCCCGGCCGACGACCAGGCGATGGCATTGCCCTGAACGTCCGAGATCAGGATCTTGGTGTTGTTGAAGGACGAATTCACATGCGCCACACCCGCGGCGATGTTCTTGCGTTCCTTGCGCTTGCCGCCACGAGCGGCTTTCGGATCACGTGCCATGTTCCTGCGCTCCCCTTATTTCTTCTTGCCGGCGATGGGCTTCGCCGGGCCCTTGCGGGTACGGGCGTTGGTGTGGGTGCGCTGACCGCGGACCGGCAGGCCCTTGCGGTGACGCAGGCCGCGATAGCAGCCCAGGTCCATCAGCCGCTTGATGTTCATCGAGACTTCACGGCGCAGATCGCCCTCGACGGTGAAATTCGCGTCGATATATTCGCGGATCGCCAGAACTTCCGCATCCGACAGCTGGTTCACGCGGCGCGCGCGGTCGATGTTCAGCGCTTCGCAGATCTTCTCGGCGACTTGCGGGCCGATGCCGTGGATATATTGCAGAGAGATCGGGACCCTTTTCTGGGTCGGGATATTGACGCCAGCGATACGTGCCACGCGTTTTCCTTCCTCGTTGCGGTTCCGTCGCACCAGAACCTTTTTTCACAACCTGCCAGGGCGTTGGCCCGGGCGTCGAATTCCCGCGAATGGGATGCCCGGCGCAGGCGATTCCCCGCCGGACGCCGTGCTTTATGGGCTTTTCCGCGCCCCGTCAAGGCCGCGGATCAGCATTTCACGCTCTGTCAAGAACTTTCGCGATGGACGCGGCAACGGCATCCATTGCCGCCATCCCATCCACCTGCGCCAGGCCGCCCTTGGCATAGTAATAGCCCAGCAAGGGCGCGGTCTGCTTGTAATAGGCGCGCAGACGGTCGGCGAAAACCTCGGGCGTGTCATCGGCACGGACCGGCTGGCCCGCCGCACGGCTTTCCTCGGCCCGCTTGACGATGCGCCCGACAAGCGCCTCGTCATCGACCACCAGCTCGATCACCGCATCCAGCTTCTGCCCCATCCGGGCCAGCAGATCCCCCAGCGCATCGGCCTGTTTCAGCGTGCGCGGGAAGCCGTCGAAGATGAAGCCGCCCGGCGCGCCGGCCGTCAGCTTTTCCTCGATCAGACCGATGACGATCTCGTCGGTGACAAGCTGGCCCTTGTCCATGATCTCGGCCACGCGCTTGCCCATCTCGGTGCCCGAGGTCTTGGCCGCGCGCAGCATGTCGCCGGTGGACAGCTGCACCATGCCGCGGCTTTCGACCAGACGCTGCGCCTGCGTGCCCTTGCCGGCTCCGGGCGGCCCCAGAAGAATGATGTTCTTGGCCATGCCCGTCCCCTTAGCGCCGCGCCGGCGCGCGGGTGCCGGTGCGCTTCTTGCCGCGCAGCTGCGACTTCTCGATCAGCGCCTCGTACTGATGCGCCAGAAGATGCGACTGGACCTGGTTGATCGTGTCCATGGTGACCGAGACCACGATCAGCACCGACGTGCCGCCGAAATAGAAGGGGATGCCGATTTCCGAGATCAGGATCTCCGGCAGAAGGCAGACCGCCGCCAGATAGGCCGAGCCCAGCACCAGAATGCGGTTCAGCACATATTCCAGATATTCCTCGGTCTTCTTGCCGGGACGGATGCCGGGGATGAAGCCGTTCTGGTTCTTCAGGTTCTCGGCCACGTCATCGACCTTGAACGACACGTTGGCGGTGTAGAAATAGCTGAAGAACACGATCAGCGCCGCCAGGAAGGCCAGGTGCAGCGGCTGGCCATAGCCCAGATAGGCGGTGATATAGGACAGGACCGGGTTGGTCGAGGTGCCCGAGAAGGTCGAGATCGTGGTCGGCAACAGCAGGATCGACGAGGCGAAGATCGCCGGGATCACGCCCGCCGGGTTGACCTTGACCGGCAGATGCGACGAGCCGCCGTCATAGACCTTCATCCCCACTTGGCGGCGGGGATATTGGATATGGATCTTGCGCAGCGCGCGCTCCATGAACACCACAAAGGTGATGACGGCGATGACCATGACGATCACGCCCAGGATCACCGGGGTCGAGATCGCGCCCGACCGGCCCTGCGCCAGGAATTGCGCCATGGCGGCCGGAATTTCGGCCACGATGCCGACGAAGATGATCAGCGAGATGCCGTTGCCGATGCCGCGGGCGGTGATCTGCTCGCCCAGCCACATCAGGAACATCGTGCCGCCGACCAGGGTGATCACGCAGGAGGCGATGAAGAACATCCCCGGCGTATGGGCCAGATCACCGGCCTGGATCGACACCGCGATGCCGTAGGACTGGAACAGCGCCAGCGCCACGGTGCCGTAGCGCGTGTACTGGTTCAGCTTCTTCCGCCCCAGCTCGCCTTCCTTCTTCAGGTGCTGCCAGGGCGTGTACATCGTGGCCAGAAGCTGCACGATGATCGAGGCCGAGATATAGGGCATGATGCCCAGGGCGAAGATACCCATGCGCTTGATCGCGCCGCCGGTGAACATGTTCAACATGCCCCCGATCCCCTGCCCCGCCTTGTCCATGAACTCGCGAAGCGCATCGGCGTCGATCCCGGGCACCGGAATATAGGTGCCAAGCCGGTAGACGATCAGAAGACCGATGGTGAAGAAGATGCGTTGACGAAGATCGGTCGCCTTGCCGAGCGCGCCCCAGGAGAGGTTCGCGGCCATCTGTTCTGCGGCGGATGCCATGGACTGCCCTTTTGCATGGACAGCGCCGCCGACCGGGGCTTCCGGGCGGCGGCGCGGGAAAACCAGTGCTGATGTAAGCGACCTTCGGGCCGCTCACAACTGCTTATTCGGCTGCGGCCGCCGTGGTGACGGTCAGGCTGCCGCCGGCGGCCTTCACCGCCTCGATCGCCGAGGCCGACGCGCCGGTGACGGTCAGGGTGATCTTCGACTTGATCTCGCCCTTGCCCAGCACGCGGATGCCGTCGCGCTTGTTCGAGGTCAGGCCCGCCGCGACCAGCACGTCTTCGGTGATCTCGGCCTTGGCGTCCAGCTTGCCCAGACCGATGAATTTCTCGATCAGGCCCAGGTTGACGACAGCGTATTCCTTGCGGTTCGGCTTCGAGAAGCCGCGCTTCGGCAGGCGGCGGTACAGCGGCATCTGGCCGCCTTCATAGCCACCCAGGGCGACGCCCGAACGCGAGGTCTGGCCCTTGATACCACGGCCGGCGGTCTTGCCCTTGCCCGAGCCCGGGCCGCGCGCAACGCGCTTTTTCTTCTTGGCGGCGCCTTCGTTGTCGGCGAGTTCATGCAGTTTCATGTCGCTACTCCTGGCCGGAAAAGCCCCCCAGCGACGGGCAGGGCCACACGGCGTTTCTTGTTTGATTCTGTGCGGCCCGGAAAGGCCACCGCGGCGCCTTACACGCTTGACGCCCGCAAGGCAAGCGCCCCCACCCCGCCCAGGCTGGCGGAGTGGGGGCGCCGTGCCGGTTCGCAAGACGCGCTCAGGCGGCCGAGGCCGGCCATTTGAAGTCGGGGCGCAGGCTGTCATAGACCGGGCGGCCGTCATGCGGCTTTTCATAGCCCTTCGTCTCGTCCCAGAAGGCGTGATAGGTGGCCTTCGGGAAATGCGCGTCGTCATAGCCCATCACATTCGGCACCGCCACGCGGATGCGCTTCTGCTTGTCATCCAGCATCAGCGCCGCCCCGCATTCGGTGCAGAGGCAGATCTCCAGCGGCCCGTCGGGGTTCTGCGCGTTGAACGGCACGCGCTTCATCTTCTCGGGGTGATCCACCTTCAGGTCGTCGTAGTTGAAGAAGGCGACATGGGTGAATTGCTGGCCGGTCACCGCCTTGCAGACATTGCAATGGCATTCGTGATTGTCGATCGGTTCGGCGTCGGAGGTGACATGCACATGCGCGCAGCCACCGGCATATTTGGACATCTGGTCTTCCTCCCTGCTGATGCCAGACCCGCCCGGAGCCCGGGCAGGCGCTGTCCGCCAAACGCTAGCATCGCGGCCGTGGCCGGGCGATTCAGCCTTTGGGTTGAGGGGGGCCCGCATCGGCGCGGCACAATGCAAAACGCCCCCGCGGTTGCGCAGGGGCGTTCTGTGTTCAGATCGGGGATCGCCCGAAGCGGGGCTTAGCCGCGCTCTTCGATGATCTCGACCAGGTGGCTGATCGACTTCACCATGCCGCGGACCGAGGGCGTATCCTCAAGCTCGCGGGTGCGGTTCATCTTGTTCAGCCCCAGGCCCTTCAGCGTGGCGGTCTGCACCGCCGGACGGCGGGCGGCCGAGCGGACTTGCTTGACGACGATGGTCTTCTTCGCGGTCATCTCAGGCCTCCACGGTTTCCGCCGAAGCTTCCGCTTCCGGCTTCTTCAGGATCTCGGCGACCTTCTTCGAGCGGCGCGCCGCGACCGAACGCGGAGAAGTTTCCTTCTTCAGCCCGTCGATGGTCGCGCGGATCATGTTGTAGGGGTTCTGGGTGCCGATCGACTTGGCGACGACGTCCTGGATCCCCAGCATTTCGAAGACAGCGCGCATCGGGCCGCCGGCGATGATGCCGGTCCCGGCCACGGCGGTGCGCATCACGACCTTGCCGGCGCCATGACGGCCCTCGATGTCGTGGTGAAGGGTCCGGGCATCCTTCAGCGGCACGCGGATCATCGAGCGCTTGGCCTGTTCGGTGGCCTTGCGAACGGCCTCCGGCACTTCCTTGGCCTTGCCCTTGCCGAAGCCGACGCGACCGCGCTGGTCACCGACCACGACGAGCGCTGCAAAGCCAAAGCGCTTGCCGCCCTTGACCGTCTTCGAAACCCGGTTGATCGCAACCAGGCGATCGGCGAATTCCGGGGTCTCTTCGCGGCTGTCGCGGCGATCCCGGCGGTTTTCACGTTCTGCCATGAGGCATTCCTTTCGTGACGGCGCAACTGCGGCGCCTGATGGGTCCGATCCTGGTGAGCCGGCCGCGAAGGCCGGTCTCCCGGATCATCGGGGGGGCAGCGGAACCGCCCCCCGCAAGGATCAGAACTTCAGGCCGCCTTCACGGGCAGCCTCGGCCAAAGCCTTGATCTTGCCGTGAAACAGGAAGCCGCCGCGGTCGAAATAGCATTCTTCCACACCGGCCTTCTTGGCCCGTTCTGCGATCGCCGCGCCGACCTTGGCCGCCGCTTCGACATTGTTCTTGCCGACCACGCCCAGGTCTTTCTCCATGGACGAGGCAGCCGCCACCGTGACGCCCTTCACATCGTCGATCAGCTGGACCGAGATGTTCTTGGACGAGCGATGCACGGATAGGCGCAGACGGCCCGCCGACATCGACTTGATCTTGTTCCGGACGCGCAGGCGGCGCTTCAGGAACAGCTCGCGTTTGTTCAAAGCCATTTTTGCGCCCCTTACTTCTTCTTGCCTTCCTTGCGGAAGATGAATTCGCCCTTGTAGCGGATGCCCTTGCCCTTATAGGGCTCGGGTTGACGCCATTCGCGGATATTCGCCGCGACCTGGCCCACCTGCTGCTGGTCGATGCCCTCGACGACGATTTCCGTCGGCTTCGGCGAGGTGATGGTCACCCCCTTCGGCACGTCGAAATTCACCTCATGCGAGAAGCCAAGCGAAAGCTTCAGGACATTGCCGGCCATGGCGGCGCGGAAACCGACGCCCTGGATTTCCAGCTCTTTCTTGAAGCCCGTGCTGACACCCGTCACCAGGTTGTCGATCATCGAGCGGGTCATGCCCCATTGCTGGCGGGCACGCTTGGACAGGCCACGCGGGGTCACCTTGACGGCTTCGCCCTCGATGGTCAGCGTCACGTCGTCGCCTGCGGTGAAGCTGCGGGTGCCTTTCGGCCCCTTCACTTCGATGGTCTGACCGCTGATCGAGGCGGTAACGCCTTTGGTCAGCGCGACGGGTTTCTTGCCGATACGAGACATTCCACCCTCCTCAGAACACGGTGCAAAGCACTTCGCCGCCAACATTGGCAGCGCGCGCATTCGCATCCGACATGACGCCCTTCGGCGTGGAGACGATCGACACACCCAGGCCATTGCGGACCGAGGGGATGTCCTTGACGCCCATATACACGCGACGGCCCGGCTTCGAGACCCGCTTCAGTTCGCGGATGACCGGTTCGCCTTCGTAATACTTGAGCGAGATGGTGAATTCGCCCTGACCGTTCGAAGTGTCGGCCTTTTCATAGCCGCGGATGTAGCCTTCGGACAGCAGGACGTCCAGAACGCGGGCGCGCAGCGTCGAGGCGGGCGTGGCCACCGTCGACTTGCCGCGCAGCTGCGCGTTGCGGATGCGGGTCAGCATATCGCCGATCGGATCGTTCATCGACATGATCCCCTCTCCCTTACCAGCTCGACTTGACCATGCCGGGGATCTGGCCGAACGAGGCCAGTTCGCGCAGCATGATCCGCGAGAGTTTCAACTTGCGATAGAAGGCATGCGGGCGGCCGGTCAGCTGGCAGCGGTTGTGCATGCGCACGGCGGACGAGTTGCGCGGCATTTCGGCCAGCTTCAGCGTCGCCTTGAAACGTTCTTCCATCGGCTTGGTTTGGTCGTAGATCACCGCCTTCAGCGCGGCCCGCTTCGAAGCATGCTGCTTCGTCAGCTTGGCGCGCTTCACTTCGCGGTTCACCATGGATTTCTTAGCCATATCTCAGGGTCCTCGCGATCAGGCGTTGAAGGGCATGTTGAAATGCTTCAACAGCGCCTTGGCTTCCGCATCGGTCTTCGCGGTGGTGCAGATGATGATGTCCATGCCCAGGATCTCATCGACCTTGTCGAAGTCGATTTCCGGGAACACGATGTGTTCCTTCAGACCCATGGCAAAGTTCCCGCGGCCGTCGAACGCAGGCTTCACGCCGCGGAAGTCCCGCACGCGCGGCAGCGCCACGTTGACCAGACGGTCAAGGAATTCATACATCCGGTCGCCACGCAGGGTGACCTTGCAGCCCAGAGGCATTTCTTCACGAACGCGGAAGGTCGCGATCGACTTGCGGGCCTTGGTGATCACGGCCTTCTGACCGGCGATCAGCGACAGTTCCTCGGAGGCCTGCTTGACCTTCTTGGTGTCCTTGACCGCTTCGCCGACGCCCATGTTCAGGACGATCTTGTCCAGACGCGGGATCTGCATGTCGTTCTTGTAGGCGAACTCTTCTTTCAGAGCAGCCCGCATCGTCGACTTGTAGGCCGCCTTCAGGCGGGGGGTGTATTCGACAGCATCAAGCATCAGATCGCCTCCCCGGTGGTCTTGGCGTAGCGGACCTTCTTGTCGCCCTCGACGCGGAAGCCGACGCGGGTCGCCTTGCCGTTCTTGTCCAGAAGCGCCAGGTTCGACAGGTCGATCGGCATCGCCTGCGGAATGCGGCCGCCTTGCGACTGGGCCGATTGCTTGGTGTGACGGATGGCGACATTCACGCCTTCGACGACGGCCTTGTTGTCCTTGGGCGAGACCGAGGTGATCGACCCCTGCTTGCCCTTGTCCTTGCCGGTCAGCACGACGACGGTATCACCCTTCTTGAGCTTGGCAGCCATTACAGCACCTCCGGCGCAAGCGAGATGATCTTCATGAAGTTCTTCGCACGCAGCTCGCGCACGACCGGCCCGAAGATACGGGTGCCGACAGGTTCGCCCTGATTGTTCAGGATGACGGCGGCGTTGCGGTCGAAACGGATCGAGGTGCCGTCTTCACGGCGGACTTCCTTGGCGGTGCGAACGACAACGGCCTTGCGGACGTCACCCTTCTTCACGCGGCCCTTCGGAATCGCTTCCTTCACCGACACCACGATGATGTCGCCGACCGAAGCATAACGGCGGTGCGAACCGCCAAGAACCTTGATGCACTGCACCCGGCGCGCGCCGGAGTTGTCAGCGACATCCAGATTCGTCTGCATCTGGATCATTGGTCTTCTCCCGACCTTCGGGGACGCGCTCGCCGCGCCCCGGGGTTTCGTTTAGATCGTTGTCACTTACGCTTGCGCGTCGGTCACAACGGTCCAGCGTTTCGTTTTCGAGATGGGGGCGCATTCCTCGATGCGGACCACGTCGCCCACCTTGTAGGTATTGTGCTCGTCATGAGCGCGATACTTCTTCGACTTCCGCACCGTCTTCTGCAGCAGCGGGTGCTTGAAGCGGCGTTCGACCAGCACGGTGATGGTCTGGGCGTTCTTGTCCGAGGTGACAGTGCCCTGAAGGATACGTTTCGGCATAGTGTTCCCCTTACTTCGCGGCTTCAGCGGCTTTTTGGTTGAGGACCGTCTTGATGCGGGCGACGTCACGGCGGACGGCACGCATGCGGGCGGTGTTCTCAAGCTGGTTGGTCGCCTGTTGGAAGCGCAGGTTGAACGCCTCTTTCTTCAGGGCAACCAGGCTGTCGCGCAGCTGGTCGGGGGTCTTGGTCTTCAATTCCTTGGCGTCCATCGCCAATCTTCCTTTTCACAATCGCCAGACGGCCCCTGTTTTGCAGGGTCACCGAGAACCTGGCGGATCAATGACAAACCGACGAATCCGAGTCGCCCCGGATCCGTGGATGGGGCCGTATAGGGGGGAAGGGTCGCGGAAGCAAGCGGGAAGTTGACTGCGCTGCCCGCTGCGCCGCCGAGGCCTGCGGATTCAGAACCGCATGCTGATGCGCAGACCGATCACGCTTGGCCGCGCCGAGAACCCTGCTCCCGAGCCGCCCGAGGACAGATCGTATTCCGTATAGCTGACGCCCAGGGCCATGTGATCGCTGATCTGGTAATCCAGCCCGATGCCATAGGCCAGCCCGTTGAACCTGTGCGAGGCGCCATCCACGTCAAACTCGGTGCTGGCCACGCCAAGCCGGGCATAGACCAGTGCATCGCGCCAGGCATAACCAAGCCGCCCCGACAGCTCGATCAAAGGCGCGCTGCTGGTGTCGGCACCTTCGACGCTTGCCTCCATCGTCTTGGCATAGGTGAGCTCCACGCCATAGACGAGATGGCCCTTCTGGGCGTTGATCCCCGCGAAGCCGCCCGCCGCCGCGCCGTCCAAATCCAGATCGTCCAGCCCATCGGCCAGCGACACCCCGATCTTGCCGTAGCCAAGGCCCGCATAGAACCCGGACCAGTCGGCGATGGGGTCTTGGATCAACGGCGGCGGCAGCGGCGCGCCATCTTCTGGGGCAAGGACCGGGCCCCCGGCCAGAGCCGGGGCTGCGGCAATGATCAGCGCCGCAACTGCGGCAACCTGGCGAGACATCGAGACGCGGGTCTGGGGCATGACGATTGTCCTTCTACCTGAGGACAAGTCACAGAGCCGTGTTTCGGTTCCCCCTTAAGGGCCGCCGGTCACGCCCAGCCGTAATTGAAGCTGACCGAGATCCGCTCTTCCTCGGACATGTTCATCGGCACTTCATGCCGCAGCCAGCTTTCCCACAGCAGCACATCGCCCACGTTCGGCGCGACATAGTGGAAGCGCTGGCGGTCCTCGCCGGCATTCTTCCGAACCAAAGGCGCGGTCATCATCATCGGCAGCCGCGGGTCTTCCAGCTTCAGGGCCCCTGCCCCATCCGGCATCGCCACATAGGTCGTGCCCGAGATCACCGAATGCGGGTGGATATGGCTGGAATGGGTGCCGCCCTCGGGCAGGATGTTGATCCACAGCCCGTTGCATTTCAGCTTCTTGCCCTGCAGGTCGAAGCCCAGATCGTCGCAGAAGGCCGCGACATGCTTGTCGATCGCCTTCTCCAGATCGGCAAAGATCGGAAAGCGCCAGGGCAGGTCGTTCAGCGACGAGTAGGAGGTATAGCCCGGATAGCCATTCGCCTCGCACCAGTCCTGCCCGGCCTCGTCATCCTCGGCGATGGCTTCGCAAGAGGCGTGAAGCTCGGCATAGTCGACCTTTTTCTTCGCCAGCTCGTTCAAGGCGGCGCGATAGAGGCGGGTGACGAAAAGCGAGGTGATCTCGGCCATGGCGGGCTCCTGCGACTGGGCAGAAGCGGCCTAGCAGGAACTCACGCGCCACGAAAGCCAAGAGCGGGCGGCCGCGTCAGAATCCCTTTCGGTCGCTTGACAGGCGATCAGCGGCATTTGAGTTTCAAAATCACCAGTGTGTAGGAGGTGACGGTGCTTGAGATTCTGATGTTCTCGGTTCTGGGCTGCGCCGCGGTCGCGGGGTTGATCAGTGAAGCGCAGAAGGATGATGACGAGGAGGATGACAATCCCCCGCCCGAGCCCAGCCGCGACGATCAGATCGAGCTTACCTTCAATCCAGAGACCTATGGACGCGTCGACGTATCCTCGGGCGCCGGCAATGACACTATCACCGTATCCGACAGTGACCTCTTGCTCTTCGGTTCGATCGATGCCGGAGGTGGGGATGACACGATTGTCGTGCCCCACTTCGACGGCCAGATTGCGGGTGGTGAAGGAAACGACCAGATCGAATCCTCGGGCTACGGGCTGAACATTTCGGGCGGGGGTGGAGACGATACGATCATCGGCGCCGGCGAAGATGGCTCTGTCAGCTCTGGCGATGACGGAAACGACGTTCTGCAGATCGATTTCAGTGCGGGTCTGCAGGAAGGCGCAGGGGTGTACGGCGGCGACGGCGACGACACCCTGTCGGTCGTGGTGAGATATGATGACTCTCACTTGTCGGATCCACCCCGGCTGTACGGTGGCGACGGCGAAGACCTGTTCGAGGTCGCTTTGAACGACGTGAACCCGTTCTTCGCGGAACCTGACGTAGGTCCGGTGGATAGCGGCGCAACGGTGGTGCAGATTGAAGACTTCAACCCCGCCGAGGATGCGCTGTCCATCCTTCTGCCGCCGGGCTCGGCCGAGGCCTATAACGGGGCTCGCCTGGAAAGCAGCGGCAACGACACGCTGATCGTGCTGCTTTACGAGCAGATCGCCGAAGACGACAGTCTGGTCGAGACCGAGGTCCGCATCAATCTGCAGGGCGTGACCGGGCTGGACCTGTCGGATGTGGTCATTGAAACCGCGACGGCCGCCTGAGCCGCGCCGGGGGCAACGCCCGCCCTGCCGCGCCTTTGCCCGACCCCAAGGAAAAGGCCCCCGCCGTCGCCGGCAGGGGCCAATTCTCTCAACCGGGTGCCGGCCCGCGGAGTTCCGGGGAAATCCGCTTTGCCGCACCGGGTTTGCCTTGCGGCGAGGTCTTACCAGTCTTCCTTCGCGACGATGCGCGAGGTGACCGGCAGTTTCATCGCGCCCAGACGCAGGGCTTCACGCGCGATGTCTTCGGCAACGCCGTCGATCTCGAACATGATCCGGCCGGGCTTCACTTTGCAGGCCCAATAATCCACCGAACCCTTACCCGAGCCCATCCGGACTTCGACCGGCTTGGCCGAGACCGGAACGTCCGGGAAAATGCGGATCCAGACCCGGCCCTGACGCTTCATGTGGCGGGTGATCGCGCGGCGGGCCGCTTCGATCTGCCGCGCGGTGACGCGCTCGGGCTCGGTCGCCTTCAGGGCGAAGGAGCCGAAGTTCAGCAGGAACCCACCCTTGGCTTCGCCATGGATGCGGCCCTTGTGCATCTTGCGGTATTTGGTGCGCTTCGGTTGCAGCATCTTCAGTTACTCCTTACGCGCGTTCGCGGTCGCGGTCGCCACGTTCGCGACGCGGACCGCGCGGACCGGGGGCATCGGCAGCTTCGGCGAGACGACGGTCATGCGCTTGCGGATCATGCTCAAGGATCTCGCCCTTGAAGATCCAGACCTTGACGCCGATGATCCCATAGGGGGTTTCGGCTTCCGACAGCGCATAGTCGATATCGGCCCGCAGGGTATGCAGCGGCACGCGGCCTTCGCGATACCATTCGGTCCGAGCGATTTCAGCCCCGCCCAGACGGCCACCGACATTCACACGGATGCCCAGGGCACCCATGCGCATCGCGTTCTGCACGCCGCGCTTCATGGCGCGACGGAACGAGACGCGACGTTCCATCTGCTGGGCGATCGATTCGGCCACCAGCTGGGCGTCGATTTCCGGCTTGCGCACTTCGACGATGTTCAGATGCAGTTCCGACTTGGTGAAGGCGGCCAGCTTCTTGCGCAGGGTCTCGATATCGGCGCCCTTCTTGCCGATGATCACGCCCGGACGCGCAGTGTGGATCGTCACGCGGCACTTCTTGTGCGGCCGCTCGATGATCACCTTCGACACGCCGGCCTGCTTGACTTCCTTGTGGATGAATTCGCGCATCCGCAGGTCTTCAAGCAGAAGGTTGCCGTAGTCCTTCGAATCGGCGAACCAGCGGCTGTCCCAGGTCCGGTTGACCTGAAGACGCATCCCGATCGGGTTGACCTTCTGTCCCATTATGCCGACTCCCCGGTCTGACGCACCTTGATGGTGATTTCGCTGAACGGCTTCATGATCTTGCCGAACCGGCCCCGCGCCCGCGGACGGCCACGCTTCATCACCAGGTTCTTGCCGACCCAGGCCTCGGCGACGATCAGGCTGTCGACGTCCAGGTTATGGTTGTTCTCGGCATTCGCAATGGCCGATTGCAGGCACTTCTTCACGTCGCCCGCGATGCGGCGCTTCGAGAAGGTCAGGTCCGCAAGGGCCTTTTCCACCTTCTTGCCGCGGATCATCCCGGCAACCAGGTTCAGCTTCTGCGGGCTGGTGCGCAGCATCCGCAGCACCGCCATCGCTTCGTTGTCCGCCACGCGGCGGGGGTTGTTGTCCGCACCCATGGCTTACTTCCTCTTGGCTTTCTTGTCGGCAGCGTGACCGTAATAGGTCCGGGTCGGCGAATATTCACCGAACTTCTGGCCGATCATGTCTTCGGTAACCGCGACGGGAACATGCTTCTTGCCGTTGTAGACGGCGAAGGTCAGGCCCACGAATTGCGGCAGGATGGTGGAACGGCGCGACCAGATCTTGATCACTTCGTTCTTGCCCGAGGATTTCGCAGCTTCGGCCTTCTTCAGGACGTAGCCGTCGACGAACGGGCCCTTCCAGATGGAACGTGCCATGGATTAGCGCCCCTTCTTCTTGGCGTGACGCGAACGGACGATGAACTTGTCCGTGGTCTTGTTGGTGCGCGTCCGGTTGCCCTTGGTGCCCTTGCCCCACGGGGTAACCGGGTGACGGCCACCCGAGGTCCGGCCTTCACCACCACCATGCGGGTGGTCGATCGGGTTCATCGCAACGCCGCGCACCGTCGGGCGGATGCCCTTGTAACGCATACGGCCGGCCTTGCCGAAGTTCTGGTTCGAGTTGTCGGGGTTCGACACGGCACCGATGGTGGCCATGCATTCCTGACGGACCAGACGCAGCTCGCCCGAGGACAGGCGGATCTGCGCATAAGACCCGTCGCGACCGACGAATTGCGCATAGGTCCCGGCGGCGCGGGCCAGCTGGCCACCCTTGCCGGGCTTGAGTTCGACATTGTGGACGATCGTGCCGATCGGCATGCCCGAGAAGGGCATCGCATTGCCGGGCTTCACGTCGACCTTGGCGCCGGCGACGATGCTGTCGCCCACGGCCAGACGCTGCGGGGCGAGGATATAGGCCAGTTCGCCATCCTCATACTTCACCAGCGCGATGAAGCCCGTGCGGTTGGGGTCATATTCGATCCGCTCGACGATCGCGGCCATGTCCCATTTGCGACGCTTGAAGTCCACAACGCGGTACAGACGCTTCGCGCCCCCGCCCTGGTGGCGCACCGTGACCCGTCCGGTATTGTTCCGGCCGCCTTGCGAAATCAAACCCTCGGTGAGGGCTTTCACAGGCCGGCCTTTCCACAGCTCCGAACGGTCGATCAGAACCAGCCCGCGCTGGCCAGGCGTCGTCGGCTTATACGACTTGAGTGCCATGTTTCCTGTCTTCCGTTTGCTTCAGGACCGTCACCTGGCCGTTGCCGGCCGGGGTGAAGATCCGGGGTTAAGGGCTCCGAAGATCCCCGGTTCGTCTGTTCGAGCCGGTGAGCAGGTCACCGGAACGAACAAACCACAAGCCCCGGACGAATCCGGGGCTTCTGGCGTGGCGGTGCAGTAGCAGAAGGGGGACGGGGGGGCAATGGGGGAAGTGAGGGTTTCCGATGAGATGCAAGCGATGAACGCACTAAGCTCGCAACCGAAAACCAGTCGACCGAAATGATACGAGGGACGGACTAACGCCTTTAACCGAACGCGTAGCACCGTACATCAAACGCTTCAGCAAAGAGTCGGATAATCTCGATAGCATCATACAATGAATTTGGCTCTAGCCTCTCAGCGCCTTTCGCTGATTGGACCCTCTGAAAGACTGGCGCTGCAAGATCACTCCTACCCGTGGATTCTAGAATTGTCGCGGCAGTTGCCTTCAAGTGATCATCGAGCGACAGCTCGTCGTTCGCCTCCATCCCACGTAAAATAATCTTTTCAATCGGCTCACCTTCGATCCCAACCACGTCAGAATGACCTTTGCCAACAAAGCCGTTTGCGATGTAAGTATAGCGTCCATGACCCGTGAGCTTGGCGACACTTGCCATATTGCTTCGGCCTACAACTGCCATCTTTTCCACATGCAACCATAGATCCGCCACCTGCCAGAAAGCCGGGCTTGCGTAGATAGTGGCAGCTCGCCCCGCACTGTGCGCTTCGATGTTTTCGAGTGCCTCCTGCTGGTGAGGCGTCGTTGCATACCGATAGTAACTCTGTCCCCAATGAGACCACTCTTTTGCCCGATGCGAATTGATGAATTCGGGCCTCTTAAATTGGACAAAAAGATTAAACTTGAACTTGGGCATGTATGATGCCGCTATCGCACCCGCTTTATTGAACTCGCTGATCTCTGCCCCAGTCAGCCGCTCACGGCGACTTCTCCTAAAGTAAGGTCCGAACTTGTGGAACCATTCAAAAGGCAGGAGAAACGCCTCGTCGAAACCTAGCGAAGCCTCATCGACCTGATCGGGGGAGAATGTTACATTGGTTAATCGAGCCAGTTCGTGGCCAAAATATTTCTCGTAGGTCTTTTCTTTGAACTGAATATCCACGTCAATGTCTCATGCGCAAGCCACAGAGCCGCAACCTAGCCCACCGGAGTTACAAGGTCCACCGGAAGCACTTCTCATCCTGCCCGCCATAAACCAAAAAAGCCCCCGCCTTTCGGCAGGGGCTCTTTCTTTTCACCTGAACGTCCGCTCAGAGGCCGGTCGACACGTCGATCGTGTGGCCTTCTTCAAGCGACACATAGGCCTTCTTCTTGTCGCTGCGCTCGCCGGCGCGGCCGCGGAACTTCTTGGCCTTGCCCTTGGTGATGGTGGTGTTCACCGCCTTCACCTTGACGCCGAAGACGGCCTCGACCGCCTCCTTGATCTGGGGCTTGGTCGCATCCATGGCAACCTGGAACACAACCGCACCAGCTTCCGAGGCCATGGTGGCCTTTTCGGTGATGATCGGCTTCTTGATCAGGTCGTAATGTTCGGGCTTCGCGCTCATTTCAGTCGCGCCTCCAGGGCTTCGACACCGGCCTTCGTGATCACCAGGATGTCACGCTTCAGGATGTCATACACGTTTGCGCCGATGGTCGGCAGCACGTCGACGCCATCAAGGTTGCGGGCCGCCAGCGCGAAATTCGCGTCGACCGCCGCCCCGTCGATGACCAGGGCGCGCTTCCAGCCCAGTTCCTTCACGGTCTTGGCCAGCTGCGCGGTCTTGGCATCGGCCAGCGTGGCCGCGTCCAGGATCACCAGCTCGCCCGCGCGCGCCTTGGCCGACAGCGCATGGCGCAGGCCCAGGGCACGGAACTTCTTCGGCAGGTCATGGGCATGCGACCGCGGGGTCGGGCCCTTGTAGACGCCACCATGACGGAAGATCGGCGCCTTCTTCGACCCGTGGCGTGCGCCGCCGGTGCCCTTCTGGCGATAGATCTTCTTGGTCGAGTAGCTCACGTCCGACTTGCCCAGCGTCGAATGGGTGCCGGCCTGGGCCTTGGCCCGCTGCCAGCGCACCACGCGGTGCAGGATGTCGGCGCGCGGTTCCAGACCGAACAGCGCCTCGTCCAGCTCGATCGAGCCGGCCTTGCCGCCGTCAAGCTTGATCACATCGAGTTTCATGCTTCACCCCCTTCGACCGCAACTTCCGCGGCCGGAGCAGCTTCGACGGCCGCAGCGCGGATCGCCGCCGGACGCGGGGCGTCCTTGGCTTCCGGCTTCTTGACCGCATCCTTCACGGTGACCCAGCCGCCAGCAGCGCCCGGGACAGCCCCCTTGACCATGATCAGGCCGCGGTCCGCATCGGTGCGGATGACCTGCAGGTTCTGGGTGGTGACACGGACGGCGCCCAGATGGCCGGCCATCTTCTTGCCCTTGAACACCTTGCCGGGGTCCTGGCACTGGCCGGTCGAGCCGTGCGAACGGTGCGAGATCGACACACCGTGCGAGGCCCGCAGACCGCCGAAGTTGTGCCGCTTCATCGCACCGGCAAAACCCTTACCGATCGAGGTGCCGGCCACGTCGACGAACTGGCCTTCCAGATAGTGGTTGGCGGTGATTTCCGCGCCCACATCAATCAGGCAATCCGGGGTGACCCGGAATTCGGCCAGCTTGCGCTTCGGGGCCACCGAGGCCTTGGCGAAGTGGCCACGCTGGGCGGCCGTGGTGCGCGAGACCTTGGCCGTGCCCGCGCCCAGCTGGACGGCGGTATAGCCATCCTTGTCGGCGGTGCGTTGGGCCACGACCTGCAGATTGTCGAGCTGAAGAACGGTCACAGGAATCTGCTTGCCGTCTTCCATGAACAGCCGGGTCATGCCCAGCTTCTTTGCGATAACGCCAGAACGCATGGGTGCCTCCTCAGACCTTGATCTCGACGTCCACGCCCGCGGCGAGGTCGAGCTTCATCAGCGCGTCCACGGTTTGCGGGGTCGGATCGACGATGTCGAGCAGACGCTTATGCGTACGGATTTCCCACTGGTCGCGCGACTTCTTGTCGATATGCGGGCCGCGGAGAACGGTGAACTTTTCGATCCGGTTCGGCAGCGGGATCGGGCCGCGCACTTGCGCGCCGGTCCGCTTGGCCGTGTTAACGATTTCCTGCGTCGAGGCATCCAGGACGCGGTAATCGAAGGCTTTCAGCCGGATGCGGATGGTCTGACCTTGCATCTTGTTGGTTTCCTTCGGGGGTCACAAATAGGAACGGGCGCGCTTAACGCGCGCCCGCGGGGAAGTCAATCAGGCGATGATCTTCGAGACGACGCCGGCGCCAACCGTACGGCCGCCTTCACGGATGGCGAAGCGCAGCTTCTCTTCCATCGCGATCGGGGCGATCAGCTCGACGACGAACTTCAGGTTGTCGCCCGGCATCACCATCTCGGTGCCTTCCGGCAGCTGAACGGTCCCGGTCACGTCCGTGGTGCGGAAGTAGAATTGCGGGCGGTAGTTCGCGAAGAACGGCGTGTGACGGCCGCCTTCTTCCTTGGTCAGGATGTAGGCCTCGGCTTCGAACTTGGTGTGCGGCTTGACCGAACCGGGCTTGCACAGCACCTGGCCACGTTCCACGCCTTCACGGTCGACGCCACGCAGCAGCGCGCCGATATTGTCGCCGGCTTCGCCGCGGTCCAGCAGCTTGCGGAACATTTCCACGCCGGTGCAGACCGACTTCTTGGTGTCGCGGATGCCGACGATTTCGACTTCGTCGCCAACGTTGATCACGCCGCGTTCCACACGACCGGTCACCACGGTGCCGCGGCCCGAGATCGAGAACACGTCTTCGATCGGCATCAGGAAGGGCTGATCCACGGCGCGGGCCGGGGTCGGGATGTATTCGTCAACCGCCGCCAGCAGCGCACGGACCGAATCTTCGCCAATGTCCTTGCGCTCGCCGATCAGCGCCTGATGGGCCGAGCCCTTGATGATCGGAATGTCGTCGCCCGGATATTCGTAGGACGACAGCAGCTCGCGGATTTCCATCTCGACGAGTTCCAGCAGTTCCGGATCGTCGACCAGGTCGACCTTGTTCATGTAGACGACCATGTAGGGGATGCCCACCTGACGGCCGAGCAGGATATGCTCGCGCGTCTGCGGCATCGGGCCGTCCGACGAGGCCACAACCAGGATCGCGCCGTCCATCTGGGCGGCACCGGTGATCATGTTCTTCACATAGTCGGCGTGGCCGGGGCAGTCGACGTGCGCGTAGTGGCGGTTCGCGGTTTCATACTCGACATGGGCGGTCGAGATGGTGATGCCGCGGGCCCGCTCTTCCGGGGCGCCGTCGATCTGGTCATAGGCGCGGAACTCGCCGAAATACTTCGTGATCGCCGCCGTCAGCGTCGTCTTGCCGTGGTCGACGTGACCGATCGTGCCGATGTTCACATGCGGCTTGGTGCGTTCAAACTTGGCCTTGGCCATGGGGATCTCTCCTCTGCGTTTCGATGTGCCGGGCGCGGGCCCGGCCTACGGGGCGGTAGGGCGGGGTTCACCCCGCCACACCGATCAAGCGTATTTCTTCTGGATCTCTTGCGAGATGTTCTCGGGGACCGCGTCGTAATGGTCGAACTGCATCGTGAACACCGCACGGCCCGAGGACATCGAGCGCAGGTTGTTGATGTAGCCGAACATGTTCGCCAGCGGCACCATGCAGTTGATGACATTCGCGTTGCCGCGGGTGTCTTGCCCCTGCACCATGCCCCGACGCGAGGTCAGGTCACCGATGATCGAGCCGGTATATTCTTCCGGCGTCACCACTTCGACCTTCATGATCGGTTCCAGAAGCTTCGCGCCGGCCTTCTTCAGACCTTCGCGCATCGCAGCGCGCGAGGCGATTTCGAAGGCCAGAACCGACGAGTCGACGTCGTGGAACGCACCGTCAACCAGCGCGACCTTGAAGTCGATGACCGGGAAGCCCGCCAGCGGACCCGAATCCATGACCGACTTGATGCCCTTTTCGACGCCGGGGATGTATTCCTTCGGCACCGCGCCACCGACGATCTTCGATTCGAACGAGTAGCCCTCGCCCGGTTCCGTCGGGGTGATCTGCAGCTTGACGCGGGCGAACTGGCCCGTACCGCCGGTCTGCTTCTTGTGGGTATAGTCGATCTCGTGCGCGCTCGAGATGGTCTCGCGATAGGCCACTTGCGGGGCGCCGATATTCGCCTCGACCTTGAACTCCCGCTTCATGCGGTCGACCAGGATGTCGAGGTGAAGTTCGCCCATGCCCTTCATGATGGTCTGGCCCGATTCCAGATCGGTCTCGACGCGGAAGGACGGGTCTTCGGCAGCCAGGCGCGCCAGGGCAAGGCCCATCTTCTCCTGGTCGGCCTTCGACTTCGGCTCCACGGCGATTTCGATCACCGGCTCCGGGAAGGTCATGGTTTCCAGAACCACCTGATTGTTCGGGTCACACAGCGTGTCGCCCGTGGTGGTTTCCTTCAGACCCGCCAGCGCGATGATGTCGCCCGCGAAGGCTTCGTCGATTTCCTCGCGGTTGATGGCGTGCATCATCATCATCCGGCCGACGCGTTCCTTGCGCCCCTTGGTCGAGTTGACCATCTGGTCACCCTTCTTCAGGACGCCCGAATAGATCCGGGTGAAGGTCAGCGAGCCGACGAAGGGGTCGTTCATGATCTTGAACGCCAGACCGGCGAAGGGCTGGGCATCATCGGCCGAACGGGCGATGTTACGGGTTTCCGTCTCGTCGCCGGGCTTGAAGCCCATATAGGCCGGCACGTCCATCGGCGAAGGCAGATAGTCGATGACCGAGTTCAGCACCATCTGCACGCCCTTGTTCTTGAAGGACGAACCGGCGGTGACCGGAACGAAGGCCATGGACAGCGTGCCCTTGCGGATCAGCGCGCGCAGGGTCGCCTCGTCGGGCTCGTTGCCCTCGAGATAGGCTTCCATCGCGACATCGTCCTGCTCGACAGCCAGTTCAAGCAGCTTGCCGCGCCATTCTTCGGCCACGTCCTTCAGCTCGTCACGGATCGGGCGGATGTCCCAGGCGGCGCCCAGGTCTTCGCTGTGATAGACCCATTCCTGCATCAGCACGAGGTCGACAACGCCTTCCAGCTTGTCCTCGGCGCCGATCGGCAAGGCGATCGGGCACGGGGTCGCGCCGGTGCGGTCCTTGATCATCTGGACGCACTTGAAGAAGTCGGCACCGATCTTGTCCATCTTGTTGACATAGACGATGCGCGGCACCTTGTAGCGGTCAGCCTGACGCCAGACGGTTTCGGTCTGCGGCTCGACGCCGGCATTGGCGTCCAGCAGGCAGACGGCACCGTCAAGAACGGCCAGCGAACGCTCGACTTCGATGGTGAAGTCGACGTGTCCGGGGGTGTCGATGATGTTGAAGCGGTGCTTCGGCGAGGTCGGGGTCTTACCGTCGATGGTCTTTTCCCAGAACGTCGTCGTGGCGGCCGAGGTGATGGTGATCCCCCGTTCCTGCTCTTGCTCCATCCAGTCCATCGTCGCGGCGCCGTCATGGACTTCGCCGATCTTGTGGGACTTGCCGGTGTAGTAGAGGATCCGCTCGGTCGTCGTGGTCTTGCCCGCGTCGATATGGGCCATGATCCCGAAGTTGCGGTAGAGGTTCAGCGGGTAGTCGCGTGCCATGTTGTCCTCTTACCAGCGATAATGGCTGAACGCCTTGTTCGCGTCGGCCATCTTGTGAGTGTCTTCGCGCTTCTTCACCGCGGTGCCGCGGTTGTTCACCGCATCGGCCAGCTCGGCGGCCAGGCGCTCTTCCATGGTGTTCTCGTTGCGCTTGCGGGCGGCCGCGATCAGCCAGCGGATCGCCAGGGCTTCGCGACGCTCGGTGCGCACTTCGACCGGAACCTGGTAGGTGGCACCGCCGACGCGACGCGAGCGCACTTCGACCGAAGGCTTCACATTGTCGAGCGCTTCGTGGAACAGCACGACCGGCTCGCGCTTCAGGCGGCCCTGGACGCGCTCAAGCGCGCCATAGACGATGGTCTCCGCGACAGACTTCTTGCCGTCGAGCATCAGGTTGTTCATGAATTTGGTGATGACGCGGTCGCCATATTTGGCGTCCGGGAGAACTTCGCGCTTCTCTGCGGCGTGACGACGGGACATGTTCCGTTACCTCTCCTGGATCACTTCGGACGCTTGGCGCCGTATTTCGAACGACGCTGACGACGGTCTTTGACGCCTTGGGTATCCAGCACA
>NZ_JAICBZ010000004.1:0-105486 GCF_020179405.1 Xinfangfangia pollutisoli | reverse complement strand
GCAGATGCTGCGACTTTGACTTGCGTACATTCGCTTCCCGGGGCTTCCGGATCAGCTGTTGAATCGTCGGCATTCACGGTCCTCGTTTCGATACTCGCCCCATGCCACCCGGGGCGCCGCTTCTCGATACCCACCTTGCGCCCATCGCAAAGCAAGAAAATCCGCGTCCGCCCCTTTAGGGGGGCGAGGCGGTGGAATTCCAGAGGATCGGGGCTGTCGGCCCGGATCATGACCACATGCAGCATGTGAGCCCCGGCGGACCGATGGCCCGTCAAGGTGTGCGGCTTCTAGGCAGAGTCGCGGGGAATGTCAACTGCCCCGGCCCGGGGCGGACCGGCCGTCGGCCAGGCCCGGCTCAGCAGCGCGAGCAGTGCCTCGACCAGTAGGATCAGCAGGATCGCGGCCAGGATATCCGACAGGAAATGCCGCCCCGCCGCCAGCCGCTGGGCCGAAGCCGCAAGCGGCATCGCCACGGCCAGGACGCCGACCGCCAGCCGCGCGACCGGGCCCAGCCGGTGGCGGTGCCAGGCCAGGATCAGCAGCATCGCCAGCATCAGCGCCAGCCCGCCCGCCGTCTCGCCGGCGACGAAGGAGCAGTTCTTCGCGCATTGCGCGACCGGCAGCCCGGGCGGGGTATACAGCGCCGTGCCGCCGAATTCGGCGGTGTCCGAGGGGCGGGCGCGGCCCCAATGGCCCTTCAGCAGGGTCTCGACCAGAAGGCCCGGCCCCAGAAGATACAGCGCCACGACATGGCCCCAGGCCCGCGCGGGCAGACCCAGCGCCCAGCCGCCGCGCAGCCGTGCCGCCACGCCCAGGCCCAGCGCGCCCAGCACCATGGCGATGGAAGCCCCCCAGATCGCCTTGCGCAACAGGCTAGCCCGTGCATCGGCGCTGACCGGAAAGCTGCGGGTCACGGGATCGAAAAAGGCCCCGGTCGCGGCCAGATCCAGCCGCGGCCACAGCGCGAAGACCGCGCAGGTGGCGATCAGCGCCAGCGCCAGAGCGGCGGCGCGGCGCAACTCAGCGTTGGGCAGCAAGGCAGGCTCCGTCAACCAAAGTGGCGGTCAGGCCGCGGCTGGCATAGGCGCCGGGGGTCCGCCCGACCGGCTGCGGATCGGCCAAAGGCGGGCAGGCGGGTGCGGCGTCCAGCACCGCCAGCACCGGGCCGGTCAGGCCTTCAGGCAGCGGATAGGCCTGTTCGTAATGGCTGCGCGGCTTGGCGCCGGCCGGATTGCGGGCATAGAAGGCCAGGCCCGCATCGCGGCCGGTATAGAACAGATCGGCCAGCACGTCGCGATCTTCGGCATAGATCGGAACATCGCCCTGCGCCCGGGCCAGGGCGATCAACTCTTCGCTCAGCGCGGCCCGGCCGAGATAGCGCTTCAGCAGCGGCTGGTCGCCCCCCAGGCTCAGCCCCGGCATCAGGGTCAGGGCCGGCAGGGCCAAGGCAAGAAGGACATTCACGGCCAGCCCCGCCGCCCGCAGCCGCGGCCAGCCGGCCAGTACCGCCACCGCCAGCGGCAATCCGGCGAAATAGGCGGCCACCGCCCAATTGGCGTTGGTCCGGTCCAGCAGGCTTTGCACCGACACCGCCGCCAGCGGCACCAGCGCGACAGCGACCAGCCAGCCCATCCGCCGCGCGCGGAACAGTGCGGCGACAAGCGCTGCAAAGACCACCGGCCCCGCCACGGCGAACTGGCTGGCCCAGAACTCGGCCAACCCGGCCAGGCCCGGCGCCGGGCGCCCTGCCCCGGCCACCCAACCGACATTGTCGGCCGTATGGCTGAAGGTCGCCAGGCCATGGCCCAGGTTCCACAGGATATTGGGCAGGATCACCAGCGCGAAACCCGCCAG
Organism: Xinfangfangia pollutisoli; assembly: GCF_020179405.1. Lineage (GTDB taxonomy): Bacteria > Pseudomonadota > Alphaproteobacteria > Rhodobacterales > Rhodobacteraceae > Pseudogemmobacter > Pseudogemmobacter pollutisoli. Next base: position 103,632 of record NZ_JAICBZ010000004.1, on the reverse strand, counting down.
CAGCAGGCCGGCATTGCGCCAGCCGACGCGCGCCGCCGGAAAGACCAGCGCCGCCAGCCCGGCGCCCAGAAGGAAATAGACCGCGGCATATTTCGCCATGAACCCGGCGCCGATCGCCAGCCCCGCCGCCCCGGCCCAGATCCCGCGCCGATCCTCGGTGCAGCGCTGCCAGAACAGCAGCGCCAGCGCGAAACACGGTGCCATCACCGTATCGGTCGACATCAGGATCGATCCCAGGGCCGCCATCGGCAGCGACAGGTAGAAGGCCGCCGTCCAGACCGCCGCCGCCCTGCCCCAGATCCGCGCCGCCAGCGCCGCCAGAATGACCGCCGTCGCCCCATGCAGCGCCGCGCCCGGCATCCGCACCCAGAACGGCGCGTCCGAGCCCGCGGCCCAGGTGACCGCGCCGATCAGCCAGCCGATCAGGGGCGGCTTGGAGTAATAGCCGAAGTCGAAATGCTGGCCCCAAAGCCAGTATTGCACCTCGTCCACGAACAGATCGGTGCCGTCGAAGGCCAGCGCCAGCCAGCGCAGCGCCACAACCGCCGCCACAAGGCCCAGAACCGGCCGCAGCCAGCCCGCCGCCGCCTCAGCCCGCACGGTGCCGCTCGCTGTAGATCAGCCACAGATTGCGCGAATAGATCACCACGCCCAGGGCCTGGCCCAGGATGAAGACCGGGTCGGCGCGGTACAGCGCATAGGCCAGCAGCATGACGCCGCCCAGCATCGAGAAATACCAGAAGGCCAGCGGCACGACCGATTTCTTCTGCCGCTCGGACGCGATCCATTGCACCAGGAAGCGCGCCGTGAACATCAGCTGCGCGGCAAGGCCGAACAGCACCCACAGCAGCTCGGTCCGGCTTGCGACGTGGAAAACCTCTTCCAGCCAGGCTTCCATCACATGTCCTCGCCCGCCACGACCCGCGCCTTCTTCCGGCGCCGGATCAGCCACATCACCCCCAGAAGATCCACGATCCCGACCAGACCGCGCTGCAGGTTGGAATAATTCGACCGCCCCGCCCCGCGCGGGCGGTGGCTGACATCGACATGCACCACCTGCCAGCCGTCCCGCGCGAACAGCGCCGGCAGGTAGCGATGCATATGGTCGAAATAGGGCAGCGCCAGAAAGGCGTCACGGCGAAAGCCCTTCAGCCCGCAGCCCGTGTCGCGCGTGCCGTCCTTCAGCAGGCGCGACCGCAGCCCATTGGCAAAGCGCGAGGCCCATTTTTTCGCAAGCGTGTCCTGCCGACCGACCCGCTGCCCCGCGACCAAGCCAATGGCCTGCGATCCGGGCGCCAGCAGGGGCGCGGCCAGTTTCGGCAATTCCTCGGGCGGGTTCTGGCCGTCGCCATCCAGCGTCAGACAGATCGGCGCGCGCGCGGCGCGGACGCCCGATTGCACCCCGGCCGATTGCCCGCCGGCCCGGTCATGGCGCAACAGCCGCAGATGCGGACGCGCGGCCTGCAGCGCGGTCACCACCGCCACGCTGTCATCGGTCGATGCATCGTCGACCACGATGATCTCGAACGCCGCCAAAGACGCCAGCGCCGCCTCGATCCCCTCGATCAGGGCGGGCAGGTTCTGCGCCTCGTTGCGGGCAGGGATCACGACTGACAGGCTGGGCATCGGATGGGTCCGTTCAATCCTGCCCGCGCCCTAGCACGGCGCGGCGGAATCATCCAGACGCCTGCGCAGCCCGTCGGCGAAGACGCGTTTCGCGCAAAAGCGCATAGATGCCCGAGGCCACGACGATCCCCGCGCCCAAAAGCGTCAGCGCATCGGGCAGCGTGCCGAAGATCAGCCAGCCCAAGAGGATCGCCCAGACCAGCGCCATATAGCGAAACGGCGCGATGGCGCCGATCTCGCCCTGACGCATGGCGCCCACGATGGTCAGGTACCCCAGCACCAGAAGCCCCGCGGCCAGAACCAGAAGCCCCGCCTCGCGCGCGGTGACCGGCGCCCAGCCCTGCACCGCCATGCCGGCCGCCCCGGTCAGCAGCACCACGCCCGAGGCACTGGCGGCCACCAGAACCGAGGGCACCGCGCGGCTCATCTGCCGGGTCGACAGGTCGCGGCCCATCACGCTCAGCACCGCCAGAAGCCCCATGGCCGACCAGATCGAAAAGCCCTCGGGCCCCGGGCGGATGATGATCAGCACCCCCATCAGCCCGACGCCGATGGCCAGCCCGCGCCGCCAGCCCACCTTCTCGCCCAGCAGAAGCACCGCGGCCAGGGTGACGACCAGCGGCAGCGCCTGCATGATCGCCGACAGGTTCGCCAGCGGCATGTGGCGCAGGGCGGCGAAGAAGGTCAGGGTCGACAGAACCTCGAACAGCGCGCGCAGGGCCACGAAGCGGCGGTCGCGCGGCGACAGCCGGACCGACAGCGCCCCCATATGCCAAGCCAGCAGCAAAAGCAGCGCCGTGGCCAGGATGCCGCGCAGGAACATGGCCTGAAACATCGGCACGCTTTGCATCACCGCCTTCATCACCGTGTCGTTCAGGGTGAACACGGCCATTGCGGCATTCATCAGCAGCGCGCCGCGCGCGGTATCGGAAAGCTTCATCTCGGTCCTCGACCCCGCTGCAGCCTTCGGTCTAGCAGGGCTGCGGGCCTGGCGGAACCCTGGTTCAGCGCGCCGCCGTGGCGGCGGTCTGCGGTGCGGCGATCGCCGCCGCCAGATGCGCCGCATCGTGCCAGGCGCCCCAGATGAAGGGCGAGGCGCGGCGGGTCAGCCAAGGCAGGCCAAGGAAATACAGGCCCTCGACCGGGCTGATGCCGCGATCATGCGCCGGGCGGCCCTGGGCGTCGAAGGCCGCCGGGATCTGCACCCAGCCGTAATCCAGCCCATAGCCCGTGGCCCAGACCACGGCCGAGATCCCCTCGGCCGCCAGATCCAGCGACAGGATCGGATCGGTCACGCAGGCCGGATCGGGCGGGATGATCCGGGCCTGGGGTTCCTCGGGCAATTCTATGCCCTGGGCGGCCAGATAGGCATCGGCCTCGTCCAGAACCGACAGGTAATTCGCATCGCCCGCGGCCAGGTTCCTGGCCAGATCGCCGGCAATCCGCAGGCGGCCCTCGGCATAGGCCTCGGTCCGGCCCAGAAGCGTCATGCCGCGCCCCGCCAATGCGCGGAAATCGACGGTATGGCCGCCATGCGCGCCCGAAACCGCGATGGTCACATGTTCCATCCCCGGCTCCCGCGTGGGCGCATCCCATTTGCCCAGGACGCCCAGCCACCAGACGAAATCGCGGCCGCGGTAGCGGATCGGCGGGCGGTCATGCGGGCCGACCGACAGGAAGACCCGGCGGCCGGCGCGCAACAGCTCATCGGCGATCTGCACGCCCGAGGCGCCGGCGCCCACCACCAGCACCGCGCCTTCGGGCAATTGGCCCGGGTTGCGGTAGCCGGCGGAATGGGTCTGGAACAGGCCGGCGCTGTCGGGGATCAGCGCCGGGATCAGCGGGCGCTGGAACGGGCCGGTGGCCAGCACGACCCGCGCGGCCTCGACCGGGCCGGCCGAGGTTTCGGCGCGGAACCCGCCGCCCGGGCACTGGGTCAGGGCGGTCACAGTCACCCCGCAGCGGATCGGCGCTTCGATACGCCGGGCATATTCCTCGAAATAGGCGACGATCCGATCCTTGGTCGCGAAGGCAAAGGGATCGACACCTTCGAAGGACATGTTGGGAAAGCGGTCATGCCAGGCCGGGCCATTCGCCACCAGACTGTCCCAGCGGCAGGTCCGCCAGCGTTCGGCGATCCGGTCGCGTTCCAGCACCAGATGCCCGATGCCCTGGCGCGACAGATGCTCGCTCATCGCGATCCCGGCCTGGCCGCCGCCGATGATCAGAGTGTCGATGGTCTCGGCCGCCATGGGCTGTCCTTCCGGTTCGGGGATCACAGGGCAAGGATGTAGATGAGATGCAGGATAGGGAAAATCATCATCTGTTTCGCCGGTGATTAGGCGGGCGCTAAGCAGATACTGTCTTGCATTCGTCTTGCTTTTGTCTTCCTTCCGTCTTTCCCTTTTCGGTGCCCTGCGCGGGCGGAAGAGGCGGTTTCAACCCTGCGCCGCGCCTGTCGCATCCGGGTCCAGGGTCTGACGCGCCAGCGCCGGAATCAAATCTGTGCGGGTGACCACACCGCGGATGCGGCCGCGTTCCTTCTGTCGGCATGTGGCGCGAGCTAGTGTTGCGCTCGGCGGTCAGGAGGTCATAGGCAATCTGGGTGTCCATCCAGCGGCGCCATCTATCTTTCAGCTCGGACTGCTTCCAGATTGCGGAGCATTTGTTCCAACTCGGCGCGGCTGATCAGGCCATCGATCATGTCGCCAATCTCATCAAGCCTCGACTGGACTTCTATGATCAGTTCTTCGTCCTGTTCATCGTAATCGATGCTGATCGACGGTTGGCCGCCAACGAGATTCCCCGCTACATATCCACGGCGCATGAACGAGGACCATAACTGGACGTCTTTTGGATCCCAGGCACCATCCCGCAATGAACGTAGAACCCGCGCCAATGCGTGGCGGGAGAGTGTCAGTTTTGGCAGGCGTTGGGAGGCGGCCAGAAGGTCTTGATGCTCTGCCTCCGTGACAATCTGTAGGGCGGACAAATCGCCGTTTACCAACGCAAGAATTGCCTCATCGACTGATTTCACAATTGTGCCTCGAAACCCGCGCGCTGACTGTATCAGCACACATTTGGTCTCTGGCAAAGAAAAACCCCGCCGGTGTCACCACCGGCGGGGTTCGGTCATTCGATCAGACCGCAGTTCAGTCGCGGCTTTCCACCGTGTCGACAAGCCCGGCATCGAAATCGGGCTCGACGATGTCCATCGGGGCGGCCAGAGCCGCGGCCTCTTCGGCCTCGGACCGGCGGGCTTCGATCACCGTCTGGTCGCGCTCGGTCGCGATCCGCTTGACGCGGCTCGTGGCCCCACCCGTCCCGGCCGGGATCAGCCGGCCGACGATGACGTTTTCCTTCAGACCGACCAGCTTGTCGCGCTTGCCCTGAACCGAAGCCTCGGTCAGGACCCGCGTGGTTTCCTGGAAGGACGCCGCCGAGATGAAGCTGCGGGTCTGCAGCGACGCCTTGGTGATGCCCAGAAGCACCGGCTCGGCCTTGGCTTCGCGCAGGCCGCGGTTGCGCGCCTTGGCGTTTTCCTCGTCCAGCTCGATCTTCTCGACCTGCTCGCCCTTCAGAAGCGTGGTATCACCCGAATCCAGCACTTCAAGTTTCTGCAGCATCTGCCGCACGATCACTTCGATATGCTTGTCGTTGATCTTCACGCCCTGCAGTCGATACACGTCCTGCACTTCGTCGATCATGTAATTGGCCAGAGCCTCGATCCCCATGATCCGAAGGATGTCATGCGGAGCGGGATTGCCGTCCATGATGTAATCGCCCTTCTGCACGAAGTCGCCTTCCTGCACAGGAATATGTTTCCCTTTCGGGATCATGTATTCCATGGGCTGCAGCGTCTCATCCACGGGTTCAACCGTGATGCGGCGCTTGTTCTTGTAGTCCTTGCCGAAGCGCACATAGCCATCGGCCTCGGCGATGATCGCGTGATCCTTCGGACGACGGGCTTCGAACAGTTCCGCCACGCGGGGAAGACCCCCGGTGATGTCCTTGGTCTTGGCGCCTTCGCGCGGGATCCTCGCCACCACGTCACCCGGACGCAGTTCCTGCCCGTCTTCGACCGACAGAATGGCGTCGACCGACATCGAGTAGGTGATCGGGTTGCCGCTGTCGCCGCGCACCGGATCGCCGGTGGTCGGATCGACCACCAGGATTTCCGGCTTCAGATCGTTGCCGCGCGGCGCGGCGCGCCAGTCGGAGACGATCTTCTGCGTCATGCCGGTGGCGTCGTCGGTGTCCTCGCGGACCGAGATGCCCGAGATCAGGTCCTTGAACCGCGCAACCCCGGCCTTTTCGGCCACGATCAGCAGGTTGAAGGGGTCCCATTCGAACAGCTTCGCGCCGCGCTTGACCGTCTGGCCATCCTTGACATGCAGCTTCGCGCCGTAGGTCAGCTTGTGGACCGCCCGATCTCCACCATTCTCGTCGACGATGGCGATCGACATGTTCCGGCCGATCACGATCTGCTCGCCCGCCACATTGGACAGGAGATTGGCGTTGCGGAACTCGATCTTGCCTTCCTGGCTGGCTTCCAGGAACGACTGCTGACCGCCCTGGGCCACGCCGCCGATGTGGAAGGTCCGCATCGTCAGCTGGGTGCCGGGTTCACCGATCGACTGGGCGGCGATGATGCCCACCGCTTCGCCGATGTTCACCTGGGTGCCGCGGGCAAGGTCACGCCCGTAGCAGGCGGCGCAGACGCCTTCCTCGGCCTCGCAGGTCAGCGGGCTGCGGATGCGCAGCGACGCCACCCCGGCGCTTTGGATCATGTCGGCCTTGCGTTCGTCGATCAGCTCGCCGCGCTCGACCAGCACATTGTCGGTGCCGGGTTCCAGCACGTCATCCGCAGCCACACGGCCCAGGATGCGTTCCGACAGCGGCGCGGTTTCCTGGCCTTCCTTCACGGCGGCCGAAGCGGTGATCGCATTCTCGGTGCCGCAATCCGGCACGCGAATGATGCAATCCTGCGCCACGTCCACCAGTCGGCGGGTCAGGTAGCCCGAGTTCGCCGTCTTCAACGCGGTGTCCGACAGACCCTTCCGGGCGCCGTGGGTCGAGTTGAAGTATTCAAGAACGGTCAGACCTTCCTTGAAGTTCGAGATGATCGGCGTTTCGATGATTTCGCCGTTCGGCTTGGCCATCAGGCCGCGCATCCCGCCCAGCTGCTTCATCTGCGTCACCGAACCCCGGGCCCCGGAGTGCGCCATCATATAGACCGAGTTCGGTTCTTTCTCGGCGCCGTTGTCGTCATATTTGACGTTCGAGATCGTCGACATCATCGACTCGGTGACCTTGTCGTTGCACTTCGACCAGGCGTCCACGACCTTGTTGTACTTCTCGCCCTGGGTGATCAGGCCGTCGAGATACTGTTGCTCGAACCCGGCGACCAGATCCTTGGTCTCGTTCACCAGATCCCACTTGTTCTCGGCGATGACCATGTCGTCCTTGCCGAACGAGATCCCGGCCCGGAAGGCTTCGCGGAAGCCCAGACCCATGATCTGGTCACAGAAGATCACCGATTCCTTCTGACCGCAGTAGCGGTAGACGGTGTCGATGACGGTCTGCACATCCTTCTTCCGCAGAAGACGGTTGACCAGTTCGAAAGGCGCCTTGGCGTTCAGCGGCAACAGGTTGCCCAGACGCAGACGGCCGGGGGTCGTGGTGTAGCGCTTCCAGACGATGTTGCCTTCCTCGTCCACCTGGCGCAGGCGCGAGGTGATCTTGGCATGCAGATGCACCGCACCGGCGGCCAGGGCCTGCTCGACCTCGTCGATATCCGAGAAGATCTTGCCTTCGCCGACCATGCCCTTGCGTTCCATGGTGACGTAGTACAGGCCCAGAACCATGTCCTGCGACGGAACAATGATCGGCGCGCCGTTGGCGGGCGACAGAACGTTGTTCGTCGACATCATCAGGACGCGCGCTTCCAGCTGGGCCTCAAGGCTCAGCGGCACGTGCACGGCCATCTGGTCGCCGTCGAAGTCGGCGTTGAAGGCCGAGCAGACCAGCGGGTGAAGCTGGATCGCCTTGCCTTCGATCAGCTGCGGTTCGAACGCCTGGATGCCCAGACGGTGCAGCGTCGGCGCGCGGTTCAGAAGGACCGGGTGTTCGCGGATGACTTCATCCAGGATATCCCAAACCTCGGGACGTTCCTTTTCCACCAGCTTCTTGGCCTGCTTGACGGTCGAGGACAGACCCTTGGCTTCCAGCCGCGAATAGATGAAGGGCTTGAACAGTTCCAAGGCCATCTTCTTCGGCAGGCCGCATTGATGCAGCTTCAGCTCCGGCCCGGTCACGATGACCGACCGGCCCGAGAAGTCGACCCGCTTGCCCAGAAGGTTCTGACGGAAGCGGCCCTGCTTGCCCTTCAGCATGTCCGACAGCGATTTCAGCGGGCGCTTGTTGGTGCCCGTGATCACGCGGCCGCGACGGCCGTTGTCGAACAGCGCGTCCACGGCTTCCTGCAGCATGCGCTTTTCGTTGCGCACGATGATATCGGGCGCGCGCAGTTCGATCAGCCGCTTCAGGCGGTTGTTGCGGTTGATGACCCGACGGTACAGGTCGTTCAGGTCCGAGGTCGCAAACCGGCCGCCATCCAGCGGAACCAGCGGGCGCAGTTCCGGCGGAATCACCGGAAGCACGGTCAGCACCATCCATTCCGGGCGGTTGCCGGATTCCAGGAAGGATTCAACGATCTTCAGCCGCTTGATGATCTTCTTCGGCTTCAGCTCGCCCGTGGCTTCCTTCAGCTCTTCGCGCAGCTGGTCGGCCAGCGGGCCCAGGTCGATCGCCGCCAGCATTTCGCGGATCGCCTCGGCGCCGATATTGGCGGTGAAGGCATCCGCGCCATACTGATCCTGCGCGTCCAGATATTCCTCTTCGGTCATCAGCTGACCATAGGTCAGATCCGTCAGACCGGGCTCGATGACGACATAGTTCTCGAAATAGAGGATGCGTTCCAGATCGCGCAGCGTCATGTCCAGCATCAGGCCGATCCGGCTGGGGAGCGACTTGAGGAACCAGATATGGGCCACGGGCGCGGCCAGTTCGATATGGCCCATGCGCTCGCGGCGCACCTTCTGCAGCGTGACTTCAACGCCGCATTTCTCGCAGACGACGCCGCGATACTTCATGCGCTTGTATTTGCCGCAGAGGCATTCGTAATCCTTGATCGGCCCGAAGATCCGGGCGCAGAACAGGCCGTCACGTTCCGGCTTGAAGGTCCGGTAGTTGATGGTTTCCGGCTTCTTGATCTCGCCATAGGACCACGACAGGATCCGCTCGGGCGAAGCCAGCGAGATCTTGATCTCGTCAAAGGTCTTGACGGGCGCAACCGGGTTGAACGGGTTGTTGGTCAGTTCCTGGTTCATTTTCAAATCCTTGAAAGGGCGCGGGGATCAGAGCGGGGAGACCCAATTTTTCGTCGAAAAATTGGGTCCCGAGTTTTCGACGAAAACTCGTTCCCTACTCTTCTTCCGCATCCAGGAGTTCCATGTTCAGGCCGAGGCCGCGGACTTCCTTGACGAGCACATTGAAGCTCTCGGGAACGCCCGCCTCGAAATTGTCCTCGCCCTTGACGATCGATTCATAGACCTTGGTCCGGCCCGCCACGTCATCCGACTTCACGGTCAGCATTTCCTGCAGGGTATAGGCGGCACCGTAGGCTTCCAGAGCCCAGACCTCCATTTCCCCCAGACGCTGGCCACCGAACTGCGCCTTGCCGCCCAGCGGTTGCTGGGTGACCAGAGAGTACGGGCCCGTGGACCGGGCGTGCAGCTTGTCGTCGACCAGGTGGTGCAGCTTAAGCATGTATTTCACGCCCACCGTCACCTTGCGCTGGAACTTCTCGCCGGTGCGGCCGTCGAACACATCGGACTGACCCGACGTGTCGAAGCCGGCCCGCCGCAGCGCGTCGTTCACATCGGCTTCCTTGGCGCCGTCGAAGACCGGAGTCGCGATCGGAACGCCCTTGGTCACCAGGGCGGCCTTTTCGACCAGATCCTCGGGGCCCATTTCGCCGAACGCATCCTCATAGGTCTCGTCGCCATAGGCAAAGCGCATGGCTTCCTTGACCGGGGTCAGGTCGCCCGAGCGGCGGAAGTCTTGCAGCGCCTCGTCGATCCGCAGGCCCAGACCGCGCGCGGCCCAGCCCATATGGGTCTCAAGGATCTGCCCGACATTCATCCGCGAGGGCACGCCCAGGGGGTTCAGCACCAGGTCGACCGGGGTGCCATCGGCCAGGAAGGGCATGTCTTCCGAAGGCACGACCTTCGAGATGACACCCTTGTTGCCGTGACGGCCGGCCATCTTGTCGCCCGGCTGCAGCTTGCGCTTCACCGCGACGAAGACCTTGACCATCTTCATGACGCCCGGAGGCAGATCGTCGCCACGGCGCACCTTTTCGACCTTGTCGTCGAAACGGAGATCCAGCGCGCGCTTCTGCTGCTCGTACTGGTCGTGCAGGGCCTCGATCTCCTTGGCCTGCGCTTCCTCGGCCACCGCCAGCTGCCACCACTGGCCGCGCGACAGCGTGCCCAGCAGTTCGTCGTCGATGGTCGAACCGGACTTGATGCCCTTCGGACCCTTCACCGCCTCGCGGCCCATCAACAGGGCCTTCAGACGCGAGTAGATGTTGCGCTCCAGGATCGCCAGCTCGTCGTCGCGGTCCCGCGCCAGACGTTCGACTTCCTCACGCTCGATCTGCAGGGCGCGTTCGTCCTTGTCGACGCCGTGACGGTTGAACACCCGCACTTCGACGATCGTGCCATAGGCACCCGGCGGCAGACGCAGCGAAGTGTCGCGCACGTCCGAAGCCTTTTCGCCGAAGATGGCGCGCAGAAGCTTTTCTTCCGGCGTCATCGGGCTTTCGCCCTTGGGGGTGATCTTGCCGACCAGGATGTCGCCCGGGTTCACCTCGGCGCCGATATAGACGATGCCAGCCTCATCAAGGTTGCGCAGCGCCTCTTCACCGACGTTCGGGATGTCGCGGGTGATTTCTTCCGGCCCCAGCTTGGTGTCCCGCGCCGCGACCTCGTATTCCTCGATATGGATCGAGGTGAAGACGTCATCCTTCAGGATGCGCTCCGAGATCAGGATCGAGTCCTCGTAGTTGTAGCCGTTCCAGGGCATGAAGGCGACGATGACGTTCCGGCCCAGGGCCAGTTCGCCCATGTCGGTGCAGGGGCCGTCGGCCACCACCTCGCCACGCTTCACCACATCGCCCACCTTCACCAGCGGGCGCTGGTTGATGCAGGACGACTGGTTCGACCGCTTGAACTTGCGCAGACGGTAGATGTCCACGCCCGGCTCGCCCGGCTCCATCATCTCGGTCGCGCGGATAACGATCCGCTGCGCGTCGACCTGGTCGATCACGCCCGAGCGGCGCGCCATGATCGCGGCCCCCGAGTCGCGGGCCACGACGGCCTCGATCCCGGTGCCGACGAAAGGCGCGTCGGATTGCAAGAGCGGCACGGCCTGCCGCTGCATGTTCGACCCCATCAGCGCGCGGTTGGCGTCGTCGTTTTCCAGGAACGGAATCAGCGAGGCCGCGACCGAAACCAGCTGCTTGGGCGACACGTCGATCAGATCGACGGCATCCGGCGGGTTCAGCATGAATTCCCCGGCCTTGCGGCTGGAGATCAGGTCGTCGGTGAACTTGCCGTCCTTGTCCTGACCGGCATTCGCCTGCGCCACCGTGTGCCGCATTTCTTCGGTCGCCGACATGTAGACCACCTCGTCGGTGACCTTGCCGTCGATGACCTTGCGATACGGGGTCTCGATGAAGCCATACTTGTTCACGCGGGCGAAGGTCGCCAGCGAGTTGATCAGACCGATGTTCTGACCTTCCGGCGTCTCGATCGGGCACATCCGGCCATAGTGGGTCGGGTGAACGTCGCGCACTTCGAAGCCCGCGCGTTCACGGGTCAGACCGCCCGGCCCAAGCGCCGAAAGACGGCGCTTATGGGTGACTTCGGACAGCGGGTTCGTCTGGTCCATGAATTGCGACAGCTGCGACGAGCCGAAGAATTCACGCACCGCCGCCGCGGCCGGTTTGGCGTTGATCAGGTCTTGCGGCATGATCGTGTCGATTTCGACCGAGGACATGCGCTCCTTGATCGCGCGTTCCATGCGCAGCAGGCCGACGCGATACTGATTTTCCATCAGCTCGCCGACCGAGCGCACCCGGCGGTTGCCGAGGTGGTCGATATCGTCGATCTCGCCCTTGCCGTCGCGCAGTTCCACCAGCGCCTTGATGCAGGCGACGATGTCTTCGCGGTCCAGCGTGCGCTGGGTATCGGGCTTGCCCAGATCCAGACGCATGTTCATCTTCACGCGACCCACGGCCGACAGGTCGTAGCGCTCGCGGTCGAAGAACAGCGTGTCGAACAGCGTCGAGGCGGCCTCGACGGTCGGCGGCTCGCCGGGGCGCATCACGCGATAGATATCCATCAGCGCGGTGTCGCGGTTCCAGTTCTTGTCCGCCGCCATGGTGTTGCGGATGTAGGGGCCGACATTGATGTTGTCGATGTCGAGAACCGGAATCTCGGTGATGCCCTGATCCAGCAGCAGCTTGACGGTGCCGCCCTTGGCATCGCCGTCGCGGTCGACTTCCCAGGTCAGCTCTTCGCCGGCCTCGGCCCAGATCGCGCCGTTCTCTTCATTGACGATGTCACGGGCCACGAAGCGGCCGAGGATGTGGTCGAACGGGACCAGCAGCTCGGTGATCGTGCCCTCTTCCATCCACTTGCGGACCATCCGCGGCGTGGCCTTTTCGCCCGCCTTCAGGATGACTTCGCCGGTGGCGGCATCGACCAGGTCATAGGTCGGCCGGGTGCCACGCACGCGCTCGGGGAAGAACTTGGTCACCCAGCCCTTGTTCTTCACATAGGTGAAGTTCACCGTGTCGTAATAGGCCTTCATGATCGCGTCCTGGTCGAGACCAAGCGCGTACAAAAGCGTCGTCACAGGCAGTTTCCGGCGGCGGTCGATGCGGGCGAAGACGATATCCTTGGCGTCGAACTCGAAGTCCAGCCACGAGCCGCGATAGGGAATGATCCGGCAGGCGAACAGCAGTTTGCCCGAGGAATGGGTCTTGCCCTTGTCATGGTCGAAGAACACGCCCGGCGAGCGGTGCATCTGCGACACGATCACCCGTTCGGTCCCGTTCACGATGAACGTGCCGTTCGGCGTCATCAGGGGCATGTCGCCCATGTAGACGTCTTGTTCCTTGATGTCCTTGACGCTGCGGGCGCCGGTCGATTCATCGACATCGAACACGATCAGACGCAGCGTCACCTTCAGGGGCGCCGCATAGGTCAGATCGCGCTGCATGCATTCGTCGACGTCATACTTCGGCTTTTCCAGCTCGTAGCGGACGAATTCGAGAACCGAGGTCTCGTTGAAATCCTTGATCGGGAAGACCGACTGGAAGGTGCCCTGGATCCCTTCGCCGTCCAGCGGCTTCTCGGAATCGCCCGAGCGCAGGAACAGGTCGTAAGAGGATTTCTGAACCTCGATGAGGTTCGGCATTTCCAGGACTTCGCGGATTTTGCCGTAGTAGCGGCGGATACGCTTCTGGCCAACGTGGGCTTGCTGCGCCATGCTCGTCGTCACCTTTCATTTTCGCCGGCGCCAAGGCCCGTCGGGGGCCAGACCTTGCGCCGCTTGGCGATAGGGGATGTCGGTTCCATACCTGCCACCTGTCCCGTCAGGCGGCTCCCGAACCTGCATCGCACCTTGAAAGAGGCTTCGGGGCCGATCCCGGGCCGAAGCGTCTTTCAAGACGCGCGAAGCGGGGGCAGATCGCTCTGCCCCCGTCCTGTGTCAACGCGGCGGGAAACCCCGCATCCGCGCTTATTGAAGCTCGACCTTGGCGCCGGCTTCTTCCAGCTTCTTCTTCATCGCTTCGGCGTCGGCCTTCGAGACGCCTTCCTTCACCTTGCCGCCAGCTTCGACAAGGTTCTTGGCTTCGACCAGGCCCAGGCCGGTGATGCCGCGCACTTCCTTGATGACGTTGATCTTGTTCGGGCCGGCTTCTTTCAGCACGACGTCGAATTCGGTCTTTTCTTCCTCGGCCGGAGCAGCAGCGCCGCCCGGAGCAGCGGCCATCATGACAGCGCCGCCGGCGGCGGGCTCGATGCCGTACTTGTCCTTGAGGATGGTCTTCAGTTCTTGCGCTTCGAGAAGGGTCAGACCGACGATCTCTTCCGCGAGTTTGTTCAGATCAGCCATTTTGCTCATTCCGTTCGTTAAGATGGGGTTCCAACGTCGCAAGGTCAATCCCGGGATGGGACCGGCCCGCGAAGGGCAGGATCAGGCCGCAGCCTTTTCCTCGATGGTCTTCAGAATGCCCGCGATGTTTGCAGCAGGCGCGCCAATGGCACCAGCGATGTTCGAGGCGGGCGCACCGATGCACGACACGATCTGAGCGATAAGCTCTTCGCGCGACGGCATGGCGGCCACGGCTTTCACACCGGCCTGGTCCAGAACCGTTTCGCCCATGGCCCCGCCCAGGATCACGAACTTGTCGTTCCCCTTGGCATAGGCCTCGGTGACCTTGGCCGCAGCCACAGGATCTTCCGAGAAGGCAAACACGGTCATGCCCGTAAGCAGGTCACCCATCTTCGCAGCGGGCTTCCCATCCAGGGCGATCTTGGCGAGCTTGTTCTTGGCAACACGGACGGACCCGCCAACTTCGCGCATTTTCGCGCGCAGGTCCTGCATCTGAGAAACCGTCATGCCTTCGTAGTGGGCAACCACCACGACGCCAGAGCTTTCGAAGATCTGGCCGAGTTCCTCGACCACTTTCTCTTTCTGGGCTCTATCCACAGTTTCACTCCAAGTTGGGGGTTTCCCCCCGGCTCATGTCAGCATCCCCAGGTGGGAATGCGTTCGGGTCCGAAGGTTCCCGAGGCCAAGATCACCCGAGGGTGACATTCGTCCCGTTCCCCATCTCAGGCAGGAGATTAAGGCGCTTGCGCGCCACCCACCGTCTCGGACAGGACAGGGCCGGTGGTCTGGCCCTGCCATCCCTTCCCCGAAGGGTCGGGAATTCTTTGCCGGCCTTAGGCCTGCGCGGTCGTGGCCAGATCGACCGAGACGCCCGGGCCCATGGTCGAAGACAGCGAGACCTTCTTCACATAGGTGCCCTTGGCCCCGGCGGGCTTGGCGCGGGTCACGGCGTCGACGAAGGCGCGGACGTTTTGCGCCAGCGCTTCTTCGGTGAACGACACCTTGCCGATGCCGCCATGGATGACGCCGGCCTTTTCGACCTTGAACTGGACTTCACCGCCCTTGGCGGCTTTGACCGCGTTCGCGACATCCATCGTCACCGTGCCGACCTTGGGGTTCGGCATCAGGTTGCGCGGGCCCAGGATCTTGCCCAGACGGCCGACCAGCGGCATCATGTCCGGGGTGGCGATGCAGCGATCGAACTCGATCTTGCCCGACTGGATGGTTTCCATCAGCTCTTCGGCGCCGACGATATCCGCACCGGCCGCCTTGGCTTCATCGGCCTTGGCGCCACGGGCGAACACCGCCACGCGCACGGTCTTGCCGGTGCCATTCGGCAGCAGCACGACGCCGCGGACCATCTGGTCGGCGTGACGCGGGTCAACGCCCAGGTTCATCGCGATTTCCAGCGTCTCGTCGAACTTGGCCGAGGCCGCGTCCTTGATCAGCTTCACGGCATCCTCGACCGACAGGTTCGACTTGCCCTCGAAGGCTTCCTGAGCCTTCTTCACACGCTTTGCAATCTTGGCCATCTGGTTCAGCCCTTCACATCGATGCCGCAGGACTTGGCCGAGCCAAGGATGATGTTCATCGCCGCTTCGATCGAAGTGGCGTTGAGATCCTTCATCTTCGTTTCGGCGATCTTGCGGACCTGCGCCGCGGTGATCGTGCCGGCCACTTCGCGGCCCGGCTTGGCCGAACCCTTGGCGCGGTTGCGCTTGCCCACCGGCGGCAGACCGGCGGCCTGCTTGACCAGGAACGAGGCCGGCGGCGTCTTCAGCTCAAGGCTGAACGACTTGTCCTGATAATAGGTGATGATCACCGGCGTCGGCGTGCCGGGCGGCAGATCGGCGGACTTCGCGTTGAATTCCTTCACGAAGGCCATGATGTTCAGGCCGCGCTGACCCAGCGCCGGACCGACCGGCGGCGAGGGGTTCGCTTGACCCGCCTTCACTTGCAGCTTGAGGCTGCCCATAATCTTCTTGGCCATCTGGCCTTCTCCTCATGTCACAGCACCAGGAAGGTGCGGTTTAGCGGTGCGGTCCGTCACGCCCCTGTCGGGAAACGCGCTCGCCTTCCGCGGCTCGCCTCAGATGCCTTTCGACACCTGGGTGAATTCCAGTTCCACAGGCGTCGCGCGCCCGAAGATCGAGACCGAAACCTTCAGGCGGCTTGCCTGTTCGTCGACTTCCTCGACCATGCCGTCGAAGCCCTCGAAGGGCCCGTCGGTGACCTTGACCTTCTCGCCGATGTCGAAGCGGATCAGGTTGCGCGGGGCTTCCTGGCCTTCCTCGACGCGGTTCAGGATCGCGTTCACTTCCGAATCCCGCATCGGCATCGGCTTGCCCTGCGGGCCCAGGAACCCGGTCACCCGATTGATCGACGAGATCAGGTGATAGCCGCGATTCGACATTTCCATATGCACCAGCACATAGCCGGGCATGAATCGCCGCTCGGACGTCACCTTCTTGCCGCGCCGCACCTCGATCACCTCTTCGGTGGGCACCAGCACTTCGTCGATTTCTTCCTCAAGGCCCGCATCGGCAACAGCGGTCTTGATCTGTTCGGCAATCTTCTTCTCGAAGTTCGAGAGGACGCTCACCGAATACCAGCGCTTTGCCATGGTCTGCCTTACCTTTTCCTTCGTCCGAAAGCCGCTTGCCCCCCGGTCCCGGGGGAACAAAAAACAGCGCGCACCCCGAATCGATGCGCGCCGGCTGCCCTTTGGTCGGGGGCGGGATTACCTGCTTGCCCCCCTCAGATCAAGAGGGGAATGGTCCGGCGGCGGGGGAAACCTGGCTTAGGCGCCGATCACCAGCGCCAATCCGTAGCGGATTGCCACATCGACCAGGCTGAAGAAGGCCGCCGTCAGCGCGGCCAGGATGAAGACCATGATCGTGGTCAGAACCACTTCCCGGCGCGAGGGCCAGTGGATCTTGGCCACTTCGGCGCGGACCTGCTGAAGGAACTGAAGCGGATTGGTGCGGGCCATCGGTCGGTCTTTCCGGGCAAAAGGGTCGCCGGCGGAGATACGGCCATTCCGGCAGGAATTCAAGCGCAGGGCGGTATCTTGATCCTGCGCGGGGCAGATGCCGGGAAAATCAGGGCTTTGCGGGGATGGTCCCGGCGGCGTGGGCCGGCAGAAGGACCTTGGCAGGGGCAGCAGGGCTCGAACCCGCGACCTACGGTTTTGGAGACCGTCGCTCTACCAGCTGAGCTATACCCCTGTGGTCGGGATGCGGGTTAAGGCAGGGCGCGGCCAAGGTCAAGGGCTTCTCGCAAGCCCTGGTGCAGGCGCCGTCACAGGGCCGTCACAGGCGCCCTCACAGGCCGGGGCGCCCTCAGGGCGTCTGCATCAGGATCGAGGCGATCTGGCGCGAGATGTCCAGCCCCTCGCCATCGTGCAGCGCGCTGGCCAGCTGCTGTTCCTGCGCCGGGGTCAGGTGGTCCAGATCGGCGCCGGGGGCATAGCGCAGCACATCGGCGCGGTCGGCCGGGCTGAGGCCGGGGCTTTGCGGCACGCAGGCGCAAAGCAGCGGGATGCAGGCAAGGGTCAGAAGGGAAAGGCGCATGCGGGGCTCCTGTCGTCGGGGCGGATCGCGGCCGACTAGAAGCGCTGCTTGGGGGCTGTGCAAGCCCGAAACGCTGCGCCAGAAACGCAGTGCGCCCGCCCGAGGGAGAACGGGCGAGCGCAAGCGGGTCCGGTCATGCCGGATCAGTCGTTCAGGATCGAGTAGATCGAGTGGCCGATGCCCGAGTCACCGCTGTTCAGCACATTGCCGATGGCTTGCACTTGGGCGGCGGTCAGGTTCGACAGGTCAGCATTCGGCACGTAGCGCTTCACGTCGAAAACTTGCGCGTCGGTCAGGGCGGTGGGCGAGTAGGCGAAGGCGGCCGGGGCCAGAGCCGAGAGGGCGAGAGCGAAAAGAGCAGTCCGTTTCATGATCTTAGTCCTTTTTTGCGGCCGTTGCGGCCCGGGTTGTCCGGAGCGTTTCGCCTCCGGTGAAGCCAAGATGGGACGCGGATCGGGGGTTGTGAAATCACGCTCGGATCGCTGCGGATCACGCCGATTTTACTAAACCGTGAAGTACAGAACCGGCCGGAAAGGGAAGTTTGGGCGGTTTTCAGGGCATTTCGGTTACAAAACCATCACGGCGCTGTGATGTTCCGAGAAAACCGTTAAAAATCATACATGTTGCACCCGCTATGTGCGTTTTCGCACCCTTGACGGGTTTTTGCCAAAAATCGCGCTTTCTCGACAAGAAAGGCTCGAAAGCGACATGTCCGAAGGGTGATGCGCGTCATGGCAGGCCGCGAAGACCGGGCCTGCCAAGCGCGGGCGGCTTGCGTCTTTACCGGCTGAGTCGCGCCGCGACGCGCTCCAGCGCCGGCAGATCCGCGCCACAGATCGCCGCTTCGGCGTCAAGGATGTCGTCGATTGGCCAATCCCACCAGCGGATCTGCAACAGCCGCGCGATCACAGGCGCGGGGAAGCGGCGGCGCAGCAGGCGGGCAGGGTTGCCCGCAACGACCGAATAGGGCGCCAGCGTGCCGCACACCACCGCCCCGGCCCCGACGATGCAGCCATCGCCGATCCGCGCGCCCGGCAGCACCCGCACCCCCTGCCCCAGCCACACATCATTGCCGATCACCGTATCGGGCCCCGGCGGCGGCATCGACGCCGATTGCGCCGGATCGGCACCGAAGGCCAGGAAGGGGAACGTGGAAAAACCGTCATGGCGGTGATTGGCCGAGGCGGTGATGAACTGCACCCCATCGGCAAACTGGCAGAACCGGCCGATCACCAGCCGCTCGGGCGAGAAGTCATACAGATAGGGCGCGATCTGGGCCGCCCAGTCGGCGGGGGGCACATGGCAACTGGCATAGCTGTAATCGCCCACCTCGATGCGCGGATGGCGCAGCGCCGGCTTCAGGAAGACCGTGCCGCGATGCGGCTGGCCGTCGCGGGTGACGATGGGGTGAAGCGTATCGGGGCTTGGAAAGCCAGCGGGAAAAAGTTCGGGCATGGGATGACCTTTGCGAAGGGTTTCAGACTGTCACTTCGCGGTCTGATCCATGTCGCCCTCCATCGCTGCCCGACCAGGATAGGCCCTTCGGGCCGAAAGGAAAAGGCCGCCCCTTGCGGGACGGCCCTTCCTGGCTTGCGCGTTCGGGAGGGCCCCGAACGACAGATCAGGCGATGATCTTCGAGACGACGCCGGCGCCGACGGTGCGGCCGCCTTCACGGATGGCGAAGCGCAGCTTCTCTTCCATCGCGATCGGGGCGATTAGCTCGACGACGAACTTCAGGTTGTCGCCCGGCATCACCATCTCGGTGCCTTCCGGCAGCTGAACGGTCCCGGTCACGTCCGTGGTGCGGAAGTAGAATTGCGGGCGGTAGTTCGCGAAGAACGGCGTGTGACGGCCGCCTTCTTCCTTGGTCAGGATGTAGGCCTCGGCTTCGAACTTGGTGTGCGGCTTGACCGAACCGGGCTTGCACAGCACCTGGCCACGTTCCACGCCTTCACGGTCGACGCCACGCAGCAGCGCGCCGATATTGTCGCCGGCTTCGCCGCGGTCCAGCAGCTTGCGGAACATTTCCACGCCGGTGCAGACCGACTTCTTGGTGTCGCGGATGCCGACGATTTCGACTTCGTCGCCAACGTTGATCACGCCGCGTTCCACACGACCGGTCACCACGGTGCCGCGGCCCGAGATCGAGAACACGTCTTCGATCGGCATCAGGAAGGGCTGATCCACGGCGCGGGCCGGGGTCGGGATGTATTCGTCAACCGCCGCCAGCAGCGCACGGACCGAATCTTCGCCAATGTCCTTGCGCTCGCCGATCAGCGCCTGATGGGCCGAGCCCTTGATGATCGGAATGTCGTCGCCCGGATATTCGTAGGACGACAGCAGCTCGCGGATTTCCATCTCGACGAGTTCCAGCAGTTCCGGATCGTCGACCAGGTCGACCTTGTTCATGTAGACGACCATGTAGGGGATGCCCACCTGACGGCCGAGCAGGATATGCTCGCGCGTCTGCGGCATCGGGCCGTCCGACGAGGCCACAACCAGGATCGCGCCGTCCATCTGGGCGGCACCGGTGATCATGTTCTTCACATAGTCGGCGTGGCCGGGGCAGTCGACGTGCGCGTAGTGGCGGTTCGCGGTTTCATACTCGACATGGGCGGTCGAGATGGTGATGCCGCGGGCCCGCTCTTCCGGGGCGCCGTCGATCTGGTCATAGGCGCGGAACTCGCCGAAATACTTCGTGATCGCCGCCGTCAGCGTCGTCTTGCCGTGGTCGACGTGACCGATCGTGCCGATGTTCACATGCGGCTTGGTGCGTTCAAACTTGGCCTTGGCCATGGGGCAGCCCTTCCTTGCGCGGGGCCCGGGATGGAGACCCCTTCCTTCACTGGCGCGGCGGATTAAAGCCGAAAGCGCAGAAAATCAAGCCTGATCGGGCTGGCGAAGGCGGTCAGTTGCTGGCCGGCGCCACCGGCCCCGCGCCTGCCGCCGGCGCAGGGGCCGCAGCGGGGGTTGCCGGGGCCGCCGCGGCCGCGCTGGCCTTCTTGTCGGCCGCGATCTGGGCATCGCGCGCCGCCAGCGCCGCCTTCAGCTGCTCGGGCGTCATGCCGAACCATTCGGGATGGGTCAGAAGCCAGTCCTCGACCCGTTTCGCCGCATTATAGGCCAGCGTGTCCATCTGCTGCTTCTTGGTCTTGGTCAGGCCCGACCCGATCATCGTATCGCCCGACAGGCCTTCGAAGACCGTCATCTGCTCGGCCTCGGGATTCAGCTTCTTGCGCGCGGCGTCGTCCCAGATATTGGCGCTGATCACCACCACCGATTTCGGCGCCGCCACCAGCGGGATGCCGGGCGGGGCCAGGGCATAGGCATCGATATTGATGCCGACATTGTACAGTTTGCTGCCCTGATAGCGCTTTTCGCCGAAGCGGTCGTCGATCGCCTTCTGGATCGCCGCCTCCCAATCCTTCGGATCGGCCGGGCGCGAGATCGGCACCATCTGGATATTGTCGGCCACGACGATGTTCAGCCCCAGGCCGAATTCGCCCAGGGGCACCGGCGGCTCGGCCAGATCGTTCTTCGCGCAGGCCGCAAGGGCGGCAAGCCCCAGGCAAAGCGCGACAAGGCGGGCGGGGCGAAGGATCATCGGCGGCTCCAGGAAGGGCGGGTGGCAGGGGTCAGGGATACAGGCTTGCCGGAAGCCGCGCAACGGGCCCGGCCGCTGTCGCTTTTCCCGGCGGGCAGCGTAGGATGGGCGCGCGCCCCCTGGATGACCGGAGAACCGCGATGACCGTGCTGGACAGACCCGCCCTTCCCGTGCGCGTGCCGCTGGCGACCGAACCCCTGGGCATCTGGGGATCGCTGGCGGCCGGGCGGCGCAATGTGCTGGAACTGATCCCCGAAATCGCCACCCATGCGCCGATCCTGTCGGGCAAGACCGGCAAGCGCTGGCATATGGTGATGGACCCCGAGGCGCTGAAGCGGATCCTGCGCGACAATCTGGAGAATTATCCGAAATCCCTGGTGACGAAGCTGATCCTGGGGCCGGCGATCGGCGACAGCCTGTTCGTGGCGGAAGGCGCGAATTGGCACTGGCAGCGCCGCACTGCCGCGCCGGTCTTTTCGCATCGCAACGTCGCGGCGCTGGGGCCGGTGATGACGGCGGCGGCCGACCGCGCCTCGGCCCGGATCGCCGCCTCGGTCGGACGGGCGGCGGATCTGTTCGATGAAATGGTGACCGCGACCTTCGAAGTGATCGCCGATGTGACCTTCAGCCGCGGCGCCGGGTTCGACCGCGATGCGGTGCATCGGGCGATCGAGCAATATATCGGCCAGACCGCAAAGGTTTCGGTGCTGGACATCCTGGGCGCGCCGGGCTGGGTGCCCAGACCACACCGGATGGTGGCCGGGGCCGCGATGCGGCAGACCAAGCAGCTGGCCGACCGGGCGATCGAGACGCGGCGGGCCGAGGGGGCGCAGCGGCCGCCGGACCTTCTGGATCTGCTGCTGGCCGGGGCCGATCCTGAAAGCGGCCGGCGCATGTCCACCGACGAATTGCGCGACAATCTGCTGACCTTCATCGTGGCCGGGCATGAGACGACGGCGCTGACCCTGTCCTGGGCGCTGTATCTTTGCGCCTTCGATCCGGCCGTGCAGGCGGCCGCCCGGGCCGAGGCGCAGGCGGTGCTGGGCGATCGTGCGGCCGGGGTGGCCGACCTGCCCGCCCTGAACCTGACCCGCCGAATCGTCGACGAGGCGCTGCGGCTTTACCCGCCGGCGGCCTTCCTGTCGCGCACGGCCGAGGCGCCGGACGAACTTTGCGGGCGCGAGGTGCGGCGCGGCGATACGGTGATCCTGCCGATCTACGCGCTGCACCGGCACAAGAAACTGTGGGACGATGCCGACGCCTTCCGCCCCGAGCGTTTCGCCGACCCGCGCGCCGTGCCGCGCTTTCACTACCTGCCCTTCGGCGACGGGCCGCGGGTCTGCATCGGCGCCTCTTTCGCGCTGCAAGAGGCGGTGATCATCCTGGCCACCCTGCTGGCGCGGTTCCGGTTCAGCCCGATCCCGGGCCGCGCGCCAAAGCCGGTGATGATCCTGACGCTGCGCCCCGAAGGCGGGGTCTGGCTGGAGGTGGCGCGCGCCTGACTCGCGTTTCCGCCCCGCATCGAGACCCGGGGCTCTGCCCCGGACCCCGGGATATTTCTGCAGAGAGGAAGGCCACAGGGCAGAGAAGCGGCATGGCCTTCCTCTCTGCCCAAATATCCCCGCGCGGGCCGCGCGCGCCCGAGCCGGTTGGCCGCAGGCCAGAGGCGAGAAAAAACCTTGCGGCGCAGCCGCTCAGTTGAAGCGATTGTCGCGCGGGAAGCCGCGGGGGGCCATCTTGCCGGCGCCGGCGCGGGGGCCCAGCCATTCGGTCAGCAGGGTCTCGGTGCGGGTGCGGCCGGCGGGGTCTTTCCACGACAGACCATCGGCCAGCGCGAAGGTGATCGCGTCGGACAGGCCGCCATCCTTGTATTTCTGCAGCCGCACGCCCTTGCCCTTGGCCATTTCCGGCAGATCGGCCAGCGGGAAGACCAGCAGCTTGCGATTGTCGCCGACGACCGCGACATGATCGCCAAAGATCGGCCGGCAGACCGCCGCCTTCACCCCGTCGCGCACCGTCAGCACCTGCTTGCCGGCCTTGGTCTGGGCCAAAAGCTCGTCGGCCGGCGCGACGAATCCGTCGCCCGCGGTCGAGGCGACCAGATATTTCGCCCCCGGCCGATGCAGGATCAGATCGGTGATGCCGGTATCGTTCGGCAGATCGACCATCAGCCGCACAGGTTCCCCCATGCCGCGCCCGCCAGGCAGGTTCGCGCCCAGAAGCGTGAAGAATCGCCCGTTTTCGGCGACCAGCAGGATGCGGTCGGTCGTTTCGGCATGGAAGGCGAAGCGCGCGCCGTCGCCATCCTTGTATTTCTGCTCGGCCGACAGATCGACATGGCCCTTCAGCGCCCGGATCCAGCCCATTTTCGAGCAGAGAACCGTGATCGGCTCGCGTTCGATCATCGCCTCGAACGGAACCTCTTCGACCACGCCCGCCTCGGCGAAAGTGGTGCGGCGGTCGCCGCCCGGCATGCCCTTGCCGAACTTCTTGCGGATCTCTTCCAGCTCTTCGCCGATCTTCTTCCACTGCCGCCGGTCGCTGTCCAGAAGATCGGCCAGGTCGGCGCGTTCCTTGGTCAGCGCGTCGCGTTCGGCGACCAGCTCCATCTCTTCCAGCCGCCGCAAGGACCGCAGCCGCATGTTCAGGATCGCCTCGGCCTGAACTTCCGACAATTCGCCCTCGCCCGGGGGCGGGCTGACATAATCCTTCTCGGACGCGGCGCGCTTATGCGGCTTGCCCCAATGCTCGCGCATCAGCGCGGCTTTCGGATCGTCGTCGTAGCGGATGATGTCGATCACCCGGTCAAGATTCAGGAAGGTGATGATGAACCCTTCAAGAATCTCCAGCCGGTGGTCGATCTTCTCGATCCGGTGCTCGCTGCGCCGCCGCAGCACCTCGCGCCGGTGGTCGAGGAAGGCGCGCAGCACCTCTTTCAGCCCGCAGACCTTGGGCACGCGCCCGTCGATCAGCACGTTCATGTTCAGGCTGAACCGGGTTTCCAGATCGCTGTTGCGATACAGCGCACCCATCAGCACCTCGGGGTCCACGGTGCGGGCCCGCGGTTCCAGGATGATGCGGATATCCTCGGCCGATTCGTCGCGCACATCGGCCAGAAGCGGCACCTTCTTCAGCTGGATCACCTCGGCCAGCTTCTCGATCAGCTTCGACTTGGCGACCTGATAGGGAATCTCGGTGACCACGATCTGCCAGGTGCCGCGGCCCAGATCCTCGACATGCCAGCGCGCCCGGGTGCGGAAGGCGCCGCGGCCGGTTTCATAGGCTTCAAGGATCGCCGCTTTCGGCTCGACCAGCACGCCGCCGGTGGGGAAATCGGGCCCCGGGATATGGGCGACCAGATCGGCGGTCGAGGCTTCGGGATTGGCCAGCAAGAGGTGGCAGCCCTGGATCAGCTCGTCCAGATTGTGCGGCGGGATGTTGGTGGCCATGCCCACCGCGATCCCGGACGAGCCGTTCGCCAGCAGGTTCGGAAAGGCCGCCGGCATCACCACCGGCTCTTCCAGGGTGCCGTCGTAATTCGGGCGGAAGTCGACCGCGTTCTCGGCCAGGCCTTCCATCAAGGTCTCGGCGATCGCGGTCAGGCGGGCTTCGGTGTAGCGGCTGGCGGCCGGATTGTCGCCGTCGATATTGCCGAAGTTCCCCTGCCCGTCGACCAGCGGGTAGCGGACGTTGAAATCCTGCGCCAGACGCGCCATCGCGTCATAGATCGCGGCGTCGCCATGGGGGTGGTAGTTCCCCATCACGTCGCCCGAGATCTTGGCCGATTTGCGGAAGCCCCCGGTCGCCGACAGGCGCAATTCGCGCATCGCGTAAAGAATGCGGCGATGGACCGGCTTCAGCCCGTCACGCGCATCGGGCAGCGCCCGGTGCATGATCGTCGACAGCGCATAGGTCAGATAGCGCTCGCCAATGGCGCGCGACAGCGGTTCGGCCGTGGTCTGGCCATAAGTGGTGGGTTCGTCATCGTCCTGCGCCATGGCCCCCCGTGTAATTCCGGGCGCCGACATGGTCCAGTCGTTTTGCGTGCGGACAGGGAACCGGGGGAATGCGCCTGCGTTTTCCCCTCACCAGACGGCAGCGACTCATGGTAAGTCACAGGGGATTGCTGTCTGTACCGGGCATTTCCGCCCGTGTTCCCTGTGCCGCATGCCTTGGGTGATACATATGCTGCGACTGACCCTTCTTCTGACTGCCGGGATCTATGTGACCCTGCTTCTTGCCGGTGAAGATTATGGTCAGAAACGCCCCGGCCTTTTGCGCGCCGAGGCCGAGGCCCGGCTTGCCGCGCCCACCGCGTCTGCATCCTTGCCCGCGCCTGAAGCCGCGACCCCGGAGGCTTCGGTCGCACGTGCCGCGCTGGCCCCTGCCGCGCCCACGCCCGAGCCCCCGGCCCAGGTCGTGACCGCCGCCTATGAACCGGCCGCCCCGCTTGATGCAGCGCCCGCCCCGGCTGTCGCCAGCACCGTGCCGGGTGCCGGTGCGCCGGCGCCGATCTTCACCCTGTCCACCCTGCCGTCGATCGGCAGCGACCGCGCCGAGCCCACGCCCGAACTGGTCGCGGAAGGCCCTGCCCCCGCCGCCAGCGCCGAGGAAGGCCAGATCTGGTATGTCGCCGCGCGCTCGGCGAATGTGCGGCAGGGGCCGTCGACCGCTACGGGCGTGGTCGGCCGGCTGCAGAATGGCGAGGCGGTGACCGTGGTCGGGATGGAAGCCGGCGACTGGGCGCATATCCGCATCGAGGGCGACGGTCTGGAAGGCTACATTGCCGCCCGGCTGCTGACGCCCTGACCGCGCGCCCATCGGGGGCGGGTTTGACGCCGGCCCCGCTTTGCCCCAGCCTGCGGCGAAATTGCGGGCAGGGATATGGACAGATCGATTCTCATCACCGGGTGTTCCTCGGGCATCGGGCTTGACGCCGCACGCGGCCTGAAGGCGCGCGGCTGGCGGGTCTTCGCCACTTGCCGACAAGAGGCGGATTGCGACCGGCTGCGTGCCGAGGGGCTGGAAAGCTTCCGGCTGGATTACACCGACGAAGACAGTCTGGCGGCGGCGGTCGACCATATCGCCGCGGTGAATGGCGGCAGGCTGGGCGCGCTGTTCAACAATGGCGCCTTCGCCTGCCCCGGCGCGGTCGAGGACCTGCCGCGCGGCGCGCTGCGAGAGATCTTCGAGACAAATCTGTTCGGCACGCATGACCTGACGCGGCGGGTTCTGCCGATGATGCGGGCGGCCGGCGCGGGGCGGATCGTCAACTGTTCCTCGGTGCTGGGGCTGGTCGGCGCGAAATGGCGCGGGGCCTATGTGGCGACGAAATTCGCCATGGAGGGCCTCAGCGACGTGCTGCGGCTTGAGATGAAGGGCACGGGAATCGAGATCATCCTGATCGAGCCGGGGCCGATCAGCACCCGGATCCGCGAAAACTCGGTGCCGCATTTCGAGAAATGGATCGACTGGGAAGGCTCGGCCCGGGCCGAGGAATATCGCGGCCTGCTGCATCGGCTGTATCGGTCGAAGAACGCGCCCGACCGGTTCGAACTGCCGCCCTCGGCGGTGACGGCGCAGCTGATCCGGGCGCTGGAAAGCCCCCGGCCGCGGCCGCGCTACTATGTCACGCTGCCGACGCGCATTTCCGGCATCGCGCGGCGGATCCTGCCCACGCGCGCGCTGGACTGGCTGGTCGCCAAGGGCTGAGCGCGGGCGGAAATCCCCGGATTTCCGCAGCCGATTTTCGTCGAAAATCGGCGCCCCCCTTCGGCCGTTCCGCTTTCGCGCTTCGCTTTCGGCGCGGCCTGCCGTAAAATCCGGACCATCCCCTCAGGAGGCTGCCATGCTGCTGCACGATCCCCTGTTCCTGGTTGCGACCGCCCTTGTGCTGGTCGTCGCGGCCATCCTGATCTTCGGCATCGGCACATTCGCGCGCGGCGGCGAGTTCAACCGGCGCAATGGCAACCGGATCATGCGCTGGCGGCTTTACGCCCAATTCATCGCCGTCGTGGTCATCGTGGCCTTCGCCTGGCTGCGCTCGAAAGGCTGACCATGGTCGTTCTGTCGAAGATCTACACCCGCACCGGCGACAAGGGCGAAACCGCGCTGGGCAATGGCACCCGGGTGCCGAAACATGACGCGCGGGTCAATGCCTATGGCACGGTCGACGAAACCAACGCGACCGTGGGCCTGGCGCGCCTGCATGCCCGGGCCGAGATGGATGAGGCGCTGGCCCGGATCTCGAACGATCTGTTCGATCTGGGCGCCGATCTTTGCACGCCCGACCGCCATCTGGATGCGACCCTGACCTACACGCCCCTGCGGATGATCGCGCCGCAGGTCGACCGGCTGGAGCAGGAAATCGACGCGATGAATGCCCGGCTCACGCCCCTGCGCAGCTTCATCCTGCCCGGCGGCTCGGCGCTGGCCGCGCAGCTGCATCTGTGCCGCACCGTCTGCCGGCGGGCCGAACGTCTGGTGGTGGAACTTGCCGCCGCCGAAGACGTGAACCCCGAGGCCGTGCGCTACCTGAACCGCCTGTCGGACTGGTTCTTCGTCGCCGGCCGGATCGCCAATGACGATGGCCGCGCCGATGTGCTGTGGGTGCCCGGACTGACCCGCCCCAAGGCCTGAAACCAAAGCCAAAACGCGACGTCGGGGCGCGGAATTCCGTCGCATTTCCTCTGTCCATGCCGCCGCTGACAGGCTAACACCCCTTGCAGAGAGCTTGGCCGGGGCCGCAAGGCCCCCTTTCAGTGGAGATATGCACCGATGAAGGTCCTTGTACCTGTCAAACGTGTGATCGACTACAACGTGAAGGTTCGCGTGAAGGCGGACGGGAGCGGCGTCGATCTTGCGAATGTGAAGATGTCGATGAACCCGTTCGACGAGATCGCGGTGGAAGAGGCGATCCGCCTGAAGGAAAAGGGCATCGCGACCGAGGTCGTCGTGGTGTCGATCGGCGTCAAGCAGGCGCAGGAAACCCTGCGCAATGCGCTGGCGATGGGCGCCGACCGGGCGATCCTGATCGAAGCCACCGCGGATGTGCATCAGGACATCGAACCGCTGGCCGTGGCAAAGCTGCTGGCCGGCGTGGTCAAGGAAGAGGCGCCGGGCCTGGTTCTGTGCGGCAAGCAGGCGATCGACAATGACATGAACGCCACCGGCCAGATGCTGGCGGCGCTTCTGGGCTGGGCGCAGGCGACCTTTGCCAGCGAGCTGGCGGTCGAAGGCGACAAGGCCACGGTCACCCGCGAGGTGGATGGCGGCCTGCAGACGATCTCGGTCAAGCTGCCGGCCATCGTCACCGTCGACCTGCGGCTGAACGAGCCGCGCTATGCCTCGCTGCCGAACATCATGAAGGCCAAGGCCAAGCCCCTGGCTGCCAAGACGCCGGCCGATTACGGCGTCGATGTTGCGCCGCGCCTGTCGGTGGTGAAGACCTCGGAACCCGCGGGCCGCAAGGCCGGGGTGAAGGTCGGCTCGGTGGACGAGCTGATCGCGAAGCTGAAAGACGAAGCGGGGGTTCTGTGATGGCGGTTCTTCTTCTGGCAGATGTGAACGGCGCCGAACTGGCGACCGACCAGCTGGCCAAGGCGCTGACGGCGGTGGCGGGCCTGGGCCCGGTCACCGTGCTGGTCGCGGGCCCCGCGGCGGCGGCAACCGAGGCGGCGGGCCTGGCCGGCGTGGCCAAGGTGCTGCATGCCGAGGATGCGGGCCATGGCCTGGCCGAGCCGCTGGCCGATCTGATCGTGTCGCTGGCGGGCGATTACAGCCATATCGCCGGCGCGGCGACGGCGTTTGCCAAGAATGTGCTGCCCCGCGTGGCGGCGCTCCTGGACGTGATGGTGATCTCGGATGTGACCGCGGTGGTCGATGCCGACACGTTCGAACGCCCGATCTATGCCGGCAACGCGATCCAGACGGTGAAATCCGCCGATGCGACGAAGGTCTTCTCGGTGCGCACCGCGGCTTTCGCGGCAGCGGGCACCGGCGGCGCGGCCTCGGTCGAGACGGTGGGGGCCAAGGCTTCCGATCTGTCGAACTGGATCGAGGACAAGGTGGCGGCAAGCGACCGGCCGGACCTGACCAGCGCGAAGATCGTGGTGTCGGGCGGCCGTGGCGTCGGCTCGAAGGAATCCTTCGCGGTGATCGAGGCCCTGGCCGACAAGCTGGGCGCCGCGGTGGGCGCGTCGCGGGCGGCGGTCGATTCGGGCTATGCGCCGAACGACTGGCAGGTCGGGCAGACCGGCAAGGTCGTGGCGCCGCAGCTTTATGTGGCGGTCGGCATCTCGGGCGCGATCCAGCATCTGGCGGGGATGAAGGATTCCAAGGTCATCGTCGCGATCAACAAGGACGAAGAGGCGCCGATCTTCCAGGTCGCCGATTACGGCCTGGTGGGCGATCTGTTCACGCTGGTGCCGGAACTGACCGCCAAGCTGTAAGCGGGCAAGCCCCGGTCTCTGCAATCTGATCGTCAGGCGCGCAGGCGCCGTGCCGGTCGACAGGGCGCCCCCCGGGGCGCCCTTTTCCGTTCAAAGCAGCCGCTCGACCAGCGGCATCAGCCGATCGGCCGCTTCCTGATGCACCGCGGCCCCGGGCAACCCCTCGGCCGCGGGCTCTTCCTGCGGCAGAAAGCGCATCGCGCTAAGCCCCTCGGCCCGGGCAGCCGGGGTGACCACATGTTCGACATAGGCCGAAGCATGCGGCTTCAGCACCTCGATCATCGCGCGGTCGACGAACATCGGCTGGATCTCGGGGCCGGCATCCCCCTCGGGCGGCGGGTGATCCGCGGTCCAGAACAGGATGCTGCGCTTCGGCAGACGGGCCAGGATCGCGATCATCCGTTCCACCCAAAGCAGCTTCAGCTCGGCCCGGATCGGGGCAAACCGCTCTTCCCCCAGCGCCCAAAGCGCGCTGATCAGGTGGCGGGTGAAGTGGAATTCGGTGAAATCCACCTCGCGATACATCGACCGCAGCAGCGGCGTCGCGGCGACGAACCGGTCATTGCGGCGCGGATGCACCGTGTAATAGCGGTTGGTCAGGTTCTGCGCCCCCATGACCTGCAGCACCGCAACCCGCGCACCCGCCGCAACCTCCATCGCGCCGCGATCGCACAGATAGACATCGGGCCCGGCATTCTGGCAGCCCAGATTGGCCACCGGAATGCCCAGCCGTTCCTCGACCAGCGCGGCATAGGGCGCCATGACGAAGCGGCCATAGGTTTCCGTTCCGCCCAGCACCGCCAGATATTCGCCGCTGAGATCCCGTCTTGGCCCGCGATAGGTCAGCCGGGATCGGCCATAATGACAGAGAAAATAGTTAAGCGCCCCATCGCTCGGCTGAACGAAAGCCATCCCTTGCACCCTTGTCGTCTCACACCCGGGGGCAGACTAGCGCAAAGGGCCTTTCCAAAGGCCTAAGCTGCGGCATTTGTATCGAAGGCGCGGGGATTTGCCATCCTTGCCCTGCCCCCGTTGCCCCCGTATGGTTTCGCCGCAAGACAGCATGGAGTGCGGCGTGATGACTATCCGGACGGTCGGGATCATTGGGGCAGGCCAGATGGGCAATGGCATCGCGCATGTCTTCGCGCTGGCAGGCTATGACGTGCTGCTGAACGACATCAATCCCGACAGCCTGCAGAAGGCGCTCGCGACGGTGGACAAGAACCTTGAGCGGCAGGTGTCGCGCGGCAAGGTCTCGGCCGAGGACAAGGCAGCGGCGCTGGCGCGGATCCGCACCACGCCGGTCCTGGCCGAACTGGGGCCCAGCGACCTGGTGATCGAGGCCGCGACCGAAAACGAAACCGTCAAGCAGAAGATCTTCGACGGCATCCTGCCGCATCTGAAACCCGAAACGATCCTGACCTCGAACACCTCGTCGATCTCGATCACCCGGCTGGCCAGCCGCACCGACCGGCCGGAAAAGTTCATGGGCTTCCATTTCATGAACCCGGTGCCGGTGATGCAGCTGGTCGAGCTGATCCGCGGCATCGCCACCGACAAGCCGACCTATGAGGCGCTGAAGGGCGTGGTGGAAAAGCTGGGCAAGACGGCGTCCTCGTCCGAGGATTTCCCGGCCTTCATCGTCAACCGCATCCTGATTCCGATGATCAACGAGGCGGTCTATACGCTGTATGAAGGCGTGGGGAATGTGCAGTCGATCGACACGGCGCTGAAGCTGGGCGCCAACCATCCGATGGGGCCGCTGGAACTGGCCGATTTCATCGGGCTGGACACCTGCCTTGCGATCATGAACGTGCTGTATGACGGGCTGGCCGATACGAAATACCGGCCCTGCCCCTTGCTGACGAAATATGTCGAGGCGGGCTGGCTGGGCCGCAAGACCCAGCGCGGCTTCTACGATTATCGTGGCGAGGTGCCAGTGCCGACCCGCTAGCGCGGGCGCGCCGCGCAGAAGGCGACCTCGACCGTGAAGGGTTATTTCCGAAGCGCCAGCGTATGCTCGCGCAGCCAGGCCAGGAAACCGCGCGGGTTGCCCTCCCATTTCGCCAACTCGCTGGCCGGGATCGGCTGGCCGATCACCGGGCGGGTCGGCTTGAACAGGCTGCGCTTGATTTCATACAGCAGCAGGCCCTGGCGGATGGTGTCAGAAAGCTGGTTGGCGATCTGGAAAGCGCGGGAATTCTGGCCGGGGAAATAGATCGGCAGGATCGTCGCACCCGAGGATTTGACGATCTTGTGGGTGAAGACGTTCCATTCGCCTTCCACCGCCGGGCCCCACCAGCCTTCCGACATGGCCACCTTGCCGGCCGGGAACAGGATGATCGTCCCGCCCGCCTTCAGATGCGCCATCGTCTCTTGCCGCATCTGCAGGCCCAGTTCGCGGGCATTGTCCTCATGCGGGAAGGGGACGGGAATCATGAATTCCTCGACCTCGGGGATGCCGGTCAGCAGGCTTCGGGTCAGAATCTTGAAATCCGACCGGACCCGGTTGATCATCTCGGCCATGACCATGCCATCGACCAGCCCCGACGGGTGGTTCGCCACCACCACAAGCGGGCCGGTCGCTGGAATCCGGGCGATCTCCTCGGCCGGCGTGTCGATGCGGATGCCCATATGCTTGATCGCCTTGGGCCAGAACGGCGCGCCGTGCGGCGCCCCCGACTTTTCGAACGCCCGGATCAGCCGCAGCAGCTGCACCTTGGCCGTCAGCCATTCGATCGCCCGGATCGTTCCGGCCTTGAACGGGTTCTTGAACGTGCCGGCATAGCTGAGGCGGCGCATGTCATAGCGCCGGTCGGCCGGGCTGGCAGGCCGCACCTGAGCAGCGATCTGGCCGTGTTCGGTCACGAGAGCCGGTGTCCCCACGTCTGCGCGCCCACCGCAGGGGCGGCAGGGGCTTCAGCGCTCAATAGTCTTCTCCGAAGCGGGCCGCAACAAGCGCCTCCAGCGCATCGGCAAGTTTCGCCGCCTCGGCGCCCGATGTCGTCACGTCAATCGACGTCCCGCGCGAGGCGGCCAGCATCAGAAGCCCCATGATCGAATCGCCGGACACTTCCATTCCGTCCTTCGCCACAGTGGCGCGCGCATCATGCGCCTCGACCACTTCCACGAATTTCGCGCTGGCCCGCGCATGCAGGCCCTTTTCATTGACGATGCGCAGGCTGCGGCTGGTCATGCTTCCCGACCGTCCCCCGTTCAGGCCCCGCCCCCAAGGTCGAGGCTGTTTATGTATTTGCGGCCGGCATCCAGCGCGGCCGAGACGGCTTCGGGAAGGTCCAGCTCACGCGATTTGGCCAGCTTGATCAGCATCGGAAGATTCGCGCCGTACAGAATCCGGCGCCCCCCCTTGCCGCAGGCCGGCAGAGACAGATTCGCCGGGCTGCCGCCGAACATGTCGGTCACCACCACGACGCCACGGCCGGTATCGACCGAATCCGCCGCGGCGCTGATTTCAGCCTGTTTGGCGGCGCGGTCGTGATCATCCTCGATGGTGATCGCACGCATCCCCGCCTGCTTGCCCACCACATGCTCGACGGCGGAAAGATATTCCCGCGCCAGGCCCCCGTGGGCGACGATGACGATTCCGATCACGCGACAGACACCTTGCCAGCTGGGGCCGTGACGGCGGCCTTGCGTTCCAGTTCCCTGTGCCGTTTTGACACTGGCCAGCCGGCCTCTGCAAGGGCTGCACCGACCATTTCCGCTACAGCGACGCTGCGGTGTTGCCCTCCGGTACAGCCAAAGCCGATGGAAAGATGCGCCTTGCCCTCTTCCAGATGTGCCGGAAGCAGAAACAGCAGCAGGTCCTGCAATTTCTGGAAGAATTCCGAGAATCGCGGATCGGCCCGGACAAAGGCCGCGATCGGCGCATCGCGCCCGTCCAGCGCCCGCAGCGCCGGCTCCCAATGGGGATTCGACAGGAAGCGGCAGTCGAAGATCATGTCGACCCCGCGCGGCACGCCGCGCTTGTAGCTGAAGCTTTGCACCGAGACCGCCAGCCGACCAGTGGCATCCGGCGCAAACCAGCGCGCGATTTCCGCCTTCAGGTCATGCGGCGTCAGATCCGAAGTGTCGATCAGGTGATCGGCGCGCACCCGCACCGGCGCCAGGAGGTCGATCTCGCGCTCGATCCCCAGCGCGGGCGTGTCGGCGGGGGCCAGCGGATGTCGGCGGCGGGTTTCGGAAAAGCGCCGGATCAGCTCGGCCGCGGCACAGTCGAGATACAGGACCTCCAGCGCCACGCGCGGGTCACGGGTCAGCCTGTCGATCAGCTCGATCAGCGCGGTGGCGTTGAAATCGCGGTTGCGCACATCCAGGCCCAGCACGATGGGCCGGCCCAGCGGGTCGCCATCCAGAAGCCGCGGCACCAGGCTGAGCGGGATATTATCGATCCCCTCGAAGCCCAGATCCTCGAAAACGCGGATGGCCGTGGTCCGCCCGGCGCCCGAGGGGCCGGTGACCAGTACGAGACGATGTTCCTGCACGGGCTCGGCCATGCGCCTACTCCTGCCGCCCGCCTTGAAGATAAAGGCAAAGGGCGTCCGCAAGATGGGGATTTTGCGGGCGCAGCACAAGCGGAAGCTCGCATTGCGCGATCACAGTGCTGCGTGGGGGCGGCAGACGTTCGGTTTCGTCCTGGCCAAGGTCGATCACCAGGGCCAGAGCGGCGCGATCCTGCAGGGGCGCGCGCAAAAGGCCCAGACCGCGCGCCTCGACCAGCCCGCGGATCGCCGGCGCGGGGCAGCTGGCCCAAAGCCGGCCGGCTTCGGCGGTCACCGCCGTGCGGTCATCCGAGACCAGCCGGGCGCCGCGGGCGATCATCTGGATCGCCAGGGTCGACTTGCCCGCCCCCGACGGTCCAAGGATCAGCAGGCCCCGATCGGCAAGGGCAATGCAACTGGCATGCAGGATCAGCGGCTGCGCAGCGTGGCCGGCCACCCGGGCAAGGCCCGCATCCGCAGCCGCACCCGGGCCGGGGTCGGCGGCGGGCTTCGGCCCGGCTGGCGAAGCCGCATTGCGATCGGACGGCGGCGCGGCAGAGGGCCGGCTCACACCGGCAGGCCCACCACGAAGCGCGCGCCCAGCGGTTCCGAGGTGATGTCGGCCGCGGTCGGGCGGATGTTCTCGGCCCAGATCACCCCGCCATGCGCCTCGATGATCTGTTTCGAGATCGCCAGGCCCAGGCCGGAATGATTGCCGAAATCGCCCGAGGGCCGTTCGGAATAGAAGCGCTTGAAGATCTTGGTCAGCGCCTGTTCGGGGATGCCGGGGCCGGTGTCTTCCACCACGACCAGCACCCGATTGTCGCGCCGCCGGGCCCAGACCCGCACCGCATCGCCTTCTTCGCAGAAGGAAATCGCATTGGTGATCAGGTTGACGAAGACCTGCGCCAGCCGCGCCTCAAGCCCGCGGATCACGATCGGTTCGGCCGGAAGGTCGGTGATGAAATCCACGCCCTTCTCGGCCGCCTGCTCGCCCAGATATTGGCCAAGATTCGAGATGGTCTTGAGAAGATTGAACTCTTCCTCGTCTTCCTTGACCAGTTCGCTGTCCAGCCGCGAGGCATTCGAGATGTCGCTGACCAGCCGGTCCAGCCGGCGCACGTCATGTTCGATCACATCCAGCAGCTTCTCGCGCTGTTCGTCCTTCTTGACGAAGCGCAGGCTGCCCACGGCCGAACGCAGCGAGGCGAGCGGGTTCTTGATCTCATGCGCCACATCGGCCGCGAATTGTTCATTCGCGTCGATCCGGTCATACAGCGCCGCCACCATGCCGCGCATCGCCACCGACAGGCGGCCGATCTCGTCGGGCCGCGCCGCCAGGTCGGGAATGCGCACCCGGCCAGGCGCCACCCGCCGGCTGTCGCGGTCGCGCCCGATCTCGGCCGCGGCGGCCAGGTCGGACAGCGGATTGGCGATGGTCGATGCCAGGACCAGGCTCAGCCCGATCGAGACCATGATCGCGACCAGGAACATCTGCAGGATCTGTTCGCGTTCCGACCGCACCAGACGGTCGATTTCGCCGGCGGCCGATGTCAGGGCAACCACGCCCACCACCTCGCCCTTGGACCAGATCGGCGTGGCAACCGCGAAAAGCGTGCTGCCATTCGTGTCCTGCCCGGTCAGCGAGGCGGTCTTGCCGGACAGCGCCTCGGGAAACACCTCATGCGCCAGGCTGGAGCCGTCGGTCACGCCGGACGGGTTGGAGCTGAAGGTCAGCAGGCCCGAGACACCATCCCAGACCGCGTTCAGGAAATCGGTGATCACCGTCGAATGCGAATCGACGCCCAGCGACAGGTCGCGATCGGCGGGGCCCGTGCGCCGCGCCGTGACCCGGCCTGCGGGATCGAAGATCATCGCCTCGACCCCGCCCGACAGTTTCAACTCGTCAAGCAGGGTGGCCGTGCTGAAGCCCGGGTCGGATTGCGGCAGCTTCGCTTCGTAGATCTCGGCAATCAGCTCGGCCTCGCGCACCAGCATGGATTCGCGCAGACCGACCAGCCCGTCGCGGAACGGGTTCAGAAACAGCACCCCGGCGACCAGAATCACCAGGGCCATCAGGTTGAAGATGATGATCTTGCGCGCCAGCGGGCTGCGGTTCAGCCCGACGATGCCGCCGCGCGGCCGCGCCTCGCGCAGTTCTTCGGATGTCGTGTCGGGCGAGACCCAATCCTCACCCAGAAGGACTTCACCCGATTTCCGGGGCCTGGGGTCGTCCATGGCAAGACGCGGCAAGACGGTCATTTCCTAGTCGCCGGACCTATTCTTCATTGTACCGATAGCCGATCCCGTACAGCGTTTCGATCGCCGAGAACTCTTCGTCGACCGAGCGCATCTTCTTGCGCAGCCGCTTGATATGGCTGTCGATGGTGCGGTCGTCGACATAGACCTGATCATCATAGGCCACATCCATCAGTTGGTCGCGGCTTTTCACAAAGCCCGGCCGCTGCGCCAGGGCCTGCAGCAGCAGGAATTCGGTCACCGTCAGCGACACGTCCCGGCCCTTCCAGGCCACGGCGTGACGCAGCGGGTCCATCCGCAGGCTGCCGCGTTCCATGATCTTGTTTTCTTCGGTCACCGGCGCCTCGCCGGTGGCGATCGCCTCTTGCCGGCGCAGCAGCGCGCGAATGCGCTCGACCAGCAGCCGCTGCGAGAAGGGTTTCTTGACGTAATCGTCCGCGCCCATGCGCAGGCCCAGCACCTCGTCGATCTCGTCATCCTTCGAGGTCAGGAAGATGATCGGCATCGAGGTCTTCTGGCGCAGCCGCTGCAGCAGATCCATCCCGTCCATCCGCGGCATCTTGATGTCCAGCACGGCCATGTCGGGCATGCGTCGGTTGAAGGCATCCAGCGCGGACTGGCCGTCGTTATAGGTCTCGACCTCGAAGCCCTCGGCCTCAAGGGTCATGGATACCGACGTCAGGATATTCCTGTCGTCGTCCACCAGGGCGATCCTCGACATCTGCTGTTCCTGCTCTGCTCTATTATCGTTTTGCCACATTCTCCGCAAAGCGGCCCCTGGAATCAACACAAAAGCGAATCACCCCAGTGCCGCATGGCTTCAGGGAAGCGCAAATTCTTCAACCAATGACTAATTTGCCTCAGTCCCGCGCAGGACCTGCGTTTGATTGCGCTAACTTGTGCGTGGTTGCGCTAACTGCGCCAAAGCGTTCTGTTCTTGTGGAAAATTGGCATGTTATACGCGGCTGACCGACGCCGGAGCAGGGCGTATGGTCGGCCTCCGATTGGCCCGGAGGCCGCGAATTCAATCGAAATTCAGGCCGCGTCAGGCGCGGATGAGGGAGTTTGCAGGATGATGACCGGTCGCGTGAACCCGGAGCAAACCTTGGAGAAACAGGGGATCAAGGGCGCTTCCACCGTCCATTACAATCTGATCGAGCCTGCGCTGGTCCAGGCCGCCATCAAGCGCGGCGAGGGGACGCTGGGTCTTGGCGGCGCATTTCTCTGCACCACCGGCCAGTTCACCGGCCGCTCTCCCAAGGACAAGTTCGTCGTCCGCACGCCCCTGGTCGAAGATACGATCTGGTGGGAAAACAACGCGCCGATGTCGCCCGAAGGCTTTGCCGCACTGAAAGCCGACATGTTCGCGCATATGAACGGTGGTGAGCTGTTCGTGCAGGATCTCTATGCCGGGGCCGATCCGGAGCACAAGATCAACGTCCGCGTGGTGACCGAGCTGGCCTGGCACGGCCTGTTCATCCGCCACCTGCTGCGTCGCCCTGCCCGGGACGAGCTGGAAGGCTTCGCCGCCGACTGGACGATCGTGAACTGCCCCTCGTTCAAGGCCGACCCGAAAAAGCACGGCTGCCGCACCGACACCGTGATCGCGCTGAATTTCGACGAAAAGCTCGTGCTGATCGGCAACACCGCCTATGCGGGCGAAAACAAGAAGTCGGTCTTCACCATCCTGAACTACATCCTGCCCGGCAAGGGCGTGATGGCGATGCACTGCTCGGCCAACCATGCGATCGGCAATCCCGATGACGCGGCGGTGTTCTTCGGCCTGT
The DNA here is from genome assembly GCF_020179405.1 of Xinfangfangia pollutisoli. Taxonomy (GTDB): domain Bacteria; phylum Pseudomonadota; class Alphaproteobacteria; order Rhodobacterales; family Rhodobacteraceae; genus Pseudogemmobacter; species Pseudogemmobacter pollutisoli. The sequence continues at coordinate 65,579 of NZ_JAICBZ010000004.1, read as the reverse complement.
CGGGCACCGGCAAGACCACGCTCTCGGCCAGCCCCGACCGCACGCTGGTCGGCGATGACGAACACGGCTGGAGCGACAACGGCATCTTCAACTTCGAAGGCGGCTGCTACGCCAAGACCATCAACCTCTCGGCCGAGGCCGAGCCGGAAATCTACGCCACGACCAGCCGTTTCGCGACCGTGGTCGAGAATATGGTCTTCGACCCGGAAACCCTGGTTCTGGATTTCACCGACAATTCGCTGACCGACAACACCCGCTGCGCCTATCCGCTGGAAGCGATCTCGAACGCCTCGGCCAGCTCGCTGGCGGGGCAGCCGAAGAATGTGGTGATGCTGACCTGCGACGCTTTCGGCGTGCTGCCGCCGATCGCGCGGCTGTCGCCGGCGCAGGCGATGTATCACTTCCTGTCGGGCTTCACCTCGAAGGTCGCCGGGACCGAGCGTGGCATCACCGAGCCCCAGCCCACGTTCTCGACCTGCTTCGGCGCGCCCTTCATGCCGCGCCGGCCGGAAGTCTATGGCAAGCTGTTGCAGGAAAAGATCCTGGCCACCGGCGCCTCGTGCTGGCTGGTGAACACCGGTTGGACCGGCGGCGCCTATGGCACCGGCAAGCGGATGCCGATCAAGGCCACCCGCGCGCTGCTGACCGGGGCGCTGGACGGCTCGCTGGAAAAGGCCGAGTTCCGCAAGGACCCGTTCTTCGGCTTCCAAGTGCCGGTCGCGGTGCATGATGTCGACAGCAAGCTTCTGAACCCGCGCGACACCTGGGCCGACAAGGCCGCCTTCGACGCCCAGGCGAAGAAGCTGGTCGACATGTTCTCGAAGAACTTCGCCCAATACGTCCCCTATATCGACGAGGACGTGAAGGCCGCAGCCATCGGCTGAGCCGGCCCACCCCACAGCAGAACGCCCGGGAATTTCCCGGGCGTTTTCATTTGGCGGAAACGGTTTTCAAAGAAGGTCAGCTGCGGGGCAGATAGCCCACCGGCGCATCTTCGGCGCGCCAGTAATCCAGCGCCGCGCGGTCCGACACCGCGGTGACGCGCTTGAAATCGCAGACCAGTTCGCCCCGCTCGATGGCCGAGGCCACGATCAGGCATTGGAACACATGGCGCGGCCCGTCATAGATGTCGACCAGCCCACGCAGCTTGCCCGGCGCCAGCGAGGCATCCAGCGCGAAGCCGTCATGCCAGAAGCGCAGCACCGGAAAGACCGCCTCTCCAACCTGCACCCGCAGCTTGGCGCGTTTCTTCAGCTCGCGCAGCCGCGCCGCCTCAAGCCCCTCGCGTATCTCATTCGGCAGATGTTCCAGCATGATCGACCTCCTGTCTTTCACTCTCGCCACGATCCGGCCAAAATCAAGGCAGGCCTTTGATGCGATACGCTTATCACCCAGATGTAACCGCAGCGTTGCGTCTTTGCCGCGCCCCGGCACGCGCACGCCCCTTGCGCCGGGGCGCGGCTTCCGGTCCAACCCTTGCGCCTGCCCGCCGGAACGGAGCCTGACGTGATCCTGATTCTCGCTTTGCTGCTGGATGCCGCCTTTGGCGAGCCCGCCTGGCTGTGGTCGCGCCTGCCGCATCCCGCCGTGCTGATGGGCCGGCTGATCGGGGCGCTGGAGGCGCGGATGAATCGCGGCCCGTCGCGCAAGGCGGCTGGCGTGGTGATGACCGTGGGGCTGGCGCTGGGGGCGGGGCTTCTGGGCTGGCTGATCCATCTGATCCCCGACCACGGCATTCTGGAAACGCTTTTCGTTGCAGTGCTGCTGGCGCAGCGCAGCCTGTCGGATCATGTGCTGGCCGTTGCGCGCGGCCTGCGCCAGTCGCTGGATCAGGGCAAGCGCGCCGTGGCGATGATCGTCGGGCGCGACACCGCGCCGATGGGCCAGGCCGATGTGGCGCGCGCCGCAATCGAAAGCGCGGCCGAGAACCTGTCGGACGGGGTGATCGCGCCGGCCTTCTGGTATCTGGTCGGCGGGCTGCCGGGGCTGTTGATCTACAAGATCGCCAACACGGCCGACAGCACGGTCGGCCATATGACCCCGCGCTATCGCGACTTCGGCTGGGCCTCGGCGCGCTGGGACGATCTGCTGAACCTGATCCCGGCCCGGCTGACCGCGCTTTTGCTGGCGGCAAGCCATGGCTGGCTGGATCCGCGCCCGGTGCTGCGCGATGCGCCCAAGCATCGCAGCCCCAATGCCGGATGGCCGGAATCGGTGCTGGCGCCGATCCTGAATGTCTCGCTGGCCGGGCCGCGCAGCTATGAGGGCGTGATGACCGATTACCCCTGGGTCTGGCCCGAAGGCCGGCGCGACCCCGGCCCCGCCGAGATCGAGGCCGCCGCCCGTGCGCTGTGGCGCGCATGGGGGCTGATGCTTGCCCTGGTCTGCCTTCTCACCCTAGTCTCGCCTGCATGCGTGCCGCTGTTCTTCTGACCTTGGCCCTGTCCGGCCCCGCCGCTGCCGCCCCCTGTGGCGGCGATTTCGAGGCGTTCCTGCAGGCGATGGTGGCCGAGGCGGTGGCCGCGGGCGTGCCGCCAGAAGCCGCGCAGGGTTTTATCGGCGGCGCCCGGCAGGATCCGAAAGTGTTGAAGGCTGACCGGGCGCAGGGCGTCTTCCGCAAGACCTTTCTGGATTTCTCGCAATCGCTGATCTCGAAGGCCCGGCTTTCCGCCGCCCGCGCCAAATCGGCCGAGCTGGACGCGATCTTCACCCGCGCCGAGGCCGACTATGGCGTGCCGCGCGGGGTGCTGCTGGCCTTCTGGACCTTCGAGACCGATCTCGGCAAGGTCCAGGGCGATTTCAACACCCGCGATGCGCTGGCCACGCTGTCCCATGACTGTCGTCGGCCCGAGATGTTCCAGCCGCAGTTGCTCGCCGCCGCCCGGCTTTACGCGCAGGGCGATTTCGACCCGGCCACCACCGGCGCTTGGGCGGGCGAGATCGGCCAGGTGCAGATGCTGCCGCACGACATTCTGGAACGCGGCGTCGATGGCGACGGTGACGGCCATGTGCGGCTGAAGACCTCGGCCGCCGATGCGCTGCTGTCAGGCGCCAACCTGCTGCGCCATCACGGCTGGCAGGCGGGCCAGCCCTGGCTGACCGAGATCACCCTGCCCGCCGATTTCGACTGGGCGCTGACCGGGCTGGGGACCGAGAAGTCCACCGCCGACTGGGCGGCCCTGGGCGTGACCGCCCGCGCAGGCGGGCTGCCTGCCATGGATGGCGCCTTCATCCTGCTGCCGCAGGGCCGCAAGGGCCCGGCCTTCCTGGCCTATCCGAATTTCCGCGTCTTGTTCGACTGGAACCAGAGCTTCACCTATGTGCTGACCGCCGCCTATTTCGCCACCCGCATCGACGGGGCCGCGCCCTATGCGGCGGGCCAGCCCGACCCGGCGCTGAGCCTGGATCAGATGAAGGCCCTGCAGGAAAAGCTGGCGGCGCGCGGCTATGATGTGGGCCAGATCGACGGGATCCTGGGCGCCGGCACCCGCGACGCGGTGCAGAAGGAACAGATCCGCCTGGGCCTGCCCGCCGATGCCTGGCCCACGGCCGAATTGCTGGCTTTGCTGTGACCAGCTGGGGCATTGTCGCCACCGCCAGGGCGCCCATCGGCAAGCTTTGGGCCTTTGCCGCCTGGCATCTGTCCCAGGGCGCGGCGCGGATCTGGCTGTGCTTCGATGAACCCGACGACCCGGCCTTCGCCCAGCTGGACCATCCGCGCATAACCCGCATCCGCTGCGATGCCGCGCATTGGCAGGCCCTGGGCGGGCGGCCCGACCGGCATCAGAACCGCCAGTCCAAGAACGCCGCGATGGTCTATCGCCGCGCCGGGGTGGATTGGCTGGCGCATATCGACGTGGATGAATTCCTCTGGCCCGACCGGCGCATCGCCGAAATGCTGGAGGGGCTGATGCCCGACCAGATCCTGTGCCGGGCCGAGCCGTTCGAGGCGATGCATGACCCGCGCCTGCCCGATGACATCTATACCGCCACCGCCTTTCGCGGCGCGCTGAAGCCGCGCCATGCCGCGCTGCGGGTGCCGGTGCTGGGCCGGTTTGCCGGCGTGCTGCCCGAGGCGATGCTCAGCCATGCCAATGGCAAATCCTTCTTCCGCACCGGCGTGCCCGGGCTGCAACCCCGCCTGCATGGTGCCTTCCGCGATGGCCAGCGGCTGGACGGCCCCGCCTTCCAGCCCGGGCTGGCGCTGTTGCATTTCCATGCCCAGGACCGCGGCGCCTGGGAAAGCGCCCTGCCCTTCCGCCTGACCCGCGGCGCCTATCAGTATCACCCCGCCCTGCAGGATTTTCTAAGCGCGGCCTCGCCCGGCGAGATCGCCGCCTTCTATGACGAAACCCAGTGCCTGACGCCGCAGAAAAGCGAATTGCTGCGCAGCGAAGGCCGGCTGATCCAGGCCCGGCTTGCCCTGCGCGAAAAGGTTGCCACCCTGTTCTGACCCCGGCGCAGCGCGGCTGCAGAAAGGCGCAAGATGATCACCGCTGAGGCATTGGCCCAGGCTCTTCCCGGCGTTCTGGCCGCGCCGAAGGATTCAACCCTGATCGACCATCTGACCTTCCGGCCGGGCTATGGCCAGCGCCAGCATCCCGACCGGCTGCGCCTGACCGTGGCCGAGGGCGTCCCGGGCGAGCGCTGGCTGACCGCGCCCTGGCTGAAGCTGCCCGATGGCCGGCCCGATCCTGACATTCAGGTCTCGATCCTGCCGCTGCGGGTGATGGATCTGGTCTGGCAGGATCGCAGCCAGCCGCATCCGGGCGATACGATCGTCGCCGATCTGGATTGCGGGCTGGCAAACCTGCCGCCGGGCACGCTGCTGCAGGCCGGCACGGCGCGGCTGCGGGTGTCGTCGGTGTTCAACGATGCCTGCGTGAAGTGGAAGGTCCGCTATGGCCAGGCCGCGAAAGACTGGATCACCGCGCCCGGCCACCCCGAACTGCGCCTGCGCGGCATTCTGTGCGCGGTGGTGCAGGATGGCGAGGTGCAGCGGGGCGACACGCTGCGGGTTCTGGCCCGGCCCGGAGATTAAGGTCAGGTTCTTGGCCGTCCCCCGCCGAGTCTTTACTTTTTGTTAGGAAATCCCCATCATTCTGGCCATCCGGTATTGCTGCTCAAGCATACTCATTCCCAAAGTGACCCGGCGGAGGTGCCTCTCCGCCGGGTCTTCTCTTTTGCGGGCTACAGCCCGATCCAGAGCCGGATGATGCCCAGGATCAGTGTCGCCACTGCCAAGGCCACCATCCACTTCCGGTATTCCCAGTCGCTCAAGCCGCTCACTCCCTTTCACCGCGAAGGATCGCGGCGGGGGCAGCCTAGCTGGACAGATTTCACTAAAGTCTTAACGATCTGGGCGGAAGTGTAACCCGCGCGTCCCGGCCGCAACGCCCCGCGACCGGGTCAGGCCACCAGCGCCTCGGCGCGTTTCAGGTCGACCGAGACCAGCTGGCTGACGCCCTGTTCCTGCATCGTCACGCCGAACAGCCGGTCCATCCGCGCCATGGTCACGGCATGGTGGGTGATGACCAGAAAGCGCGTTTCGGTGCGGCGGGTCATCTCGTCCATCATGTCGCAAAAGCGGGTGACGTTCGCGTCGTCCAGCGGCGCGTCGACCTCGTCCAGCACGCAGATCGGTGCCGGATTGGCCAGGAAGACGCCGAAGATCAGCGCCAGCGCAGTCAGCGTCTGCTCGCCACCCGACAGAAGCGACAGCGTGGCCAGACGCTTGCCCGGCGGTTGGCACATGATTTCCAGCCCCGCTTCCAGCGGGTCATCGGATTCGACCAGCACCAGCCGCGCCTCGCCGCCGCCGAACAGATGGGTGAACAGCGCGCCGAAATTCGTATTGACCTGCTCGAAGGCGGTCAAAAGCCGCTCGCGGCCTTCCTTGTTCAGCCCGGCAATTCCGGCGCGCAGCTTGCGCACCGCCTCTTCCAGATCGTTCTTTTCCTTGGCCAGGGCGTCATGTTCCTCGGCCACGGTCTTGGCGTCTTCCTCGGCGCGCAGGTTGACCGCACCCAGCGCCTCGCGCCCGCGCTTCAGCCGCGCGACCTCGATTTCCAGCGCCTCGGCATCGGGCATCTTGTCGGGATCGGTGCGCAAGGAGGCCAGCAGATCCTGCGGGGTCCGGTCATCCTCTTCGGCGATCCGCTCGGCCGCCAGGCTGACGGCTTCGCGCGCCGCATCCAGACGCGCCTCGGCCCGCGCCTTGGCCTCGCGCGCCTCGCCGGCAAGGCGTTCGGCCTCGCGTTCGGCCATGGCGGCTTCGCGCAGGGTCAGTTCGGCCCGGGCCAATGTCTCGGCAGCCGCGGCGCGGCGGGTCTCGGCCTCGGCGATGGCATCGGCCAGTTCCTCGCGCTTGGCGGCGATTTCCTCGGGCGCGGCGCTGGCATCGTCCAGCTCGGCCTCGGCCTCGGCCCGGCGCTCGGCCAGTTCGGCGCTGCGCTTTTCCGCCGTGTCCAGCCGGTGCTTCCAGCCCGACAGTTCCTTCAGCGCCTCCTGCCGGCGCCGGGTGCGCGCCTCGCCCTCACGGCGCACCTCGTCATGGGCCGAGCGGCGGGTCAGCATGGCGATCCGCGCCGCCTCGACGGTGATCTTCGCGGCTTCCACCGCACTGCGCGCCTGATCGAGATCGGGCAGATCCTTGGCCGCCGCCTCGGCCTCACGCGCGCGGGCCTTGGCCGACAGGACCTCGTCCTCGAAGCGCGCGACCGAGGCCTGCGCGGCCTCGCGCTTGCCCTGGGCCAGCGTGCGGTCCGCCTCGGCCCGCGACAGGGCCCGGTCGGCCTCGGCCAGGCGCTGGTCGGCCGAACGCCGCGCCTCGCGCGCCAGCTGATCGGCACGCGCCAGATCAGCCAGCCGCCCCTGCAGCGCCTCATGCGCCGCGCGCGCGCCCGCGGCCTGCGCCTCGGCCTGCGACAGATCGCCCTTCAGCTGCTGCAGCCGGTTCAGCTGCTGCAGCCGCAGCGCCGCGGCCGAGGGCGCATCTTCCGCCCCGGCGCGATAGCCATCCCAGCGCCACAGATCGCCCTCGACCGAGACCAGCCGCTGACCCGGCAGCAGCGCATCCTGCAGCTGGAAACCCTTTTCACGGGCAACAAGCCCGATCTGCGACAGCCGCCGCGCCAACACATCGGGCGCCTCGACATGGGCGCTGATCGGCGTGACCCCGGCGGGCAGGGGCTGGGGCGACAGATAGGGTTCCAAAAGGCCCCAGCCCGAGCGGTCGCCCTCGCCCGCCTCAGGCGCGCGCAGATCGTCGGCCAAAGCCGCGCCCAGCGCCTTTTCATAGCCCGGCGCCACCGTCAGCCGGTCCAGGATCTGATGCCCCGCCTGCGCCTCGCGGTCGACAAGACGCGCCAGCGCCTGCATCTCGGCCCGCAGCGCCGAGGCCTCGCCCTCGGCCTCGCTGCGGGCGGCGCGGGCGTCGGATTCGCGGATCTGCGCCTCGGCCCGGGCGGTTTCCGCCGCCTCCAGCGCCTCTTCGGTGCGTTCGGTCAGCATGGCCGCCGCCTCGCGCGCCTCTTCCGCCGCGGCAAAGCCTTCGTCCATCCGCTCGACCGCTTCATCCGCAGCTTCCACGGCAGCCCGGGCACGGTCGGCCTCGGCCAAGGCCCGGTCCAGCCCGGACTGGGTTTCGGCCAGAAGCCGCGCGGCCGACTGGTGCCTTGCCGCCAGCCGCGCCGCATCCTCGGTGGCTTCCGACAGCAGCGTCTCGCGGTCGGTCAGGATGGCGCCCGCCACTTTCGCCGCCTCGACCGCCTCGGCCAGCCGGTCGTCATGGCCTTCATGCGCGCGGGCGATCTGGGCGATTTCCCAATCCAACCGGGCGATCACCTCGCCCGCATCGCGGTTCAGCCCGGCCTCGCGCTCCATATCGGCGCCCAGCTGGTTGATCCTGCCGCGCAGCGTTTCAATCAGCGCCAGCGCCCGCGCCTCTTGGTCGCCCAGCGCGTCGCGCTGCAGGATCAGCCGCTGCAGCACCGCCGCCGCGATCGCCTCTTCCTCGCGCCGGGGCGGCAGCGCATCTTCCGCCGCCTCCCGCGCCTTGGTGCCTGCGCGCGAGGCGCCTTCGGCCCGGCCCGCCTCGATCAGCCTTTCGCGCAGCACCGCTTCGGCCGCCGCCCGCGCCTCATCCGCCTCGCGCCAGCGCCGGTACAGCAGCGTGCCCTCGGCCCGGCGCAGATCTTCCGACAATTCGCGGTAGCGCGCCGCCTGCTTGGCCTGCCGGGTCAGCACCGACAATTGCTGCGCCAGCTGTTCCAGCACGTCATCGACGCGGGTCAGGTTCTGTTCCGTCCCCGCCAGTTTCAACTCGGCCTCGTGCCGCCGCGCGTAAAGGCCCGAGATCCCCGCCGCCTCTTCCAGAATCCGCCGGCGGTTCTTGGGTTTGGCGTTGATCAGTTCCGAAATCTGCCCCTGCCGCACCAAAGCCGGCGAATGCGCCCCGGTCGAGGCATCGGCGAACAGCATCTGCACGTCGCGCGCCCGCACATCGCGGGCATTCGCCTTGTAGGCGGATCCCGCATCGCGGGTGATGCGCCGGATGATCTCGATCTGGTCGGCATCGTTGAAGCCCGAGGGCGCCAGCCGGTCCTGATTGTCGATCACCAGCGACACTTCGGCGAAGTTGCGCGCGGTGCGGGTGGCGGCGCCGTTGAAGATCACGTCTTCCATGCCGCCACCGCGCATGGCGGTGGGGCGGTTCTCGCCCATGACCCAGCGCAGCGCTTCCAGAAGGTTCGATTTGCCACAGCCGTTCGGGCCGACCACGCCGGTCAGCCCCTCATGGATCACCAGATCCGTCGGGTCCACAAAGGATTTGAACCCGTTCAGCCGCAGTTTGGTGAAGCGCACCTGTGCCTCTCGACTCGCATTCGGCCCATGGTCGGGGATTCGGGGCCCGAGTCAATCAGCGGGCTTCAATCCATGGCTGAATCGGCTGGATTATCCACAACATCTTGGGGCACGCAGGGCTCTTGCATCCGATCGAAATCCGGCGCCGGATGTGGAAAAGAGGTGCCCCATGACCCCGCCCTTCACCGGCCGCTGCCTGTGCGGTGCCGTGACCTTCCGCTGTACCGAGCCGCCTTTGTGGCAGGGCCATTGCCATTGCGAAAGCTGCAGGCGTGCGACGGCCTCGCCCATGACCTCGTTTCTGGGTGTCAGGGATGGCGCCTGGGCCTGGACCGGAAGCGCCCCCGCCACCTATGCCTCCAGCCCCGGGGTGACGCGCAGCTTCTGCCCGACCTGCGGCACGCAGATGGCCTTCCGCGCCGACCGTTTTCCGGGCGAGACGCATTTCTACGCCGCCACGCTGGACCGCCCCGAGGAGTATCTGCCCAGCGTCCATTACCACAGCGCCGAGGCCCTGCCCTGGATCCATCTGGCCGACGGGCTGGCGCAGCGATGACCCCCCGGCGCTGCCTTCCGCCCTTCGACGCCGCGGCGATCCTGGCGCTGCTGCGCGCCGAATTCGCCTATATGGAGGGGCGGGTCGATCCGCCCTCGTCGCTGGCCCGGCTGACCGAGGCCGATATTCTTGCGCAGGCCCAAGCGGGCGAGGTCTGGGCGATCGGCGATCCGCCGCTGGCCTGTGTCTTCTTCACGCCAAAGCCGGGGGCGCTGTATATCGGCAAGCTGGCCGTGGCCCTAAGCCACCGCCGCAAGGGGCTGGCGGCGGCGCTGATCGCCCTGGCCGAACGCCGCGCGCAGGCCCTGTCGCTGCCGGCGCTGGAATTGCAGACCCGGGTGGAGTTGGTGGAAAACCAGGCCGCCTGGGCGGCGCTGGGCTTTCGTGAAACCGGCCGGACCGCGCATCCGGGCTATGACCGGCCCACCTCGATCACCTACCGAAAGGGGCTTTCGACCGCGCCATGATCGCAGCCTTCCTGATCATCCTGGCCTGCCAGCTTGCCGGCGAGGTCTTCAGCCGGACCACCGGCCTGCCCATTCCCGGCCCGGTCCTGGGCATGGCCCTGATGCTTCTGGGCCTGCGCCTGTCGCCCTGGCTGCGCCAGACGGTGCGCCCGGTGGCCGAGGGCATCCTGCGCAACCTGCTTCTGCTGTTCGTGCCGGCGGGCGTGGGGGCGGCAGGGCATCTGGTGACGCTGGGCGCCAACACCCTGCCGGTCGTTCTGGCGGTGGCCGGATCGACGGTGCTTGCGATCATCGCCGGGGCGCTGGCCTTCAAGGCGGTGGCCGCGCTCAGCGGCCTGCGGCCCGAGGAAGGCCCATGACCGAGATCTGGTCCTATCTGGCGCAGCAGCCGCTGCTGTGGCTGACGGCAACGCTGGCGGCGTTCTTGATCGGGATGGCGCTGTTTCGGGCCGCGGGGCAAAGCCCCTTTGCCAATCCCTCGCTGATCGCGATGGGGTTGCTGGCCGTGCTTCTGGCGGTAACCGGCACGCCTTTCGCCACCTATTTCGAAGGCGCGCAATTCGTGCATTTCCTGCTGGGCCCCGCCACGGTCTGCCTGGCGCTGCCCTTGTACGACAATCTGCCCAAGGTCCGGCAGGCGGCGCTGCCCCTGCTTGCCGCATTGCTGGTCGGCGCGGTCACCGGGATCGTCGCCGTCCTGGCCATCGGCAAGGCCTTTGGCCTGGCCCCGGCGATCCTGGCTTCGATGGCGCCGAAATCGGCCACGGCCGCGGTCGCCATCGGCGTGTCGGAGCAATTGGGCGGCTCGCCCACGCTGACCGCGATGATGGTGATGATGACCGGGCTGACCGGCGCCATGGTGGCGACGCCCTTGCTGAACCTGCTGGGCATTCGCGACTGGCGGGCGCGCGGCTTTGCCGTGGGCGTGGCCGCGCATGGGTTTGGCACGGCGCGCGCCTTTCAGGTTCACCCCACCGCCGGGGCCTTTGCCGGGCTTGGCATGGGGCTGAATGCGATGATGACCGCGATCCTGGCGCCGATCCTGCTCAGGCTTTTCTAGCCAGGGCCGCCGCCCGCACCTGATCGACGGTCTGCCCGGTGGTCAGCATCTGCGGATCCAGCCGCAATTCGATCACCGCCGGCAGGCCCGAAGCCTGCGCCCGGGCAAAGGCCGCGGGCAATTCGTCCTGTGCCGTGACTGTCTCGCCATGGCCGCCATAGGCGCGGGCCAGCGCGGCATAATCGGGGTTGAACAGATCGGTGCCCGACACGCGGCCCGGATATTCCCGCTCCTGATGCATGCGGATCGTGCCGTAGCGGCCATTATTCGCAACGATGGTGATCACCGCAGCGCCATGCTGGCGGGCGGTCGACATCTCATTCAGCGTCATCTGGAAACAGCCGTCACCGGCCAGACAGACAACCACCTTCGCCGGATCATGCAGCTTGGCCGCAATCGCCGCCGGAAAGCCGTAACCCATGCTTCCCGAGGTCGGCGCCAGCTGGGTGCCGGGGCGGCGATAGCGGTAATAGCGGTGCAGGAAGGCCGCGTAATTGCCCGCGCCATTCGTCACCACCGCGTCATCGGGCAGGGTCTCGGCCAGATACCCGATCACCTCTTCCATCCGCACCGCGCCCGGGGTCGCCACCGGCTTCTGCCAGGCCTGATACTCGGCCCGCGCCTGCGCGGCCCACTCGGCCCAGGGCCGCGCATTTGGCGGCGTCAGCGCGGCCAGCGCCGCCACCATCGCCGGGGCCGTCGCCTGAACCGCCAGTTCGGGCCGGAACACCCGGCCCAGCTCGCCCGCATCGGCATGGACATGCACCAGCCGCGGAGGATGCGCCGGATCGACGATCTCATAGCCGCCAGTGACGATATCGCCAAAGCGCGTGCCGATCGCCAGGATCAGATCGGCCGCTTTCAACCGCGCCTGCAGCTTCGGATTGCCGCCCACGCCCAGATCGCCCACATAGCAGGACAGCCGGTTGTCCAGCCGGTCCTGCCGCCGGAACGACACCGCGACCGGCAGGCCCCAGCTTTCGGCAAAGCCCTGCAACTCGGCCGCGGCCGCCGCATCCCAATGCGGCCCGCCCACGACGACCAGGGGCCGCTCGGCCCCGCGCAGCAGCGCCGCCACCGCCTCGGCCTGCGCCGGCGCCACCTGGCTTGCCGGCAAGGCCGGCGGCGGCAGGTCGGGCACATCGGCCAGGTCGGTCAGCATGTCTTCCGGCAAGGCCAGCACCACCGGCCCGGGCCGGCCCGACATGGCGACATGAAAAGCGCGGCTGATATATTCCGGCAGACGTTCGACCTGGTCGATCTCGGTTGCCCATTTCGCCAGCCCGCCAAAGACCTGCCGGTAGTCGATTTCCTGAAACGCCTCGCGGTCGCGATGCCCCCGTGCGATCTGGCCCACGAACAGGATCATCGGCGTCGAATCCTGCCGCGCGACATGTACGCCCGCCGCCGCATTGGTGGCCCCGGGCCCGCGCGTCACGAAGGCCACGCCCGGCCGCCCGGTCAGCTTGCCCGTCGCCTCGGCCATCATCGCGGCCCCGCCCTCATGCCGGCAGACGATATTGGGGATCCCGCGTTCATACAGCCCGTCCAGCGCCGCCAGAAAGCTTTCGCCGGGCACTGAGAACACCCGGTCCACCCCGTAAGCCGCCAGATGATCCGCCAGAATCCGCCCGCCCTGCCGCATGTCCGCCTCCGCACCAGCCCTGGCTCCTTCCTGCCGGGTCATGGAACCTTGCACAAGACCGCGCGGTTGGGGAAGGTAACGGAAAACAAGGAACCTCGCCCATGCTTACCCTTCTTGGCATTCCCGGTGCGCTGCGCCAGGGCTCGACCAACCGGCTTCTCTTGGCCCAGGCCCGGATCGCCTTCGGCAAGGCCAAACAGACCGAGGCCGACCTGCGCCTGCCGCTTTACGATGGCGATCTGGAAAGCGAACAAGGCATTCCGGCCGAGGTGCAGAGCCTGGCCGATCAGATCGCCGCGGCGGATGCCATCGTCATTTCCACCCCCGAATACAACAAGGCCCCGCCCGGCGTGCTGAAAAACGCGCTCGACTGGGTCAGCCGCACCAAGGGCAATCCCTGGAAGGGCAAGCCGGTCGCGATCATTTCCGCCGCTGGCGGGCGCGGCGGCGGCGACCGGTCGCAATTCGCGCTGCGGCTGATGCTGACGCCGTTCCAGCCGCTGCTCTTGACCGGGCCCGAGGTGATGGTGGCCGACAGTTCCAACGCCTTCGATGCCGATGGCAAGCTGAAGGACGCGCGTTACCAGAAGGCGCTGGACGAGATGATGCAGCTTCTGCGCAGCGAAGCGGAATTGCACAAAAAGGCCTGACAGCCTTCCTCTCTGCAAAAATATCCTCTGGGGGTCCGGGGGGCGAAGCGCCCCCGGTCCTCAGATCTTCACCCGCGCGCCGCTCGGATCGTAAAGCGGCGCCAGATGCACTTCGGCCGGCACGCGTTCCGAGGCGACTTCCAGCTCATACCGCCCCGACAAGACGAAATCCTCGGTCACGCCGGCCGGATCGCGCACATAGCCCATGCCGATCGCCTTTTCGACCGTATGGCCATAGCCGCCCGAGGACAGCCAGCCCACCCGCTGCCCGTCGCGATAAATCGTCTCGCGGCCCAGCAGAACCACGTCGGGCGCGGCGGTGAAGCTGGCCATGCGCTTCTTCACCCCGCCCGCCAGCTGCGCCTCGATCGCGGCGCGGCCGATGAAATCGGCATTGGATTTCACCTTCACCGCCCAGGCCAGCCCCGCCTCGACCGGACTGTGATCCGGCCCGATCTCGGCCCCCCAGGCGCGATAGCCCTTTTCCAGCCGCAGCGTCTCGATGGCGCGGTAGCCCGCATTCGCCAGGCCCAGCGGCGCACCCGCCGCCATCAGCGCCTCGTAGACCGTCACCGCCACATCCACGGGCATGTGCAATTCCCAGCCCAGCTCGCCCACATAAGTCACCCGCAAGGCGGTGACCGGGCAGGAGGCCACCGAAATCTGCCGCACCGTGCCGAAGGGGAAGCCGGCATTCGACAGATCGTCGGGGCAGATCCGCGACAGGATTTCCCGCGCCTCGGGGCCCATCAGCGACAGAACCGCATAGGCCGAGGTCACATCGACCAGCTGGCAATCGCCGGTCAGGTTGCGGCGGATCCAGTCGAAATCATGGGTGGCAAAGCCGGTGCCGGTGGTGATGTAGAATTCTGTCTCGGCCAGCCGCGCCACGGTCACATCCGCCTCGATCCCGCCCTTGCGGTTCAGAAGCTGGGTATAGGTCAGCGCGCCCGGCGCGCGTTCGACCCGCCCCGCCGCGATATGCGACATCGCCGCCGCCGCCCCCGGCCCGGTCAGCAGGAACTTGGCGAAAGAGCTTTGGTCGATCAGCACCGCCGCCTCGCGCGCCGCCTGATGTTCGCGCCGCACAGCAGCCCACCAGCCCGGCCGCTGATAGGAATAGCGGTCGACCGGCGCCTCGCCCGCCGCCAGATCGGCAAACCAGTTCGGCCGTTCCCAGCCCAGTTTCTCGCCGAAACAGGCCCCCGCCGCCGTCAGATGCGCGTAAAGCGGGCTGCGGCGCGTGGGCCGGCAGCTGCGCATTTCCTCGGCCGGCCAGGCGATGGTGTAATGCTTGCCGTAAGCCTCCATCGTACGGTTGCGCACCCAGTCGGTCGCGCGGTGGACGCGGCCGAAGCGGCGGATGTCGACCGGCCAAAGGTCGAAGGGCGGCTCGCCCTTGGCGACCCATTCCGCCAGCGCCATGCCCGCCCCGCCTCCGCTCGCGATGCCGAAGGCGTTGAAGCCCGCGCCGACGAACAGGTTCCGCAATTCGGGCGCCTCGCCCAGAATGAAATTGCCGTCGGGGGTGAAACTCTCCGGCCCGTTCAACAGCTGCTTCACACCGGCCGTGGCCAGCGCCGGCACCCGGGCGATGGCATTGTCCATGAACTGCTCGTAATGGTCGAAATCGGGGGTCAGGGTCTCGAAATGGAAGCCCTCGGGAATGCCCTCCACCGCCCAGGGCTTGGGGTTCGGCTCGTATCCGCCCCAGACCAGCCCGCCGACCTCTTCCTTCCAATAGGTCAGCCGGTCGGGGTCGCGCAGCGTCGGCAGGCCCGGCGTTACGCCCTCGATCCGCTCGGTGATCATATATTGATGCTCGACCGAGACCAGGGGCACGTTCACCCCCACGGTCGCGGCCAGCGTGCGGGTCCATTGCCCGGCACACAGCACCAGTTTTTCACATTCCACCGTTCCGAAGGGGGTTTCCACGCCCCGGATGCGGCCATCTTCGACCAGGATGCGCGTCACTGGCGTATCTTCAAAAATCTTCACCCCGGCCATGCGGGCGCCGCGGGCCAGGCTTTGGGTGATGTCAGAGGGGTTGGCCTGCCCGTCGGTCGGCAGATAGGCCGCGCCGACCAGATCGTCGATCGTCATCAGGGGCCACAGATCCTGCGCCTCGCGCGGGGTCAAGAGATGCATCTCCAGCCCGAAACTATGCGCGGTGGTGGCCTGGCGCTTGACCTCGGTCCAGCGCTCGGCATTGCAGGCGAGCCGCAGGCCGCCATTCATCTTCCAGCCGGTCTGCAGCCCGGTTTCCTGCTCCAGACTGCGATACAGCGCCACCGAATGGCCCAGAAGCTGAGTGATATTGGCGCTGGTGCGCAGCTGGCCCACCAGCCCGGCCGCATGGAAGGTCGTGCCCGAGGTCAGCTTCTTGCGCTCCAGCAGCACCGTATCGGTCCAGCCCAGCTTGCCCAGATGATAGGCCACCGAACAGCCGACGATGCCGCCGCCGATGATCACCGCCTTCGCGGTTTGGGGAAGGTCCACCATCACAAAGCCTCAAAAGCGGCCAGCGCCGCATGCCAGGTTTCCAGATTGGCCGCCGTATAGGCCGCGAAGTCGAAATCGAGATCGGAATGCAGTTCCGACACCATCGACCACAGCGCCTCACGCAGGGCGCTTGCGGCCTTCATCGCGCGATAGCGCCGCCACAGATCGGCATCGGGGCGCTGGCCGAAATAGGCCTGCAGCAGCCAGCCCTCATCGGCGGCGCTGAGCCCGTTATTGGCCGCCAGCCCGCCCAGATCGAACAGCGGCGAATTGAAGCCGGCATAATCCCAGTCGATCAGCCAGAGCCGCGCCCCGTCATGCAGGAAATTCGCGGGCAGAAGGTCATTGTGGCCGAAGACCAGATCGACCGGGCCCACGGCCGCTTCCAGCCGCTGCGCCTGGGCCAGAAGCCCGGGCAGAAGCGGCGCATGGGGGCTGGCGCCGTCGCGCAGCGTGGCGGCATAGTCGCGCAGGACGTGGAAGACCCAGAAGGCCAGCGCCGGCCCGCGCAGATGCCGCGGGATCTCGCGGTGCGCCCGCGCCACCAGCGCCAAGGCCTGTTCCAGCATCGGCCGGCTTTGCAGATCTTCGGCGGCCAGCGTGCGGCCCTCGACGAAGTCGATCACCAGCGCGCCGGGTTCATGATGCAGCACCGCCGGCGACACGCCGGCCGCATGGGCGGCGCGACTGGCCGCCAATTCGTTGAAGCGCATGATCTGATGCACGGGAATATCGTCGCCGATCCGCACCACGGCACGGCGGGCGCTGTCCTGCACCAGAAAGTTGCGGTTGGTGATGCCGCCGCCCAGCGGCTCGATCCGGATCGGACCCGACCAGATCGGCAGGCGGTGAACGCGGTCTTCGGGGGTCATTGCGCGCCCTCCCGGGGGTGGCGGAGTTTTCGAAAACTCCGCGCCGGAGCCTTTGAAGGCTCCGGTCCGATTTCTTCGAAGAAATCGGCCCCGCTCATGCCGCGCCCTCCAGCCTTGCCCGCGCGCCCTGCGCGGCGGCACCGATCAGCCGGTCGGCCAGAATGGCAATCGCCGCCACCGCCAGGCCGGCCACGATGCCGCGGCCGATATCGGCCTTGGTCAGCGCGATATAGACCTCTTGGCCCAGGTCGCGCGTGCCGACCAGCGCGGTGATCACCAGCATCGACAGGGCCAGAAGGATGGTCTGGTTCAGCCCCAGAAGCACCATCGGCACCGCCAGAGGCAGCCGCACCTTGCGCAGGATCTGCCCCCGCGTGCAGCCGCAGACCACCGCCGCCTCGACCAGTTCCGGCGCCACGCCGCGCAGCCCATGCGCGGTATAGCGCACCGCCGGCACCAGCGCATAAAGCACCACCGCGATCAAAGCCGAGAAATCACCGACCCGGAACAGCATCACCACCGGGATCAGATAGACGAAAGAGGGCAGGGTCTGCAGCGTGTCGATCACCGCGCCAATCGCCTTGCCCGCCGCCTCGGACGAAGCCGCAAGCACGCCCAGCGGCACGCCGATCAGCATGGCCAGAACCACGCCCAGCCCGCACAGATACAGCGTGGTCATCGCCTGTTCCCAAAGCCCGGTCGCGGCCAGAAAGCCGGTCAGCGCCAGCGCCAGCGCGGCCAGCCGCAGGCCGCCCAGCCGCCAGCCGGCCAGGGTCGCAAGGCCCAGCACGAAGGGCCAGGGCAGCGCCAGGAAGAACCTCTTCACCGGGATCATCAGATATTCCAAAAGCCAGGCGCGCAGCGCCTCAAGCTGGTCGAAGTAATTGACATTGATCGCTTTCATCAGATCGGCCCAGAAGGTGCGGGTCGTCAGCTGCCAGTCCTTCGGATAGATCTGCAGCGCCGGGATCAGATAGCCCAGCGCCGTGGTGGCCAGGATCACCGCCAGAACCAGCGCGGTGCGGGGATGGCGCCGCCACCAGGGGCCGACGGCCCGCAGCTGCCCGCCCGGCCGTGCCGCCAGCGCCTGGCCCAGCCGGTCCAGCACCACGGCCAGGGCGGTGATGGCGATTCCGGCCTCGATCCCGCCGCCGATATCCAGCCGCCTGAGCGCGTTCAGCACGTCGAACCCCAGGCCCCCCGCCCCGATCATCGAGGCGATGATCACCATGTTCAGGCTCAGCATGATGACCTGGTTCACCCCCACCATCAGATCGGGCAGCGCGACCGGCAGCATCACCTTGCGCAGCCTCTGCCCGGGCGTGCAGCCGGCCATGGCGGCGAAATCCATGATCTCCGAAGGCACGGCGCGCAGCGCCAGCAGCGTGACCCGCACCATGGGCGGCATGGCGTAGATCACGGTTGCCAGCAAAGCCGCGACCGGGCCGAAGCCGAACAGCACCAGAACCGGCACCAGATAGGCGAAGGTCGGCACGGTCTGCATCAGGTCCAGCAGCGGGGCCAAAGCGCGCTCCACTCCGCGCCAGCGCCAGGCGGCGATGCCCAGCGCCAACCCGCCCGCCACGCCCAAGGGCACCGCGATGGCGATGGACGACAGCGTCACCATCGCGCTTTCCCATTGGCCGAAGACGGCCAGGTACAACATCAGGGCCCCGGCGATCAGGCCAAGGCCCAGGTTCCTGGCGTAATGGCCCAGCGCCACCGCCGCGACGGTGACGGCCAGCCAGGACAAGGGCGGCACGATCACCGTGGCGCGGCGGCCGCGGCCTTCGGTGATGCCTTCAACCAGCAGGACGCGCAGCGCCTGATAGGGCGCCTCGACCAGCGCGGCAAAGCCGCGGGTCAGGTCCTTGAAGCTGACCGGGCCCAGATGGGCGCTGTCGGTCAACCAGGCCATGGCGGCGCTGATCCAGCCCGCCATCGGCAGATGCAGCGCCTCGGGCGGCCACAAAAGCCCCGGCGGCAGATCGGCCGAGGCACGGGCCAGCAGCAGCGCCAAGGCCAGGAAGGCCAGGGCCGAGAGGCCGCGCATCGCGCCAGTCATGCCCCCGCTCATGGCTGCCGCCCGATCAGGACCGCGATCACCGCCTGCGGGGTGACCTCGCCCAGGATCTGGCCGTCGCGCGTGACGGCGACAGGCCGGTTCTCGGTCACGATCCGCTCGGCCGCCTCGTCCACCCGCATCTCGGCCGGCAGGGCCAGATCCGGCGCGGGGCCCGACAGGGGTGCTGCGATGCGGCCCAGCGTCACCACTTTGGCGCGGGCGACATGGGCGGTGAAGGCGCGCACGTAATCATCGGCCGGGGCCAGAACCAGATCCTCGGGCGTGGCCACCTGCACCAGCGCGCCATCCTTCATGATCGCGATCCGGTCGGCCAGGCGGATCGCCTCGTCGAAATCATGGGTGATGAAGACGATGGTCTTTTTCAGCTGGCGCTGGATGCGCAGGAATTCCTCCTGCATCTCGCGCCGGATCAGCGGGTCCAGGGCCGAGAAGGGTTCGTCCAGGAACCACAGGTCGGGCTCGACCGCCAGCGACCGCGCGATGCCCACCCGCTGCTGCTGGCCGCCCGACAATTGCCGCGGATAATGGCCCTCGCGGCCCTGAAGGCCGACCAGCGCGATCACCTCACGCGCCCTTGCCTCACGCGCGGGGCGCGCCACGCCCTGAACCTCCAGCGGGAAGCCCACGTTTTCCAGCACGGTCAGATGCGGCAGCAGGGCGAAATGCTGGAAGACCATGCCCATGCGGTGGCGGCGGATCTCGATCATCCGGGCCGGGCTGGCCTTCAGCAGATCCTCGCCATCATACAGGATCTCGCCCGCCGTCGGCTCGATCAGCCGCGACAGGCAGCGCACCAGCGTGGATTTGCCAGACCCCGACAGGCCCATGATCACGAAGATCTCGCCCTCGCCCACCTCAAGCGAGACATCGCGCACCGCGCCGACATGGCCCGAGGCGCGGATCGCATCCAGCGTGGGGGCACCGCTTTGCAGCAGGCGGGCCGGATGCGGGCCGTAAAGTTTCCAGACGGCGCGGCAGGCCAGTTTGACGGGTCGGGTCATGGGGGATTCGGATCTGTTCGGCGCGGGGACCGGCCCGGGCCCTGCAGCCCGGCCCGATGCCGCAAAAGGCCGCAAGGGCTTAGGGAGCGATCCAGGCCGACCAGACCGGCTCGTTCTTGTCCATCCATTCGTCGACCACATCGTCGATCGACTGGCCGTCAAGATCGACCTTGGTGATCATGTCGCCCATGGTGGCATTGTCGATGGTGAAGGCCTTGACCGCCTTGGCAGCGCCCGGCCATTTGCCTTCCAGCCCGGCCCAGCCCACTTTCCAGATCGGCCCGAAGGGCTTGCCGCAATCATGGGTCTTGTCGGGATTGCCGCCCCAAGCCGGGTCGGTGTAGCAGGCCGGCTCGTAGGCGGGGAATTCGACCCATTCGCCCTGGTATTTCTGCGGCGCCCAATGCGGCGCATAGATCCACAGCAGGATCGGGTCCTGGCGCTGATAGGCCGATTCCAGCTCGGCGAACATGGCGGCATCGGTGCCGGCATGGATCACTTCGAAATTCAGGCCCAGCGCGTCGATGCGTTCCTCGTCGAAGCCGCCCCAGGTGACGGGCCCGCCCAGATAGCGGCCCTTGGGCGCGGTGTCGGGGGTGGCGAAGGCCGCGGCGCAGTCGTTCAGCGCCTTCCAGTCGGGCAGACCGGGGCATTTTTCCTTCATGTAAAGCGGGTACCACCATTCTTCCTTGGCGACCATTCCGGTCTCGCCCAGGTTCACCACCTTGCCGGTGGCGACGGCGGCATCCATGGCCTCCTGGCCCGTGGTGGCCCAGATTTCCATCGCCACGTCCAGATCGCCGGTTTCAAGCCCGGCGAACTGCGCCAGATAATCGGCCTGGACCAGTTCGACATTATAGCCCGCCTCTTCCAGCACGGCGGCCATGATGTTCGTCGTGATCAGCTGGCCGGTCCAGTCATGCAGCGTCAGCTTGATCGGATCGGTCGATTCCACCTCGGCCGTGGCGGCGCCGGCCAGCAGCGCCAAGGCCGCCGCCGAACCAAGAACGCAGGAAGTCCCGAAAACCTTCTTCATTTCGTCATCCTCTCCTGTCCGGCGCCCGCCGCGCCCGGTTGGTCCGGGCTGCGGGATTGGCGCGCTTCTGGGCTGCAAGGCTGCGGCCGAATCCCTGCCCCTGTCAAAACATTTGTGGGGTTTTGTGGGTTTTGGTTGAGTTTCTGTGGTTTTCCACGCAGGCTTTGTGGGAAACCACGACAAGCCCTCATGCCATGTTGTCCAGCCAGCGCGAGCGCGCAATTCTTGAGCTTTTGCAGGATCACGGCTCGGCCCGGGTCGAGGCGCTGGCCAACCGGCTGGGCGTGACGGATGAAACGATCCGGCGCAATCTGAAGCGGCTTGAGGCGCAGGGTCTGGTCACCCGGGTGCATGGCGGGGTGGTGCTGAAGGATTGGGGACCCGAGGCCAGTTTCGCCCAGCGCATGGTGCAGAACCCCGGCGCCAAGCGGCGGATCGCCCAGGCGGTGGCGGGGCTGGTGCCCGATGGCGCCTCGGTCTTTCTGGATGTGGGCTCCACCACCGCCTAT
Source organism: Xinfangfangia pollutisoli (assembly GCF_020179405.1). Lineage (GTDB taxonomy): Bacteria > Pseudomonadota > Alphaproteobacteria > Rhodobacterales > Rhodobacteraceae > Pseudogemmobacter > Pseudogemmobacter pollutisoli. The sequence goes on along the minus strand of NZ_JAICBZ010000004.1, from coordinate 44,330 downwards.
GTGGCGCAGGCGCTGCGGATCCGGCGGGACCTGCTGGTGGTGACGAATTCGCTGGCGGTGGCGCAGGCGCTGACCGGGGTGAACGGCAATCGGGTGTTCATGGCGGGGGGCGAATTGCGCAGCCATGACGGCGGGGCGTTCGGGGCCGAGGCTCTGGCCTTCGTGCAGCAGTTCCGGGTCAGCCATGCGGTGTTTTCGGTGGCGGCGATCGACCCGCGCGACGGGTTTCTGCTGCAGGACCTGCGCGAGGCCGAATTCAGCCGGGCCCTGCTGGACCGGGCCGAGACGCGGATCGTTGCGGCGGATGCGTCGAAATTCGGCCGCACGGCGCCGATTGCCATCGGGCCGACCGGCCGTTTCACCCATCTGGTCACCGATCAGCCGCCCCCGCCGCCGCTGGCCGAGGCGCTGGAGAGTGCAGGGGTGGCGCTGGTGCTGGCGGATTAGATGGCCCCGGGCTGAGCGCCGCGGGGCCGGCCGCCGGGGGTTTTGCACCCCCGGACCCCCGCAGGATATTTTTGCAGAGAGGAAGGCGGCGGCGGAAGGCGCGGGCTCAGGCGGCTTCGACCCGGGCGAAGCTGTCGGCGCTGGCATGGGCCCAGGCCTTGCCGTAAAGCGGCGACGAGGCGGGGTCGGCCAGAAGCTGGCCGGGGGCCAGTTGTTCATACAATTCGGCGAAGGACAGCACGCGGTCGCTGTCGGTGCGGCGCAGGAAATGGTGTGGGCGCAGGTCGGAGGGATGGGCAAGGCCGGCGGCGGCGGTCAGCTCGGCCAAAGCATGCAGCGTGCCGCGATGGAATTGCGCCACCCGCATCGCCTTGTCGGGCACCACGACCGCGCGTTGGCGCAGCGGATCCTGGGTGGCGACGCCGGTGGGGCAGGTGCCGGTATGGCAGCTTTGCGCCTGAATGCAGCCGATCGCGAACATGAAGCCGCGCGCGGCATTGCACCAATCGGCGCCCAGACCCAGCACCTTGGCCATGTCGAAGGCCGAGGTGATCTTGCCCGAGGCGCCGATCTTCACCCGCTCGCGCAGGCCCACGCCCACCAGCGCATTGTGAACGAAGGTCAGGCCGTCGCGCAAAGGCATGCCGATATGGTCCATGAATTCCAGCGGTGCCGCGCCCGTGCCGCCTTCCTTGCCGTCGACCACGATGAAATCGGGGGTGATGCCGGTCTCGACCATGGCCTTGCAGATCGCCAGAAACTCCCACGGATGGCCGATGCACAGCTTGAACCCGGCCGGCTTGCCGCCCGACAGATCGCGCATCCGCGCCACCTGTTCCAACAGGCCGCGCGGGGTGGAGAAGCAGGAATGGAAGGGCGGCGAGACGCAATCCTGCCCCATCGGCACGCCGCGAATCCGGCTGATTTCCTCGGTGATCTTCGCCGCCGGCAAGACGCCGCCATGGCCGGGCTTGGCACCCTGGCTAAGCTTCAATTCGACCATGCGGATCTGCGGATCGGCGGCCACATCGGCAAACAGCGCCGGATCGAAACTGCCATCCTTGGCGCGGCACGAGAAATAGCCCGAGCCGATTTCCCAGACCAGATCGCCGCCCGCCTCGCGGTGATAGGGCGAGACCCCGCCCTCGCCCGTGTCATGGAAGAAGCCGCCCTGCGCCGCGCCCTTGTTCAGCGCCCGGATCGCATTGGCCGAGAGCGAGCCGTAGCTCATGGCCGAGATGTTCAGCAGCGAGGCGGAATAGGGCTGTTTGGTCTCGGCGCCCACCGTCACGCGCATGTGGTCATGCGGCAGGGCCGGCTTCGGCGCGATCGAATGGTGCAGCCATTCATATTGTTCCTGATAGACATTGTATTGCGTGCCGAAGGGCCGGGTTTCCAGCTCGTGCTTGGCGCGCTGGTAGACGATGGCGCGCTGGTCGCGCGGGAAGGGCGCGCCGTCCTTGTCGCCTTCGAAGAAATACTGCCGCATCTCGGGGCGGATGCCTTCCAGGATGAAGCGCAGATGCGCCGCGACCGGATAGTTGCGCAACACCGCATGGCGGGTCTGGCGCAGGTCGTGAATGCCCAGAAGGACCAGCCCCAGGCACAGCAGCGCCAGGGGGATCAGCCACCAGTCCTGCCCCGGGAAGATCAGCATCACCACCCCCAGAACCGGAAGGGCGATGGCGGGCCAGGTGATCAGGGCGAAACGGGTCTGGAAGGCGGCGGAAAGCATGAAGCCTCCTTGGGCGGTTTGGCGCAGGATTAACCGGCTTTCTTGTCGGATGCGTTAAAAACTGTGCGAGCCCGCGCGGGGCCGCCGCATCAGAACGGCACGGGTGCTGCGAATTCGACGCGCTGGCCGGTTGCGGGATGGTGGAGCGACAGGGTTTCCGCATGCAGCATCAGGCGGGGATGGCCGTCGCGGGCGGGGCCGGTCGCATAGATCGGATCGCCCAGGATCGGATGGCCCAGCGCCAGCATATGCACGCGCAGCTGGTGGCTGCGGCCGGTATGGGGCGTCAGCCGCAGCCGGGTTTCGCCCGGCGCGCGGCCGATCACCTGCCAGTCGGTCTGGGCCGGGCGGCCTTCGGGGCTGACCATCTGGCGCGGCCGGTTCGGCCAATCGGCGCAAAGCGGCAGGTCGACATGGCCGCTGTCTTCGGCCATCTCGCCCGCCACCCGCGCGATATAGGTCTTCTGCGCCCGCCGCTTTTCGAATTCCTGGCTCAGGAACCCCTGGGCCTGTTTCGTGCGGGCAAAGATCATCACCCCGGACGTGTCGCAATCCAGCCGATGCACCAGCAGCGCGTCCCAGCGCGCCGCCTGCAGCCGCGACAGCAGACAATCCTGCCGCCCCTCCAGCTTGCCCGGCACCGACAACAGGCCCGCGGGCTTGTCCAGCACCAGAAGATGCGCATCCTCGAACAGGATCTTCAGCGGCACATCCGGGGGGCGATAGTCGAAATCGGCGATCATGCGATCGTGTGGCCCTCGGCCCGCAGCCGGTCGGCCAGATGGCGGATATGGGCCGGGCCCACCTCGCAGCAGCCGCCGACAATGGTTGCGCCCTGCCCCACCCAGCGCAGCGCGAATTCGGCATAGCGTTGGGGCGTCAGGTCGTGGCGGGCGCAATAGGCCGGCGCCGTGCCGTCTTCGGGCAGCGGCAGATGCGAGATTTCCGAGAAGCCGTTGGCATAGGCGCCGAAGGGCAGGCCCAGCGTCGCCAGAACGCCCATGGCCGCTTCCATCGCCTCGGGCATCGAGCAATTGGCCAGAACCGCCGCTGCCGGCGCCGCGTCCAGCACGCCGCGCAGATCGGCCAGCGGCTCGCCCGAGCGCAGCCGGGTGCCATCGCGGTCATGCACCGAGACCGACAGCCAGACCGGCTTGCCCGCCGCCTGCGCACCCTTCAGCGCCCCGCGGGCCAGATCCAGCGAGGACATGGTCTCGATCAGGATCACGTCGACATGCGGCGCCATCAGCGCGGCCTTTTCGGCGTAAAGCGGGGCCGAGACATCGACGCCGGGGGTCAGGTCGGGGCGGTAGCTGTCGCCCAAGGGGCCCATGGAGCCCGCGATGATGCCGCGGCCGGCGCGCGCGCGGGCCTCATGCGCCTCGGCCAGGGCGCGCAGATGCAGGGCGTGGTAATAGGCATCCATCCCGTCGCGGACCAGCCGGTCATGCAGGATCGCATAGGTGTTGGTGGTGGCGACCGAGGCGCCGGCGGCGAAGTAATCGTCATGGATCGCGCCCACCATGCCGGGATGGTCGATCATCACCCGCGTCGCCCAAAGCGGGCCCGGATCGGTGCCGCCGCTGCGCGCGACCAGTTCCTGGCCCATGCCGCCGTCGAGAAGGGTGATTTCGGTCATCTGTCGCTCCTGTGTGCCGCCGCCCGAGGTAAGCCCCGGGGCGGCGGGGCGCAAGGGTCAGGCCCGGGTCAGTCCCCGCGCCAGCCCTCGGCGCGGTCCCAGGCGGGGAATTGCGGCAGGCCGTCGTCGATGTCGTAGTAATCGCCCTTGTCGGCCACGAAGATATGGCTGCGCAGCTGCCCGCCGGTCGGGCTGTCGATGCAGCCGGCCTCGACCGAGAAGCCGCCATCGGCCGCCCGGAAGAACAGCGAGGATCCGCAATCCGGGCAGAAGCCGCGCCGCCCGCCGCCCGGGGTGACATATTCCGCCAGATGCCGGGCGGACCAGGCCAGATCGGATTCCGCGGCATCGAAACTGGCGGAGTAATGGCCCGACAGCTTGCGGCATTGCGTGCAATGGCAGGCGCCGACCTCTCCCATCGGCCCCGGCAGTGTGAAGCGGTTCGCCCCGCACAGACAGCCGCCCTGCAGCTGCGCCGCGCGGCCGGATGGATCGGGCGGCGGGCCTTCGGCGCGGTAATAGTCGCCGGCAAACTCGGTCAGGATATGCGCCAGGGTCTTCAACCCGGTCGGGCCCTCCAGCGCGCCCGCCGCGAAAGACATCTGGTCGCGGCCATGCGGCTGCCAGAACAGGCTGGCCCCGCAGCCGACACAGAACCCGCGCGAGGCGCTGTCGGACGACCGAAACCAGCGCAGCCCCTGCGCCCGGATCAGCCGGAACCGCGCCAGCGGCACGGCCGATGCCGCCCAGTAATGGCCCGAGGTCTTGCGGCATTGCCGGCAATGGCAGGCGACCACATCGCGCAGCGGCGGGTCGACCTCAAAAGCCACCGCGCCGCACAGGCAGGCGCCACGCATCACGCCGCATCCCGGAAGACCTGCGCCAGAAGCGGCACCAGCCAGTCTTCATCGGCCTTGGTGAAGGCGGCGGGCGTGTCGCTGTCCAGATCCAGCACGCCCAGAAGCCGCCCCTGCCCGTTCCAGACCGGCAGAACCAGTTCCGACCGTGTGGACGAGGCGCAGGCGATATGGTCGGGGAAGGCATCGACATCGGGCACGTTCTGGATCTCGCCCGTGCGCGCGCAGGCGCCGCAGACCCCGCGCGCGAAGGGGATCACCAGACAGCCATGGCCGCCCTGATAGGGGCCGATCTTCAGCAATTCGGGCGCGACCACGCGGTAGAACCCGGTCCAGTCCGACAGCGGATGGCGGGCGTGGATCTCGCAGGCCAGCGTCGCCATCAGCGCCACGGCATCGGTTTCGCCATGCGTCAGCGCCAGGATCGCCTGGGTCGCCTCATCGTAATTCATTGTCTGTTTCCGCCTTCAATAGCCCAGCGCGCAGCCATCCTTGCGCGGGTCCGAGGCGCCGGTCAGCACCCCGTCCTGCCCGATCACGATGGCCTGAGCGCCACCGATCGGCGTGTCGGGCAGCGTCACCGGATGGCCCATCTCCGCCAGTTCGGCCCGCACCGCATTGGAATAGCCGCGTTCGACCTGCATCCCCTCCTCGCCGGCCGCGAAACAGCGCGGGGCATCCAGCGCCTCTTGCAGCTCCATCCCGTAATCGGTCAGGTTCGACACCACGCGCGCATGGCCGTTGGGCTGATAGGCGCCGCCCATCACGCCGAAGGGCATGATCACCCGCCCGCCCTGCCGCAGCATGGCCGGAATGATCGTGTGCATCGGCCGCTTGCCGGGCCCGGCCTCGTTCGGATGGCCACGCTCCAGCGTGAAGCCCGCGCCGCGGTTCTGGAAATTGATGCCGAACTTGCGCGAGGCCAGACCCGAGCCGAAGCCCCAGAACACCGAATAGATCAGCGACACCGCCATGCGGTCACGGTCGACGACGGTCAGATAGACCGTGTCCTTGTGGACGGCTTCCGAGACCGGATGCGCATCGGGCATCGCGCGTTTCGGGTCGATCAGCGCGGCCAGACGCTGCGCCGTCTCGACCGACAGCATATGGTCCAGCCGCGCCGTGCGGTCGGCGATGAAGCGGTTGCGCGCGTCATAGGCCAGTTTCGCGGCCTCGGCTTCAAGATGCGCGCGGGCCGCCCCAAGCGGATCAAGCGATTTCAGGTCGAACTGCGCCAGGATGTTCAGCATCAGGATCGCCGTCGCGCCCTGGCCGTTCGGCGGATGCTCCAGCAGGTCGACGCCGCCATAACTGCCCTCGATCGGCGCGGCCAGATCGCAGCGGGTGACGGCCAGGTCTTCCTGCGTGTGGCGCCCCCCCAGCGCCTGCAGCGAGGCGATCATGTCCTCGGCCACTTCGCCGTCGTAAAAGCCCTGGCGCCCTTCGGCAGCGATCCGGCGCATCACCTCGGCCAGGCCGGGGGCACGGAAAAGCTGCCCCGCCACCGGCGCCTTGCCGCCCAGACTGTAGAATTCCAGCGCGTCGCCCTGCAGATCGGCAATGTCGGTGGCCCAGTCAAAGGCCGTGCGCGGACTGACCGGGATGCCCGCATCGGCATAATGGATCGCCGGGGCCAGCAACTGGTCCAGGCCCAGAAGCCCCCAATCGGCATTCAGCCGGCAGAAGGCGTCGACCGCGCCGGGCAGGGTGACGGAATGGATGCCATGGATCGGCACGGTGGCATGGCCTTCGGCGCGGATCTGATCGGCATCAAGGCCCAAAGGCGCCCGGCCCGAGCCGTTCAGCGCGATCACCCTTTCGTCGCCCGGCGGCTTCAGCAGCACGAAACAATCGCCGCCCAGCCCGCACATCTGCGGCTCGGCCACGTTCAGCACCATGGCGGCGGCGATGGCGGCATCGGCGGCATTGCCCCCCGCCTTCAGCACCTCGATCGCCGTCAGCGCGGCCAGAGGATGCGAGGTCGCGGCCATGCCATTGGTCGCATGAACCGCCGAGCGGCCGGGAAGGTGAAAATCGCGCATGCAGGGCTCCTTTGTGCAGAAGCCTAGGGCGATGCGGCGAAGCTGCCAAGGTGGCTTGGCCCGAAGGCGGGGCAGCAGGTTGGACCCGCGGGCGGCGCAGGCCCCAAGGGTGCGGGCGGCCGGATCCGTCGCGATTTCTGGGGGAATGGAACCTCGGCGCCAGGACTGGGTGGGGGCTGTTGATCCTGGCGCCGAGGTGAAGCCTTTAGCAGCTACAAGTCCTGTATGGCGCCCGGAACTGGCAGAATTTAGGGGGAAATGGGGCATGATCGCGTCAATTCGGATGAATTCGAAACGATCCCCGCTCAGCCCACGGATTGTTCCGCCGGAAGGGTGAAGCACAGCCGGTTCACCCCGCGCGCGCGTTCATAGGCCAGATCCGCCGCAAGGCTGCGAATCAAGTGCCAGCCGAATCCGCCCTCGGCCAGGTCTTCGGGCCGGGGCGGGCGGCCCACGGGCGGGCTGCCGCCGGGCATGGGCAGACCCTCATCCTCGATCCGGCAGGACAGCCGCCCCTCGGCCCAGCCCAGCCAAAGCCGGATCGGCCCCTCGCCCGCGGAATAGGCATGTTCGGCGATGTTGTTCAGAATCTCGGCCAGAACGATTTCGGCGGTCGAGCGGTCTTCCTGTGCCAGCGCCACCAGCGGCGGGCTGTGCATGGCGCGGCGCAACCCGTCGCGCACCGAACTCGGCTCTCCCGTCATCTCGATCATCGCGGCGCCGGTCACCTTTCTGCCCCCGTCCTGCCCCGGACGTCCTGCCCCGGGGCGCCCGACCCAGGCGCCCCCGCCGGCCGGCCGTCAGCCGACCTGCCGAAGCCCCTGATCCACGCCGGCATGGATGGTAAAGACCGTGTCCATGCGCGTCAGCCGGAACACCTTTTCCACCGTGGGCGTCAGCCCGGCAAGTTCCAGCTTCCGCTGCGGTGCCAGAAGCTTCATCACCGCGACCACGGCGCCAAGCCCCGAGGAATCAAGGAATTGCACATTTGACAGATCCAGGATCACCCGCGCCGATGGCGTGGCGGTCAGATCGCGCATCTGTTCCTTGAACTGGATCGCGCCGGCGGCATCGATCCGGTCATCCAGCGCGCGGATGACAAGCGTCGTCCCTTGCATCGAGGCTTTCAGCGGCATTGGTTTCATCCCCGGTTTCTCGCTGGTCCGAGACTAGGGGCGAAGGGTTAGCAAGCCGTAACCGCCTGACGCCGCAAAGGGGATTTTTCGGCCGCCGCGCTAGTTCAGCTGGAACTGCAGCGGATAGCGCCCATCCTCGAAATCGCCGAACAGATCGCCCAGATCGGGGTGATCGACCGGCTCTCCGGTCTCGTCCGGGACCAGATTCTGCTCGGACACATAGGCGACGTAATAGCTTTGGTCGTTCTCGGCCAGCAGGTGGTAGAAGGGCTGGTCCTTCGAGGGCCGGCTTTCTTCGGGAATGTTTTCGTACCATTCATCGGTGTTCGAAAACATCGCATCGACGTCAAAGACCACGCCGCGGAACGGATGCTTCCGGTGCCGCAGAACCTGGCCGATATGATATTTCGCGTGTGTCGTAAGCATGGCGTCTGGCCCCCGTTCCGTCATATTGCCAGAAAAGGCCGGATGTCTACCGGCCTTGCGCTGCGGCAGCGGCGAATCAGGGAAACAAACTGTGGTCTGCTGAGTCACAGTGTTCTACCCCCTGCGCCGCGCCCGGTGATGCCCGGCGGCGACCAGCGGCGCCGGGCTCGGGCGGCAGGCTTTCGCCGGGCCTCGCGGATTTCTGATCCGCCTCAGGCGGTTCGGCCCGGTTTCCCCGGTTTTCCCCGCGCCCGGGATGCGCTATGGTTTCGGCAAAGAAAAAGCCCACCAGGCAATCGAGGGGCAGATGAGCAGGTATTTTCGGGCAGCTTTGGTGCTGCTTTTCCTTGCGTCATGCGGCGGAGGCGGGCGCTATTCGGCGCCGCGGCAGCTGGATGACGCCTGCGAGATTCTGCGCGAAAGGCCGCAATATCGCGCGGCGATGCGCGCGACCGAGCGGAAATGGGGCGTGCCGGTCTGGGTTCAGATGGCGGTGATCCATCAGGAATCGAAATTCATCGGCAATGCCCAGACCCCGCATCGCTTCGCGCTTGGGGTGATCCCGATGGGCCGGCAAAGCACCGCCTATGGCTACAGCCAGGCGCTGAACGGCACCTGGGAGGAATATCAGAAGGCCGAAGGCGGGCGCGGCGCCAAGCGCGACGACATTCGCGCCGCGACCGATTTCATGGGCTGGTACTTCAACCAGACCAACATGAATCTGGGCATCGCGCTGAACGATGCCGAGAACCAGTATCTTGCCTATCACGAAGGCCGGACCGGCTTTGTCAACAAAAGCCATCTGGCCAAGCCCTGGCTGGTCGAGGTCGCGGCGCGCGTCGGCACCCGGGCCGAGATGTACCGCGTCCAGCTGTCGGGCTGCCGGCGTTAGCCGGCCGCCGGCGGCTTGACCCGGTCGCCGAAGATCGCGCTGCCGACGCGGATATGGGTGGCGCCCGCCGCCACCGCCGCTTCGAAATCGGCGCTCATGCCCATCGACAGACCCGCCAGGCCGTTGCGGCCCGCCATGTCGCGCAGCAGGGCGAAATGCGGGCCCGGCGCTTCGGCCTCGGGCGGGATGCACATCAGCCCCGCCACCGGCAGGTCCATCATCCGGCAGGCGGCGACGAAATCATCCAGCTGCTCGGGCAGGACGCCAGCCTTCTGCGGCTCGGCCCCGGTATTGACCTGCACGAACAGCTGCGGGCTGGTGCCGCGCCCCTGGGCCAGACGCGCCAGCTTCTCGGCCAGCGAGGGCCGGTCGACGGTGTGGATCGCGTCGAACAATTCCACCGCGACTTTGGCCTTATTGGTCTGCAAGGGCCCGATCATATGCAGATCGACCCCGGGATAGGCCTGGCGCCAGGCCGGCCATTTCCCCGCCGCTTCCTGCACGTAATTCTCGCCAAAGACGCGCTGGCCCTGATCCAGCACCGCCAGAACCCGCTCGGCCGGCTGAATTTTCGACACCGCGATCAGCGTCACCGCGCCTTCGGCCCGGCCGGCCGCCCGTTCCGCCGCGCGCAGCCGCGCCGTGATTTCGACAAGTCCCATCGTCTCAGTCCTTGATATGTCCGTCGGCACGCAGCTGGTCGAGCATCGGCTTCAGCCGGTCGCCATAGCGCGCCCAGGCCTTGACCGATCCGGTCGAGATCGGCTGGCGCACCTGGAAGACGCTGAGCGTTTCGACCTTGCGGGTGTTCTGGTGGAAATTCAGGCAGGCATCCTGCCAGTCCAGCCCGCAGGCCGCGATCAGGGCGCGGCTTTGCGGTTCGGGGTCGGCGACCAGATCCTCGTACTGGATCTCGTGGAACCAGTCGGGAACCAGGCTGCGCCAGAAGTCGATCATCCTGACGAAGGTCGTGTAATGGCGCGCCAGATCGACCTGGTCATAGCCGTACAAATGGGTGCCGGCCGGGAAGACATTCTTGTAGATCGACAAAAGCGTGTCGCGCGGATCGCGGCGCACCACGATGAACCGTGCCTTCGGCATGGCCAGCTTGGCCAGTCCCAACGTCAGATAGGTCTGGATCGACTTGTCGGTGATCCGCTCGGCATCGGGAAAGCGGCTGCGGATCATCGCGGCATAATCCTGGCCCAGCGCCGCGAATTCGGCCGGGGCGATCGACAGCGCCGGACGGAAGCCGCCGCCCTTGCCGCCGAACAGCAGCCTTAGCGCCGAGACGGTGCCGTCGGCCAGTTCCCCCGCCCCGGTCACGCTGGAATGGCTGGCGATGATCTGTTCCACCAGCGTCGTGCCCGACCGCGGCATGCCGGTGACAAAGATCGGCGCGGCCTCGGTGGCGCCGGGGATCGTCGCGCCCTGCCAATCCATGCCGGCCATCGCCTCCATCAGCCGGGCAACCTGATCCTCGCGTTCGGCGATGTCATAGGGATTGGCCTTGCGCATCAGCGCATTGGCGGGATCGAGATAGTCGAAGACCCGGCCATAGTCCTTCGCATCCTCCAGCGCCTTGGCCAGCGCGAAGCCCAGCGCCATCCGGTCGCGGTCGCTGGCGCCGGGGTCGGCAAAGCGGCGTTGCATCTCGGCGATCAACGGCTCACCCGGCTTGGCCTTGTGCGAGGCGTAATACAGCCGGTAGGGCTCACCCGTGGCGGGATCGGCCTCGATGGCCTGCAGGAAATCCGCCTCGGCCTCGGCAAAGCGGCCCAAGCCCTGCAGGAAGACGCCCCTTGCGCCCAGGATCGACGCATGGCCCGGCGCAAGCGCCAGGGCGGCGGCAAAATGCGCCTCGGCCTCGGCATCCTGGCCCAGATGCGCCTCGGCCTGGGCCAGCATCATCAGCGGCAGCGCATCCTTGCCACCGGCGCTTTTCACCGCGGCGGCAAAGGCCTGGCGCGCGGCCTCGTAATCGCGCAGCAGGGTCAGCGCATTGCCGCGGGCCAATTGCAGATCGGCGCGCGTCGGCGCCAGGGTGGCGGCGCGGTCCAGCCAAAGCAGCGCGGCCTTGGCCTGCCCCTCGGCCAAGGCCAGATTGCCCAGCCCGGCCAGGGCCGGCAGCAGATCGGGCGCCAGCGCGATCGCGGCGCGGAAAGCCTGGCGCGCCTCGTCGGCGCGGCCCAGCCGCAGCAGCACCGGCGCCATGTTCGCCAGCGCCTCGGCATAGCGCGGATCGGCGGCCTGGGCGGCGCGATAGGCCTGCAGCGCCTCGTCCAGCTTGCCCTGGGCGGCCAGGGCCGAGCCCAGAACATTGGCCACCAGCGCCGCACCGCGATGGGCGGTCAGCAGCCGCTTGGCCAGCAATTCGGCTTCGGCGTGGCGGCCCGAGGTTTCCAGCGCCAGCAGCGCTTTCAGCTGATCGGCCGGAACGCCGCCGGTTGCGGGCCGGTTCATGCCGGAATGGGCGCCGAAGCGGGCCAAGAGCGGCTGCTTCGCCTCGGACGGCAGCGGCGACGATTTCAGCGCGGCAGTGAAGGCACGGCGGGCGGCGGGGCTGCCGTCCAGCGCGGCGGCATCGGCCCAGGCGGTCCAGACGGCGGGTTGGGAAGGGGCCAGCTGTGCCGCGGCCTGGGCATGGAACAGCGCGCGGTCGAAGCGGTCGAAACGGGTGAAGATGCGGGCGATCTGATATTCGACCTCGGCAATCCTCGGATTGGCCTCATGCAGGGCGCGGAACAGGTCCAGCGCCTCGGCAAAGCGTCCGGCCTGCAGCGCGGTCATGGCGCGGGCATAGGCGGCTTTCGCATCTGTCGCAGCGGGCGCCGTCGGGCTGGCCATGGGGATCTCCGGCTGATCATCTTCGCAATCGTCGCGCCGACACTAGCGGCCGGGGCGGCGGAAGGGAAGGAAGGGCAAGGAGAAAGCGATGCCGCAGGGGGGCCGCCAAAGGAAAAGGGCGGGCCATTGGCCCGCCCTTCCCTGATCAGAGGATCGTTCGATTAGAACGACATCCCGATACCCAGCGACCATTGGTCGTTGTCCAGGCCATCGACGTCCGAGCCGTAGCCGAACTCGACCTTGGCGCCGCCGCCCAGGTCATAGTTGGCGACCACACCGAAGGAGTCGAACGAGTCGCCAACGACTTGCTCAACCTTACCGTAGTTGACGCCCACGCCGATCGGGCCCGACACGTAGGTCAGTTCAGCACCGATCTTGTTGTCGCGGTTGTCCCAGTCGTCGTCGAACGAGATATAGCCGATCTTGCCGGTGAACGCGCCGCCGAAGGTCGCAGCAGCCGACACACCGATGGCCGAGCCATTGTCGCCGGCGTCTTGGTAGGCCAGACCCAGGTTCACGTCGGTGCCACCCAGGTTCGCGGTGTACTTGATACCGACGCCATAGATGTCGTCTTCAACGCCGACGCCATCGTCGCCTTGCTCCAACGACACCGCGAAGCCGAACTGGCCGAAGGTGTTTTCGTAGCGCAGGATTTGGCCATCGCCAGCACCGTTGCTGGAGCCGTCCATGTCATTGCCACCGAACCAAGCCACGTGCGTGGTGTGGTCGTCGGCGATCGAGGTCATGCCGCTGTCCATGTCGGCCAGAGCCCAGTCCAGCGCACCATCGGTGTCGCCCAGGGTCAGCTTGCCGAAGGCGCCCGAGATGTAGACAGTGGTGCCCGAGTCGTCATTCAGGGCAACGTTGCCTTCGTCCAGGTCGATCGCGGCGCCGAATTCCAGGCCGCCATCGGTGGTGCCCGACATCGAGAACTTGACTTCGACGTCTTGCCAGAAGGCAACGTCGCCAGCCGCGTTCGACCAGATACCCATTTCGGCTTCGCCCTTCACCGTCACTTCGGCGGCGGCGAGACCCGCGGTGCCAGCCAGCATGGTGGTGGCAAGAAGAATCTTTTTCATCGTTTTCCCTCGTTTGACTCAAGGATGGCCCAACTCAGGGGAATCCGAATTGGGTATGGGCTGTGTTTCGGTCCTTGCGGCCTCAATTGCAACGTTTCCGGGGCAGGATCGGGCAAAGCCTGTGGCGATGGTGCAGCTATGCCACAGTCGGGTTTTCCGCCCCGGCGCCCCACCAAGGCCAAAGACGGGCCGCGACGCCTTGCCGCCCCGCCCCGGGCCAGACCCGTGTGCTGCAAGGATTTTCGCGCGTCCCGCGGGCGGAAGCGCGCAGGCCCGCGGGGAAAATCCTTGTTCCGCCCCGGGGGCTCGGATAGAGAACCCCTGTGACCGACCGGAGAGCCTGATGCCCCCGACCCTGACCGCGCCCGCCTTTGCGCGCCTTGTTCTTGCCGCAAGCCTTCCACTGTTCCTGGCCGGCTGCGGCGGCGATTCCGGCCTGTTCGGGCGCGGTGCCCGCGATGGCGTGGTGACCGCGGACGAAATGGCCTCGCGCCAGGCGGCCGATGACAAGCGCGCGGCGATGGAAAAGCTGGGCGCCGATGGCAAGCGCAGCAATGGCACGATCTGGGATCTGTTCAGCAATTCGGACAATCCCAACACCACGGTCGAGGTGAACAAGTATATCTGGCAGGCCAGCCTGGAAGTGCTGAACTTCCTGCCGATCGAGACGGTGGACCCGTTCACCGGGGTGATCGTCACCGGCTATGGCGCGCCTCCGGGCGGCGGCCGCGCCTATCGCGCCACGATCTATGTGCAGGATCCGGCGCTTGATGCGCGCAGCCTGAAGATCGCGCTGCAGACCAAGGGCGGCGGTGCCGTCTCGCCCGAGACGACGCGGGCGGTCGAGGATGCGATCCTGACCCGCGCCCGCCAACTGCGTCTGCGCGATTCCAAGCTTTAGGCCCTGACCCTTCGGGCCATCGCGCCCCCTGGCCGACCGCCGGGGCTCTGCCCCGGAACCCGGGATATTTGCACAGAGAGGAAGGCCGCCCGAGCCGGGGTGGCTTTACCTTGGGCCTTGGCCGGGTGTATCCCGCGCCTGACTGAGAATGAGGTGTCCTGAATGTCGCGCTATGACCCTTCGGTGATCGAGCCCAGATGGCAGAAGGCCTGGGACGAAGCGGGGGCCTTCACCGCGCGGCACGATCCCTCGAAGCCGAAATATTACGTGCTTGAGATGTTCCCCTATCCGTCGGGGCGCATCCATATGGGCCATGTGCGCAATTACACGATGGGCGATGTCGTGGCGCGCTTCATGGCCGCCAAGGGCCATTCGGTGCTGCATCCGATGGGCTGGGACGCCTTCGGCATGCCGGCCGAGAATGCCGCGATGGAGCGGGGCGGCCATCCGAAGGATTGGACCTACGCCAATATCGCCGACATGAAGGCGCAGATGAAGCCCCTGGGCCTGTCGATCGACTGGTCGCGCGAATTTGCCACCTGCGACCCCGACTATTACGGCCAGCAGCAGGCGATGTTCCTGGACATGCTGGAAAAGGGCCTGGTCTATCGCAAGGCCGCGGTGGTGAACTGGGACCCGGTCGACATGACCGTGCTGGCGAACGAACAGGTGATCGACGGCAAGGGCTGGCGGTCCGGCGCGGCGGTCGAACGGCGCGAGCTGGTGCAATGGTTCTTCAAGATCTCGGATTATTCCGAAGAGCTGCTGACCGCGCTGGACGGGCTGAAGGACTGGCCCGAGAAGGTGCGGCTGATGCAGGCCAACTGGATCGGCCGCTCGCGCGGGATGCAATTCGGCTTTGAAACGGCCGGCGCGCCGCAAGGCTTTGACAAGCTTGAGGTCTATACAACGCGGCCCGATACGCTGATGGGGGCGTCCTTCGCCGCGATCAGCCCGGATCACCCGCTGGCCAAAGAGCTGGAGAAGGATCCGGCCGTGGCCGCCTTCATCGCCGAATGCCGCAAGGGCGGCACCTCGGCCGAGGAAATCGAGACGGCGGAAAAGATCGGCTATGACACCGGCATCAAGGTGAAGCATCCGCTGGATCCGGCCTGGGAATTGCCGGTCTGGATCGCGAATTTCATCCTGATGGATTACGGCACCGGCGCCATCTTCGGCTGCCCGGCGCATGACCAGCGCGACTTCGACTTCGCCACCAAATACGGGCTGCCGATCCGGCCGGTCTTCGTGGCGGAAGGCGCCGAGGACGCCGTACTGGACGCGGCCTTCGTGCCGATGAAGTCGGAGAAGGTCCGCTATATCCGCGGCTTCGCGGGGGTAGAGACCCAGACCGGCGACGAGGGCGTGGCTGCTGCCATCGCCCATGCCGAGGCGCAGGGCTATGGCCGGGGCGTCACCAAGTTCCGGCTGCGCGACTGGGGGCTTTCCCGCCAGCGCTATTGGGGCTGCCCGATTCCGGTCGTGCATTGCGCCAAATGCGGCGTCGTGCCGGAGAAGAAGGAAAACCTGCCCGTCCGCCTGCCCGATGACGTGAGTTTCGACAAGCCGGGCAATCCGCTGGACCGTCACCCGACCTGGCGCGACGTGCCCTGCCCCGCCTGCGGCGCCCCGGCCCGGCGCGAGACGGATACGATGGACACCTTCGTCGATTCGTCCTGGTACTATGCCCGCTTCACCTCGCCCCGCGCGGCCACGCCGACCGACAAGGCCGAGGTCGAGTACTGGATGAATGTCGACCAGTATATCGGCGGCATCGAGCATGCGATTCTGCATCTGCTGTACAGCCGCTTCTTCGCCCGGGCGATGCATGCGACCGGCCATCTGCCGCAGAAGGCGATCGAGCCGTTCAATGCGCTGTTCACGCAGGGCATGGTCACGCATGAGATCTACAAGACCACCGACGAACGCGGCCGGCCGGTCTATCACCTGCCCGAGGACGTGACTTCGTTCACGCTGGGCGACCGGCGGGTCGTGGTTCTGGGCGACGTGCCGCCGCCGGACCCCGAATTGATCGCCGATGTCGATGCCTGGCTGCAGGAACTTGCCGATGCCGGGTCGCTGGTCGAGGTGATCCCCTCGGCCAAGATGTCGAAATCGAAGAAGAATGTCGTCGATCCGATGAACATCATCGCCCAGTTCGGCGCCGATACGGCGCGCTGGTTCGTGATGTCCGATTCGCCGCCCGAGCGGGACGTGGAATGGACGGCCTCGGGCGCCGAAGCCGCCTACAAGCATCTGTCGCGGGTCTGGGGCCTGTGTTCGCGCATCGGCGAAATGCCGGCCGATCACACCGGCACGGGCGATGACGAATTGGCACGGGCGACCGCGCGCGCCATCGACGAGATCACCAAGGGCATCGAAGGCTTTGCCTTCAACAAGGCCATCGCCTCGCTTTACGCCTTTACCAACACGCTGGCGCGGGCCAATGCCTCGACGCCGGCGATGAAGGAAGCGATGCGCACCCTGGCCAAGCTGATGTCGCCGATGGTGCCGCATATCGCCGAATCGATCTGGTCCTATCAGGGCGGTGCCGGGCTTTGCGCCCAGGCGCCCTGGCCCAAGGCCGATCCGGCGCTGCTGGTCGATGACAGCGTGACGCTGCCGATCCAGATCAACGGCAAGCGGCGCGGCGAAATCGTGGTTCCGAAGGACATGGCCGCGCCCGAGGTTGAAAAACGCG
Organism: Xinfangfangia pollutisoli; assembly: GCF_020179405.1. GTDB lineage: Bacteria > Pseudomonadota > Alphaproteobacteria > Rhodobacterales > Rhodobacteraceae > Pseudogemmobacter > Pseudogemmobacter pollutisoli. Next base: position 27,628 of record NZ_JAICBZ010000004.1, on the reverse strand, counting down.
CGCTGGCGAATGAGGATGTGATCAAGTTCCTTGCCGGGCAGCCGGTGAAGAAGATCATCGTCGTGCCGGGCCGGATCGTGAATGTCGTCGTGTAACCGCCGCCTTTTTCTTCTGTCGCCGCTGGCGCTGGCCGCCTGCGGCTTCACTCCGGCCTATGCGCCGGGCGGGCCGGCGACGGCGCTGACCGGCACGGTACGCGCCGCCGACCCGACCGACCGCAACGGATTCGATTTCGTCGAACGGATCGAGGAACGGCTCGGCCGGCCGCATGCGACGGTCTATGACCTGACCTATCGCATCCAGACCGAAACGGTGGGCGTCGGCCTGACCTCGGACAGCAAGATCACCCGCTACAACCTGAAGGGCGCCATCGACTATGCGCTTGTGCAGCGCGAGACGGGCAAGACCGTGGCCTCGGGCCGGGTGCACAGCTTCACCGCCTGGGCCTCGACCGGATCGACCGTGGCGGGGCTGGCGGCCGAGGAAGATGCCGGCACGCGGCTGATGCGCATTCTGGCCGATCAGATCGTGGCGCGACTGGTGGCGGCGATGGCGGCAGAGACGGCGGCGGGGCCATGATCCTGCGCGGGGCCGAGGCGAACCGCTTTCTCGCCAAGCCCGACCCTGCCCGCGCCGGTCTGCTGATCTTCGGCGAAAATGCGATGCGGGTCGCGCTGAAGCGGCAGGATGCGATCCTGGCGCTGGTCGGGCCCGAAGGCGAGGCCGAGATGCGCCTGTCGCGGATCAGTGCCGGCGATCTGCGACGCACGCCCTCGCTTCTGACCGATGCGATCAAGGAGATCGGTTTCTTCCCGGGCCCGCGCGTGGCCTTTGCCGAGGATGCGACCGACGGGCTTGCCCCGCCGATTGCCGCGGCGCTGGCGGCCTGGGTGCCGGGCGATGCGACGATCGTGGTCACGGCCGGCGCACTGACCGGCAAATCGGCGCTGAAAACCCTGTTCGAGAAACACTCGAACGCCGTGTGCATCGGGCTTTATGACGAGCCGCCAAGCCGCGAGGACATCGAGGCCGAGCTGGCCCGTGCCGGCCTGTCGCGCATCCCGCCCGAGACGATGGCGGATCTGGCCACCCTGGCCCGTGCGCTGGATCCGGGCGATTTCCGCCAGACGCTGCAGAAGATCGCGCTGTACAAATGGCAGGATGACAGCCCGCTGACGCCGGCCGAAGTGGCGGCGATGGCGCCGGCCTCGATCGAGGCGGAAACCGATGAATTGCTGCATGCGGTGGCCGAGCGCGACACGCCCGCGATCGGGCTTTTGATGCGGCGGCTGGAAGGTCAGGGCGTGCAGCCGGTGGGGCTGTGCATCCAGGCGACGCGGCATTTCCGGGCGCTGCACACCGCCAAGATCGACCCGGGCGGGCTGCAGGCCGGGCTGATGAAGGCGCGCGTCTTCGGGCCAAGGCGCGACCGGATGCAGCGCCAGGTCGGACAATGGCCGCTGCGCGCGCTGGAATCGGCGCTGCAGCAGCTGGTCGAGGCGGATCTGACGCTGCGATCTTCGTCGCGCGCGCCGCTTTACGCGGTGATGGAACGCGCGCTGATCCGCATCGCGATGACCCGGCGCTAAGGCCCGGACCTTAGCCCGCCAAAGCCTCGGGCGTCAGCGCATACAGCCCCTCGGCGCCTTCGCGGGCTTCGGTCAGCAGGGGTGCATGGCGGGGCAGCAACCGGCGGATCATGACCCGCGCCAAGGGCAGCCGTGCCGCATCGGCCAGCGCCGCTTTCAGATGCGCCTGCCCGCCCAGAACCAGCGCGAAGGCGGTCAGATAGGGCACGGCCCCTGCGAATCTGTCATTCGGCGCCAGCGCCAGCAGCGCCTCGGTCGTCTCGCGCAGCGATTCGGCCGCCTGCCACAGATCGCCGGCCAGATCGGGCAGCGCGTCGCGGGCGGATTTCGCATCCGCCTCGATCTCGCCGATCAGCCGGAACGCCGCCTCGCCGCCATCGGCCAGCTTGCGCCCAACCAGATCCATCGCCTGAATGCCGTTGGTGCCTTCATAGATCGCGGTGATCCGCGCATCGCGCAGATATTGCGCGGCACCCGTTTCCTCGATGAAGCCCATGCCGCCATGGACCTGCACGCCCGTATCGGCGACGCGGATGCCGACATCGGTGCCATAGGCCTTGGCGATCGGCGTCAGCAGCGCCGCGCGGGCCTGCCATTCCGGGGCGCCTGTCGCGGTGGCCATGTCGATGGCCTTCGCGCAGGCCAAGGCGATGGCGCGCGCGGTGAAAACCTCGGCCCGCGCCTCGGCCAGCATGCGGCGCACATCGGCATGGCCGATGATCCCCGCCACGCCTTCCGGCGTCGGGCCCTGCACGCGGTCCTGCGCGAAGGCAACGGCCTTTTGCAGCGCCGCTTCGGCCACGCCCACGCCCTGCACGCCCACGCCCAGCCGGGCATTGTTCATCATGGTGAACATCGCGGCCATCCCCTTGTGCGGCGCGCCCACCAGCCAGCCCTTGGCGCCGTCGAACTGCATCACGCAGGTCGGGCTGCCATGGATGCCCAGCTTGTGTTCCAGGCTGACCACTTTCAGGCTGTTGGCCACGCCGGGATTGCCCTGATCGTCAGGCAGGAATTTCGGCACCAGGAACAACGAGATCCCCCGCGTTCCCGCCGCCCCGTCGGGCAGCCGCGCCAGGACCAGATGGCAGACATTCGACACAAGGTCATTGTCGCCCCAGGTGATGAAGATCTTCTGCCCCGTCACCGCATAGGTGCCGTCGCCCAGCGGCTCGGCCCGCGATTTCAGCGCCCCCACATCCGACCCGGCCTGCGGCTCGGTCAGGTTCATCGTGCCCGACCATTCGCCCGAGATCAGCTTGGGCAGATACAGCGCCTTCAGATCGTCGCTGGCATGGTGGTCCAGCGCCTCGATCTGGCCCTGGGTCAGCAGGGGGTTCAGCTGCAAGGACAGGCAGGCCCCGGCCAGCATCTCGTTCACGCAGGTCGCCAGAACATGCGGCAGGCCCATGCCGCCATGGTCCGGGTTGGCCGAAACGCCGATCCAGCCGCCGGTGGCGATCGCCTGATAGGCCTTGTCGAACCCGGGCGAGGACCGCACGACCCCGTTTTCAAGCCGCGCCGGCGTCAGATCGCCCGCGCGGTTCACCGGCGCGACCACGTCGTCGCACATCCGCGCCGCCTCGGCCAGGATCGCGGTCACCATATCGGCGCTTGCCTCGGCGAAACGCGGGGTCGCGGCCACTTCGGCAAAGCCCACGACATGGTCAAGGATGAAGCGCTGGTCACGGGCGGGGGCGGGCATGGCAATTCCTCCGGCTTGTTAAGGCAGGTCGGCTCGACTAGGACCAAGCCGGGCCGCCTTCGCAACCCCCTTATCACCGCCCGGCCCGCCGGACGCTGCGTCACATGGAACCGACCGAGACCCTTTCCGCCGACGATGCCGGGATCGCCCGGGCCGCCGCTTTGCTGCGCGCGGGGCAGCTTGTCGCCTTCCCGACCGAGACGGTCTACGGGCTGGGGGGCGATGCGCGGAACGATCAGGCGGTGGCGCGGATTTTCGAGGCCAAGGGCCGGCCGCGCTTCAACCCGCTGATCGCCCATGTCGCCGATCTTGAGATGGCCGAGACGCTGGCGGTCTTCGATGCCCAGGCGCGGGCGCTGGCGCAGGCCTTCTGGCCCGGGCCGCTGACGCTGGTGCTGCCGCTGCGGCCCGAGGCCGGGATCTCGGCCCTGGTCACCGCCGGGCATGACACGCTTGCCGTGCGCCTGCCCGCCCATCCGGTGGCAAGCGCGCTGCTGCGCGCCTTTGGCGGGCCGCTGGCGGCGCCCTCGGCCAATCCGTCGGGCCGGGTCTCGCCCACGCGGGCCGACCATGTGCGGGCGGGCCTGTCGGGCCGGATCGCCGCGGTGCTGGATGGCGGGGCCTGCGCGGTGGGGGTGGAAAGCACCATCGTCAGCCTGGGGCCCGAGCCGCGGCTTCTGCGCCCGGGCGGGGTGCCGGCCGAAGCGCTGGAGGCGGCGCTGCGTCAGCCCCTGCCGGCCGGCGGCAGCGAAACGGCGCCCAATGCGCCCGGCCAGCTTGCCTCGCATTACGCGCCCGGCGCGCCGGTGCGGCTGGGCGCGCATGCGGCCGAGACCGGCGAGATCCTGGTGGGGTTCGGCCCGGTGAAGGGCGATCTGACCCTGTCGGCCAGCGGCGATCTGGTCGAGGCCGCGGCGAGCCTGTTCCACATCCTGCGCGAGGCCGACGCGCTGGCCGGGCCCGAGGGCCGCATCGCCTTTGCACCGATCCCCGAGAAGGGGCTGGGCCGGGCGATCAACGACCGGCTGCGCCGGGCGGCGGCGCCCCGTTAGGGGCGCTGCGATCCTTCGTCGAAGGATCGCGCCCCAGCGGTCAGCCGCGGGCGGGAATGTTGATCGCGCGCTGCACCGCCGGGCGGGCCAGGAAGCGATCCAGATAAAGCGGAACATTCTTCAGACTGCCCCAGCCCGCGATATCCGCCGCCTTGTAGAAATCGCGCAAGCCGCGCAGCCAGGGCCCGATCGCCATATCGGCGATGGAATAGTCGCCCGCGATCCAGTCGCGCCCCTCAAGCGCGCCATCCAGCACTTTCAACAGCCGCTCCACCTCGGCGCGGAAGCGTTCCTTCGGGCGCGGATCTTCGATCTCCTTGCCGGCGAAATGGTGGAAATACCCCAGCTGGCCGAAAATCGGCCCGATCCCGCCCATCTGGAACATCAGCCACTGGATCACCTCCCAGCGCTGCGCCTCGGGCAGGAACTGCCCCGACTTCTCGGCCAGATACAGAAGGATCGCCCCGCTTTCGAACAGCGCCAGCGGCTTGCCGCCCGGGCCCTGCGGATCCAGAATCGCCGGGATCTTGTTGTTGGGGTTCAGCGACAGGAATTCCGGGCTGAACTGGTCATTGCTGGCAAAGTTCACCAGATGCGCGTCGTAAGGCAGCCCGGTCTCTTCCAGCATCAGCGACACTTTGATGCCGTTCGGCGTCGGCAGGGAATACAGCTGGATCGCGTCGGGCCTGCGCGGCGGCCAGCGGCGGGTGATCGGAAAATCGGCAAGGTCGGACATCGGGGCCTCCGCGGCTGGATTCGGGCTGATCTCATTCTCACATAAGCAGAAATTCCCCGTGAAGAAGCAGACTTCTCTGTGCGATAGTCGCCTCACGCCTGTGCAGGCGCGTTTTGGGAATGCCCGGGGGTGGTTCCGGGCCGCAGAAGGGGCAAATAATGCTAAATGAGTTCAAGGCCTTCATCGCGAAGGGCAATGTTCTTGACCTTGCCGTCGGGATCATCATCGGGGCGGCCTTCACCGCCATCGTCACCTCGCTGGTCGACGATCTGGTCAATCCGCTTCTGGGGCTGGTGATCGGCGGGATCGACTTCAGCTCGATCAGCGTCGGCCTGGGCGAGGCCCAGTTCATGATCGGCAATTTCATCAATGCCGTGATCAAGTTCCTGATCATCGCCTGGGTGGTCTTCCTTCTGGTCAAGGCGGTCAACCGGCTGGTCCCGAAGAAGGCCGAGGCGCCGGCGGCCCCTCCCGGGCCCAGCGAGACCGACCTGCTGAAGGAAATCCTGGCCGAGCTGAAAAGCAAATAGGCCAAAGGGGGCAGGCCCGCGCCCGCCCCCCGTTGCCGCCAGGCTTCACCTCTCAGGCCGCCGCCGCGTTCCGCGGCCTGAGATACCAATACCAGGCGCGATAGGCCCACAGCCCGATCAGCGGTCCGAAATGCACCGCCGCCACCGGCCAGCTGCCCCAGTTGTGCAGCGCCGCCCAATGGATCAACACCAGAACCGCCGCCGGATAGGCCAGTTTCTGCAGGCCCTTCCAGCCCCGGCGCAGCCAGCGTTGCGACGCGTCGTTCGAAGTGATCGCCAGCGGCACGAAGATCAGCATCGCCAGCCAGCCGGTCCAGATCTCCACATGCGGCAGGGCGGCAAGAACGCGGTCAAGCGTGCCGCGGTCGATCAGATAGACCAGCGTATGCAGCGCGGCATAGGCGAATGCCGCCACCTCGATGTCGCGCCGGTGATGCAGCAGCCAGCGCGGCCCGCGCCAGCCGCGGAACAGCAGCACCAGCCCCGAAGCCATCATGCCGATGATCATGAAGCGCGCGGCGAATTCGCCGGTCGGATGCAGCAAGCGGTGAAAAGCCTTGGCATCCTCGCCGAACAGCGCCGGCAGCATGGTCACCCCTGGCAGGGCAAGGACGATCCAGAGGATCAGGGTCGAAGGTTTCTGGCTGAGCAGTCGCATGGCGCACCCTTTTGCTTGGCTGCCCGTGATACGCCGGGAACCGGGCCGCTCCGTTGCCGGCGCGACCCGCTGCGACGCCCTGTCGCGGGCTACAGCGCCAGCGCCTCGGCCGGATCGGTCACCGGCAGGCCCAGCGCCGTGCCGACCGCGGCATAGGTCAGCCGGCCGGCATGCACGTTCAGCCCGGCCAGCAGATGGCGATCCTCGGCGCAGGCGCGCTTCCAGCCCTTGTCGGCCAGCGCCAGCAGGAAGGGCAGCGTCGCATTGCCCAAAGCCTGGGTCGAGGTGCGCGCCACCGCGCCGGGCATGTTCGCCACACAGTAATGCAGAATGCCATCGACCGTATAGATCGGGTCCTGATGGGTGGTCGGGCGAGAGGTTTCGAAGCAGCCGCCCTGGTCGATGGCCACATCCACCAATGCCGCCCCGGGCTTCAGCTGCGCCAATTGCGCCCGGCTGATCAGCTTCGGCGCCGCGGCGCCGGGGATCAGCACCGCACCGATGATCAGATCGGCCTCACGCGCCAGCGCAAGCGTGGTCGCGGCGCTGGCAAAGGCGTTGCGGAACTGGCCTGCGAACACATCGTCCAGATATTTCAGCCGGGCGATCGAGCGGTCGATCACCGTGACATCGGCACCCATGCCAGCCGCGACCCGCGCCGCATGCGTGCCCACGACGCCGCCGCCGATCACCAGCACCTTGGCCGGCAGAACCCCCGGCACGCCGCCCAGCAGAACCCCGCGCCCGCCATTGGCCTTCTGCAGCGTCCAGGCCCCGACCTGCGGCGCCAGCCGCCCCGCGACCTCGGACATCGGCGCCAGCAGCGGCAGGCCGCCGCGATCGTCGGTCACCGTTTCATAGGCGATGCAGGTCGCGCCCGAGGCCAGAAGGTCGCGGGTCTGGTCGGGATCGGGGGCAAGATGCAGATAGGTGAACAGCACCTGCCCCGGCCGCAGCATCCGCCGTTCCGCCGGCTGCGGCTCTTTCACCTTCACCACCATCTCGGCCGCGGCAAAGATTTCGGCCGCGCTTGCCGCGATCTGCGCGCCCGCCGCCTGGTAATCGGCATCGCTGAACCCCGCGCCCAGGCCGGCGCCGGTTTCGACCAGAACCGCGTGACCATGACCCACCGCCTCGCGCACGGCGTCGGGGGTCATGCCCACGCGGAACTCCTGCGGTTTGATTTCTTTCGGACATCCGATCTTCATCGTCTCTCTCCCTGTGGCGGGCCGCAGCCGCAGCGGCCCCAGGCCCGCAGCGTGACGCGAAATCGCCGGCGATGCTTTGAAATCTCGCTGGCGCGCGGGCCTGCCCTTCGAATAATCTTCGAAGAAATCGCTCAGGCGTGAAGGAGTCTTCCGTGAACTCCGATCTGGACGCAACCGACCGCCGGATTCTTGCTGCATTGCAGCAGGATGGCCGCATCACCAATGCCGATCTGGCCGAAAGGGTGAACCTGTCACCCTCGGCCTGTCACCGCAGGGTGCAGCGGCTGGAAGAAGACGGGTTCATCGCCGGCTATGTGGCGCTGCTGGATCCGCGGCGGCTGGGCCTGCCCAGCACGGTCTTTGTCGAAATCACGCTGGATTCGCAGGCCGAAGAGCTGCTGGATGCCTTCGAACGCGCGGTGGCGAAAGTGCCGCAGATCCTGGAATGCCATCTGACGGCGGGCACGGCCGATTACCTGCTGAAGATCGCGGTCGGCGATACCGAGGATTTCGCCCGGCTGCATCGCAGCGCGCTGGCGCGGCTGCCCGGCGTCGCCAAGATGCAGTCCAGCTTCGCGCTGAAAACCGTGGTCAAGACCACCGCCCTGCCGCTTTAGCGGAGATCGAAAAGCCGCTTTAGCGGAAATGGAAAACCCCCGGCCTTGCGGGACGGGGGCTGACCTTGACGGGCCTTGCGGCCCCAGTGTTCGGACGTGACGCCATGAAAAGCGCCGTTCCGCCAGAAATCAGAGCGCGCCTTCGCGCTGAGCCTTCTTGCGTGCGAGTTTACGCGCACGGCGGACCGCTTCGGCTTGTTCGCGCGCCTTCTTGACCGAAGGCTTTTCGAAATGCTGCTTGAGCTTCATTTCGCGGAACACGCCTTCGCGCTGGAGCTTTTTCTTCAGGGCCCGAAGGGCCTGTTCGACGTTATTGTCGCGGACGCTGACCTGCATGTGGTTGTCACCACCTTCCTAAGCTAGAGTTGCACGACATGTGCAGGCGGGGCAGCCCATAGCAGCCGGGCGCCCGCTTGTCCACCTGTGGCGCCGAAACGGAGGCCGAAATGCAAGATGACGACGTGAAATCCCGGATTCTGGCGGCCGCCCTGCCGCATGTACCCTTTGAAGGCTGGTCCGAAGCCACGTTTCTGGCCGCGATTGCCGATTCGGGCGCCGACCCGGCTTTGGCGCGGGCGCTGTTTCCGCGCGGCGGGGTGGATCTGGCCATGGCCTATCACCGCGCCGGCGACCGGGCGATGGAAGCGGCGCTGGCGGGCGAAGACCTGTCCGGCTTGCGCTTTCGCGACAGGATCGCGCGGGCGGTGCGGCTGCGGCTGGATCTGGCCGATCGCGAGCTGGTGCGCCGCGGCGCCACGCTGTTCGCCCTGCCCCAGCATGCGGCCGAAGGCGCGGCGGCGGTCTGGGCCAGTGCCGATGCGATCTGGCGCGCGCTGGGCGACAGCTCGGACGATCTGAACTGGTACACCAAACGCGCCAGCCTGGCGGCGGTCTATGGCTCGACCGTGTTGTACTGGCTGGGCGATGACAGCCCCGACCACCAGGCGACCTGGGATTTCCTGGATCGCCGGATCGAGGGGGTGATGGCCTTTGAAAAGGCGAAGGCCGCTTTTCTGGGCAATCCGCTGGGAAAGGCCCTGCTTGCGGGGCCGCTAAAGATCATGGAAAGGATTCGGGCGCCAAAACAGCCCGACGACCTTCCCGGCCGCCAAGCCCCGCGCGACCCTGTTCGCGATACGGGCCCGCGCGCGTTCTGAGATCAGGAAAGAGACACCGCGATGACGCTTTCGCATTCGATGCTGGCGATGGAAATCAGCGCCCCCGGCGGGCCCGACGTGCTGAAGCCGGTCTCGGTGCCGGTGCCGGTGCCGGGCCATGGCCAGATCGTGATCCGCATCGCCTGGGCCGGCGTGAACCGCCCCGATGCGCTGCAACGCGCCGGCGCCTATGCCCCGCCGCCCGATGCCTCGCCCATTCCGGGGCTGGAATGTTCGGGCACGGTGGTCGAATGCGGGCCGGGCGTCACGCGCTGGGCGATCGGCGACAAGGTCTGCGCCTTGCTGCCGGGCGGCGGCTATTCGGAATATGCCACCTGTCCCGAGGCGCATGCCCTGCCGATCCCGCAGGGCGTGCCCCTGCGCGAAGCCGCCTGCCTGCCCGAGACCTGCTTCACCGTCTGGTCGAACATGGTAATGCGCGGCAAACTGAAGGCGGGGCAGACCTTTCTGGTCCATGGCGGAACCTCGGGCATCGGCACAACCGCGATCCAGATCGCCAAAGCCCTGGGCGCGCGGGTCTTTGCCACCGCCGGCACCGATGAGAAATGCCAGGTCTGCACCGATCTGGGCGCCGATCTGGCGCTGAACTACCGCAGTCAGGACTGGTCGAAGATCATCCGCGGCCAGGGCGGGGCCGATGTGATCCTCGACATGGTGGGCGGGCCCTATATCGAGAAGAACATCAAGGCCCTGGCCGATGATGGCCGGCTGGTGCAGATCGCCTTCCTGCAGGGCGCCCGGGCCGAGGTCAGCTTTGCCGAAGTGATGATGCGGCGGCTGACGATCACCGGATCGACGCTGCGGCCGCAATCCGAGAATGAAAAGGCCCGGATCGCCGCGGCGGTGGAGACCCATGTCTGGCCGATGATCGAACGCGGGGCGTTCAAGGTGGTGATGGACAGCGAATATCCGCTGGCCGAGGCGCCTTCGGCCCATTGGCGGATCGAGACGCCGGGCCATGTCGGCAAGATCGTGCTGAAGGTCGAGGATTAAGCCCGCAGGCCGCCCTTACCGCACCGCATCCAGCACCGCGTCCTTCAGCCGGCAATCGCGGATCGCATCGGCGCCGCAGCGCCGCGGCTGCAGGTCCTTGGTCAGGCAGATGCGCACCTCCTCGATCCGGCCGGCCTTGCAGGTCACAGTGATCTGGTCGCGGGCAAGCCCTGGATTCGCCTCAAGAAACGCGCCCTCGATCACCTCGGCCGGGACTTTCAGCGTCTTGGTCATCCTGGCGAAGACCGGCGGCAGGGTGATGCTGCGATAGGCCGCCCGCGCCTTGGCGTAATAGGCCGGTGCGGTCAGGCCCGAACAGCGGCCATGCTTTTTCCACTGATAGAAGGCCAGCCCCGCCCCGCCCATGATATCGGCCATGGCGGCGGTTTCGGCGCGGGTCGGATCGCGCTCAGGCGTGCGGCAATAGCTGGGCCAGCCCTGGTCGTGCTGCGGCCAAAGCCCGTGCAGCACGAAGGTCAGCCCGCGGCCCGGGTCGCATTGCGGATCGTCGCGCCCATCGCCTTCCAGCGCGCACCAGCCCGCAGACCAGCTGAGCGACATCACGTAATAGTCGAAATCGCCCGCCCTTTCGCCCTCGGCCCGCAGCGGGCCCGACAGCAGGACAAGGGTCAGAAGCGCCACCAGGGCTCGCGTCATTTTCACTTCCCCTGGGCTGTGAAACCGTCTATATGGGCGCCCAATTCCCCGACATCAGGAGAACCGCGGGCCAGGTCCGCAGCCGTTTTCCCGGCACGGGAGAGATTTGTAAAGGAGCCGGATGATGAACAAGCCGATCATGGCGCGCGCCACTGCCGTTTGGCTCGTGGACAATACGACGCTGACCTTCAAGCAGATCGCCGATTTCTGCGGCATGCATGAGCTGGAAGTGCAGGGCATTGCCGATGGCGACGTGGGCGGCGGGGTCAAGGGCTTTGATCCGATCGCCAACAACCAGCTGGATCCGGGCGAGATCGAGCGCGGCCAGGCCGATCCGCTGTACCGGCTGAAGCTGAAATACAACGCCGCCGCCGTGGGCGAAGACAAGCGCCGCGGGCCGCGCTACACGCCCTTGTCCAAGCGCCAGGACCGGCCGAATGCCATCCTGTGGCTGGTGAAGTTCCATCCCGAACTGTCCGACGGCGCGATCGGCAAGCTGGTTGGCACCACCAAGCCGACGATCCAGTCGATCCGCGAGCGCACGCATTGGAACATCCAAAGCATGACGCCCATCGACCCGGTCGCCCTGGGCCTGTGCCGGCAGTCGGAACTGGATGCCGCCGTGCAGGCCGCGGCGCGCAAGAAGGCGGCCGAGGGTTCGGTCATGTCGGATGACGAGCGGCGCAAGCTGGTGTCGACCGAAACCTCGCTGGGCATGTCGGCGGACGAGCCGAAGATGCCCGATGCGCTGACCGGGCTGGAAGTGTTCGGCGCCGACGAGAAAGAGGCCTCGCCGGCCGATTTCTCGGATGCCGACAGCTTCTTCAACCTGCCCGCCGGCGGTGCCGATGACGAGGATGAAGACGACGATCACCGCCGCTGAGGCCCTGATCTTTCGGATCTGGCAAAGACCCCGGCCCCGCGGCCGGGGTCTTTTGCATTCCCGCCCGGATGACAGGCTTTGTCATTGGACCCGCCCATCGGGCCGGGCCATAGTCATCCCATCAAGATTGATCGCAACATACTGAATTCCTTGGAGATGACGATGACTGCCCCCCGTTCCGCCAACACCGGCAATTGGTCTGCCCCGGCGGATTTTCCCGGCCGCCTTGCCGCCGGCGCCTTCGGTCTGGCCCGCCAGACCGGGCGCTGCGGGGTCGGGACGGGGGCGGCGCTTTTCGTGATCGCGGCTGCGCATGCGACTTTGGTCCCGCTGTTCCTGGGCGAAAGCCTGATCCGCCGCGTCACCGGCTGACATATCCCCCCCCTGTCGGTCAGCCGAAACCACCCCCGGTCCGCCCTCCCCGGACCGGGGGTTTTCATTTCTCGAAACGGCGCGTCGAGGGCTTCGCCCCACCTTGCGCTTGCAAAAACTGCAAGCTTTGCTATCTTGCAAGCATGAACAGCAAGCATCGCCGCACGCTAGAGGCTGTTTTCACCGATCCGGTCTCGGGCACTCTTGTCTGGGCCGATATCGAAAGCTTGCTGATCTGGTCGGGGGCGGAACTGGTGGAAGGCCGCGGATCGCGGGTGCGCTTCCTGTGTGGGGCCGAGGTCGAGACGTTTCACCGGCCGCATCCGGCGAAAGAGGCGAAGCGCTATCAGGTGCGGGCAGCGCGAGATTTTCTGGAGCGCATCGGGGTGAAACCATGAGCAATGCGATGAGCTACAAGGGCTATTCAGCCCGAATCGAATACGATGACGAAGACGGCATCTTCACCGGAAAGCTTGCCGGCATCCGCGATGGGGTAGGATTTCATGCCGACACGGTAGAAGGCCTGCGCGAGGCATTTCGCGAAGCGGTGGATGATTATCTCGAAACCTGTGCAAAGATCGGGAAAGAGCCGCAAAAGGCCTATTCCGGCCAGATGATGTTCCGCGTGGACCCGGAAGTGCATCGCAAGGCGGCACTGGCCGCGGAACTGGCGGGCAAAAGCCTGAATGCCTGGGCGGAAGAGGTGCTGGAGAAGGCGGCGGGGTGAATAGTCATGAAACGAGATGACGATCTTATTCGCACTCTGCTTTTCGAGTTCGAAAAGCAAGACGATTGGCTGATCCTTGTGCCAGGCACGACACATAGCTCATCAGAGGAGGAGCGTAGACGCAGGTACCATATGCTTCTGTTGGCGGACGAAGGCATGTAGACGGAAGTCGGCCGCGGGACCATGCGCATGACAGCGAAAGGGCACGACTTTCTCGACGCAATCCGCAATGATACCGTTTGGAATAAGGCAAAGAGCGGCGCCGCCGCGGTCGGAGGCATGACACTTGGAATGCTCAAAGACCTGGCCGTTGCATATTTGAAGCAGGAGACCGCCGCCAAGCTTGGCATTTCACTAGGTTAAACCTGACCACCCAGTTAAGAAGCGCGACATGCACATTCGCGGGCCCATCACCCGTGCTTCACCATCACATGCCGCACCACGGAATAATCCTCCAGCGCGTAGCTGGACATGTCCTTGCCATAGCCCGACTGTTTCAGCCCGCCATGCGGCATTTCGTTGACCAGCATGAAATGGGTGTTGATCCAGGTGCAGCCGTAGCGCAGCCGCGCCGCGGTTGCCATCGCGCGGCCCACGTCACGCGTCCAGACGCTGGACGCCAGCCCATAATCGCTGTCATTCGCCCAGACCACCGCCTGATCCACGTCGGAAAACGGCGTCACGGAAACGACCGGCCCGAAAACCTCGCGCCGCACGATCTCGTCTTCCTGGCGGGCGCCGGCCACCACAGTGGGGCGGTAATAGAAGCCCTGCTCCATCGCCTCGCCGCCCGTCGTCACCTCGACATGGTTCAACTCGCGGGCGCGGTTCACGAAACTGGCCACGCGGTCGCGCTGGCGCTGGGAAATCAGCGGGCCGATCTCGTTCAGCGTATCGTCTGCCTCGCCCAGCGGGATGGCGCCCGCCGCGGCGGTCAGATCGGCGACCAGCCGGTCATAGACCTTGCGCCCGGCATAGACCCGGCAGGCGGCGGTGCAATCCTGCCCGGCATTGTAGAAGGAAAACGCCCGCAGCCCCTCGACCACCGCGGGGATGTCGGCATCGTCAAAGACCAGGACCGGCGCCTTGCCGCCCAGTTCCAGATGCGTCCGCTTCACCGTCTTGGCGGCCGCATCCAGCATCTTGCGGCCGGTCGCCACATCGCCGGTCAGGCTGATCATGTCGATGCCCGGATGGTGGATCAGGTAATTGCCCACGGTCTGGCCCCGCCCCGTCAGCACCGAGACCACGCCTTCCGGCAATTCCTCGGCCAGGATGCGCGCCAGTTTCAAGGCGCTGAGCGGCGTCTGTTCCGAAGGTTTGAACACCACCGTATTGCCGGCCCCCAGGGCCGGGGCCAGCTTCCAGGCCATCATCATCAACGGGTAATTCCAGGGCGCGATGCTGGCCACCACGCCCACCGCATCGCGGCGGATCATGCTGGTATGGCCCGCCAGATATTCGCCTGCCACCTGGCCCTGCTGGGTGCGCACGGCGCCCGCGAAGAAGCGGAAGCAATCGACCACGGCAGGCAGTTCATCATTCAGCGCGGCATTGATCGGCTTGCCGCAGTTCAGCGCCTCCAGCGCGGCAAAGCCCTGCGCCTCGGCCTCGATCCGGTCGGCGATGCGCAACAGCGCGGCCGAGCGTTCGGCGGGCGTGGTGCGCGACCAGGTCTCGAAGGCCACGCGCGCGGCGGCGACGGCACGGTCGATCTGCCCGGTCGAGGCTTCGGCCACATCCAGGATCAGCCCGCCCGTGCGCGGGTTCAGGATCGGCTCTGCCGCTTCCTGCCCCGGCTCGAAGGCGGAACCGATCAGCAGGGCGGTGTCGATGGTGGCAAGCGTGTCCATGAATGTCTCCCTCATTTCCCCATGCCAGCGGTCTCGGACCCGCCGCGGGTCAGGTAATAGGCGGCCAGGATCGGCAGGAAGGTCGCGGCGAAGACGACGATCGCCACCACATTGGTGACCGGGCGCTGGCGCGGGCGGACCAGTTCGTTCAGCATCCAGATCGGCAGGGTCGATTGCTGGCCGGCGGTGAAGGTGGTGACGATGACCTCGTCGAAGGACAGCGCGAAGGCCAGCATGCCGCCCGCCAGCAGGGCCGAGCCCAGATTGGGCAGCAGCACATGGCGGAAGGTCTGGAAACTGTTGGCGCCCAGATCGGCGCTCGCCTCAAGAATCCCGCCCGACAGGCGGCGGAACCGCGCCACGGCATTGTTGTAGACGATGACGATGCAGAAGGTGGCGTGGCCCAGAACGATGGTCCAGGTCGAGAAGGGGATGTCCATCACCCCAAAGGCCGAACGCAGCGACATGCCGGTGATCACGCCCGGAAGCGCGATGGGCAGAAGGACCAGCAAGGTGATCTGGTCGCGGCCGAAGAACCGGGCCCGGCTCATGGCCGCGGCGCAGAACGTGCCCAGGATCAACGCCATCACGGTGGAAATCGCCGCGACCTTCAGCGACAGGTAAAGCGGCGGCCAGATGTCGGGCCGGTCGAACCAGGCCACCGCAAACCATTTCGTGGTCAGCCCTGGCGGCGGGAACTGATAGCTGCGCTCCTCGGTGGTGAAGGCGTAGAGGAAGATCAAGAGGATAGGCAGATGCAGGAACAGCAAGCCGCCAAAGGCCGCCAGTTTCAGCGCCAGCGGGGATCGGTCAGAGCGCATCGAAAGCCCCCGCGCGTTTGGCAAGCCACAGATAGACCAGCATGATCCCGATCGGCACCACGGCGAAGGCAGCGGCCAAGGGGATGTTCCCCGCCGTGCCCTGCAGCTGATAAACCGCCATGCCGATGAAATTCGCCGAATTGCCAATGATCTGCGGGATGATGTAGTCGCCCAGCGTCAGCGAGAAGGTGAAGATCGATCCCGCGACCACCCCCGGCAGCGCCAGGGGCAGGATCACCGAGCGGAAGGTCTGGCGCGAGGTGGCGCCCAGATCGGCCGAGGCTTCCAGCATCGATTGCGGCACGCGTTCGAGGGCCGCCTGCATCGGCAGGATCATGTAGGGCAGCCAGATATAGACGAAGACCAGAAACGTGCCGATGGGCGAGGTCGACAGGCTGGATCCCTGCAGACCCGGGATCGACAGCAGCCCGTCGATGACGAAGCCGGTATGCGTGCGCTCGGCGGCCCAGCCGAGGATGCCTTCCTTGGCAAGGATCAGCTTCCAGGCATAGACCTTGACCAGGTAACTGGACCACAAGGGCAGCATGACGCCCAGATAGAAGGCGGCCTTCCAGGGCCCCTTGGCATAGCGGGCGGCGAAATAGGCGATCGGGAAGGCCAGCGCCGCGCAGGCCAGCGTCACCGCCGCCGCCATGGTGACGGTGCGCAGGATGATGTCCAGGTTCTGCGCCCGGAACAGCTCGGCATAGGTTTTCAGAGTGAATTCCGGCACGACGATGCCGGAAAACTCGTCGATGGAATAGAAGCTTTGCAGCAAAAGCGCGGCCAGCGATCCCATATAGACCACGCCCAGCCACAGCAGCGGCGGCGCGATCAGCAGCAGCAGAAGCAGCCAGGGCCGGCGCCAGAACAGGCCGGTCAGCCGGTCGCCCGGGCCGCGGGCGGGAAGGACCGCGCCGCTCATGCCGCTTCCCCCAGAGCCAAGGACGCAGGGGGCAGAGCCCCCCTCTGCCGGTTGGGCCAGGTGCAGGGTCGGATCATCGGGCGCCCTCCATCACATGCAGGGCCGACGGGTCGAAGGCCAGCGCCACGATCTCGCCCTCGGCGGGCAGGGGCTGGCCGGCCGGGATCAGGGCGGCGACTTCGGTCTCGCCCAGCCTTACCGCCACGCGGGTGCCGACGCCCAGATAGCGCAGCGCCGTCACCGGGCCGGTGACCGGCCCCGCGGCCGCCAGGCGCACCGCCTCGGGGCGCAGCGAGGCCCAGGCCTCGGGCCCGCCCAGCGCCCGGGTCAGCGCCGGGGGCAGGACGTTGGAAGACCCGACGAAATCGGCGACGAAGCGGGTGGCGGGGCGGTCGTAGATGTCTTGCGGCGTGCCGATCTGGGCGATTTTCCCCTCGTTGAAGACCGCCAGGTGGTCGGCCATCGACAGCGCCTCATGCTGGTCATGGGTGACGAAGACGAAGGTCAGGCCCAGCCGGTGCTGCAGGGCCTTCAACTCATCCTGCATCGCCTCGCGCAGTTTCAGATCCAGCGCGCCCAGGGGTTCGTCCAAGAGAAGCACCCGCGGCCGGTTCACCAGCGCGCGCGCCAGCGCCACCCGCTGCCGTTGCCCGCCCGACAATTGCGCGGGTTTCCGGTCGCCGTAGCCGTCCAGCTTGACCAGCGCCAGCATCTCTTCGGCCTGGGCATGGCGCGGCCCGCGCCCCACGCCCTTGACCATCAGCCCGTAGGCCACATTGTCGCGCACGTTCAGATGCGGGAACAGCGCGTAATCCTGAAACACCGTATTCACGTTGCGCAGATGCGGCGGCACGCGCGACACATCCTCGCCGAAGATGCGGATCGCCCCGGCGCTGGGCTGTTCAAAGCCCGAGATCAGCCGCAGGCAGGTGGTCTTGCCCGAACCCGAGGGGCCGAGCATCGCGAAGAAAGACCCTTCCGCGATGGTCAGATCCACCCCGTCCACGGCCCTGACCGGGCCGAAATGGCGTGAGACGCTGCGGAATTCGACGGCTGAGGTCATGCTGAGGTCCAGGCAACAGGAAGGGGCCCCGGCGGAAGCGCCGGGCTTTGGATCCGCCCCGGGGCCGCAGACGGGCCCCGGGGTCAGGGGGGGCGACCGCCGCTCAGCGGCCGCCGATCACGCCGATATAGTCGCTGACCCAGCGGTAATAAGGCACGCAGGCGCCTTCGCCCTGGCTGCAATTCGCAACCGGCGTGGTCCAGAACCGGACCTTGTCGAAATCGTCCATGCCGTTCGCATGGCAGCTTTCAGCCGTCGACATGCCCGAGCCGTCGGTGCAGGCGGTCGGCACCGAGGGGTTGGCGCCGAACCAGACCGCCAGGTCGGATTGCAGGTTCGAGGACAGCGAATGTTCCATCCACAGATAGGCGCAGGTCGGATGTTCGGCATCGACATGCATCATCGTGGTGTCGGCCCAGCCCGTCACCCCCTCTTCCGGGATGGTCGAGGCGACCGGCTGACCCTCGGATTTCAGCAGCCCGACCTGGAACGGCCAGGAGCCCGAGGCGACCACGCCCTCATTCTTGAAATCATCCATCTGGATGAAGGCGTCATGCCAGTAGCGCGCCACCAGTTCGCGCTGCGCCCGCAAGAGATCCAGCGCCGCGGCATATTGGTCTTCGTTCAGCTCATAGGGGTTGGTGATGCCCAGTTCGGGCTTGTGCGCCATCAGATATTGCGCGGCATCGGCAATGTGGATCGGCCCGTCATAGGCCTGCACCCGGCCCTGGTTCGACTTGCCATCGGGCAGGTCCATCTTCTCGAACACCACCTTCCACGAGGTCGGCGGTTCCTTGAACACTTCGGTATTGTACATCAGCACGTTCGGCCCCCACATGTAGGGTACGCCGTAATGCACGCCACCAACCGTATGCCAGCCGGCATCCTTCAGCCGGTCATCCACCTTCGACCACGAGGGGATCAGATCGGTGTTGATCGGCTGCACCCGCTTGCCGGCCACCAGCCGCAGCGAGGCATCGCCCGAGGCGGTGACCAGGTCGAAGCCGCCTTCGTTCATCAGCGCCACCATCTCGTCCGAGGTGTTCGCCGTCTTGACGTTGACCTTGCAGCCGGTCGCGGTTTCGAACTTGGTCACCCAGTCGAAGGCCTTGTCGGTTTCGCCGCGCTCGATATAGCCGGGCCAGGCGACGATGTTCACCGCGCCTTCGCCGGTGCCAAGTTCGCTCACCTGGGCCAGAACGGGGGTAAGGCCGGTCAGCGCAGAAAGCGCGGTGCCGGCCATCAGCTTCATGGTCTTCGAGATCGTCATCTGGGGCTCCCTGCTGGATAACCCGCCGCAACGGGCGGGGCGCCGGTGATCCGGTCATGCCGCAAGCCTCTTCCGCGCCGCCGCGTTTCGCAATAACAAAACCCGGAAGCCTGCATTCGGAAAAACCGATGGCAGGAACCATCTGCCCCAACCGGGCGTTCCGTCCCCGGGCGAGCGCGCTATGGTGCGGCAAGACCCAAGGCTTGGTGAGGGAGTTGAAACGATGCGAATCCGATTGGCGCTGGCCGCCGCTGTGCTGGGAGTGACACTGGGCGGGGCTGCCCTGGCCTGTTCGAAGCCGAAGGATGCGGCCGCGATCGAGGCCAGCCTGGCCGATTGGATCAATGGCGAACGCGCCAAGAAGGGCCTGCCCCGGCTGTCGGTGAATGCCGATCTGGGCGCGGCGGCGGCAAAGCATGCCTGCAAGATGGCGGCGGATGCGAAACTGTCGCATGCGGGCTTCCCGTCGCGCCTAAGGGGCGCGGGCTTCGGATCGGGCGTCGAGAATGTCGCCCGGTCGACCGAAAGCTCGGCCTCGGCCCCGGTGCGGATCTGGAAGGGGTCGTCCAAGCATTGGGAGAATATCCTGAACAGCGGTGCGCGCAGCATGGGGCTGGGCACGGCCACGGCCGGCGGGCGGACCTATTACGTGTTCATGGCCGGATCCCGCTAAGGCCTTGGCCTTCTAGCGTTCGGCAATGGCCCCCTGGGCCGAGCGAATGAAATCATGCGCCGGGCGCGACAGCGGCGCGCCCCGGCGCCAGGCCAGTCCGACCTGCACCGAGGGCAGGTCGCCCGAGACATCGCGGATCTCGATCCGGTCGCCTTCCAGGGACCAGGGCCGGTAGACCAGGCTGGGCAGGATCGCCAGGCCCGCGCCCGTGGCGACCAGGCTGCGCACCGCCTCGACGCTGCGGGTGCGGAAGGCGATCTGCGGCTTCACCGGCAGGGCGGCGGTAAGCCGGCGGGTCGATTCCTCGATCTCGTCCACCATCAGCTGGATCAGCGGCTGGCCCGCCATGTCCTCCAGCGCGATCGATTCCTGATCGGCCAGGGGATGGCCCAGCGGCAGCCACAGCCGATAGGGCGAAACGACCAGCGTTTCCACATTCAGCGCCATGCGATCCTTGACCGACGAGGTCAGCAGCACCGCAACATCCAGCTCTCCGCCGATCAGCAGATGCTGCAGGTAATCGCCATTGTCCTCGGTCACGTTCAGCTCGACCCGCGGAAAGGCGCGGCGGTAGCGCGACAGGATATCCGACAGCACATAGCCCGCGACCAGCGAGGTGACCCCCAGCGCCAGCCGGCCGGGCGGCTGTTCGGTCTCGTCGCGAAAGGCTGACCGGGCGGCGGCCACATCGGCCAGAATGGTGCGGGCATGGCGCAGGAAGGCGCTGCCCTTCTGGGTGATCAGCAGTCCCCGGGCCTGGCGGTCAAACAGCAAGACACCCAGATCGTCTTCCAGCGCGCGGATCGCCTCGGTGATCGAGGATTGGCTGATCGACAGGGCGCGGGCGGCGCCGGTTACCGATCCGGCCTCGGCTGCGGCCACGAAGAATTGCAGCTGCCGCAGCGTGAAGGCCATGGGCCTAGGTCAGGTCCGACAGCGCGGCCAGAATGGCCGGGCGGTGGGCTTCGGTCAGCGCCGCATAGCGCGCCAGCTTTTCGGCGCTAAAATGGCCCGGCCCCGCCAGCAGGTTGACCGTCGCCGTCACCGGCGCCTGTGCGCTGGCCGCCAGCGGGATATTCACCGCCGAGCCAAGGCCCATGCTTTCGATCAGCGCATGGTCGAAGAAATGGTCGCGAAAGCCCTCGGGCGTGTTGGCGACAAAGGTGTTGCGGCCCTCGACACAGTCGATGAACCAGGCGTCCCGCTCCATCGGCTTGGTGCCCTGCACCGGATATTCCACCGGATGCGAGGTATAGGCGCGGCGCGAGACGCCGGCGGCCGGATCGAGGATCGAGAGGGTGAACAGGATCGTGCCCTCGGCCGCGCAGGCGGCGTGCAGATCGGAAAAGGCCTTGGGGTCGGTCATCGGATCAGCCCTTGCCGGGATAGCGGTTGTTCATAAGCCAGTGCCAGAAGATCGCCAGCGCGACCAGCATCGCAGCGCCCGCCCCGGCCTGCAGGAAGGGAAACAGGAAATCGGCCTTCCGGCCTTCCGCCCCCATCAGCCCCACGCACAGCGCCATGGCCCCGCCCGGCGCATGCAGCGACCGGGTCACCGCCATCAGCAGCGTCGCCAGCATCACCGTCAGCGGCAGACCCCATAGCGGCAGGGGCGAGGGGGCAAGGTGGATCACGATCTCGGCCGACAGGGCCGACAGGAACAGGCCCAGCACCACCGGCCAGGGCTGCGCCTGCGGGCTTTCCGGCAGCGCCACCAGGACCAGCGCCGTCCCGCCAAAGGGCGCCAGCAGGGCCAGCGTCGCGGCCTTGCCGGCGGTCAGCGACAGGCCAAGCGCGGTCACCACCAGCAAGACCCCCGCGCCCAGCGCCGCCAGCACCACTTCGCGCAGGCTCATCTGCGGATGGACCGGGCCGAAACCGCGCAGAAATTTCATCCGTCCTGCCTTTGCACCGCGATCACCACCAGGCTCTCGGCCTCGGGGCCCGGCGGTGCGGCGCCATTTTCCCAGACATAGATCCGCAGATGATCGGGCTGCGCGGGCGCATCGGCCAGGCCGACCAGCCGCCATTCCAGGCAGAAGCCTTCCTCAACCAGGCCTTCCAGATAGAAGACGATCTCTTCCGGTTCCAGGATCTCGGCCGGCGCGTCGGGCCAGCCGCCGCTTTCCCAGAACACGGCCGCCTCAAGCCCGCGCAGCCGCGCCAGACGCGCGGAAAGCGGGGCGAGAAAGCCTTCGACGCCAGAGTTTTTCTGCTTGCCTGTCATCGGTCTGTCCTGTCTGGCGCCACAGTCGCGCCCGGGGTCGGCGGCGTCAAGCCATGGCCCTCCGTGACGTGCGGGTCAATCTTCGTCAAGCCCGCGAACCATCGTCGTTGCGGCGCGGAAGCCGAACAGCAGCGCCAAGGGCCCCAGCCGGTCGGTGCGCAGCGGCACGAATCCCAGCCGCGCATACAGCGCCCGGGCGCGGATATTGCTGTCGATCACCTCCAGCCGGATCGCCTTGTAGCCACGCTGCCGCGCCTCGGCACACAGCGCCTCGATCAGCGCGGTGCCGACGCCCAGGCCGCGGGCGCGGCGGGTCACCGCGATGCCGTCGATCAGGAAGCGTTCATTGTCGACCTCGTGGCTCAGCGTCCACAGGGCCAGGCTGCGCCACAGCGCGCCGAAACCGCCATAGGCCGCGCGCATCTGGGGGAACCCACCCGCCGCAAAGCCGCCCTGGGGCGATTTGTACCCCGCGATGCCGATCAGCTGCCCGTCGTCATCCAGCACCGAAAAACAGTGATCCGCGCGCAGGATGCGGCCAAGGAAGGCCAGCGCCCGCGGCTCGGGGCCCAGAACCGTGCCCAGCTTGCCACCGAACGCCTCCCAGTACAGCCGCGCCGCCTGGTCGCGCTGCGCTTCGGGAAAGCCGCGGATCAGGCTGGGCATGGTCCGGCCTCCACCGCGACGGCGGGCTCGGCCAGGGCCGAGGCCAGCAGCGCCGCCTGACCGCAGCCCAGGATCCAACCCTCTTCCGGGGCCGGATCCGGGGCCTGCCACAGAGCCGCCAGCCGCCCCTCCTGCCCCAGCCGCCACAGCGCCCGCGACAGAAGCCGCACCTGCGCCTGATCGGCCGGGATCTCTTCGGCCAGCGCCAGCCGCGCCACCGGCCCGGCCAGAAGCGAGGGGTAGACCTCGGCCACGACCACCGGCGCCTCCTCGACCGGATCGAAGGGCCAGACCGCCACGCCCGGGCGCTGCGACAGCCGGTGCAGCATCGGCTGGCCCAGCAGGGATTGCGAGCCGACGGCGCCCGGGTTGAACAGCATGAAGGGCGATTTCGCCGGCGGCGCCAGCGCCTCGGTCACCCGGGTCGCGGCCAGGCCCAGCGCCGCAAGGTCGATGCCCTCGCGCCGCGGCGGCAGGCCGGGCCAGGATTGCTTGGACGGATGGCTCCAGAACGGGCCGGGCCCGCCCGGGATCAGCGCGTTGATCTGCGCGGCCACGGCGAAGCGGTTGTTGCGGTTGTCGGGGCCATCCTCGATCGCCGCGGCCAGCCAGCGCCAGACGGCGGGCGCGCGGGCCTCGCCCGTCAGCGCCGCGGCGAAACCGCGGGGATAGCCGAAGGCGAAATCCAACCCCAACAGCAGCCGCTGCCCCGCCGCCCGCGCCGCATCGATCAGCGCGCCCAGCTGCGCCTCGCCCTCGGCGCGGGTGCGGTGATGCCATTCGGCGCCGCCTTCGGCGTCATGGCAGCCGATCCAGATCGCATTGGCGCGATGGCGGGCCGAGGTGGGCAGGTTGGCCGCCGACCAATCGGCCACGATGACGCGGTCAAAGCGCAAGCCCCGCCTCCCGCAGGATGAAATCGGCAATCGCGGCGGTATCGTTCAGGTCCAGCACCGGCACGGCAACCGGCTGCGGCAGGGCGGCATCGGTGGCAATGGCCCGCACCAGCGGATCGACGGGCTGGATCAGCGGATGGCCGGTCTCGGCCCGCCAGACCTCGATCTTCGGGTGGGCGTCGCGCTTGTAGCCCTCGACCAGCACCAGATCGACCGGCGCCAGCCGGGCCAGAACCTGCGCCAGATCCGGCTCGGGCCCGCGATGTTCGCGCATCAGCGCGAAGCGATGGGCCGAGGCCAGCACGACTTCCGACGCCCCGGCCTGGCGGTGGCGGTAGGTATCCTTGCCGGGCTGGTCCAGATCGACATCGTGATGCACATGCTTGACGGTCGACACGGTCAGGCCGCGCCCGGTGATCTCGGCCACCAGCCGCTCCATCAGCCCGGTCTTGCCGGCGTTCTTCCAGCCGATGACGCCATAGACCCTCATCCGCGGCCCTCGCCTGCGGGCGCCGCAAGCCGGGCCTCGGCTGCGGCCAGGTCTTCGGGCGTGTTCAGATTGTCGAAAGCGGCCGGATCGGGAAATTCAACCGCCTGCGCGCCCTGGGCAAAGGCGAAATCGGTGACCCGCGGTTTGGCGCCGGAGGCAAGGAAGGCCGCCAGCGGCGCGGCCAGCCCCACCGGCCACAGCGCCACCGCTGGATGCAGCCGCCCGCCGGCCTGCGCCAATGCGGGGACGGCAGGGCCGGGCGCGGCCAGACGCGCGACCAGATCGGCGGGCAGGAAGGGCGTATCGACCGGGGCCGAGACCAGCGCCTGCGCCCCCTGCCCCGCGGCCCAGAGCAGCCCGGCCAGAATGCCCGACAGCGGCCCCATCGGCGCCGCATCGGCCAGAACCGGCAGGCCCAGATCCGCGAAACGCGCCGGATCGCCATTGGCCGAGATCGCCAGCGCCTGCACCTGCGGGCCTAAGGCTGCCGCCAGATGCGCCGCCAGCGGCCGGCCCGCCAGCCGGATCAGCGCCTTGTCGGCGCCCCCCATGCGGCGGCCCTCTCCTCCGGCCAGGATCACAGCAGCGATATGCAACGGGCCCTCCCTCTGGCCAGACTGAGCCCGGCCCGGGGCCGCGGCAAGGCCTAGTTCACCGGCTTGCCGTCATCATCGACCATCTTCACGCCGTGATGGCCGATATCGGTCTGTTGGGTGATGACGCGCGAGGTAACGCCCGGCAGCGTGTCGAAGGACCGGCCCAGCGCCTTGGGGAACATCGATGCCGACAGGCCCTCGAACCCCGGCACCCCGCGCAGGATCGACGAGATCGAGCTGGCGCAATAGGCCTTGGGCACGGCGCCGTAATCCTTGGCCCGCTGCATCACCAGCGCCGCCACTTCGGGCGAGACGATCTTGGTGCTTTCGATGACGTGGAACTTCTCGTCGGCGCTGTCGCGGGTGTGATAGTCCAGATAGAAGGCCAGCATCCGGTCGGTCAGCCCGTAATGCACATCGTTCCGGATCGGCATCGAGGGGTGGTAGAAGGTGCCCGCCGGGTCGAACAGCACCCGTTCCGCGCCATTGATGATCAGCCCCGAATGCGCACCCGAGCCGTTGCGGTCATTGATCACCGTGATCAGCGTGATCGAGGCCGGCGGCCCCGCCACGTAATGCGCGGCGGCCACCTTGTCATCAGGCGCCCAGGTCCGGTCGGCGCCGCAGGCGGCAAGCGTCAGAAGGCAGGCCAGCGCGGCCAGAAGGCGCAGCATCACGGGGGCTCCTTGCAGGGGCGGGGCCGGGATCAGCCGGCCGGATCAGGAATTGGCCAGCGCCATGAACACCAGGATCACGATCACGACGGCAACCGTCCAGATCGACATGCGCACGAAGCCCGCGAAGGTCTTTTCCTGTTCGCGGATGTCCATCGAGCCCGGCTTGTATTCGGTGGTCGCGTGGTCGGCCATTGCGCAATCCCTGTTATCGCGTGGTTTGGCAGAGCCTTACCCGATTCATCCCGGCCTGTCACGGGGGCAAGCGCCGCAAGGCCCCCCCTCGCATGGCCCGCCCTCGCATGCCGTCAGACGCTGGCCGAGCCGTCGCCGGATTCGCCGCCATCCCAGCCGCCCTGCTGCAGGGCAAAGCCGATGCGGCGCGGCGGTTCCTCGGGCAGGGTCTTCGGCACGGCGCGCAGGATCACCGACAGCTGGCTGACATGCTGGATCAGCTGGGTCTTCAGCCCGTCCTCGTCGCGGCCGTAGAAGGCCAGCAGATCGGGGTCGAACCAGCCGATCCCCTCGATGCGCAGAACCCCCGCCTCGCTGCCGGCAAAGCCCATGGCGATTTCCTGCGCGGAATCCAGCTGGGTTTCGAAGTTGCGGATATACAGCACCAGCCGGTCATGCGCCCATTCGGCCGGGCTTTTCTGGGCCGCCTGCGCCTTGGCGCTGCGGGATTTGGCCGCCGTTTTGGCAGGCGTCTTCGCAGCCGGCGTCTTCGTCTTTGACTTGGCCGGCGCGGCGGGGGAAGCGGGGGCTTTCGCCATGATCAGATCCTTTCCCAAAGCCAGGCGCCCGAAGGGGCAGCAGCACGGCGGACAAGCCCGCGATGCCACAGATGGTTCAGATGCGCGATGGATTCGGCCAGGGCAAGCCCCTCTTCGGCGGGGCCGATCGGGCGCTTGAACAGCAGCGGGAAACAGTCGACCGCGGTCTTGGGGCGGACAAGCGCCTCGAGCAGGCGGGCCAGCGCGTTTTCGTGATTCTCGATCATCTGGCGCAGCCGGAAGGGCAGGCCGGTGAAGGGCAGCTTGTGGCCGGGCAGCACCAGCTGGTCGGCGCTTGCGTGAACGGCCAGCGCCCGGCACGAGGCCAGCCATTCGGCCAGCGGATCGGCCTCGGGCTCGGTCGGGTAGACGCCGATATTGGCCGAGATCCCGGGCAGAAGCTGGTCGCCACCAAGTACGATCGGCTCCGGCCCCTCGGACCAGAGGGTGGCATGATGCGGCGCATGGCCATGGCCGATGCGGATCTGCCAGTCGCGCCCCGCCAGGGTCAGGCGCTGCCCCTCGGCCAGGCGGGTGAAGCCCGGCGGCATCGGATGGACCATGTCGGCGAAGTTGAACGGCCGCTCGGCCGCCCGCCGCGCCAGCGCCTCGGCCGACAGGCCGCCGCGGCGCCAGAACGCCATCGCCTGGGGCGTGGGCGTGGGTTGCACGTCCAGCACCAGCATGCGGGCGAACAGCCAGGCGGTCTGGGTCATCATCAGCTCGGCGCCGCGGGCCTGGAACCAGCCGGCCAGGCCGACATGGTCGGGATGGTGATGGCTGACGATCACCCGCACCACCGGACGGCCGGCCAGCGGCCCGGCCAGAAGCCGCTCCCAGATCGCCCGGCTGCGGCGGCTGTCAAAGCCGGTATCCAGAAGCACCCAGCCCTCGGGCGTGTCCAGCGCATAGACGTTCACATGGTCCAGCGCCATCGGCAGCGGCAGGCGCATCCACATCAGGCCAGGCGCAACCTCGCGCGCCTCGCCTTCGGGCGGCGGTTCGGGGAAAGGGTGGTGGATGGGGGCTTGCATGCCCCAGTCCTGGGCGAGAGCCGCGGTGAGGACAAGCCCAGAAACGGCCGGAAGGCGGGGCGGGCGGCAGAGAGGCCGGGGGCGCTGCCCCCGGACCCCCGGGATATTTGGACAGAGAGGAAGGCAGGCCGAGACGGATGCCGCGCCCTAGTCGAAGACGCCGGCGACGCGGCCGATCAGCATGAAGGACCGCGCGGTGCGGGTATCGGCCAGATCAATGATCTCGGCATCGCTGGCGGTCTTTTCGAAGGCCTGGAAGACCTTGTCGAAAGTCCGCAGGAAGTGATGCGCGGCGTCGCGGAAGATCGTGTCTTCGCGCATGCGGCTGGCGGTCAGCGCCAGCGAGGCGCGGTCGCGGATCCCGCCCACCGCGGCGATCGGCCGGCCGCGTTCGCCGGCGGCAAAGCGGCGCCACAGGTCGGGCCGCGCCAGTTCGGGCTGCAGGTCGTCCATATAGATCCCCTCCTGGCTGAGAAGGGTCAGCACATCCTGGGCGGCGCGGATCAACCTGGCGACCTCGCGGTCTTCCAGCGCCAGGCGCAGGGCGCGGAAGCCTTCCTTGTCCTCGGGCGTTTCGGGGAATTGCAGCGCGCGGATGAAGGCATCGACCGGCAGCGGCGGGCGTTCGGCATCGGCGGGCGTGCCCAGGGCCAGGGCGGGCTGCTCGGCCTCGGGATCGGGGCGCGGCGCGGCGAGCGTTGCCCGGCGATCGGCCGAAGGCTGGGTAAGCCCGGCATCGCGGCGCGAGGTGAAGGTCGCCGG